>NZ_JBHYJC010000002.1:0-534510 GCF_042749045.1 Streptomyces sp. NPDC059008 | reverse complement strand
GCCGGACGCACCACCCGCGCGCCGCCCGCCTCCGCGACCCGCCAATGGCCGGTTCTGCGGCTCCCTCCCCGCACGTACGGGGTAAGCGTGACGAGCCGGGACCAGGCCCCGCTCACGGGCACCCCGCAGCGCGCCCCCCACCCGTATCCACCATCAGGAGCATCACGTGGCTACCGATCCCGCGGAGCTGATCAACCAGGCCCAGGCATGGCTGGCCGAGGACCCCGACCCGGAGACCCGGGACGAGCTGTCCAAGCTCATCGAAGCCGCCGGCGACGCCGACATCGCGGCGGAGCTGGCCGCGCGGTTCGCCGGCACCCTGCAGTTCGGCACCGCCGGGCTGCGCGGTGAGCTGGGCGCGGGCCCGATGCGGATGAACCGCTCGGTGGTCATCCGGGCCGCGGCCGGCCTCGCCGCGTACCTCAAGGCCAAGGGCCAGGGCTCGGGACTGGTCGTCATCGGCTACGACGCGCGCCACAAGAGCGCCGACTTCGCCCGCGACACCGCCGCCGTGATGATCGGCGCGGGCCTGCGCGCCGCGCTGCTGCCGCGCCCGCTGCCCACGCCCGTACTGGCCTTCGCGATAAGGCACCTGGGCGCGGTCGCCGGAGTCGAGGTCACCGCCAGCCACAACCCGCCGCGCGACAACGGCTACAAGGTCTACCTGGGCGACGGCTCGCAGATCGTGCCGCCCGCGGACGGCGAGATCGCCGCCGAGATCGCCGCGATCCGCTCGCTGGCCGAGGTACCGCGCCCCGAGTCCGGCTGGGAGACCCTCGACGACACCGTCCTGGCGGCCTACCTGGCGCGCACCGACGCCGTGCTGACCCCCGACTCCCCCCGGGACGTGAAGGTCGTCTACACGCCGATGCACGGCGTCGGCCTCGACACCCTCCTCGCCGCCTTCGACCGGGCGGGCTTCCCGGCCCCCGCGGTCGTCGCCGAGCAGGCCGAACCGGACCCGGACTTCCCGACGGTCGCCTTCCCCAACCCGGAGGAGCCGGGCGCGATGGACCTCGCGTTCGCCACCGCCCGGTCCCAGGGCGCCGGCGAGGTGGACATCGTCATCGCCAACGACCCCGACGCGGACCGCTGCGCCGTCGCCGTCCCGGCCCCCGGCACCCCCGAGGGCTGGCGGATGCTGCGCGGCGACGAGGTCGGCGCCCTGCTCGCCGCCCACCTGGTCGCCAAGGGCGCCTCCGGCACCTTCGCCACGACGATCGTCTCCTCCCAGCTGATGTCCCGTATCGCCGCCGGCGCCGCGCTGCCGTACGAGGAGACGCTGACCGGCTTCAAGTGGCTGGCCCGGGTGGACTCCCTGCGCTACGCCTTCGAGGAGGCGCTCGGCTACTGCGTCGACCCCCAGGGCGTACGCGACAAGGACGGCATCACCGCCGCCCTGCTGATCGCCGAACTGGCCGCGGAGCTCAAGCAGGCCGGCCGCACCCTCGACGACCTGCTGGACGACCTCGCGGTGCGGTTCGGGCTGCACGCCACCGACCAGCTCTCGGTCCGCGTCGAGGACCTGTCCCTGATCTCCGACGCGATGCGCCGGCTGCGCGAGCAGCCGCCGACCGCGCTGGCGGGCCTGACCGTGCACCGCGCCGACGACCTGAACGAGGGCACCGAGGCGCTGCCGCCCACCGACGGCCTGCGCTACTACCTCTCCGGCGCGCCGGAGGCCGGCATCGAGGCCGCCCGCGTCGTCGTCCGCCCCAGCGGCACCGAGCCCAAGCTCAAGTGCTACCTGGAGGTCGTGGTCCCGGTGGCCTCGGCGGACGGCCTCCCGGAGGCCCGCGGCCGCGCGGCCGGAACGCTGGCGGCCATCAAGGAGGATCTGTCGACGGCGGCCGGGATCTGACCAGCCACTTTCGGCAAACCGCCGGCGAGAACGGCGGCAACCACAGTCAGTGGTTGCCGCCGTTCTCCTCTTTCGGGCCCTTGTGCCCGAGTGCGCCCTCGGGGCGCAAGGCAGCGCCCTCGGCGACGCCCTGCTTGGCGCGGGCATGGGTACCGTTCTCAGAGACAGGCCCGACCGGACCGGATGGAGCGGGCTGCCTTGCCGACCGCATGAGCACGGCAGGCCGCCGCAGCTTGGGGGTGCGCTGATGCTGGAGGAAGCCGAGGAGATCGGCCGTCGTGTGCGCCGGGCGCGTCTGCGCCTCGGCATGCCGCAGGCGGACCTCGCCTCAGCCCTTGGGAAATCCCAAGGTTGGGTGTCCAAGATGGAGCGCGGACAGATCGAGATAGACCGCGTGGGGCTGCTCAACCTCATTGCCGCGGAGCTGCATGTACACCCGAACGACCTGATCGGGCGTCCGTACACGAGCAGTCCAGCCGAGAACCAATGGCAGGTCTCCGCCTCGTCGATCATGCGGGAGCTGCGCCGCTATGACCTCGCGCCGGTGTTCGAGGGCGCACCTCGGCCGTCTGGCCAGCTGTGGCGCGAGATGAGCCGACTGCACCGGCTGCGGGACACAGCGGCCAACGTCGCGATCCTGCGCGTCCTGCCCGACGTGCTGCGCGAGGCCCGGGCGCTCGCCGAAGTCGCCGACGGGCACGAGCGCGAGGAGGCGTACGCGGTCTACGCGGTCGCCTGCAAGTTCGCTCATACTGCCGCGCACGCGCTCGGGCACCCCGAGCTGATCGCCATGGCCGCCGAGCGCGCCACCTGGTCCGCTCGGCTGTCAGGCGACGCGGTGCTGCCGGCTGTCGCTGACTGGATGCGGGTCTGGGACATGTGGGCAACAGCCGACTGGGCCGACTCGCTCGCGCTGTCGGACCGGGCACTGGCCGCCGTGCAGGACGGTTACGACCGAGGCGATCCGCTCGCTGTCCGGGCCTGGGGCTCGCTCCAGCTCCGTGCCGCCGTTTCCGCCGCACGAGGCAACCACTCCGCCGAGGCCGAGGACCGCATCGGCCACGCGCGCGAAGCCGCCGACCGCATGGGCGAGTACCAGGGGCCACCGGTCTACGACCGCCACTCGCTGACGTTCTCCGCGGGCAATGTGCACATTCACGCGATCAGCGTCGCCCTGGAGACCGGAGACCAGACCAAGGCCCTCGCCATAAACCGGCGCTCCGGTCCCGAGCTGGTCACGGCGCTGCCCAACTCCCGCCAGGGACACCACCACATGGACCTCTCTCGGGCGTGGCTGTGGGACGGCAACCGCGACAGGGCACTCGTCGAGCTGGAGACCGCCGAGCGGATCGCGCCACAGCTCGTACGCAACCACCCCATCGCCCGCTCCACGCTCCGGAGCATCGTCTACGCCGAGCGCGCCGGCACGCGCGAGCAGCTGCGCCGCATGTCGGACCGCTTCCACCTGGACGGATGAGGGTCGTATTCCTCGGATTCATATTGGGTCCCTGAACCGCTCCTAGCGTCGAGGGCATGACGCGACGAACAACGTCTCATCTCCCGGTCCAGGACGCAGAGTTAGGCACGACTCCCCCGTTCCATCCGCGGCTCGGCGACCTTGCCCGGGACACCGCCCGGAAGGGGCGGGTCGGCGTCGTGGTCGCCCGGCCCGGCGAGGGGGTGACGACCTACCACCTGCGCCCGCCCGGGGGCGGCAAGGAGTGGTCTGCCCCCGCAGACGGCACCACGCTCAAGCCCGTGCCCTCTCAGGTCACTCACGTCACGCCGCATCGACGTGACGTGGTCTACGACCACCGCACGCAGCAAGGCGCACTGCCCGTTCGGGTCCACTTCGACGACGGCGGGACGAGTGAGGCCGTACTCATCCTGTCGCCCGGTCATTTGGAGCTGTACGCCTGCCAGGTCGAGCGCATCATCGAGCTGCGCAAGGCGCACGGGGAGACGTCATGAACGCCCGTGGCACGTCCGCGGCGCGGTGGAGGTGAGGGGCTGATGGCTCGCACCTGCCGCCCAATCCACCGGCACCCCCATCCCAAGGTGGCGTGCGAACGGCCCGACCCGAGCGAGGGGCAAACATGAGCGCACTGCCGCTACGGCCCACGTTCGCATGGCTGGAGATCACCGGCTTGTGCAATCTCAACTGCCGTCACTGTTACGCCGATTCATCGCCCCAGGGGGATCACGGGGACATGACGGATGACGACTGGTTGCGGGTGCTCGACGAACTGCACGGTATCGGTGTACGCGACGTGCAGTTCATCGGCGGGGAACCCACCCTCCACCCGGGACTGCCCGCCTATATCCGGCACGCCCTTCGCCACGCGATGCGCGTGGAGGTCTTCTCCAACCTGACCCACATCAGCGACCCCGTGTGGGAAGCGCTGCGATTGCGCGGGGTGCGCCTCGCGTTCAGCTACTACAGCGACGATCAGAGCGATCACGATGACGTGACCGAGGGACGCGGCTCTCACCTGCGCACCCGCGCCAACATCGACAAGGCACGAGAGCTGGGCATCCCCATGCGCGGCAGCGTGATCCACGTCCTTAGGGGGCAGCGCCCCGACCACGCCGCACACGAACTGCTCCAGCTCGGCATCCGGGACGTGCGCACGGACGGTATCCGCCCCTTTGGTCGGGGCGCTGACGAGACGGCGCCGGACGTGCGCAGGCTGTGCGGACGGTGCGGACGAGGCAAGTTCGCGATCTCCCCGCGCGGAGAGGTTTGGCCGTGCGTGTTCGCCCGCTGGATGCCCCTCGGCAACGTACGCACGCACAGCCTTGAGGAGATCTACAAGGGGCGGATCGCGCGCGATGTACGCGGTGTGCTGGAGGAGGCGTTCCCGCACACACGGGTGAGCGATCAGCCGACATGTCTGCCGGACTGCAACCCGAGCTTCGACACGTGCTCGCCGCAGCTCGCGTGCGCCCCGGACGCGGAGTGCGGCCCCACCAGCAGCAACGGCAACGAGGTCGGCGACGGGGCGGATCGGCGGCGGACCGTGGCGCCGGTACGCATGTCCCCGCGCCGCTCGGTGCGCTACGCGAACCCGGAGATCTCGCGTACCGACTGCTGATCCTTCGGTCCTTCCCCAATGCCGGTGATTTCCCGTCCGTACCCCCATGACCCCGGGGTGCGGGCGGGTAGCGTGTCGGCACGCAGATCCGCGTGCACCACGGTCACGGGAGTCACCTCCATGGACGATACGGCCACCGTCGCTCTCTACCTCGCCCGCCGCGACACGTATGCCGCGCTCCTCAACGCCGTGGATGACGAACTTCGCATCGCCTGGCACCGCTGCGACGGCCGCTACACCACCCCCGACGGGCAGCCCGACGAGGCGGCGGCGGTGGGGGACGTGGACCGCGCCTACGTCAACAGCCGCGCCAAGTTCAATGTGATCGACCTTGAAGGCGTCGGGCCGGTGAAGGAAGCACGCGCCCTCGTGGAACGGGCTGCGGCCCTGCACAAGGGCGGCGGAACTGAGCCGAACTGGGCCGACTTCAAGCGGGCCCGCGAGGCGTTCGTCACGGCCGCCAGCCGCTACCTGAAGACCCTGTTGCCCGAAGCCGGCCACTGACACTCGTCGCCTCGTCACCGCCCCCACCGCATCGCACCCGCCGCGACCCGGTGGAGCACGACGCGGGTGACCACGACGCGGCGCGCCACGACATCAAGGCTTAAAGAGACCGGGAAAACAACCCGGGGAAATACCCTTCCCGACCCCTCCAGCCTCCCGTCACTCACACAGGTGACATCGCCCAACTGGGCTGGATTTCAAGCGGGTTCACTGGCATATGCTCGCCACGACAACTCCAGACATGCGACGGCCCCCGCCGGGACGGCAATCCCGGTGCGAGGGCCTGACCACCGAGGAAGTATGGAGCTTCCCGATGGCTTTGCAGCACCCTAGCGCGCCCTCGCGCGCCGCGTCTCCCGTTCCCCGCCCGACCGCCCGATCCGGTGTCGTCCACGTCAACATCCGGCACACCACCCGGTACACGGTCGTCGGCAACCACCTCGCCCAGCACCGCGAGCTCTCCCTCCTCGCGATCGGGCTCGCCGTCCACATCCAGTCGCTGCCCATGGGCGCCCTGGTCGGCATCAAGTTCCTGTCGGCCCGCTTCCCCGAGAGCGAGCACCGCATCGCCGGAGCCCTGCGGGAGCTGGAGGCCCACGGCTATCTGAAGCGCACCCGGGAACGTCTCCCCGGAGGCAAGGTCGTCACGCGCACGGTCTCGTACAACCAGCCGGGGTCGACCGTCACTCCGGCGCCCAGGCCGCCCCGCGCACCCGAGCGGCCCCAGAAGCCGACACAGGCGCTGCCTCCGAAGCCCACGCCGGAAGCCACCCAGCCCCCAGCGCCCGCCCCCACTCCCGTACCTCGGGAACCGCTCCCCGAGCCGCGTACCCCCGCCCCGGAGCATCACCGCACCGCCGCCGCCCTCCTCGCGGAGTTGCACCGCCATGCACCACGGCTGCTGCTCGCCGAACGGGACGTACGCCATCTGACTCCGGCAGTGGCCGCCTGGCTGGAGCGCGGAGCCACCCCCGACGCCGTACGACGCACCCTGACCGCACGCCTCCCCGACGACCTGAAGCACCCGGCCGGCCTGCTCGCCCACCGCCTCACCGCGCTGCTGCCGCCGCAGCTACCGGCCCTCCCGGTCGTGACCCGCCGCGAACCGCTCCAGAACTGCGAAGGCTGCGACCGCGCCTTCCGCGCACCCGCACCGGGCCGCTGCCGCGACTGCCGAACCGACCACAGAAAGGCCGCTTGAACATGGCCCCGGACGATGCCCGGCGAGGCACCCCTCTGTACCAGGCGATGAAGGAATTCGTTGAGTCGACCGACGGCACCCTTCCGGGCAGATTCGAGATCACGAAGGAAGGGATCGTCCTCGACAAGGTGTCGCCCGTCATGCCACACACCCTCACCGCGCTACACCTCCGGAAGCGCCTGGAAAGGGTCATGCCGGAAGAGCTCGTGGCCCATATGGGGGAACCCGATGTCGAGAACGCACCCGAAGGCATCATGCGTCGCCCCGACATCATGGTGATCGCCTGGGCGGACATGGAGGGACAGGGCTCCTTCGACCCCCGCGCCCTCATCGCCGCCATCGAGATCGTCTCCCGCTCCAACCCCGACAACGATTGGGTGAGCAAAATGCGGGACTATCCGCTGCTCGGCGTCCCCGTCTATGCGGTCTTCGATCCGCGCGAGGGGAAGGGAGCCGTCCTCTCCGACATCCACTCGACCCCCGATGGCCCCCGTTACGCCACCCGCAAGAACTTCCTCTACGGCGAGGACGTCACCATCAGCGAATGGACGATCGCAACCGAGGGTCTGCCCCGCTACATGTAAGCCCCACGGCAAATAAGCTCCACGGCTCTCACAACGCGATCATCACCGCAAGCCCAATAACCCCCACCACGCACGGCGCGAGGACCTCATACGCCCACCGCACCACGGGCTCCCCCTGAGCGCCCTCCCGCCCCGACGCCCGCTCCTTCAGTTCGCGCAGCTCGTCCAGCGACTGATCGGCCATCGCGCGCGGGACCGGGCCGCCGGCGTCGGCGTTCGGGCCGAACCGGGGGCCGGCCGCGCCCGCGCCGCGCATCGCCTGCCGGTTGGCCTTCTTGCGCTGGCGCAGCGAGACCGGGATGGCCCACAGTTGGTACTTGCCGCCGGTGGTGGTGGCGACCTCGGTGGAGAAGGACGCCCTCAGTTCCTCCACGGCGCCCCACGGCAGCGTGATCGTGCGGAAGGGGTTGCGCACCGTCAGCCGGTCCTCGTTCGCGCGCACCAGCGGGCGCAGGGTGTAGGCGGCCACCAGTGGCACGCCGAGGAGCAGTGCGAACAGCGCGGTCAGCCGGGTGTGGGCGTCGCCCCGCAGCAGCGCGTCGCCGCCCAGCCACAGGCCGAGCAGCAGGAGCAGCACTCCGCCGACGAGGGCCGCCGGCGAGCGGTAGCTGCGCTCGGCGTACTGCTGCTGCGGCGGGCTGGCGGGTTCCTGGCGCGTCATGTCGCCGATTCTGCCTGACCGTCCGGATGCCGGACATTGCGTTACGGCATCATTCGGGCACGGGGCGGGATTCGGCCTCCAGGGGGGATGACATTGCGCTACGCGCGTAGATATGCTCCCCTCGTGACCATGCCCATCACTGTTCCCGCATACGGCAAGGAAGCCGCGGGGCGTCTGGCGTCAATGGCGGACGTGACCGCCGACGACGGTGCGCTGCGCCGCTTCCTCCACGGCCTCCCCGGCGTCGACGCGGTCGGCCTCGAGGCCCGCGCCGCCACCCTCGGCACCCGCTCGATCAAGACGACGGCGAAGGCGTACGCCATCGACCTCGCCATCTCGATGATCGACCTGACGACCCTCGAAGGCGCGGACACCCCGGGCAAGGTCCGGGCGCTGTGCGCCAAGGGCGTCCACCCCGACCCCACCGACCGCACCACCCCCAAGGTCGCGGCGATCTGCGTCTACCCCGACATGGTCGCGACGGCCAAGGAGGCGCTGCTCGCCGGCGGTGCTCCGGACATCCACGTCGCGTCCGTGGCCACCGCCTTCCCGGCCGGCCGCGCCGCGCTGCCGGTCAAGCTCGCCGACACCCGTGACGCGGTCGCGGCCGGCGCCGACGAGATCGACATGGTGATCGACCGGGGCGCCTTCCTCGCCGGCCACTACATGGCGGTCTTCGAGGAGATCAAGGCCGTCAAGGAGGCGTGCGCCCGTCCCGACGGCAGCGCCGCCCACCTCAAGGTCATCTTCGAGACCGGCGAGCTCCAGACGTACGACAGCGTCCGGCGGGTCTCCTGGCTGGCGATGCTGGCCGGCGCCGACTTCATCAAGACCTCGACCGGCAAGGTCGCGGTGAACGCCACCCTGCCGGTCACCCTGCTGATGCTGGAGGCGGTGCGCGACTTCCACGCCGTCACCGGCGTCCAGGTCGGGGTCAAGCCGGCCGGCGGTATCCGTACGACCAAGGACGCGGTCAAGTACCTGGTGACGGTCAACGAGACGCTCGGCGAGCCCTGGATGACCGCCGACTGGTTCCGTTTCGGCGCCTCCAGCCTCCTCAACGATCTGCTGATGCAGCGCCAGAAGCTCAGCACCGGCCGCTACTCCGGCCCCGACTACGTCACGGTGGACTGACCATGGCCAATCTCTTCGAGTACGCACCGGCGCCCGAGTCGCGCGCGGTCGTCGACATCGCGCCGTCCTACGGCCTGTTCATCGACGGCGAGTTCGCCGAGGCCGCCGACGGCAAGGTCTTCAAGACCGTCTCGCCGTCCACCGAGGAGGTCCTCTCCGAGGTCGCGCAGGCCGGCGCCGCGGACGTGGACCGCGCCGTGCAGGCCGCCCGCAAGGCGTTCGAGAAGTGGTCGGCGCTGCCCGGCGCCGAGCGCGGCAAGTACCTCTTCCGGATCGCCCGGATCATCCAGGAGCGCTCCCGCGAGCTGGCCGTCCTGGAGACCCTGGACAACGGCAAGCCGATCAAGGAGACCCGCGACGCGGACCTCCCCCTGGTCGCCGCGCACTTCTTCTACTACGCGGGCTGGGCCGACAAGCTCGACCACGCGGGGTACGGCCCGAACCCGCGCCCCCTCGGCGTCGCGGGCCAGGTCATCCCGTGGAACTTCCCGCTGCTGATGCTGGCCTGGAAGATCGCCCCGGCGCTCGCCACCGGCAACACGGTCGTGCTGAAGCCCGCCGAGACCACCCCGCTCTCCGCGCTCTTCTTCGCCGACATCTGCCGCCAGGCGGGCCTGCCCAAGGGCGTCGTCAACATCCTTCCCGGGTACGGGGACGCCGGCGCCGCCCTCGTCGCCCACCCGGACGTCAACAAGGTCGCCTTCACCGGCTCCACGGCCGTCGGCAAGGAGATCGCCCGCACGGTCGCCGGCACGGACAAGAAGCTCACCCTGGAGCTGGGCGGCAAGGGCGCCAACATCGTCTTCGACGACGCGCCCGTCGACCAGGCCGTCGAGGGCATCGTCACGGGCATCTTCTTCAACCAGGGCCAGGTCTGCTGCGCGGGCTCCCGCCTGCTGGTCCAGGAGTCGATCCAGGACGAGCTGCTGGAGCGCCTCAAGCGCCGGCTGGCCACCCTGCGCCTGGGCGACCCGCTCGACAAGAACACCGACATCGGCGCCATCAACTCCGCCGAGCAGCTGGCCCGGATCACCGCGCTCGCCGAGACCGGCGAGGCCGAGGGCGCCGAGCGCTGGTCCCCCGACTGCGAACTGCCCACCTCCGGCTACTGGTTCGCCCCGACGCTCTTCACGAACGTCACCCAGGCGCACACCATCGCCCGCGACGAGATCTTCGGCCCGGTGCTGTCGGTGCTGTCCTTCCGCACGCCCGACGAGGCGGTCGCCAAGGCCAACAACACGCAGTACGGCCTCTCCGCCGGCATCTGGACCGAGAAGGGCTCCCGCATCCTCTCCGTGGCCGGCAAGCTGCGCGCGGGCGTCATCTGGTCCAACACGTTCAACAAGTTCGACCCGACCTCGCCGTTCGGCGGCTACAAGGAGTCGGGCTTCGGCCGCGAGGGCGGCCGCCACGGCCTGGAGGCGTACCTCGATGTCTGAGAAGTCCGAGAAGACCGAACGACTCTCCGTCTTCAAGACCTACAAGCTGTACGTGGGCGGGAAGTTCCCGCGTTCCGAGAGCGGCCGGGTGTACGAAGTGCAGGACAGCAAGGGCAAGTGGCTGGCCAACGCTCCTCTCTCCTCCCGCAAGGACGCCCGTGACGCGGTCGTGGCCGCGCGCAAGGCGTTCGGCGGCTGGTCGGGCGCGACCGCGTACAACCGCGGCCAGGTCCTCTACCGCGTCGCCGAGATGCTGGAGGGCCGCAAGGACCAGTTCGTACGGGAGGTGGCGGACGCGGAGGGCCTCTCCAAGTCCAAGGCCGCGGCCCAGGTCGACGCGGCGATCGACCGCTGGGTCTGGTACGCGGGCTGGACCGACAAGATCGCCCAGGTCGTGGGCGGGGCGAATCCGGTCGCGGGCCCGTTCTTCAACCTCTCGACCCCCGAACCGACGGGCGTGGTGGCCGTCCTGGCCCCCCAGGACTCCTCCCTCCTCGGCCTGGTCTCGGTGATCGCGCCGGTCGTCGCGACCGGGAACACCGCCGTGGTCGTCGCCTCCGAGAAGGCCCCGCTCCCCGCGCTCTCGCTGGGCGAGGTGCTGGCCACCTCGGACGTACCGGGCGGCGTGGTCAACGTGCTGTCCGGGAAGACCGCCGAGATCGCGGCCCCGCTCGCCGCGCACCAGGACGTCAACGCCCTCGACCTGACGGGCGCGGACGCCGACCTGGCCCGCGACCTGGAGGTCGCGGCGGCCGACAACCTCAAGCGCGTACTTCGTCCACAGCCTGTGGACTTCACCGCCGACCCGGGCACCGCCCGCCTGACCGCCTTCCTGGAGACGAAGACGGTCTGGCACCCGATGGGCGTCTAGGGCCGGGACATACGGATCGGCGCCGGACCGGTGGCCGATGGCGCCGGCGAACCGGCGGTGCGGGGCCTCACCTCTTGCGGGGTGGGGCCCCGCACCGCTGTCCGCGTCCTCCGTAGAATCGATCTTGACCGCCGAGAGGATCGACCCGCATGCCCAGGCCCGACCACGAGACCCCCTGCCGACAGTTCCTCCAGCCCGGTGAGGTGCTGCTGCGGGCCGTTCAGTACCGGGCGTATCCGGCGCTTCCCCTCGTCCCCGCCCACCTGCGCGTGCCGCGGAAGCAGTCGCCGCTGGAGAAGCGGGTCCGGGGAGTGCTCGGCAGCGCCGTGGAGAAGGCGTCGCGGCCGCTCGGGACGGTGGCGCGCAGCCGGCTGGCGAACAACCCGGTGACGCGCTTCGCCGGAAACATCGCGGAGGGCATCAACGAGGCACAGGAGACCGTCGAGGACGCGCTGGACGACGCCGCGCAGTACGCGATGTACGGCAAGCCCATGGAGGGCGGCTGGACGAGCCTGGCCGGGCGCTTCCACGTCCAGGTCACCAACGCCGGCGGCGAGCCCCGCCACCAGGCGGTCACCGACCGCCGGCTGATCGTCGTCACGGACCACGCCACCGGCTGGCGGGAGCGAGCGCCGGAACTGGAGGTCGCCGTGGAGGTGCCGCGCACGGACATCGCGCAGCTGCGGCCCAAGCCGCGCACGACGTTCCCGCGGGGCCGGTTCGACCTGGTCTTCACCGACGGCTCGTGGATCGCGCTCAGTTGTTCCTTCCAGCAGGACATGGAGGCGCTGGTGGGAGCCTTCTACGGGCGCTGAGCGCGCCCCGGCCGGGTGCCGGACGACGAGCGCACCCGGCCGGGGCGGGTCTCAGCCCGGCAGCACCCGCGTCGCCCGCCCCACCACCGGCAGGGTCCTGAGCGCGCCGCCGCCCTTCGACAGGGTGCCGGTCACCTGCTTGGTGCTCATCGGCTTGAAGTCGGCGACCTTGGTGGCGACGGCGTTGTCGAGCGGGTCGACGGAGGTGTCCGCCAGGGGGTTCAACCGGAGGTCCTTGACCGGGCCGAGGCCGCCGGAGGTGGACTGCACCGTCGCGCCGGTCAGCGCCGCGGTCATGGCGCCGGTGTCGGTGTTGCCGCTCGACGGGACGAACGACGGGGTGGACGAGGGGACGAACGAGGGGGTGAACGCCGGGGCCGCGCTCGCCGCCGCACCGCCCGCGGCGATCGCGGCGCCGGCCGCGGAGACCACCAGGCCGACGCGCAGCAGCGTGCGCGGGGCGCGGCCGGGATGGGGACGTACCGGGAAGAGCATGTTGTGCCACCTGCCTATGGATCGAAAGGCTGCACGAGCATGTGCGCTCGGTAACCAACTCAATTCGCAGCGTAGTTGAGGCCCGGGTTCCCGATCCACCTCGCGCGCCAGGGGTAGCCCACACAGCGCAATACGCGACAATGGCTACCCGTGAGCTCCCACTCTCCCGCCCGGCCGTCCTCCCTCAAGCCCTCGAACCCGCTTGAGCAGGCAGGCACCCCCGGCGTCCCCGCCCGCGTCGTCCTGCTGACCGGCCCCTCCGGCTCCGGCAAGACGTCCCTGGCCGCACGCAGCGGCCTGCCCGTCCTCAACCTCGACGACTTCTACAAGGAGGCGACGGACCCGACGCTGCCCCAACTCCCCGACGGCGGCGGCGCCGACTGGGACTCACCGCTCTCCTGGGACGCCGACACCGCCGTCGCGGCCATCGAGGCGCTGTGCCGTACGGGAAGCTGCGACGTTCCCGTGTACGACATCTCCGCCAGCGCCCGGGTCGGCACGGCCCGGCTCGACCTCGGGGGCGCCGGGCTGTTCATCGCGGAGGGCGTCTTCGCCGCCGACGTCATCGCCGCCTGCCGCGCGGCCGGCCTGCTGGCCGACGCCCTGTGCCTGCGCGGCCACCCGGCCACCACCTTCCGCCGCCGGCTGGTCCGCGATCTGCGCGAGGGCCGCAAGTCCGCCCCGTACCTGGTGCGCCGCGGTCTGCGCCTGATGCGCGGCGAACGCTCCATCGTCGCCCGCCAGACGGCCCTGGGCGCCCACGCCTGCGCCAAGCCGGAGGCCCTGGCCCGCATATGGGCGGCCGGGGCGGTGGACCCGGCGGGCGCGGCCGTGGGCTCCTGACCCGGCGGCCGGAGACCACGTACGGCCGTCGCGGAACACGCGGAAGCGGGCTCGGGCAGACCCCCCGGCCGCCCGAACCCGCTTCCTTCCCCCGTGCTCCCCCGTATCCCCCGATACGCCCGGCTCCCGCGGAGCGCTCCGCCCGAGCCGGTTCCCCCGTATCCCCCCGTATCCCCTCTATCCCCTCGGGCGTTTCCCGTTCCCCCTCGGGCTCCCCCGGTCCTTCAGGCCACCAGCTCGCCGAAGGACTCCTCCTCGTCACGGCCGAAGCTGAGGACCTCGTCCTCACGCAGCCGGCGCAGGGCGCGCCAGATGCTCGACTTCACCGTGCCGACACTGATGTTGAGAATGTCCGCGATCTCCGGGTCCGTACGGCCCTCGTAGTAGCGCAGCACCAGCATGGTGCGCTGCGTCTCGGGCAGCCGCGCCAGCGCCTGCCACAGCACGGCACGCAGCTCGGTGCCGCGCATCGCGTCCACGTCGCCCGCCGTCTCCGGCAGCTCCTCGGTCGGGTACTCGTTGAGCTTGCGGCGGCGCCAGGCACTGATGTGCAGATTCGTCATCGTGCGCCGCAGATAGCCGCCGAGCGCCGCTTTGTCACTGATCCGGTCCCAGGCACGGAACGTCGAGAACAGCGCGCTCTGCAGCAGGTCCTCGGCCTCGTAGCGGTCGCCGGTCAGGTGGTAGGCGGTGGCGTACAGGGAGGCGCGGCGCTCCTGGACGTAGGCGGTGAAGGCCGCTTCGGCCTCGGCCGCCTCCGACGCGGAACGCCGTTCCCCCGTGGCCTCCCCGTACTCCGCTCCCCCGTGGGCCGCGTCTCCCCCGTGGCCCGTGTTTCCCCCGTCGACGACCACCTTCGTGGCGTCGATGGCCACCATGAAAGGCAGCCGCTGACGCCCGGTGCCGCGAGCGCACCCCCGCCCGCTCACGACACCGGACTTCTCCGTGGGCCGTACGACGTCGTGAAGTCGCGTGATAACTGCGCTGGAAGCCGTGCCGTGCAGTGTGTTCATCTCGCGCCCCCCGTCGTAGAGCCAGCTCACTCGGTGTCCCCGGGTGTTGATCTCTCCCGGTGCCCAAAAGACTGCCAAGCCAGTTTCATCGCGTTGTCCGCCGACTGTCACAGACCTGTCACAGGGCCCGGCGGCCCACATACAAGCGCCCCCCACTACGACCGCAACCACCCACGGCTCCGCCTCGGCCCAGCACCACGCACCCGAGACAGCACGACGCACCCGAGACAGCACGACCCACCCGAGGCATGTCGATGTCCAGGCATCCATGGGACAGAATGGCTGCCGTGCCTTTCCTGTTGCTGATCGAGGACGACGACGCCATCCGCACGGCCCTCGAACTCTCGCTGTCCCGCCAGGGTCACCGTGTGGTGACCGCGGCGACGGGCGAGGACGGCCTGAAGCTGCTGCGCGAGCAGCGCCCGGACCTGATCGTGCTGGATGTGATGCTGCCGGGCATCGACGGCTTCGAGGTGTGCCGGCGGATCAGGCGTACGGACCAGCTGCCCATCATCCTGCTCACCGCGCGCAACGACGACATCGACGTCGTGGTGGGACTGGAGTCCGGCGCCGACGACTACGTCGTCAAACCGGTCCAGGGACGGGTGCTGGACGCCCGCATCCGGGCCGTGCTGCGCCGCGGCGAGCGCGAGTCCAGCGACTCGGCGACGTTCGGTTCGCTGGTCATCGACCGCTCGGCGATGACCGTCACCAAGAACGGCGAGGATCTGCAACTGACCCCGACCGAGCTGCGGTTGCTGCTGGAGCTGAGCCGCCGGCCCGGCCAGGCACTGTCCCGGCAGCAGCTGCTGCGGCTGGTGTGGGAGCACGACTACCTGGGCGACTCCCGCCTGGTGGACGCCTGTGTGCAGCGGCTGCGCGCCAAGGTGGAGGACGTACCGTCCTCGCCGACGCTGATCCGCACGGTCCGCGGTGTCGGCTACCGGCTGGACTCCCCGCAGTGACGGAACGTTCCCACAGCGGCGGGACGGCCGACGACAGCACGGACGCCACGGCCGCGTCCGCACGGCAGGTGCCGCGTCTGCTCGGCCGGGCCTCGGGACTGCTGCGCTGGACGAGCCTGCGGCTGCGGCTCGTCGTGGTCTTCGCCCTGGTGGCGCTGACCGCCGCGGTCTCCGCGTCCGGCATCGCCTACTGGCTCAACCGCAACACCGTCCTGGACCGCACCCAGAACGCCGTCCTCAAGGACTTCCGCAAGTCGCTGGAGGACAGCACGCGGTCGCTGCCGCTGCGCCCCCGGTGCACGGAACTGCAGGACGCGGCGCGGCAGATAGCCGGCGGGCCGCAGAACTACGCGGTGCTGCTGATCGGCGTGGACCGCGAGGGCAAGGACTGCGCGGCGACCACGGACAAGGACCTGCTGACGCTGCGCAGCGTGCCCGACGCGCTGCGCGGCGCGGTCAACGAAGTGCGTCCGGTCGACGAGTCCAACCCCTCCGCGCACCATCTGTACTGGCAGCGCAAGCAGGTCGGGGACACCCCCTACCTCGTCGCCGGCGCCAAGGTGATCGGCGGCGGACCGACCGGCTACATGATGAAGTCGCTGGCCGCCGAGCGGCAGGACCTCAACTCGCTGGCCTGGTCGCTCGGCATCGCCACCGCGCTGGCGCTGGTCGGCTCCGCCCTCCTGGCCCAGGCCGCCGCGACGACCGTGCTGCGGCCCGTACAGCGGCTGGGGCATGCGGCGCGGCAGCTGGGCGAGGGGCGGCTGGAGACCCGGCTGCGGGTGACCGGCACGGACGAACTCGCCGATCTGTCGCGTACGTTCAACCGTACGGCGGAGCGGCTCCAGCAGCGGGTCGAGGAGCTGAGCGCCCGTGAGGCGGCCTCCCGCCGCTTCGTCGCCGACATGTCGCACGAACTCCGCACGCCCCTGACGGCGATCACCGCGGTCTCCGAGGTGCTGGAGGAGGAGGCCGACTCCCTCGACCCGATGATCGCGCCCGCCGTCCAGCTGGTGGTCAGCGAGACCCGCCGGCTCAACGACCTGGTGGAGAACCTCATGGAGGTCACCCGCTTCGACGCGGGGACGGCCCGGCTGGTGCTGGACGACGTCGACGTCGCCGACCAGGTCACCGCCTGTATCGACGCGCGGGCCTGGCTGGACGCGGTGGACCTGGACGCGGACCGCGGCATCGTGGCCCGGCTGGACCCGCGGCGCCTCGACGTCATCCTGGCGAACCTCATCGGCAACGCCCTCAAGCACGGCGGCTCGCCGGTGCGGGTGTCGGTCCACACGGAGGACGGGGGCGAGCAGCGCGTACGGGACGCGGCCGGCGAGGACGAGGCCGGTGGTGCGGCCGTGCCCGGCGCGGCACAGGCGCCCGAGAGCGCCGCCGACGGGCCCGCCGAGCAGACCGATGACACCGGCCGGCCCGGCAGCGGCGAGCTGGTGATCCGCGTACGCGATCACGGGCCCGGCATCCCGGAAGAGGTCCTTCCGCACGTCTTCGACCGCTTCTACAAGGCGAGCGCGTCCCGCCCGCGGTCCGACGGCAGCGGCCTGGGCCTGTCGATCGCCTTGGAGAACGCGCACATCCACGGAGGCGAGATCACCGCGGCAAACCTCCCCGAAGGCGGCGCGGTCTTCACCCTGCGACTGCCGATGGACGCCTCCCGGCTGACCGGCGACGACGACGCCACAGGCCGGGGTACGGAGGGCGAGCGATGACACCGACCGGACGGAGGTGGCGGCGCGCCGCCGGTGCGGCGGCACTCGCGCTGGCCGCCGCGGGCTGCGGGATCCGGGGCACGTCCGTGCCCGTCGACGCGGGCGGCGCGCCCTCGCGGGTGAGCTGCGAGGTGCCGGGCGAAGAGGCGCCCGCCACGACCGGCGGCACACAGACCGCCGTCTATCTGGTGTGCGGTGCGGCGCTGGTGCAGGTCGAACGGACCACACCGTCGAAGGACACGTCGGCCGCCGATCCGCGGCTGCGGGCCGCCCGTACGCTCCTGGTCGAGCTGCAGCGCACACCGTCGGCGGACGAGGAGACGGCCGGGTTCAGCAGCGCGCTGCCCCAGGGGCTGAAGGTCGACGGGCCGCGCCCCAGCGACCCGGCGGAGGCGCTGCGGCTGAGCATCCGGCCGGACGACCTGCCGTCCTTCGCGCTGGCGCAGCTGGTGTGCACCTACGGCGCGAGCCCGGCGCTGGGCCGTACGCACGCGGCCGTACTGGGCGGACCGGGCGACGACACGGCGCACCGCTACGACTGCTCCGCCGATGTGCTGGCCCACCCGGACATCGCGGAACACGCCGGGTGGGGGGACCCGATGTCGCAGCGGGACTGAGCGAGCCGGCAGCCGTGGGGCGGCGCGGCCAAGACGGGTGCAATGGGGCGGAACCGCGGCCCCCACTACCGGCGTCCTGGCCTTTGTGCAGCGTCATGGCCCCGGCACCACCGCCGCCCCCCGTATGCGCGTCACCGGACTCCTTCTCCTCGTGGCGCATCTGCTGACCGTCGGCTGGCTCACGCTGCGCCCTCGTTCGGTGCCATGGGTGCCCGCCGCGAACCTCCAGCCGCTGGAGACGATCAGGGCCGAGCTGGCACACGGCCTGACGTGGGAGGCGGTGGGGCACCTGGGCGGCCCGGTGCTGCTGCTGGCGCCGCTGGGGGTGCTGCTCCCGCTCTCGGCCGGGCGGCTGAACGTCTCGCCGCTGGTGTCGCTGACCCGTACGACCTTCGCCGGCGCGATGATCGCGCTGGCCATCGAGCTGCTGCAGTCAGGGGTACCCGGGCGGGTCCCCGACGTCGACGCGGTGCTGCTGAACACCCTCGGAGTGGCGCTGGTGCACCTGCTGGTCGTCCCTGGGGCCCGGTCCCGGCTCCGCCGCCGGTACGAGGACCTCGGGGGTGCGACCCCGAGGGTCCCCAGGGTCGGACTGGCTCCGCAGGCTGACGCGCTGTCGGGCGGCCGAACCTACCTTTGAGACATCGGGGCAAACGCCCCACGAAGTCGAAAAGGAGCCGCCCATCATGGCCGCCGCACTGGTCCGCCCGAGCAACAACCGAATGATCGCCGGAGTGTGCGCGGGCCTGGCCCGTCGCTTCGGCACGACCCCGACGACGATGCGCGTGATCTTCCTGGTGTCATGTCTGCTGCCCGGCCCGCAGTTCCTGGTCTACCTCGCACTGTGGATACTCCTGCCCTCGGAGCAGAAGGCCGCCGCCGGCGCCGCCGGCGCCGCCGGCGCCGCCGGCTGGTAGCCCGCCGCGGCAGCGCCCGGCCCGGACATGACGGCGCCCCGACCGTATCTGCGAGGGCATACGGCCGGGGCACGGCACGTCACGCGTCCCTGGAGGACGGAGCGGGGAGCGGGATCAGCTGCCCAGGGCCTTGGAGACGGCGTTGGTCGGCAGGCCGCCCAGCAGGTTGCCCTGGGAGTTCAGCGGCGTCTTGACGTTGCCGACCGGCGTCTTGGCGCCCTTGAGGACCTTGCCGGTGTCCTTCACCGGCAGGTTCTTGAGCACGCCCTTGGCGTCCGGGGTGCCCACCTGCGCGGCGCTGGCGGCGCCCGCGGCGGTGACGGCGATGGCGGCACCGACAGCGGCGACACCGAGGGTCTTGATGGTTCCCTGCTTCATCGAATTACGTCCTCAATTGATGGGGGCTTGACCGGCAAATCAACCTAGTGAGGCGGCAACCGGCGCCGCAAACAGCCACGAGGAAAGCAAAAACGGCCGGTGGACATGCCACCGGCCGTTACGCTATAGACTCGCGCTACCCCGTTACTCGGAGTCAGAACCGCTGCTCACAGGCGCGGTCGTGACCGCCGGGCGGAAGAGCCATTCGGCCCGCAGTTCCGCGTAACCGGGCTTGATGACGTCATTGATCATGGCGAGACGTTCATCGAAAGGAATGAACGCTGATTTCATCGCATTGACAGTAAACCACTGCATGTCGTCGAGCGTGTATCGGAATGTCTTGACCAGGTGCTCGAATTCCCGCGACATGCTCGTGCCGCTCATCAGCCGGTTGTCGGTGTTGACCGTGAGCCGGAACTGCAGCCGGCGCAGCAGGCCGATGGGGTGCTCCGCGTAGGAGGGGGCCGCACCGGTCTGGAGGTTGGAGGTGGGGCACATCTCCAGCGGGATGCGCTTGTCCCGTACGTACGAGGCGAGCCGCCCGAGCTTGACCGAGCCGTCGTCGGCGACCTCGATGTCGTCGATGATCCGGACGCCGTGGCCGAGGCGGTCGGCGCCGCACCACTGCAGCGCCTGCCAGATCGACGGCAGGCCGAAGGCCTCACCGGCGTGGATGGTGAAGTGGTTGTTCTCGCGCTTGAGGTACTCGAACGCGTCGAGGTGGCGGGTGGGCGGGTAGCCGGCCTCGGCGCCCGCGATGTCGAAGCCGACGACGCCGCTGTCGCGGTAGCGGTTGGCGAGTTCGGCGATCTCCAGGGCGCGGGCGGCGTGCCGCATGGCGGTCAGCAGGGCGCCGACGCGGATGCGGTGGCCGTTCTCGCGGGCCCGCCGCTCGCCCTCGCGGAAGCCCTCGTTGACCGCCTCGACGACCTCTTCGAGGGTCAGCCCCTGCTCCAGGTGCTGCTCGGGCGCGTACCGGATCTCGGCGTAGACCACGCCGTCGGCGGCCAGGTCCTCGGCGCACTCGGCGGCCACCCGGGCCAGCGCGTCGCGGGTCTGCATGACGGCGCAGGTGTGCGCGAAGGTCTCCAGGTAGCGCTCCAGCGAACCGGAGTCGGCCGCCTCGCGGAACCAGATCCCGAGCTTCTCCGGATCGGTTTCGGGCAGTCCTTCGTAGCCGTTGGCGCGGGCCAGCTCGACGACCGTCGCGGGGCGCAGGCCGCCGTCGAGGTGGTCGTGGAGCAGCACCTTGGGGGCGCGGCGGATCTGTTCAGGGGTCGGAAGGGTGGTGGTCTCGCTCGTCATTTCGGCACTCTAGCCCCTACGCGCGTAGATCTCACCGAACGATACGTAACAGTGACCCGTACGCAGGGTGGCGCGCACGCCTCCTTCTGCCATCGTTCTCGTCATGGCTCAGCAAGCACTGCCGACGCGCGAGGCCCGGCTGGGAAAACCGCTGGGAGCGGGCGGAACCGCGAAGGCGGTGAGCGGGGTCGCCCTCTTACTGCCCGGAGGCGGACCGACCGGGGTGCGGCGCCCGTCACCGGTATCCGCACTGGCGGTACGCCCGCTCGCGGCCCGGCTGGCGAAGGCGGGCCGCGGCGAGGGCCTGACCGCCCACATCGTGCACTACCGCTGCCGCGGCTGGAACGGCACCGAGGCCCACCCCGCCTGCGACGCCGCCTGGGCCCTGGACGAGGTGGTGCGCCGCTACGGCGACGTCCCGGTCTGCCTCGTCGGTACGGGCATGGGCGCCCGCGCCGCCCTGCACGCCGCGGGACACCCCGCCGTCAACTCCGTGCTGGCGATCGCCCCTTGGCTGCCCGACCCCCTCCGCCACAACGGGCAGCCCGATCCGGTGAAGCAACTCATCGGCCGTCAGGTCCTCCTCGTCCACGGCACCAACGACGAGCGCCACGACCCCGACCTGTCGTACCGCTACGCCGAGCGCGCCAAGAAGGTCAACCGCGACACCTGCCGCTTCGAGGTCCACTCCGACGGCCACTCCCTGCACCAGCACCGCGCCGAGGTCCACGCCCTGGCCGCCGACTTCCTGCTCGGCTCGCTCTTCACCCGCGACTACGCCCGCCCCGTCAAGGACGCCCTGGCCGCACCCCCTCCCCTGGGCCTGCGGATGCCGCTGGCCTCGGGCTTCGGGGCGTCGCTGAGACATTGAGCGGGATGGCCTGCCGCGCCTGGCCCCGGGCGGGCGCCCCCTCCCTCTCGGTCAGCGGGGAAGGAGTCTTCCGCGGCGGCTCAGGAGGAACTTCTTGAACTCGGCCACCGGTGGGGTGTCGGGGTGGCCGTCCAGCCAGGCCACGCCGATTTCCCGGACCGCGCGGGGGGCCGTCACGGTCAGTTCGACGACGCCGGGGCGCGGTACGGCGGGTGGTGGCAGCAGGGCGACGCCCAGGCCGGCCGCCACCAGGCCGCGCAGCGTCTCGGCCTCCTCGCCCTCGAAGGCGATCCGCGGGGTGAAGCCCGCCTCGGCGCACAGCGCATCGGTGATCCGGCGCAGTCCGTAGCCCGGTTCGAGGGTGACGAACAGTTCGCCGGCGGCCTCCGCGAGCCGGATGCGCTTGCGCGCGGCCAGCGGATGCTCGTCCGGTACGACCAGGCGCAGCTTCTGCTCGTCGAGCCGGCGGGCGACCAGGTCCGGGTAGTCCGGGACGGGCGAGGTCAGGCACAGGTCGAGGTCGCCGGCGCGCAGCCGCTCGATCATCGCCTCGCCGTAGTTCTGGACGAGTTGGAAGCGCACCCGCGGATGGTCGGTGCGGAAGCTGCGGATCAGGCCGGGGACGGTCTCGGACCCGAGGGTGTGCAGGAAGCCGAAGGCGACCTTCCCGGCCGCGGGGTCGACGTCGGCGCGTACGGACTCCGTCGCGCGCTCCAGGTCCGTCAACGCCCGCTCGGTGGAGGCGAGGAAGGCCCGTCCGGCCGGGGTGAGGGAGAGGGTGCGGCCGTGCCGGGCGAAGAGCGCGACGCCGAGGTCGTCCTCCAGGCGGACGATGGCGCGGCTGAGTGTCGGCTGCGGCATGCCGAGTTCCTGCGCGGCGCGGGTGACGTGCTCGTGCCGGGCGACGGCGGTGAACTGGGCGATGCGCGGGGCGAGGAGCGTGGCCCACGAGTCGCCGCCCAGTTCGGCGGCCTCCCCGGTGTCCGCGCCGGTGTCCGCGCCGGTGCGCTTGTCCCCCAGCACTTCTTTTCTGTTGCGACCTTGCAACAGCGACCCCTGCGACCTGCGCTCATGCATCACAGAATCGATTATGCAGTTTCCATGCATTGGACGCATGAACTGGCCGGGCCTACCTTCGAAGCATGCCTCCCGCTGATACCGGGGCGTCCGTCACCGACCGTGCGGCCGCCTCTCCCCAGTCGTCCACAGACTCCTCTTCCTCCGCCGCCGCGTCCGACCCCGAGTCGGGCAAGCTGCGGCCGGGCGGCCCCGGCTACCGCCGGATGAGCTTCGCCCTCTTCGCCGCCGGAGTGGCCACCTTCGCCCTCCTCTACTCCACGCAGGCGCTGCTGCCCGCGATCTCCAGCGACCTCGGGGTGAGCCCGGACCAGGCGAGCTGGACGGTGTCCGCGGCCACCTTCGGCCTGGCGCTCGGGGTGATCCCGCTCAGCGCCGTCTCCGAGCGGTTCGGGCGGCGCACGCTGATGACCGTGTCCCTTTCGGTGGCCACGCTGATCGCGCTGCTGGTGCCGTTCGCGCCGTCGATCGGCGCGCTGATCGCGCTGCGCGCCGTCCAGGGCGTCGCGCTGGCCGGGCTGCCGGCCTCGGCGATGGCCTTCCTGGCGGAGGAGGTACGCGCCAAGGCGCTGGTGGGCGCCATCGGTCTGTTCGTGGCGGGCAACAGCATCGGCGGGATGTCCGGCCGGATCGTGACCGGCTGGGTCGCCCAGGCCTGGGGCTGGCGGGCCGCGCTCGGCGCGGTGGGTGTGATGGCGGTGCTGTGCGCGGTGGCGTTCCGGCTGCTGGTGCCCAAGGCCCGGCACTTCACGTCCCGTTCGGTGGGCCCGCGGGCGCTGGCCCGAACCCTGGGCGGTCACCTCTCCGATCCCCTCCTGCGCCGCCTCTACGGCATCGGCGCGCTGTTCATGACGGTCTTCGGCGCGGTCTACACGGTCATCGGCTACCGCCTGGTGTCCGAGCCGTTCCACCTCCCGCAGGGCATCGTCGGTTCGATCTTCGTGGTCTACCTGGTCGGTACGGTCTCCTCGGCCGCGGCCGGCCAGCTGGTGGCCCGGGTCGGCCGGCGTGGCGCCCTCTACCTGGCGGTCGGCACCACGTCGACGGGTCTGCTGCTGACGCTCGCCGACTCGGTGGCCGCGGTGCTGGCGGGCCTCGTTCTGATCACCGCCGGTTTCTTCGCGGGCCATGCGGTGGCCTCGTCCGCGGTCAGCCGTACCGCCAAGACGGCCCGCGCCCAGGCGTCGGCGCTCTACCAGTGCGCGTACTACGTCGGCAGCAGCCTGGGCGGCGCGCTCGGTGCCGCCGCCTTCCACGCGGTCGGCTGGGACGGCACCGTCGTCCTGGGGCTGGCCGCGATGCTGGGCGCCGCCTCGATCACGCTGTACGCCACGCGCAAGGCGGTCGTCGAGCGCCGACTGCTCCACTTGGGGAAGGCCGCGTAGCAACCGCTCCACGAGCCGGAGGGCCCGCCCCGCCACCTGTCCTGGTGGGGCGGGCCCTTCGCGTACCGGCGCGGGCGGCAGGACGCGGTGGGCGCGCCGGGCCGCGGTGTCACAGGTTCCGGAGGCCGATTCCGGAATCAGACCGGAGTGCGACGGCACCCACCGCCCGACATCAACGGGCGGTGGGCACCGGGGAGTTGAGGCCGTCAGCCGATGCGCTCCAGCATCACCGGGCCCGCGGTGAAGGCGGTGCCCTCCGGGCCGATGACGATGCCGCCGGCGAGGGCGTCCAGGGCGTAGGGGATCTTCTCGGGGGTGTCGGTGTGCAGGGTCAGCAGGGGCCGGCCGGCGGTGACGTGGTCGCCGGGCCTGGCGTGGAGTTCGATGCCGGCTCCGGCCTGCACCGGGTCCTCCTTGCGGGCGCGGCCGGCGCCCAGGCGCCAGGCGGCGAGGCCGACCGCGTAGGCGTCGAGGGCGGTGAGGGTGCCGGTTTCGGTGGCGGTGACGGTGTGCTGCTCACGGGCCACGGGCAGGGGGGCGTCGGGGTCGCCGCCCTGGGCGGCGATCATGCGGCGCCAGTGGTCCATGGCGGAGCCGTCGGCCAGCGCCTTGGCCGGGTCGGCGTCCTGGAGGCCGGCCGCGTCGAGCATTTCGCGGGCGAGCGCGAGGGTCAGCTCGACGACGTCCCGGGGGCCGCCGCCGGCCAGCACCTCGACGGATTCGCGGACTTCGAGGGCGTTGCCGACGGTCCGCCCCAGGGGGGTGGCCATGTCGGTGAGCAGCGCGACCGTCCGCACCCCGTGGTCGGTGCCCAGCTCGACCATGGTGGAGGCGAGTTCGCGGGCGTCGTCGAGGTTCTTCATGAAGGCGCCGGAGCCGACCTTGACGTCCAGGACCAGGGAGCCGGTGCCCTCGGCGATCTTCTTGGACATGATCGAGGAGGCGATGAGGGGGATGGACTCGACGGTGCCGGTGACGTCGCGGAGCGCGTAGAGCTTCTTGTCCGCGGGGGCCAGGCCGTCGCCGGCGGCGCAGATGACCGAGCCGGCCTCCCGGAGGATGGCGAGCATCTCCTCGTTGCTCAGCTGGGCGCGCCAGCCGGGGATGGACTCCAGCTTGTCGAGGGTGCCGCCGGTGTGGCCGAGGCCGCGGCCGGAGAGCTGGGGCACGGCGGCACCGCAGGCGGCGACGAGCGGGGCGAGCGGGAGGGTGATCTTGTCGCCGACACCGCCGGTGGAGTGCTTGTCGGCGGTGGGTCGGGGCAGACCGGAGAAGTCCATGCGCTCGCCGGAGGCGATCATGGCGGCGGTCCAGCGGGCGATCTCCTTGCGGTTCATGCCGTTGAGGAAGATGGCCATCGCCAGGGACGACATCTGTTCATGGGCGACCTCGCCGCGGGTGTAGGCGTCGATGACCCAGTCGATCTGCTCGGGGGTCAGTTCGCCGTGGTCGCGCTTGGTGCGGATGACGGAGATGGCGTCCATGGACGGTTCCTTTCGAACGGGTAGGTCCGTTCTACACGCATAGACGCGGGGTGACCAGACGCGGAGGGGCGGAGGGTTCGCGGTGGGGCCAGGCGCGGTCCCTAGCGCTCGGGCCTTGGCGCCTGGGGCTTGCGGTGCCTGCCCGTGCCTGCGCCGAGCTGGGGCGCCGGCCCCGCGGCCGGGGGCTCGATGACCTCGGGGTACAAGATCCTTTTTGCCTCGGCGAGGTTGGACGCGAAGCCGTGGGGTTCCCAGGAGTATCCGTTCCACCGCTGGATGGCACGGGGTGCGTCCGGGTTCAGATGCGAGCCTTTGGGGCCCTCACCGGTGACGAGGGGAATTGCGCGGAGCCGTCCGACCTTCGCGTCACGGCGCTCCGCCCATTCCGACAGCGGTTCTTCGTCCATCTCGGCATCCCTACGCTTCGGCGGCTGCTCCCCCCGGGGGTAAGAGGGTAATGGGCCCCCAAGGTTGATCACTTCGCGATCGTTCACGCGAGGCGATGGCGCCAGCGCAGCGACCGGCTGCCCTCGATCCCATATGTGTGGGCCCTGTTGTCGATCTGGAGCTGTACGGCGGTGATGTCGGGGCTTCCCGCGTCCCGCCATGCGGTGAGAGCCTGCTCGATGTCGTCCCACAGGGCCACCGGGCCGCCCTGACGGACGCGCCAGCCATCACCGTCAGGCGTGAATTGGGCGAAGGACTCGCGCTCGGGGTCGAAGAGGCACAGGAGCGCCAGTCCCTCGCTCGTCGACGCGCGAACGAGGTGTGCGCCGGGCGCGGCAAGCTGGGCGAGAAAGGCGGGCATCCACTCCTCCAGCACGACCGGCGGCACCTTCGCCGCACGCTCGCTGTCGGCGTAGGCCGTGCGCGCGGAGAGGTCGCCGGCCGGCGGGACCACGGCTTGCGCCCGAGCCTGCATGAACGAGGAACGGCCGATGATCCGGCCCTCGGCGGTCCCGTTCTCGCCCACGGTGACCTTTGCCAGGCCCGTACCGTAGGGCCAGGAGCCGACGGTCGCAAGGATGGTGCCGCCTGGCTTGGTCTGTCGAATCCAGGTGTGGGGGATGCGGCGGACTGCGCAGGTGGCGATCACCCGGTCGTACGGGGCGCGGTGGGGATGCCCCAGGAGACCGTCCCCTGTCACGGTCCAGGTCGAGAACCCCGCTGTTTCCAGCGCGGCGTCGGCCCGGGCCGCCACCTCGGGGTCCACCTCGACCGTGGTGACGTTGTCCTCGCCGAGCCGGTGGCACATCAGGGCCGAGGAGTAACCGGTGCCGGTGCCGATCTCCAGCACCTGGTGCCCCTCCTCCACATCCAGGCTCTCGATCATGCCGACTACGGTTGCGGGGATGGTGGACGAGGACGTGGGCGTGCCTGTCACGAGGCCGGCGGCCTGGTCCGCGGTGAGCTGTCCGTCGAGCTGAGTGGTCAGGGACTGGTCGCTGTAGGCGATCTCCGCCCACTCCGCCGGGTCGGCCCCCACTGCTGTGACCGGTCGCCAGCGGCCACCGTCCACGGGCAGGAAGACCCCGGGGTGCAAGAACAGCTCACGCGGTACGGCTTCGACCGCCGCCCGCCACTGGGGGGTCGTAAGGACCCCGGCTTTCTCCAGCCGGTCAGCAAGGGAACGTCGCTCGGATGCGGTTTCCGTCATGGGGCCCTCCTCGGGTCAGCAGGTCGGCGAATGCGGCGGACATTTCCAGGCCGGTCTTCTCTTCCAGCCACCCCCATTGGCCGTTCGGATTCAGCTCCAGCCACCAGTAGTCACCCGCCTGGTCAACGGCGAGGTCGAAGCTCCCGGACACCAGCCCGAAATGGTCCAAGCAGGCATGGAGCGCCTTGACCACGTGGCCTGGCAGGTCTGCAACGCTGTAGGAGAGGGCGGAGTAGTCCTTGCGCCAGTCCAGGAGGTCGGAGTCGATCCGCACGGGGAACGCTCGCCCACCGACCACCAGCACCCGCACATCGGCGACCTTGTCCACGCGGGCTTGGAACAGGTGCGGTGTCACGCGCACGCTGTCATCGATCTCCTCGACGGCGACCGGGTCCGCCCACCCCGTTACCGGAACTCCGTCTCGCTCGTATGGGGTCCACCGCAGGGTCTTGTAGATCACCTGACCGTGTGCGGCGATGAACTCCCGGGCTTCATCGGGGTCATTGGTCACGAGGGTCGGCGGCACTGTGAGACCAAGCCGCTGGGCGACGGCGAGTTGAGCAGGCTTGTAGTCGGCCGCCGCATTACGAAGGGGATGATTGACCCATAGTGGGCCGTCGAGGGCGTAGAGGGTGCCGCCCAGTCCGTACCGAACCTGCGCGGCAGAGAACCGCGCGTCCTCGTCGCTCAGGTGCGGGAAATCGGGCCAGACGGGGCGGCGCCAGTACACCGCTCGCACGTGATCCAGGTCGACGGTTCTCGACAAGGTGCGCACCTGCCCGGCCACGGGGGCCGGGCGGGTGCCGAACCGAGCCGAGACCGTCAGGCATCCGCCGATGTCGGCGGGGTTGAACCTGACCACCGGCACGTTTCGCCGGTTGAGTTGTGTGATCACCATGTCGGCGGTGACATCGTCCGCCTCGGTGGCCACCAGTACCGGCCTGTCCTCGGTCACAGGCATCAGTCCTGCTGGCTGTCCTGGTCGTGGCCCTGGTCGTTCTGCGAGTCCGAGTTCGTCGTCGTGGAGGTCTCGGTGCCGGAGCTGGTGCCGTGCTTGCCCATCTCGACCACCTGGCCGGCGTGGTCGCGGAACACGCCGAGCTGTGTGGCCGGGTCGACGGTCACCGTAACGTGCGGGCGGCGCAATGTGGTCGGGTACGGCGCGAGTCGGCCGGCCCCCCAGGGGCGAGTGTGGGTGAGGTGCGTAGCGGACGTGGCGCTCTCGATCTCAGCGGTCGCGGCCATGCCGCGCCCCCTTTCTCTCGTCGTTCCCGGCCCGGCTGGGCGCGGGGAGTTGCCCGTCCGTCGCCACGGATCGGGCTCCGCCATCGGTTGGGCTGTCGGCCGTGAGGGAGTACCGGCGCCCTGGGTGGTCCCCGCCGAGGGCGGATGTCTGTGCTCAATCGCGGCCGCATTCCTTCGGGTGGGGGTGACGGCGGATCTCGATGTTGCAATCGGTCGCCTTCGACTTGTCCCCGTTGGCGTGCGCCTTCGCACGCTGCTCGGCCAGGGCGAAGCACACGTCGCACCCGGGAACCGGGTCGGGCTCCGGCGCCGGCATCGGTTCCCACAGATGAACGGAGCGACAGATGCGGGGCATCAGCCCATCACCTCCACCCCGTGAACCGAGCGCAGCCTCGCGTCGTACCCGTGCAGGGTGGGCCACAGCATCTGCCGCCGACCGTGCTGCAATCGCCGCTCCTGCCGTTCCTCGGGCGTGAGGACGTACGGACGGATCAGAGCCGAGTCCTCTCCGTGGAGCGGCCACGGCTGCCGGATGGGACCGCGGGGAAGCATGAGTGTCGGCGCGTCCTCGTGCCTCGTGGCCGGCGGTGCACCGATGCATCGGTGGCAGCCTCGCGCGGGTAAGAGCAGCCGCAACAGCAGGACTAAGAACCTCGCTGTAGCGTTGCGCATGTTGTCAACTCCCTGATAGTTGATGGCCACGCCCCCGGATCGTTCGCCCGATCGCGGGGGTCCTGCATGTGGCCTGTCGACCCCCCTCGGGGGGAGTGCCGACGTTCCGGACGGGTGATGTTTAGTGAACCTGCCGTCACTCACGGTTGCTACGGTGAGAGGCAGTTGAAGCGGTATACGCGGTTTACAGCTCCGGACGGGAGGCGATCGTGGCAGCGCAGAGAGAACCCAACTCCCGCTTGCGCGACACCATCGAGGCGGCTGGCTGCACATACGAGGCCCTGGCCAAGGGCGTACGGCGCGTCGCTGCAGAGAACGGCGAGATCCTCCAAACCAACAAGTCGGCCATCTCACACTGGGTGAACGGCACCCGGCAGCCCACCGGACGTGCTGGCCAGTACCTCGCCGAGGTGCTGTCTCGCCGAGCAGGCCGCACCATCACCCAGACCGAGATTGGCCTGCGCCCAGCCGAGGCCCACGATTCGACGAAAATGGATCCGGACCCGGTCCTCACCGCCACCGACCTTGGCCGCGCCGATGTGGAACGCCGCCGCTTCCTCGCGCTAGCCGCCTTCACCACCGCCGGCGTCGCCATGCCGCTCGCCTATGACCATGAGGCCACCGCCCGCATGCTCCGCGCACGCACCGGAGCGGCCATGGTCGGCGGGGAGGATGTGGACGTCGTACGTCAGATCACCACCGCCTTCAGTGCGGCCGACGAACGCCTCGGCGGTGGCCATGGCTTGACCACCGTCACGGCTTATCTCGCCGACACCGCAGCCCCCATGCTCCGCGGACGTTTCCCCAGCGACGCCTTACGCCGAGCCGCCTTCGGCGCGGTCGCCGAACTCGCCTATCTGGCCGGCTGGAAGCACCACGACCTCGGCCAGGAAGGCGCCGCCCAGCGCTACTACCAGGTCGGCTACCAACTCGCCTGCGAAGCGGACCCCTACGGGCATGCGGCCTGGATGATGCGTGCCCTCGCCCACCAGGCCCTCAGCCTCAAGCAGCCCCGCCATTGCGTCGACCTCGCTGCCGCCGCGCTCACCCGCGGCCTCAACCACATCGATGGCCGGACCGAAGCCCTCCTCCACATCACCCACGCCCGCGCATACGCCGCTATTGGTGAGAAGCCCGCTGCAGCCCGCGCCCTCCTCGCTGCCGAAGATGCCCTCATCCGCTACGACGGACCTCAGCCCAGCTACTCCCGCGTCAGCGGCCCGGCCGCCGGCACCGTCGCCAGCCACACCGCCCGCACCCTGACCGACCTAGCCGACCACATCGGCACCGAGCAGCAGCACCGCGACGCCCTCATCCGCTGGGACCCTCAGAAGTACAAACGCGTCCACGCCCTCACCTATGCCGACCTCGGTGACAGCCTCGCCGCCCAGGCTCGCGCCGACGAAGCCGTCGCCGCTTGGTCCCAGGCCCTGAGCCTCATGGAAGGCATGACCTCCGACCGGACGCGCAAGGCGATCACATCGCTCAGATCAACCCTTGCCGTCTACCAGCGGCGCAAAGTACCGGGCGCCACCGAACTTGCCCGCCGCGCACGAGAAGCGCTGGCCTAAGCTGCCGATCAACCGGCCGACGAAGGGATCCACCGTGGCTCAGCCGAAGACCGACGACCAGCCCAAAGTGCTCAAGCCCGCCCTCGAAGCCATGACCGTGCTGGTCGCCGCCGTCATCGTCCACGACACGGCCGCCAACCGTGTCGTCCTCCTTCAGCGCAGCCAGGGCGCCAAGTTCGCACAAGGGATGTGGGACCTCCCCGTCGGCAAGAGCGAGCCCGGCGAGCCGGTCACCGAAACCGCCGTACGCGAGCTGTACGAGGAGACCGGCCTGATCGTGAAGCCCGAGGCGCTGAAGGTCGCCCACATCATCCACGGCGCCTGGGGCGTCGAAGCCCCTAACGGCTTCCTCACCGTCGTCTTCGCCGCCCACGAATGGACCGGCGAACCCGAGAACCGGGAACCGCGGAAGCATGACCAGGTGTGCTGGGTCGACGCTGATGCCATCCCCGACGAGTTCGTCGACACCACCGCCAGCGCTCTTCATCACTACCTGACCGACGGGCAACAGGTATCGCTGGACGGCTGGAGGTAGACATCGGGTCGCGAACCGCAGTTCACAGCCGTAGCGATAGGAAGTGACACCTCAACAGGTCACCTGCACGGCAGGAACTGAGCGCACGTGGGGTGCGAGCGCCACGAAGCCCCGGCGTCCCCGAGTTGGCGGGGGTGGGTGGCGGGGGTGGGTGGCGGGGGTGGGTGGCGGGGGTGGGTGGCGGGGGTGCCATGCCCTAAGGGGGCGATGGCACCCCTAGGGCCGTACGACAAGGGCTGTCGCCCTCTTAGAGCGGGCCACCCGGCGCGGCCCCATGACGCACTGTGGCCCCGCCGTACGGCGGGGCCACAGCAGACCATGTCCAGCGTGTCAGGGGGTGAGGTCCAGCACCCGGACCGGCTGGCCTTCCCACCGCTTGGGAGCGGTGGTCGCAATGATCGCCCCATCGGGCCGCTCGGGAGTCGGCTGTGCGGCGAACTGACTGTGCGCCGCGGCCCACGTCATCTTCTGGGCGACCGCCAGCGCGGCGGGCAGGTCCAAGTCCAGCACGGTGATGCCCTGCAGCGCCGCCAGGTGCTCGGCCGTTCCCGGCCGGGCCCGGTCTGCTTCCACCAGCGCGCAGGAGGGCGCGTAGAGGAACCAGCCGGTCTCGGCGTGCGCACGGTGGATGAGACGGGAGGCGAGAACGTTTCCCTGGCCGGCCGCGGCCATCGCTGTCTCATCCAGCACGATGTGCATCTCACTCACTGGCCGGTCACCTCGGCCAGGCGCCGGTCCAGCTCACTGTCCAGGTCCTTCTGCTCGGCCGGCGTCGGGGCGTAGCCATTCCACTTCTTCAGCGTGGCCAGAGCCTTCTCCGCGCGCTCGGCGCGCTCGGCCGGGGTCAGCAGGGTCTCGGCCAGTCGGGCCAGGTAGGCGCGCAGCGACAGACCCTCGGCTGCCGCGATCGCGGCAAGCCGGTCCTTGGCCTCTTCGGGGAGGCGGATATTGGCATCGGACATCGTCGTGCTCCTTCCCATCCTCGAAGGGTACGGGTACGTACCCGTACCCGTCCATCTCACCCCGCCAAATGCCCCGGCCCGAACGCGTCCGGCAGCAGGTCCGACAGGGGGCGGATGCCCGCCGGGGTGTCCACCAGGAGCTCCGGGCCGCCGTGTTCCCACAGCAGCTGGCGGCAGCGGCCGCAGGGGACCAACAGCTCGCCGGCGCCGTCGACGCAGGTGAAGGCCGTGAGGCGGCCGCCGCCGCCGGCGAACAGGGCGGAGATCAGGCCGCATTCGGCGCACAGGCCCAGGCCGTAGGAGGCGTTCTCGACGTTGCAGCCGGTGACGGTGCGGCCGTCGTCGACGAGGGCGGCCGCGCCGACGGGGTAGTCGGAGTACGGGGCGTAGGCCCGGGACATCGCGTCCCGGGCCTGCGCGCGCAGTGACTCCCAGTCGGGAGCTGTGGTCACTTGCCCTGGCCTCTTCGGTAGATCTTGCCGATCGCCTTCGGTGGCCGCAGCCGCTGCGCGGCCAGCGAGAGCACCAGCAGCGTAGCGATGTACGGGGCGACACCGACGATCTCCAGCGGGACCGTGTCGGTGGTGGCGTACCACAGGCCGAGCAGCGCGGCCGCGACCAGGCTGAGCACGGCCTGGGTGCGCTGTCCGCCGCGCAGCTTCCACAGCGCCAGGCCGACCAGCAGCACGGCGAGCAGGAGCAGCAGGGCGTGGACGGTGGGGCCGCCGCCGCGCAGCTGGAGCGCGTCCATGAAGCCGAACAGGCCGGCGCCCATGGCGACGCCGCCCGGCCGCCAGTTGCCGAAGATCATGGTGGCGAGGCCGATGTAGCCGCGGCCGCCGGTCTGGCCGTCCTGGTAGATGTGGACGTAGATCGCCAGGAACGCGCCGCCGAGGCCGGCCAGTGCGCCGGAGACCAGCACCGCCGCGTACTTGTAGCGGTAGACGTTGACGCCCAGCGACTCGGCCGCGATCGGGCCCTCGCCGCAGGAGCGCAGCCGCAGGCCGAACGCGGAGCGCCACAGGACGTAGAAGGTGAGCACGAACAGGACGGCGGTCACCACGGTCAGCCAGGAGACGTTGGTGACCAGGGAGCCGGCGATGCCGGCGGTGTCGGAGACCAGGAACCAGTGGTGCTGCTCGATGGAGTGCAGCCAGTCCGACAGACCGGGGACGGTGAACGTCGGCATGTCCGGCATCGGCGGCGACTGCTTGTCGTTGCCGCCGGCCGCCGCGGCCGCGCTGCCGTCCGCGCCGAACCACAGCTTGGCCAGGAACTGGGTCAGGCCGAGCGCCATGATGTTGATGGCGACGCCGGAGATGATGTGGTCGACGCCGAAGGTGACGGTGGCCAGGGCGTGCAGCAGTCCGCCGAGCGCACCGCCGACGACGCCGGCCAGCGCCGCGGCCCAGGGGCCGTGCTGCCAGCCGACCGCGCCCGCGGAGAAGGCGCCGAGCATCATCATGCCTTCGAGGCCGATGTTGATGACGCCGGAGCGCTCGGCCCACAGGCCGCCGAGGCCGGCCAGGCCGATCGGCACGGCGGCGTTGAGCGCGGCGATGTACTGGCCCGATTCGGTCAGGTTGTTGGCGCCGGTGACGATCCGCAGCAGGGACAGCAGGATCAGGCTGCCCGAGATGATCAGCAGGATCTTGGGGTAGCTGAGCTTGGCCCGGGGGGTCTTGGGCTTGTGGTGATGGGGGCTCTGGTCGACCGGAGCCGTGAGGTTCGTACTCACGAGGCCACCTCCGCCTTCTCGGTCTTGCGGGCCTGGGCGGCGAGCTCCTCGCCGACCTGCCGCTGCTGGAGTCTGAGGCCGTAGCGGCGCACGAGTTCGTAGGCGATGACGACGCACAGCACGATGACGCCCTGCATCACGCCGACGATCTCCTGCTCGTAGTCCTCGAACTCGAGCTGGGTGCCGGTGCGTTCGAGGAAGCCCCACAGCAGTGCGCCGGCGGCCATCCCGATCGGGTGGTTGCGTCCCAGCAGCGCGATGGCGATGCCGGTGAAGCCGATGCCGATGGGGAAGTCGGTGCCGTAGTTGTACGAGACGCCGAGCAGCGTCGGCATGCCGATCAGGCCGGCCGCGGCGCCGGAGAGCAGCATGGAGGTGACGATCATCCGCTTGACGTTGACGCCGCCGGCCTCGGCCGCGGACTCCGACTGGCCGACGGTGCGCAGGTCGAAGCCGAAGCGGGTGCGGCCCAGCACGAACCAGTACACGAAGCCGACGATGACGGCGACGACGAGGAAGCCGTCGAGCGGAGCGGGCTGGGTGGGGATGGTGAAGAAGTGGCTGGAGGCCGGGAGGTTCGGCGTGTGGAAGAGGTTGCCGTCCTTGATCGCGAGCCGGCCGTCCTGGAGGAAGTAGCCGATGACGGCGGCCGCGATGGCGTTCAGCATGATCGTGGTGATCACCTCGCTGACGCCGCGGGTGGTCTTCAGCAGACCCGCGATACCGGCCCAGACCGAGCCGACCAGCATCGCGACGATGATGATCAGCGGGATCTGCAGGAAGCCGGGGAGGGTCAGCGCACCGCCGACCACCGCGGCGAAGAACGCCGCGATGCGGTACTGGCCGTCGACCCCGATGTTGAACAGGTTCATCCGGAAGCCGATGGCGACGGCCAGCGCGGACAGGTAGTACGGGACCGCCTTGTTGATGATCCAGACCTGGCTGTCGCTCTTGGAGCCGAAGTCGGCCATCACGGTGTAGGCGTGGATCGGGTCCTTGCCGGTGGCCAGGATGATCACCGAGGTGATGGCCAGCGCCGCGACGATCGCCAGGACGGGCGCGGCGATGCCCAGGATCAGCTTGTTCTTGTCGAGCTTCTTCACTCGGACTCTCCCTCCTGGGACGAGCGCGGCTCCGAGTCTGCGGCGGTGTCGCTGTCGGAATGGGTCAGATGGCCGCTGGCGGCGCCGGTCATGGCCGAGCCCAGCTCCTCCGGGGTGATGGTGGCGGGGTCCGCGTCGGCGACGAGCCGGCCGCGGTACATCACCCGCAGGCCGTCGGACAGGCCGATCAGCTCGTCCAGGTCGGCCGAGATCAGCAGTACGGCGAGGCCCTCGCGGCGGGCGGTGCGGATCTGGTCCCAGATCTGCGCCTGGGCGCCGACGTCCACGCCCCGGGTGGGGTGCGCGGCGATCAGCAGCTTGGGGTGGTGGCTCATCTCGCGGCCGAAGATCAGCTTCTGCTGGTTGCCGCCGGAGAGGGAGGCCGCGGTGACCTCGATGCCGGGCGTGCGGACGTCGTACTCGCGGACGATCCGCTCGGTGTCGGCGCGGGCGGCCTTCAGGTCCAGCCGCCGGCCCTTGGCGTTGGGCTTTTCGGTGACATGGCCCAGGATGCGGTTCTCCCACAGGGGGGCCTCCAGCAGCAGGCCGTGCCGGTGGCGGTCCTCGGGGATGTAGCCGATGCCGTCCTCGCGCCGGGTGCGGGTGGGCAGGTGGCTGATGTCGATGCCGTCCAGCGTGATGGTGCCGCTGTCGGGGTCGCGCATGCCCATGATGGCCTCGACCAGTTCGGCCTGGCCGTTGCCCTCCACGCCCGCGATGCCCAGGACCTCGCCCTTGCGGATGGTCAGCGACACGTCGTTCAGGACGGTGCGCTCGACTCCCTCCGCGTCGGCGGTGGCCAGGCTCAGCCCTTCGACCCGGAGCATCTCCACGTCCGTGACGGTGGACTCGCGGGTCTGCGGCGAGGGCAGTTCGCTGCCGACCATCAGCTCGGCGAGCTGCTTGGGCGTGGTCTCGCTGGGCACGACGGAGGCGACGGTGGTGCCGCGCCGGATGACGGTGATGTCGTCGGCGACCGAGAGCACCTCGCCCAGCTTGTGGGAGATGAAGATGACGGTCAGGCCCTCGGCCTTGAGCTCGCGCAGGTTGTCGAAGAGCGCGTCGACCTCCTGCGGGACCAGCACGGCGGTCGGCTCGTCGAGGATCAGGGTGCGGGCGCCGCGGTAGAGGACCTTGAGGATCTCCACGCGCTGGCGGTCGGCGACACCGAGGTCCTCGACGAGGACGTCGGGGCGGACGCCGAGGCCGTAGCGGTCGGAGATCTTGAGGATCTCGGCGCGGGCCCGGCCGCCGATGCCGTGCAGCTTCTCGCCGCCGAGAACGACGTTCTCCAGCACGGTGAGGTTGTCGGCGAGCATGAAGTGCTGGTGCACCATGCCGATGCCGCGGGCGATGGCGTCGGCCGGGCTGTGGAAGTTGACCTGTTCGCCGTCGATGCTGATGGTGCCCTCGTCCGGCTTCTGCATGCCGTAGAGGATCTTCATCAGCGTGGACTTGCCGGCGCCGTTCTCGCCGACCAGCGCGTGCACGGTGCCGCGGCGGATGGTGATGTCGATGTCGTGGTTGGCGACGACACCCGGGAACCGCTTGGTGATCCCGCGGAGTTCCACCGCCGGTGCCGCGGCGGGGGCGCTGTCTGCCTGGGGACTGCTGGACGCTTTGATGGCGCACTCTCCTCGGGAGCAGGGAGTGGTAAGGAGGAGCGGGGAGGTGACGATATCGCGCCAACTCCACGCTACGCGCGTAGCGTTGACGCCGGAACATCGCCTGGCCGCCGGGTCGGTCCGGCGAACGGGTCGGGTACGGCGGCGTGTCGGCCGCCGCACCCGACCCGCGATGGAATTACTTGGCCGGCGTGTCGCTGACCTTGACCTCGCCCGACGCGATCTTCTTCTTCGCCGCGTCGATCTTGGCCTGGATGTCGTCGATGAAGCCGCCCGAGGTGGACAGCCGCACGCCGTTGTCCTTGAGCGTGTACGCCTTGTTGCCGCCCAGCGGCTTCTTGTCCTTGACGCTCTTGACCAGGTCGTACACCGCCACGTCGACGTTCTTCATCACCGACGTGAGGATCGAGCTCTTGTACTTGGCCAGACCCGGCTGCAGGTACTGGTCGGAGTCGACGCCGATCGCCCAGGCGCCCTTCTTGCCGGCGACCGTCTCGATCGAGCCGTTGCCGGACTGGCCGGCGGCGGTGTAGATGACGTCGATCCCGCCGTCGAGCATGCCCTTGGCCTTGCCCTTCGCGGCGGCCGGGTCGTTGAAGCCCTTGTCGTCGTTGGCGTAGAGGTACTCGGAGGTGACCTTCGCCTTGGGGTCGGTGTCCTTGACGCCCTGCTCGAAGCCGGCCTGGAACTTCTGGATCAGCGCGTTGTTCACACCGCCGATGAAGCCGACCTTGTGGGTCTTGCTCTTCAGCGCGGCGGCGACACCGGCGAGGTAGGAGCCCTCGTGCTCGGCGAAGACCATGCCGTAGACGTTCTTGGCCTCGGAGGGGGAGTCGACGACGCCGAAGGTGGTCTTCGGGAACTTCTTGGCGACCTTGTTCACGGACTTGCCGTAGTTGAAGCCGACCCCGATGACCGGGTTGAAGCCCGCCTCGGCCAGCGAGGACAGCCGCTGCTCGCGGTCCGCCTCGGTCTCGCCGTTCTTGGCGGTCATCATCTTGGACTGCACACCGAGGTCCTTCTCGGCCTTGTCCACGCCACGAGCCGCCGCCTCGTTGAACGAGTGGTCGTCCCGGCCGCCGACGTCGAAGGCGAGTCCGACGCCCTTGCCCTTGCCACCGGATTCGGTGGAGGACTCGCCGCAGGCGGTCAGTGAAACGGAGAGGGCCGCGGTGGCGATGCCCGCGGCAACGATCTTGGATACCCGGTGCACGAGGGGCCCCTTCGACTCGTAGCGCCTCCATTGGCGCTGATTCCGCGGAATCGTAACGCGCGTAGATGCCAGGTAAAGGGCAGGTGGAAAGCCGTTATCGATTCGAGGCGTACGACGCCCGGACGATCACCACGGCCGCCGTCGAGGCGATCGACGGCGGCCGGAATTGTTCGATTCTGTCGGTCTGACTCAACCGCGGGACAGCAGCGCGGCGGCCGTGAAGAGCTCCACGCCGACCTGGATCGCCCGCTCGTCGACGTCGAAGTCGCCGCGGTGGAGATCGTGTCGACTGAGCTCGCCGGGCGGCCGGACACCGAGGCGGGCCATGGCTCCGGGAACGTGTTCGAGGTACCAGGAGAAGTCCTCGCCGCCCAGGGACTGCTCGGTGTTCTCGACGCTGTGGATGCCGCGCCGGGCGGCCATGGCGTCCATGAGCAGCTGGGCGCTCTCGGCCTCGTTGACCACCGGCGGCACCCCGCGGACGTAGTTGATCTGCGACTTCGCGCCGTACAGGCCGGCCACCTCGTCGATCGCCGCGTGCACCAGGTCCGGGGCCTTGCGCCAGGCGTCGAGCTCGAGGCACCGGACGGTGCCGGCCAGCTCGGCGCGCTGCGGGATCACGTTGCAGACGTGCCCGGACGCCAGCCGGCCCCAGGTGACGGCGAGCCCGGCGCGGGCGTCGACCCGGCGGGCGATCAGCGCGGGCACGTCGAGGGCGACCCGGGCGGCGGCGGTGACCATGTCGGTGGTCAGGTGCGGGCGGGCGGTGTGGCCGCCGGGCCCGTCCAGGACGACCTCCAGCCGGTCGCAGGCCGAGGTGATCGGGCCGGTGCGCAGCCCGATCCGGCCGGCGTCGACGCGCGGGTCGCAGTGCACGGCCAGGATCCGGCCGACGCCCTGCAGCACGTCGGACTCGATCGCGTCGGGGGCGCCGCCGGGCAGCACCTCCTCCGCGGGCTGGAAGATCAGCCGCACCGGGCGGGGCAGCGCGCCGGCGCGGGCCAGCTCGGCCAGGAGCAGGCCGGCGCCGAGGACGACGGTGGTGTGGACGTCGTGGCCGCAGGCGTGGGCGCGGCCGGGGATCGTGGAGGCGTACTCGACGGTCTTGGTGTCCGGGATGGGCAGGGCGTCGATGTCCGCGCGCAGGGCCAGCAGCGGGACGTCGGCGGCGGTGTCCGTACCGATGTCGCAGATCAGGCCCGTGCCGGTGGCCAGGACGCGGGGGTGCAGCCCGGCCCGCTCCAGGCGCTCCTTGATCGCCGCGGTGGTCCTGAACTCCTGGTTGCCCAGCTCGGGGTGCCGGTGCAAGTCGCGGCGGAAAGCGGTGAGTTCGGCGCCCAGTGCGTCCGGCAGGGCGCCGGGGAGCGAGGCCCCTCCGGCGGTGTCGGCGGGGGCGTCGGCGTCGTCGGTATCGAGGGACATCAGTTGGTTCACCTGTTGAAGGTTACGGGTCCCAATGGGGCAACTGTCCCTCGATCAACAAAAGTTCAGCCCCTTAGGGGAAGAAAATCTAGCCCGCTCGGCGCATGGACGGTTTATGGGAAGGGTATGAAGTACGGCTTCGCACGGGCGTCATCCGGCGGCCATCCGCTGGGTGAACGGGAGTCGTTGCACGTCACGGGCGGTTCCGGTGACCCCGTCGAGGAACCCCTGTGCGCGCGGTGAGGCGTTGGCCGTAAGCCATTGCGGATCGATGTCGCAGACCGCCACCTTCACCTGTGTACCCAGCAGCGCCAGCGGCAGGGTGTGCACGACGGTGGAGGGGAAGCTGACGATCAGGCGTCCGATGGGCCCGCGCCGGGCGATCAGTTCGAGCGGCAGGTCGGGTCGTACGACCTCCAGGCCGGTCTCGCCGGCCAGCCGGCGCAGCTTCTCGGTGCTCTCGCGGCGGTGTGCGAAGTAGCGGCTGGCGCCGTGCCGGCGGGCCAGCGTGCCGACCGCTTCCAGGTAGCGGTCGGCGTCGACGACGCCGGTCTCCACCAGCGAGGTGCCGACGATGTCGGCGGCGCCCATGACCCGGGGCGGTCCGAAGCGCGCCCGGGTCCAGGCGAACTCGTTGGTGGTGACGTGCACGCCGGGCGGGGCCTCGACCGGCATCGAGCTGAACAGCCCGACGGTGCGTCGGCCGCCCTCGGGTGCCGGGGTGAGCCGGCGGCGGGCGGTGGCCGAGAACGGCGCGAAGACCAGGTCCCGCGGGCCGCGGCCGCTGCCGTGCCGGTGCCAGCGCACCAGCCGCTCCCCGCGGGCGAGTTGGGAGATGAACTCCATGGTGGCGGTGCCGTCGTCGACCACCACCAGGTCGCGTGCCTTGGTGAGGGTGAGCAGCAGCTGCACGTAGCGGGAGAACGGGTCGCCGATGACGACGCGGTGGGCGCGGCGCAGCAGCGGGGTGAGCCCGCCGACGGTCCGCATCGGGGCGGTGGGGCCGCCGCGGGCCTCCTCCCAGCGCACCGTATGGCCTTCGTCGCGGGCGAGTTCGGCCATCCTGCGCAGCTGGCCGCGGGTCATCGGGTCGTGTGGGGAGAGCACGACGACGGTGAGCGCGAGCGGGGCCGCGGTGGGCCGGCCGGTGTCGGCGGGGCCGCCGCGGCCGTCTGCCGCCGTCGCCGCGTGCGCCCATTCCAGGACGTTCAGCAGCTGCACCGGGCTCTCGACGAAGGCGAGGGTGGCGGAGTCCGGGGCGGCCTCGCGCCGCCCGTGACCCGAGGGTGCGGTGCGGTGGCGCTGCCGCGGCACCCCCAGGAGACGACGGGCGGGAGTACCCGTCGTCTCCTGGGGCGGGATCCCGGCGCCGGGTGTGACGGGCGCGGCGCGGGTCCCTTCAGGTGAGCTCACCATGGCTCCCGTGTGTGGCTCGTGGGCCGTCAGACCGCCGCCGGCTCGGCGCCGGCGGCCTCCGCCTCGGCGACCACGCCGGCGACCCGGCGCAGCTTCTTCATCGGGCCGCGCTCGCTGTCGTAGACCTTCTTGACGCCGTCACCGAGGGACTCCTCGATGGTGCGGATGTCGCGGACCAGGCGGGACAGGCCGCCGGGCTCGACGGAGGCGGCCTGGTCGGAGCCCCACATGGCGCGGTCGAGGGTGATGTGGCGCTCGATGAAGGTGGCGCCGAGGGCGACCGCGGCGAGGGTGGTCTGCAGGCCGGTCTCGTGGCCGCTGTAGCCGATCGGGACGTTGGGGTACTCCTCCTGCAGCGTGTTGATCATGCGCAGGTTGAGCTCCTCGGCCTTGGCCGGGTAGGTGCTGGTGGCGTGGCAGAGCAGGATGTTGTCGCTGCCCAGGACCTCGACGGCGTGCCGGATCTGCTTGGGGGTGGACATGCCGGTCGACAGGATGACGGTGCGGCCGGTGGCGCGCATGGCGCGCAGCAGCTCGTCGTCGGTGAGGGAGGCGGAGGCGACCTTGTAGCAGGGCACGTCGAACTTCTCCAGGAAGGCGACGGACTCGACGTCCCAGGGGGAGGCGAACCAGGCGATGCCGCGCTTCTTGCAGTAGTCGTCGATGGCGCGGTAGCCGTCCTCGTCGAACTCCACGCGGTGGCGGTAGTCGATGTAGGTCATCCGGCCCCAGGGGGTGTCGCGCTCGATGTCCCACTGGTCGCGCGGGGTGCAGATCTCCGGGGTGCGCTTCTGGAACTTCACCGCGTCGCAGCCGGCGTCGGCGGCGGCGTCGATCAGCGCGAAGGCGTTCTCCAGGTCACCGTTGTGGTTGATGCCGATCTCGCCGGTGACGTAGACGGGGCGGCCGGGGCCGGCCTCGCGGTCGCCGAGCTTGCGGAGGCGGGAGTTGCTGCTCATGGGGAGATTCCTTCGTGTGGATATGGGGGTGTGCGGGGTGGGGTCTTGAGGGGTTGCGGGTGGGGGTTACAGCGCGGGACCCAGCAGCCAGGCGGCGATCTCGCGGATCGCGCCGCTGCCGCCGGGCGTCGCGGTGACCGCGCGGGCGGCGCCGCGCACCACGTCGTGCGCCCCGGCGACCGCCACGGGCCAGCCGACGAGGTCGAAGCACGGCAGGTCGTTGACGTCGTTGCCGACGTAGAGCACGCGCTCGGGCTCGATGCCCGCTTCCTCGCACCACTGCTTGAGGGCGAGGTCCTTGCGGTCGATGCCGTGCAGGACGGGCACCTGCAGCTTGCGGGCCCGTGCGGCGACGACCGGGTTGGTCTCCGTGGACAGGATCAGCAGCTTCAGCTCCGCCTTGCGCAGGGCGGCTACGCCGAGGCCGTCGCCGCGGTGCACCGCGACGATCTCCCGTCCGTCGGAGTCGATCAGCACCCGGTCGTCGGTCTGGGTGCCGTCGAAGTCCAGTACCACCGCGTCGATGTCGTCACGGGTGGGCAGGGCGCCGGGGCGCGGGGCGTCCAGCAGCGGCGCGAGGGCGCGGGCGCGGGCGAGATCATGCGGATCGTCGATCTCCAGCACCCGGGCGGGGTCGGTGCGGACGAGTTCGGTGCGGCCGAAGAAGCGGTGGCCGCTGGTGCGGAAGCCGGCCGCGTCCATGGCGTAGGCGGCGCCGGTCTCCAGCAGGTCCTGGGGGCGGTCCTGGCGGCGGGGCCGGAAGGACTTGTCGTGGTTGACGCCGTGGCCGCCGTCGGCGGCGGGGGCGGTGCCGGCGTCCGCCGGCTCGGCGTCGCGCCAGACGAAGCCGTGGAAGGGGGCGACGGTCAGCGCGCTGTCGGCGCCGCCCTCGACGACCGCCGCGGCGACCCCGTCGATGTCCTCGCGGACGATGAACGGGCTGGTGCACTGGACCAGCAGCACCGCGTCGACGGTGGTGCCCTGCTCGGCCTCGTAGGCGTCCATGGCGTGCAGCACCGCGGCCTCGCTGGTGGCGGTGTCGCCGGCGATGTCGCCGGGGCGCCGTACGACGACCGCTCCGGCGCCGCGGGCGGCGGCCGCGATCCCGGCGTCGTCGGTGGAGACCACCACGTCGGTCACCAGGCGGGCGGCGCGGCATTCGCGGACCGCGCGGGCCACCAGGGGCACACCGCCGACGGCGGCGAGGTTCTTGGCGGGGACGCCCTTGGATCCGCCGCGGGCGGGGATGACGGCCACGACTGTGGGTGGCATTGCGGGCTCCTTGGGGAGGCGGGGGCCTGGGGAGGTCACAGGGGAGGTCGCACCGGGGTCGGTCACAGCTGCCCCCAGCGGCGGATGGCGGGGGCGACGCGCTGGACGCCGTGGCGGTAGGCGCCGCGGGCGGCCTCGCGCACGGTCTCGCGGGCGACCCGGCGCAGTCCGCCGGTCTCCTCGGGGGCGTCGGCGTAGCCGGGGAGCGGCTCGCCCTGCGGGTCCAGGCCGTGCCGGGCGAGGATGCCGGGGAGGTAGCCGGGTGCGGTGCGGGGGGTGTAGTACGGGGTGATCGCCGGCAGCTGCTCGGCCTCGCGCAGCTCGGTGACCCGGGCGCGGGCGGCGTCGAAGGCCTTCTCGTACTCCCCCTCCGCGGCGACGCCCTGGCGGGCCAGCCACTCCCGGTCGGGCTCCGGCCGGTGTCCGGCGTCCAGCTCGTCCCAGGAGGCCAGGCAGCCGGAGCCGAGGAAGTGGTGGTTGCCGAGGGACTCGCGGATGCCGAGGTCGGTGAGGACGACGGTGGGGATGCCGCGGTGCAGCGACTCCAGTGCGGCGGTCGAGCTGACCGTCACCATCAGGTCGGTGCGGTCCAGGACCTCGCCCATGTTGCCGTACACCAGGCGGCAGTTGGCGGGCAGCGGTCCGGGGGCCTTGGCGGCGAGCTTCTGGTACGGCAGTTCCTCGATGTGCGTGGTGTGCTCGCCCGGCTTGCTGCGGAGCTTGATCAGCACCTCGCGGTCGGGGTGCCTGCGGGCGTGCTCAACGGCCCTGCGCAGCAGGTACGTTCGGTCCGCGCGGCTCTCCGGGACGGAGGGCTGGGCGGCGAACACCACGGTGTAGGAGTCGCCCTCGCCGGTGTAGCGGTCGCCGCCGAGGAACGGCAGGGCGCATTCGACGACGCTTTCGTCGTCGGCGCCGACGCCGCGGTAGACCTCGCGGAAACGGTCCGCGTCGTGCCGGGAGTTGGCGAGCACGACGTCCGCGCCGTGCCGCAGCAGCAGTCCGTCGGCGAGCTTTTCGTAGACCACGCCGACATAGCCGGTGACGACGACGGGGCGGCGGGCGCCCGCTGCGGTCTCGGTGCCCCAGGCGCGGGCCAGGCCGTGCAGCATCGCCTGCACCGCGCCGCCCACGCAGGCCAGCACGACGACGTCGTACCGCGTGCGGTCGATGGACCGCACGAAGTCGACTCCCCTGATTTCGCGCAGCGAGTCCGCACGGGCGCCGACCTCGTCGAGCTGGCGGACCGTGGGCGTGGCGCGGCCGCGGAGCAGGTACCCGTCGAGTCGGATGTCCGATTGGATCCGGTACGCTGTCAAAGCGCCCCATTTCCATCGGGTATCCGAGTCGGCGAGCACGGCGACTCGCGGCGAAGAAGTGGTACGTGATGGCACGTCGAAGACGCTAGGAAGGCATTCCGTTTGGCGGGCCAACTGGGCCGCAACAAAGGGTTAACAGCGGGTCGACGAATGGCGAACCGGCCCGATAAACGGCCTGGTTAACCATCCCGCCATTCTTCGTTCACCTGGGTGCCCGCACCGCGTAAAGACGAATGCCGACTCCGCACCTAACGTCACCCGGGTGGTTAAGCTCTCCGTCATCGTGCCGTTTTACAACGTGCAGACATACGCGCCCGACACCCTGAAAAGCCTGGCGGCGAACGCCCGCGAGGACTTTGAATTCCTGCTCGTCGACGACTGCTCGCGCGACGAGACCCCGCAGATCCTCGCGCGCGCCGAGCGCGAGCTGCCGGGCGCCAGAGTGCTGCGGCACGAGCAGAACGGCGGCCTGGCCACCGCCCGCAACACGGGCCTGGACGCGGCCCGCGGCGAGTATCTGACGTTCCTGGACGGCGACGACTGGCTCGCCCCCGGCTACTTCACCGAACTCCTGGCTTCCATAGAGGAGTTGGGGTGCGACTTCGTGCGCACCGACCATGTCCAGTGCACCGCGCGGGCGCGCACCGTGCACCGCGTGCCGCACGGCCGGCGCGGTGTGGTGATGAACCCGCGCGACGTCATCCTGCCCGCCGACCGCTCCACCTCCGTCGACTACGCCTTCGCGTGGGCCGGGATGTACCACCGCCGGCTGCTGGACGACGGGGTGCTGCGCTTCCGGGACGGACTGCGTACCGCCGAGGACCGTCCGTGGATCTGGCGGCTGCACCGCGAGGCGCGGTCCATGGCGGTGGTCGGGCTGCTCGGTGTTTTCTACCGGCGCGGGGTGGCGTCCTCGCTCACGCAGATCGGCGATGTGCGCCAATTGGACTTCATCCGCGCATTCGACCAGGTGATCGAGGAAACCGCACAAGATCGCGATGCGGAGGTGCTGCTGCCCAAGGCGGTGCGCACCTACTGCGCGATCATTTCCCACCATCTCGGTTCGATCGAACGATTCGAGCCGCAGGTCGCCCGTAAATTGCGCTCGATGAGCGCCGCGGCCATGAAACGCATGCCGCAGGACGTACTGAAGGAAGCCCTGGATTCGATGGATGTGCAGCGCGCGTCCCGGCTGCGGCGGCTGCGCCGTCGCCCGGTCCCGGCGGAGGTCGCCGCCTGATGCCCACCCGACCCCGTACCCAGATCTTCGTGGCGTCCACGCTCTACGGCGCCGCGACGCTCGCCGCCGCGCTGGACGCCGACTGCTTCGCACCGGCCGACCGACGCCTGCTGCTGCTCAGCAACAACGCCACGACCCCGGAGACCACCGCGTCGCTGGACACCATGCCCGGCTTCGACCGGCTGCGCGGCCGCTTCGACCGCGTGCTGTCCTGGAACGAGACGATCAGCCCCTTCCACCCCGGCGGCTGGTCCCCGCGCGCGGACGACGCCCCCCTGTGGGAGCGGTATCTGCGCCTGCTGTGGGGACTGGGCGACGACCATATCCATCTGGTCGTGGAGTCCATCCAGGTCAACCCGGCGCTGGCGATCTGCCAGCTGTTCCCCGACGCGCCGATCGACGTCTACGCCGACGGCCTGATGAGCTACGGCCCCACCCGCAACAAGCTCGACCCGCTGGTCGGCACCCGGATCGACCGGCTGCTGCACCTGGACCTGGTGCCGGGGCTGACGCCGCTGCTGCTGACCGAGTTCGGCGTCGAGTCGCAGACCGTGCCGACCGACGCCTTCACCAAGGTGCTCGGCGAGATCTCCGACGCCAGCGGCCCGTTGGACGTCCCCGAGGGCGCCGCGCTGCTGCTGGGCCAGTACCTCTCCGCGCTCGGCATCCTCACGCCCGAGGAGGAGGAGCAGCTGCATGTGCGGATGGTGCGCGGCGCCGCCGAGCGCGGCCACCGCGAGGTCGTCTTCAAACCGCACCCGTCCGCGCCGGCCCGCTGGTCGCGGATGCTGGAGCAGGAGGCCGAGAAGCTGGACATCGCGCTGACGGTGCTGGACAGCCCGGTCCTGGCCGAGGTGCTCTACCAGCGGGTGCGGCCCGCGCTGGTGGTCGGCTGCTTCTCCACCGCGCTGCTGACCGCGGCCACATTCTACGGTCTGGACACCGCCCGCACCGGCACCGGTCTGCTGCTGGAGCGCCTGACGCCGTATCAGAACAGCAATCGCATCCCGGTCACGATCGTGGACGCCCTGGTGCCGGGCCTCGACGGGCACGGCGCGGACGGCGGGCCCCGCACACCGGCCGGCCCCCGGGAGATCGAGGGGCTGGTCACCGCGGTGGGCTATGCGATGCAGCACCAGATCTACCCGCAGCTGCGCCCGGCCGCCGAGCGCTATCTCGCCGCCCACCTCGACCAGGTCACCTGGCGCTACTTCAAGCGCCGGCGGTTGACCGCGCTGGCGCTGCCCGGCGCGATCCCGTCCCAGCTGGCGTTCATCCCGCGCAACGCCACCGTCCGCAGGGTCGCGCGCAGTGCGCGGGCGGTACAGCGGCGGCTGAAGAAGCGGGCCGCGTTCGGATGACCACCCCCCAGCTGACGGCCGGTGCGCCCGCCCCCGCACCGGACCGCGGTGCCCCCGCGCCGCAGCCCGTCATACGCGTGCGCAGCCGCGGCGGACCGTCGCGGCTGCGCGCCCTCGACGGGCTGCGGCTGCTCGCCGCCCTGATGGTCGCCGGGTACCACTACGCGGGGCGCGGCGGCGAGATAGCCCAGGCCTGGGGCGGCTCCCCCGCCCACCAGTTCCCCACCGCGGCACCGCTGTTCGCCTACGGCTGCCTGGGCGTGCAGATCTTCTTCGTGATCAGCGGCTTCGTGATCTGCCTCAGCGGCTGGGGCCGCAGCCTGCGCGCGTTCGTCGCCGGCCGGATCTCCCGGCTCTATCCGGCGTACTGGGCCGCGATCCTCCTGGTCACCGCGGTCTTCGCACTCCCCTGGGTCGCCTACAAGGCGCTCCCGCCCAGCGAGGTGCTGACGAATCTGACCATGCTGCAGCAGCCGCTGGGCGCCCACCGGGTCCTGGGCGTGTGCTGGACCCTCTGGGCGGAGATGCGCTTCTACGCCCTCTTCGCGCTCTGCGTCGTCCTGCCGGGCGCCACCCGCGGCCGCGTCGTGCTGTTCTGCGCCGGCTGGACGCTGGCGGCCGCGCTCGCGCAGGCGGCCCACGAGCCGTTCCTCGACACCGTCCTGATGCCCGAGTACGCGCCCTTCTTCATCGGCGGCATCGGCCTGTACCTCCTGCACCGCTACGGCGCCCGCGATCCGATCGCCTGGGCGACGGTGCTGGTCAGCTGGCTGATCGGACAGCACCACGCGGTCGCGGGTCTGTGGCACGCGCCGTCGGCCACCGCGTTCTCCTACCGCTCGGCCGCCGTCATCGTCGCCGTCGTCACCGTCGGCTTCGCCCTGGTCGCGGCCGTCGCCCTGGGCAGGTTCCGCTGGGCCGACTGGCGCTGGCTGACCGTCGCCGGCGCGCTCACCTACCCCTTCTACCTCGTCCACGAGCACCTGGGCTGGGTCGTCGTCGGCGCCCTGCACCGCACCCTCGGTCTGCCGTCCTACGCGACGCTGCCGCTGACCGTGGGCCTGATGCTGCTGCTGGCCTGGCTGCTGCACCGCTTCGTCGAGCGTCCGCTGACGCCCCGCCTCAAGCGGGCGATCGATCCCCGGCGGGCGGAGACGGTCCGCTAGGGCCTGTCCGATGGGTCAGGGTCGGAAAGGCCGCGGCGTCTGGTGCACTGCGTTCGCTGCGCGAACTCCGTCTCGGCTCCTCATGTGCTCCTTTGGATGCCGAGCTACATCGCAAGGCGCCGGAGCGTCCCGATAGCGGAGCTCTCGGGACGTTTCGGCAACGCCGCGAGGTGCCGTGCCAGACGCCGCGGACCCGGCCATGACCCATCGGACAGGCCCTAGCCACGACCGGCGGCCGTCGCCTCGATTCCCGCGACGATGAACCGCAGCCCGTCCTCGAAGCTGCGCTCCAGGTCGCCGAACAGCTCCTGGCCCGCCTGCGCGGCGAGCGGATAGCGCGCACCGAGCTCCTGCTCGCGGCGCTGCAGGTCGTAGGCCGGGTCGCGGCTCTCCGGCCGGCGGGCCTCCGGCTCGCCCGGCTCCGGGTAGACCGACTGCTCCTCGATGACCAGGCCGATGGTGAAGTTGTACGCGGTCCACCAGGCCCGCGCCGCCGTGCCCAGCGGGATGCCCGTCTGCGTGAGCCGGCCCAACAGGTTCTCCAGCGGCAGCGCATAGCTCTCGTCGGTCATCCGCGTACCGCTGAAGACCTTGCCGCCGTCGCGGTAGCCGAGCAGATCCCGCCTAAGACTGCGACAGGTGGCCAGCAGCGCCTCCTGCCAGGTGTCGCCCATCTCCGCCGCCTCGCCGTTCGGCCCGATCAGCGGCGCGGTCATCCGCCGCAGCATCTCGGTGGCCATCTCGTCCAGCAGCTCCTGCTTGTTCTTGAAGTGCCAGTAGAGGGCGGGTGCCTGGACGTTCAGCTCCTTGGCGATCCGGCGCAGCGTAAGCCCGTCGAGACCCACCTCGTTCAGCAGCCGCAGGGCGGTGTCCACGACCTGCCGGCGATCGATACGCGAAACCATGTTGACAATTTAACACCGTTAAGGGCATCCTCCCAATCATGGAACTTAACAACGTTAAGGACAGTGCCGGTGTTACCGACGTCGACGTACTCATCGCCGGAGCGGGCCCGACCGGCCTCGCCCTCGGCATCGACCTCGCCCGTCGCGGAGTGCGCGCCCTGATCGTCGAGCGGCAGGACAGCCTCTCCCTCGGCGCCCGCGGCACCGGACTGCAGCCGCGCACCCAGGAGGTCTACGAGGACCTCGGCCTGCTGGACGCCACACGGAGCGCCGGCGGCAGCTACCCGAAGATGGCGCTGTGGGAGAACGGGCGGATCACCGGGGTCCACGAGATGCTCGAACGGGTCGACCCGACACCCTCCGTGCCCCACTCCAACACCGTGATGCTGCCGCAGTTCCGCAACGTGGAGCTGCTGCACGAGCGGCTGTGGGAGCTCGACGGCCAGGTGCTCTTCGGTACCGAACTCACCGCGTTCAGCCAGGACTCGGACGCGGTGACGGCCGAACTCCGGGGCCCCGACGGCGAAGCGCGCACCGTACACGCCCGCTACCTCGTCGCCGCCGACGGCGGACGCAGCACCGTCCGCCGGGCCCTCGGCACGAAGATGAGCGGCCCGGCGCTGGAGCCCGGCGCGGCGCTGCTCGCCGACGTCCACATCGACGGCCTCGACCGGGACCACTGGCACCGTTGGCCGCTGCCGAACGGGGGGTTCGCGATGGCCCTCCCGCTCGCCGGCACCGACTACTTCCAGACCTTCGTGGCCGCGTTCACGGAGGAGCCCGACACCGCGCCCGAGGCCGTACGCGCCGCGCTCGCCCGGCACACCCACCTGGCCGCCGAGCAGATCGGCGAGGTCGTGTGGTCCTCCGTCTACCGCCCCAAGGCCGGGATGGCCGACTCCTACCGCGAGGGCCGGGTCTTCCTGGCCGGCGACGCCGCCCACATCCACTCCCCGGCCGGCGGCCAGGGCCTGAACACCAGCGTCCAGGACGCCTACAACCTCGGCTGGAAGCTCGGCCAGGTGCTGCGGCACGGCGCCCCCGACACCCTCCTGGACAGCTACGAGGCCGAGCGCCGCCCGATAGCCGCGCACATCCTCCAGACCAGCACCCGGCTGCACCGCTCCGGCGAGACGCGCCGCGGCCGGGACCTGCACCAGCTCGACCTCGGCTACCCCGACGGCCCGCTGACCCGGGAGCTGCGCACGGGCCTCGACCCGGACGCGCTCCGCGCCGGCGACCGCGCCCCCGACGCCCCGTGCCACACCGCCGACGGAAAGCCCACCCGGCTCTTCGAGGCCTACCGGGGCCCGCACTTCACCGTGCTGACGCTGGGTGACACCGGCCTGGACGCCGGTGCGCTGCCGGCCGACCCGGACCTGCTGCGCGTCGTCCGGGTGGGCGGCCCGTCGCCCGACCTGGTCGACACCGACGGCCATGTCCGCGACGCGTACGGCGCCGGCCCCACCGTGTTCCTGATCCGCCCCGACGGCTATCTCGCCCTCGCCGCACCGGCCGGGGACGCCACCGCGCAGCTGACCGCGGCCCTGGCGTCGTACGTCGGCGCCGCACGACCCGCCGCCGCCTGACCCAGCACGCGCACGAGGCCGTACCAGCGGAAGGAATCCGCTCGTACGGCCTCGTGCCGGGAACGGGCGCCTGAGGGGGGTGGGGCGCCCGGGGCGGTGATCCGCCCTACAGGACCAGGGAGAGCAGCAGCACGCAGACGATCCCGACGACCGAGATCAGCGTCTCCATCACCGACCAGGTCTTCAGCGTCTGGCCGACGTTCATGCCGAAGTACTCCTTGACCAGCCAGAAGCCGGCGTCGTTGACATGGCTGAAGAAGAGCGAGCCGGCGCCGATCGCCAGCACCAGCAGCGCGCCGTGCGTGCTGCTCAACTCCGCGGCGAGCGGGGCGACCAGCCCGGCGGCGGAGATGGTGGCCACCGTCGCGGAGCCGGTCGCGAGCCGGATGGCGACCGCGATCAGCCAGGCCAGCAGCAGCGTGGAGATGTGCCAGCCCTTGGAGACGTCCAGGATCATCTGGCCGACGCCGGCGTCCACCAGCGTCTGCTTGAAGCCGCCGCCCGCACCGACGATCAGCAGCACACCGGCGATCGGGGCGAGCGACCGCTCGACCGTGGCGGCGGTCCTGCCGCGGGTGAAGCCGGCCGCCCGGCCGAGCGTGAACATCGCGACGACGACGGCGGTCAGCAGCGCGATCAGCGGCGAGCCGACGACGTCGAAGACCCTCTGGACGGTGTGCTCGGGATCGTCGACGACGATGTCCACCAGCGCCTTGGCGAGCATCATCACGACCGGCAGCAGCACGGTGGCGACGGTGATCCCGAAACCGGGCCGCTTCTGAAGGCCGTCACCGGTGCGCCCGGCCGGGCTGTCCGCGGCATCCCCGGGCGTGTGGAGCATCTGCTCCGGCGGGTGGATGTCCACCCACCGGGCCGCGTAACGGGAGAAGACCGGACCGGCGATGATCGCGGTCGGGACGGCGACGACGACCCCGAGCGCGAGGGTGATCCCGAGGTTCGCGCCGACCGCGTCGACCGCCACCAGCGGACCGGGGTGCGGCGGAATCAGCCCGTGCATGACGGAGAGTCCGGCCAGCGCCGGGATGCCGATCCGCATCAGCGAGAAGTTGCCGCGCTTGGCGACCAGCAGCACCACGGGGATCAGCAGCACGATGCCGACCTCGAAGAAGATCGGCAGCCCGACGATCCCGGCGATCAGCACCATCGCCCAGGGCATGGCACGGCCGCCCGCCCTCGCCAGGATCGTGTCCACGATCTGGTCGGCGCCACCGGAGTCGGCGAGCAGCTTGCCCAGGACGGCACCGAGCGCGATCAGCACGCCCGTGCCCGCGACGGTCGTCCCCAGCCCGGCGGAGAAGCTGGCGATGGCCTTGTCGAGCGGCGCACCGGCCACCGCGCCGAGCACCAGCGAGCCGATGATCAGCGACAGGAAGGCATGCAGCTTGAACCGGGAGATGAGCAGGACGATGACGGCTATGCCGGCCAGGACGGCGATGCCCAGCTGTGCGTGACCGGCCGAGGTGATCGGCTCGGCCGCGTCCGCTGCGAGCATCTCCACGCTGAGATGTGTCACGGCGATTCCCTTGCTTGGACGTACGGGGAGGGAGCGGGGGGTGGTGGTTACGGGTCCGGGCGGGGCCCGGTGCTATCCGGCGGAAGCGGCGGCGCGCAGCGCGGCCACCGCCCGCCCGGCGATCTGCTGCGGAGTGCCGGAGACGTCCACGGCGGCGCCCGCCTCGTCCGGCCCGAGCGGTTCGAGCGTGGCGAACTGGGAGTCCAGGAGCGCGGTCGGCATGAAGTGGCCCCTGCGCTCGGCCATCCGCGCCTCGATCAGCGCGCGCTCGCCGGTGAGGTGCAGAAAGACGATGCCGGGGGCGGCGGCGCGCAGCCGGTCGCGGTAGGCGCGCTTGAGCGCGGAGCTGCTGACGACCCCGCCCTTCCCGGCCCGGCCGTGCGCCCAGCGGCCGATCGCGTCGAGCCAGGGGCCCCGGTCGTCGTCGTCCAGCGGGACGCCCGCCGACATCTTGGCGATGTTGGCCGGCGGATGGAAGTCGTCGCCCTCGGCGTACGGCACGCCCAGCTCGGCGGCCACCAGCGGGCCGATCGTGGTCTTGCCGGTACCGGCCACACCCATCACGACGATGACGTCGCGGGTGGCGTCGGGCGTGCTCATCCCGTGTTACCTCGCTGTCTTCCTTGACCTCGTGCGCCCCCACTGAAACCCATTAGGTACGACGTATTCAAGCCCCTGTGACGCAAACGTCATACTTAATTGATCGGAGTGCGGGAACGTAGGCTTGCCCCATGGAAAACGAGGGGAAGGGGCTGCACGCGCGTGTGCTGGAGTCCCTCGGACCCGCGATCACCGCGGGCGACTACCCTCCGGGCACGATCCTGCGCACGGACGAACTGGAGCAGCGCTTCGACGTCTCGCGCACGGTCATCCGCGAGGCGATCCGGGTACTGGAATCCATGCAACTGGTCGCCTCCCGGCGCCGGGTGGGGGTGACCGTCCGGCCCACCGAGGAGTGGAACGTCTACGACCCTCGGGTGATCGGCTGGCGGCTGGCCGGCCGCGACCGCCCCCGGCAGCTGCGCTCGCTGACCGTGCTGCGTTCGGCCGTCGAACCGGTCGCCGCCGGGCTCGCCGCCCAGCACGCCACACCCGCCCAGTGCGCCGAACTCACCGAACACGCCATGGGCATGGTCGCCACCTCACGCGGCCAGCAGCTCGACGCCTACCTCGTCCACGACATGGCCTTCCACCGGGTGATCCTCACCGCCTCCGGCAACGAGATGTTCGCCCGCCTCGGCGATGTCGTCGCCGCCGTCCTGACCGGCCGCACCCAGCACCACGTGATGTTCACCGACCCCGACCCGGCCGCGGTCACCCTCCACGTCCAGGTCGCGGAGGCGGTCCGCACGGGCGACGCGGATCGCGCGGAACGATTGACGCGCGAGATCACGGCGGGGGCGATGGCGGAACTGGACGTCCTGGCGCCGTAACGCTTGCGCTTGGTCTTGCTTCCCACGTTTTCGGCTTTCCCGCCGTAGGGGTTCTCGCCGTTGCGCCTGCGGCGGGCTGGGTGCCGCTGCGCGGGGCGTTTACGGCAGCGGGTGCGGCCCTCCGGACTCCGTCCTGCGGTCCGCCCCCTCCCGTGGGAGGGGGGAAGGAGACCGGTGGGGGTGTAGGTACATCGTCGTGCGCGCGCGGTCGACGGACAGGGCCCGCCCCCACCGACCGCTCTTCCCACCCACCCACGGGAGGGGACAGACCGTAGGACGGAGTCCGTAGGGCTGTCACCGCAGCCGACAAACAACCGCCCGCCGCCAGGCGCAACGGCGAACAACCACCACGGCGGGAAAGCCGACAACGTGGGAGGCCTAAAACAACGGTTGCTGGCCCGGAAACGGCGGTTCCTCAGGATCGAAGAGGCGTTCCGCGGGGGCCATCAAGGGGGCGATCTTCCGGGAGCCGGGGCAGGAGATCAGCTCCAGTCCCGTGCGGCGGCCCGGAGGGTCATGGCGGGCGAAGCGGCCGCCGACGACGGCGATCTCTCGGGTGCAGACGGGGCACGCGCGGCGGGGTGACGACATGACATCAGTGTGACCCAGTCCGGAATGCGGCCGTCATGAGGTCGGTGGGAGGGCTAGAACCCCGTCTGGGGCACATAGGTGCCCCAGACGTTCCGCAGCGCGTCGCACACCTCGCCCACCGTCGCCCTCGCCCGCAGCGCCTCCCGCATCGGGGGCAGGACGTTGTCCGTGCCCTCGGCGGCCTTGCGCAGATCGTCCAGGGCGCCGGTCACCGTACGGCGGTTGCGGCGGGAGCGGAGCTGCGCCAGCCGCTCGATCTGCTGGGACTCGATCGCCGGGTCGACCCGCAGCGGCTCGTAGGGTTCCTCCTCGTCCAGCTGGAAGCGGTTGACGCCGACCACCACCCGTTCACCGGCGTCCGTCTCCTGCGCGATCCGGTACGCGTTGCGCTCGATCTCGTCCTTCTGGAAGCCCCGTTCGATGGCGGCCACCGCACCGCCCAGCTCCTCGACCCGCTGCATCAGCGCGACGGCCGCCTCTTCCAGCTCGTCCGTCATCGACTCCACGGCATAGGAGCCGGCGAAGGGATCGACGGTGGCGGTCACATCGGTCTCGTACGCGAGCACCTGCTGGGTGCGCAGCGCCAGGCGGGCCGACTTGTCGGTGGGCAGCGCGATGGCCTCGTCGAAGGAGTTGGTGTGCAGCGACTGGGTGCCGCCGAGTACCGCGGCCAGCGCCTGGACGGTGACCCGGGCGAGGTTCACCTCCGGCTGCTGGGCGGTGAGCTGCACCCCCGCGGTCTGCGTGTGGAAGCGCAGCATCTGCGACTTGGGGTTCTTCGCACCGAACTCCTCCCGCATGACGCGGGCCCAGATCCTGCGCGCGGCACGGAACTTGGCGACCTCTTCCAGCAGCGTCGTCCGCGAGACGAAGAAGAACGACAGCCGCGGCGCGAAGTCGTCCACGTCCATGCCGGCCGCCACGGCGGTCCGTACGTACTCGATGCCGTTGGCGAGCGTGAAGGCGATCTCCTGCGCGGGCGAGGCGCCGGCCTCGGCCATGTGGTAGCCGGAGATCGAGATGGTGTTCCACTGGGGGATCTCGGCCCGGCAGTACTGGAAGATGTCGGCGATCAGCCGCAGCGAGGGCTGCGGCGGGAAGATGTACGTCCCGCGTGCGATGTACTCCTTCAGCACGTCGTTCTGGATCGTCCCCTTGAGCTGATGCGCGGTCACCCCCTCTTCCTCGCCGACCAGTTGGTAGAGGAGCAGCAACAGCGCCGCCGGTGCGTTGATCGTCATCGAGGTGGACACCCGGTCCAGCGGGATCCCGCCGAACAGCACCCGCATGTCCTCGACGGAGTCGATGGCCACCCCGACCTTGCCGACCTCGCCGGCGGCGATCGGGGTGTCGGAGTCGTGGCCCATCTGGGTGGGCAGGTCGAAGGCGACCGACAGTCCCGTCGTGCCGTGGGCGATCAGCTGCCGGTAGCGGGCATTGGACTCCCTGGCCGTGCCGAAGCCCGCGTACTGCCGCATCGTCCAGGGCCGTCCGGTGTACATCGACGGATACACGCCACGGGTGAAGGGGTAGTCGCCGGGTGCGCCGAGCCGGCGCCCTGGGTCCCAGCCCGCCAGCGCCTGCGGCCCGTACACGGGCTCGATGGGCAGACCGCTCTCGTTGTGCCGGACACCGCCCGATTCCTGCGCCATGGACGTACGCCTTCCCGCCGGTTGACCGTTATCCGCTCTTACGCCATGTATTACCCGTTGTTTTACGCCTTGCCCTCAGCATGCCCGCAGGTTCGCCACGCCGCAGCGTTGGGAAGCATCTCCGGTGGCCGATCAGGGGTCGCCGGGATCCGGGGGTGGCGGATGACACGGAGCAGCGGAAGACGGACGGTGCCGGCGACGGCCGCGGTGCTGCTGGTGGCGGCGCTCGCGGTGGGCTGCCGGCCGGTGACGGTCACCAAGACCGGTGCGACGGACGGCAAGGGGGCCCACCACACCCCCACCGCCCCCGCCCCGCCGCCACCCGGCCGGCACACCCCGTCGCCGCCGCGTGCCACCCCCTCCGCTCCCCGGCCGGTCATGGCGTTCGGCTCACAAGGCGCGCGGGTCCGCGAACTCCAGGCTCGACTGGCCCAGCTGGGGCTCTTCGCCCACGCCCCGACCGGCTATTACGGGTCGCTGACCAGCGCCGCGGTCCGCGCCTTCCAGAAGCAGCGGGGGCTGCCCCGTACGGGCGCCGTGCAGTCCGCGGCCTGGAACGCCCTGCGCGCCCGCACCCATCAGCCGACGCGGCTGGAGCTCCACCCGCCCACCACCAGGCCGGTCGGCGTGGTGGACCGGCGCTGCACGAAGGGCCGGGTGATCTGCATCAGCAAGCGGTCGAACACCCTCGCCTGGGTCGTCGACGGCAAGATCGCCTCGGCGATGGACGTCCGCTTCGGCTCCCAGTACACCCCCACCCGCGAGGGCACCTTCCACATCACGTTCAAGAGCCGCCGACACGTCTCGACGATCTACCACACGGCCATGCCATACGCGATGTTCTTCAGCGGCGGCCAGGCGGTCCACTACTCCGCGGACTTCGCCGCCCGCGGCTACACCGGCGCCTCGCACGGCTGCGTCAACGTACGGGACAAGGCGAAGATCGCCGCGCTGTTCGGCAAGGTGGGGAAGGGGACGAAGGTCGTCGTCTACCGCTAGGGCCTGTCCGATGGGTCAGGGTCGGAAAGGCCGCGGCGTCTGGCGCGGTGCATCGCAAGGCGCCGGAGCGTCCCGATAGCGGAGCTCTCGGGACGTTTCGGCAACGCCGCGAGGTGCCGTGCCAGACGCCGCGGACCCGGCCATGACCCATCGGACAGGCCCTAGGGCGGAGCGTTCGCCGCGGGCCGGGCCCGGTGCGCGGAGGGGAAGAGAAGGGCGCGGGCAGGGCCGGGGGAACGTGCCCCGCCCGCGCCATGTGCGCTGAGCCGTAGGTACGGGGGGAACCCCGGCTCCTCGCGCAGCCGATGACCAGTCGGCTTCACTCAGTACTGCGTCACCGGTCCGAAAAACGTCACACCTAGCGCGTGGCGGTGGCACTCGGCGTGGCGCTGCGCGGTTGCACGGCGGACGACGAGGCCCCGGGTGCGGGGGTGGAGGCGCCGGGGGCGGGGGTGGTGGGCGAGGAGGAGGGGTGGTCGTCGTCGTCCTCGTCGCCGGAGCCGCCGCTCGCGGACCCGCCGCCGAAGCCATCGTTGTCACCCGAGCCGCCGCCGCTGTGGTACCGGTCCAGGTAGGCGCGGCAGAAGGCATGCACCTTCTCCGGGCCGCCGGCCTTGCTTTCCAGCCGCTGCACGGTCTCGCGGTCCATCTGGCGGTTCTTGCCGGATTCGTAGTCCCGGCAGAGGCTGAGCAAAAGTTTCTTCTTGCTGCCGCTCCCGGACCCGCCGGTGTCGTCGCCGCCCGGCTCCTGGCCGTGGCCGCGGTCGCCGGGCGTGCCCTTGCCGGGGCCAGGGGTCGCGCCGCGGCTGCTGCCGGGGGTCGGGCTCCCGTCGGGGCCGGCGGTCTTCCCGCCGGACGAGGGGTCGGGGGTCCGCTCCGTCGTGCCGTCCGTCTGCGCGCCGGGCTCGCGGGTGTCGAACGGGCCGGGCGTGTCGACGGCGGAGACCGTGGAGGCCGGTTCGGGGTCGTCGCTGCTGCGGAACGGGCTGTGCAGTACGCCGGTGCCGGCCGCGACGGCGACGCCGCCGATGGCGCAGGCGGCGAGGGCCACGACGAAGCCGCGCCGGAAGGGGCGAACGACCCAGGGGCGTTCGGCGACGCCGGTGGCGCGTGCGCCGCGTCGGGCCGTGGACGGGCCGGCGGCGCGGCCGCGCGAGCCGGCGGCGGCCTGGCGGAACGCCGTGACGGCGGCCTCCTCGCCCGGCAGCGGGGCGGCTCCGGACGTCTTGGCGCCGACCGCCGCGGCGGCCTGAAGCAGCTGTTCCAGTTCGCGTGCGCCGTCGCCGTGTCGGGCACCGACCGGTTCACCGCGCAGCAAGTGCTCCGCGGCATCCTTGTCGAGCCAGTTGTACCGGTCGTCGGCCATCACATGTCCTTCTGCGTTCGTGCGGCCGTTTCCGTCACACCTGGTACGTACGATTCCGCCACGCCGTTGCGGCGTCTTCGGCCCTGCACGGGAACTCCGTCGATCGTCCCGCCGCCCTTGCGCGGGCCCCGCGCGGGCCGGGGGGACGGGGCGTCCTCACCCGCCTCGGCACCGCCCTCCGTGCCGCCGGCGTCGGCGCCGTCACCGCCTCCGGGGCCGCCGTCCGGCACGTCGCCGATCAGCTCGGCGAGCCGGCGCAGTCCGCGGTGCGCCGCGGTGCGCACCGCCCCGGGTCGTTTGCCGAGCACCTGCGCGGTGCTCTTGGCGTCCAGTCCGACCACCACCCGCAGCACCACGGCCTCGGCCTGGTCCTGCGGCAGGCGGGCTATCAGGCGCATGGTCCGGCCGGTGCCGAGGGCTTCCATCGCCTCGCCCGCGGTGTCGGAGGCACCGGGGGTGTCGGCCAGTTCGCTCTCGTCGCCGCCGATCGCCGGGCGCCGGCCGCGCATCCTGATGTGGTCGAGCGCACGATTGCGGGCAATACGGGCGGCCCAACCGCGGAAGCGGTCGGCGTCGCCGCTGAAGCGGGAGAGGTCACGGGTTATCTGCAGCCAGGCCTCGGAGGTGACGTCCTCGACGTCCGCTTCGCTCACCAACGTCCGCACATATCCCAGAAGCCGGGGATGTACGGCACGGTAGACGGTACGGAACGCCGCCTCGTCGCCGTCCTGCGCCGCCTGCACGGCCACCGTCAGCCGACGGTCGTCCGGCTGAATGTCGTCCCCTCGCACGGGTCCATCCTGTCGCACGTGGAATGTCCGCCGCCCGGTCCTTGCTGCTTTGCCTCTTCTTCGTCCGGCTGTGTCGCCGGCTACCGCCCACGCCAGGTCAGGGCAGGTCGGGAACCCCGGGTAACCCCGCTGTTCCCGCTGACCGTAACCCGTGCGCCCGCCGGCGCCGAACCCGGGACGACGGCGGTGACCCCGCCGACCGAGCCGCGGGCCGAGGAGCACACGACGATCGACGCACCGGTGAAGCGTGCGCACGGATCCATCTGCGGCTCCCGGGAAGGACGGCTCCTTTCGGCCGCCCCGGCGGCGCGACCAGCACGCCATTCGGCGCGGATCCGCACGTTACGGGCCTGGCCGGGCCCGCGTCCAGACCACTAGCCGTACCCCGCCCCGCACCGCGTGTGACGCTTTCGCGCCTTCTGGCGCTGTACGGAATAGAGGGCCGTCACGGCCCTTCACGAACGACGGCCGGGGCCTCTCCTGTGGGGGGTGGCGGCCCCGGCCGTCCTCGTTTCTCTCACCCGTTTCTTACCGGGACGGCTCCGACACCCGGTCGGCCAGCGCCTTGAACTGCGACCACGACAGGTCGGGCGTCCGCGGGTCCCAGGTCTTCTGCGCCAGCGCCGCCAGCGGCAGCCGGATCCCGGCGGCCACCTGCTGCGCCGTCTGCGCCTGCGCCCGGTCGCACCAGATCGCGAAGCGCGCGCCGGGGATCCGGTCCGGGCCGGTCATGCTCGCGGGCACCGAGACCGGCTGGGTGTGGCGGAGCACCTTCGGGGTCCAGCTCTCGTAGATCCGCTGGCCGGTCGGGTAGAAGAACTGGTTGGGCTCGCCGAGGACGTAGTAGAGGTACTCGTCGTTGAAGTTCATGACGTTGCGGCCCTCGCGCAGGAACACCGCCGGGTCGCGCTGTCCGAGCTCCTTGCCGGTCCAGTAGTCGACCATCCGGTTCTTGTCGGCGCTCACCGCCGCGCTGGAGAAGAATCCGTCGTTCCAGGCCTCGATCCGGTTCTTGCCCCGCGCCTCGACGGTCTTCTGCCGGTCGTTGAGCCAGCCGGTCGCCAGGTCCTTGATGGTGCCGCCCGCTCCGTACTTCTCCTGTGCGGCCCGGGTGAGCTGCGGATACGTGGTCGCCGGTGTGGAGGACAGCAGCGCCTGGTACTCGTCGCCGCCCAGGTGCCAGTAGGCGGGGGCGCCCTTGGGGTTGGTGAACAGGTCGCTCATCTCCCTCAGCAGCGAGTCGATCAGCGGGGCCGCCTTGGGGTTGGAGATGTCGATCGCCCCCGGGACCACCGCGCCCGACGCCTTGTGCAGCAGCAGATCCTGATGGTGCTCCAGCACGGCGCCCAGGTGGCCGGGCGAGTCCAGTTCCGGGACGACGGAGATGTGCAGGCTGCGGGCGAGCCTGACGATCTGGCGGACCTGCGCCTTGGTGAGGTGGTCGGCCGAGACGACCTCGGGGTGGGTGTCGCTCTGGATGCGGAAGCCCTGGTCGTCGGAGAAGTGCAGCTGGAACTGGTTGAGCTTGAGGTCGGCGATCTCCCGCAGGCGCGCCTCGATCCAGTCCTGGGTGAAGGGCTTGCGGGCGTTGTCCAGCGACATCCCGCGCTGCGGGCGGTCCGGGCGGTCCTCGATGGTGCCCTCGGGGAGTCCGCCGGCGGCGCGCACGGCCTGCTTGAGGGTACGGGTGCCGTAGAAGATTCCGGCGTCGGTGGGGGCCGTCAGAGTGAGCCGGGTCCCGCGGGCGGTGAGGGTGTAGGCCTCGTCGGCCGCGTCCCGGACCGGCACGTTGTCGGCCCTGCTCTTCCCCGTCGCCTTCACCTCGATGTCGCCGGGCCGTACCGTCTCGTCGCCGTAGACGACGTCCAGTCCCCCCAGGTCGCGGGCCATCAGCTGCGCCTCGTCGGCGACATTGCTGTGCTCTCCGGCCGGGACCACCACACGGGCCTGCCGGGTCGGGCGCCAGCCGCGCCCGTCGGCCCGGCGGAACTCGCGTACGGCCGGGACGACCTGCGGTGTTCCGGTCACCGGTGCCCACGTCGGGGTGGCGGCCGCCTCGGGATTGACCTTGGCGCTGGTGCTGCCGGGCGGTTCGGTGTCCGCGGTGCCGGAGCAGCCGGTGAGCAGCAGCGCACCGGTGAGCGCCACGGCCGGGAGCGCGGCGCGTGGCGGCCGCTTCGGGTTCGACATCGTGCAATCCTCACTTTTCGGGGCGAAGGCATTGCCAGGTGTACGGAGCGGGTCGTCCACCGAACGCGCGAAAGCTCTCCCGTCCGGGTGAAATTCGCGCATCCGTCGGACAGTGGCCGAGAAGCATCGTTAGCGTGGCGCTCACTTGTTCGTCACCCCTTTCCCAGGGCTCTCCTGGAACCGCCGGGCACCGCCGGGGTGTCATGCCACACACACCACCGCCACACCCGCCGCCGCGGCAGCCACGCGCGTCCCGGCTCCCGGTCCGCTCCCCCAGCTTCCGTCAGCCGCCCGCCCCGCACCCGTCGAAGAGATCCGTTCGCATCCGTCCGAGGAGCCCACGCTGTCCGGAGACACCCCGGCCGCCCGGCCGACGACGCTGCACCCCCCGCGGTCGCCGTGGTGCGGCATACCCACCCAGGCGAGCGGCACCGCCCTGGTCCGCCCAGCGGCCCGGGGGCTGGCCCGGCTCAACGCACTGACCTGCGACGACGCGCTGACCGCGCTGCTCGGCTGCTGCCACAGCCGCCGCTGGGCCGAGCGGGTCGCCGCGCACCGCCCGTACGCCGACTCCGCGTCCCTGCTCGCCGCCTGCGACCAGGCCTGCGACGACCTCGCGGCGACCGACCTGGACGAGGCGCTCGCCGGCGAGTCCCGCCCCCCGCTGCCGCTGACCGCCGCCCGCGGCCCCGGCATGCTCGCCGCCCACACCGCACTGCGCGCCGCGCACGCCGAGTACGAGCGGCGCTTCGGCCATGTCTTCGTGATCTGCCTGGACGGCCTGCGCGAGCACGAACTGCTCGACGCGGTCCTGTGCGCCCTGCGCGCCCGGCTGGACCACGACCCCGCCGGGGAACGCGCGGTCACCGCGCACGAGCTGCGCCGACTGGCCCGCGGCCGACTGGCCCGGCTGGCGGCCTGAGCGGCGGCCCCGGGCGCGCCGCCGCGGACCGGGCCGACCGCCCCAGGCGCCCCGGGGCCCGGAGAATCGGGCCGTACGCCCGGCAAAGTCGGCTTCGTCCTTGTGTGATAGCCCGTTGGTGCCTGTTTGATCACACCTAAGGACCCCCGCGCGAGGAACCGACAGCTCGTCGATACGATGACGAGCGGCCGGTGGACCGTACCCGGCCGGGCCCGACCGACAGAGAAGCCGGCGCGGCCCTAGTCCCCGCTCCCGGAGGGTTCTTCCGTGCCGGCTGGAACGCTGTACCGCGGCCGGGAAGGCATGTGGTCCTGGGTGGCTCATCGAGTCACCGGCGTCCTCATCTTCTTCTTCCTGTTCGTACACGTCCTCGACACCGCTCTCGTACGTGTCTCCCCCGAGGCCTACGACGACGTCGTTGCGACCTACAAGACGCCGATCGTCAATGTGATGGAGTACGGCCTGGTGGCCGCCATCCTCTTCCACGCGCTCAACGGCCTGCGGGTCGTCGCCGTGGACTTCTGGGCCAAGGGCCCGAAGTACCAGAAGCAGATGCTCTGGACCGTTGTCGGCGTCTGGGTCGTGCTGATGGCCGGTGCCTTCTACCCCGTGCTGCAGCACACCCTGCGCACGCTGTTCGGGAGCTGACGCGAGATGTCCGCTGAAACCACCTCCGCAGGTGCCACCGCGACGGGCGCGACCGACGGCGTCTCGCTCTACGACGTGGACAACCCGGCTCCCGTCATCGAGGCACCGCGCAAGCGCACCGGCAAGACCGGGCGCGCCTCCCGCGGCAACTTCGAGATGCAGGCCTGGCTGTTCATGCGGCTGTCCGGCATCGTGCTGGTCGTCCTGGTCCTGGGTCACCTGCTGATCCAGCTCGTCCTCGACGGCGGCGTCTCCAAGATCGGCTTCGCCTTCGTCGCCGGCCGCTGGGCCTCGCCCTTCTGGCAGGTCTGGGACCTGCTGATGCTGTGGCTGGCCATGCTGCACGGCGCCAACGGCCTGCGCACCGTCATCAACGACTACGCGCAGCGGGACAACACCCGCTTCTGGCTGAAGATGCTGCTGTACACCGCGACGGTGTTCACCGTCCTTCTGGGCACGCTGGTGATCTTCACCTTCGACCCGAACATCTCCTGAAGCCGGGGCTGACTGGAACCATGCAGATCCACAAGTACGACACCGTCATCGTCGGCGCCGGCGGCGCGGGGATGCGCGCGGCCATCGAGTCGACCAAGCGCAGCCGCACCGCGGTCCTGACGAAGCTCTACCCGACCCGCTCCCACACCGGCGCCGCCCAGGGCGGTATGGCCGCCGCCCTCGCGAACGTCGAGGAGGACAACTGGGAGTGGCACACCTTCGACACGATCAAGGGTGGCGACTACCTGGTCGACCAGGACGCCGCCGAGATCCTGGCGAAGGAGGCCATCGACGCGGTCCTCGACCTGGAGAAGATGGGCCTGCCGTTCGGCCGCACCCCCAAGGGTGAGATCGACCAGCGCCGCTTCGGCGGTCACTCCCGCAACCACGGCGAGGCCCCGGTCCGCCGGGCCTGCTACTCGGGCGACCGCACCGGCCACATGATCCTCCAGACGCTGTATCAGAACTGCGTCAAGGAGGGCGTGGAGTTCTTCAACGAGTTCTACGTCCTCGACCAGCTGATCGTCGAGGAAGACGGCGTCAAGAAGTCCGCGGGCGTCGTCGCGTACGAACTGGCCACCGGCGAGATCCACGTCTTCCAGGCCAAGTCGGTCATCTACGCCTCCGGCGGCACCGGCAAGTTCTTCAAGGTGACCTCCAACGCGCACACCCTCACCGGCGACGGCCAGGCGGCCTGCTACCGGCGTGGACTGCCGCTGGAGGACATGGAGTTCTTCCAGTTCCACCCGACCGGCATCTGGCGGATGGGCATCCTGCTGACGGAGGGCGCCCGTGGTGAGGGCGGCATCCTCCGCAACAAGGACGGCGAGCGCTTCATGGAGAAGTACGCGCCGGTCATGAAGGACCTCGCCTCGCGTGACGTCGTCTCGCGCTCCATCTACACGGAGATCCGCGAGGGCCGCGGCTGCGGTCCCGAGGGCGACCACGTCTACCTGGACCTCACCCACCTGCCGCCGGAGCAGCTGGACGCCAAGCTCCCGGACATCACCGAGTTCGCCCGGACCTACCTCGGCATCGAGCCCTACACGGACCCGATCCCGATCCAGCCGACCGCGCACTACGCCATGGGCGGCATCCCGACCAACGTCGAGGGCGAGGTGCTGGCCGACAACACCACCGTCGTCCCGGGCCTGTACGCCGCCGGCGAGGTCGCCTGCGTCTCCGTGCACGGCGCCAACCGCCTGGGCACCAACTCGCTGCTGGACATCAACGTGTTCGGCCGCCGGGCCGGTATCGCGGCCGCCGAGTACTCGGCCAGGGCCGACTTCGTCGAGCTGCCCGAGAGCCCGGCGCAGCAGGTCGTCGACCTGGTCGAGCGGCTGCGTGACTCCACCGGCACCGAGCGGGTCACCGAGATCCGCAAGGAGCTCCAGGAGTGCATGGACGCCAACGTGATGGTGTTCCGCACCGAGCAGACGATCAAGACCGCGGTCGAGAAGATCGGCGAGCTGCGCGAGCGCTACCAGAACGTGTCCATCCAGGACAAGGGCAAGCGGTTCAACACCGACCTGCTGGAGGCCGTCGAGCTGGGCAACCTGCTCGACCTGGCCGAGGTCATGGCGGTGTCCGCGCTGGCCCGCAAGGAGTCCCGCGGCGGTCACTACCGCGAGGACTACCCCAACCGCGACGACGTCAACTTCATGCGGCACACCATGGCGTACCGCGAGGTGGGCGCAGACGGCGCCGAGTCGATCCGCCTCGACTACAAGCCGGTCGTGCAGACCCGCTACCAGCCGATGGAGCGTAAGTACTGATGGCAACCCCGACCCTGGACAAGGCGGCCGAGGCCGGCCAGCCCGAGCCCGGCTTCGCCGACTCCCCGTACATCACCGTCACCCTCCGGATCCGCCGGTTCAACCCGGAGGTCTCCGAGGAGGCCAGCTGGCAGGACTTCCAGCTGGAGATCGACCCCAAGGAGCGCGTCCTGGACGCCCTCCACAAGGTCAAGTGGGAGCAGGACGGTTCGCTGACCTTCCGCCGCTCCTGCGCCCACGGCATCTGCGGTTCGGACGCCATGCGGATCAACGGCCGCAACCGCCTCGCCTGCAAGACGCTGATCAAGGACATCAACCCGGAGAAGCCGATCACGGTGGAGGCCATCAAGGGCCTGACCGTGATGAAGGACCTTGTCGTCGACATGGAGCCCTTCTTCCAGGCGTACCGCGATGTGATGCCCTTCCTGATCACGACGGGCAACGAGCCGACCCGTGAGCGCCTGCAGTCTCCCGAGGACCGCGAGCGCTTCGACGACACCACCAAGTGCATCCTGTGCGCCGCCTGCACGTCCTCGTGCCCGGTGTTCTGGAACGACGGCCAGTACTTCGGCCCGGCGGCGATCGTCAACGCGCACCGCTTCATCTTCGACTCGCGTGACGAGGCCGGCGAGCAGCGGCTGGAGATCCTCAACGACAAGGACGGCGTCTGGCGCTGCCGGACGACCTTCAACTGCACGGACGCCTGCCCGCGCGGTATCGAGGTCACCAAGGCGATCCAGGAAGTCAAGCGCGCGCTGATCACCCGCCGCTTCTGACCCCCGCGGCGGTCCGGGCCCGGGCCCGGACGCCGATGAGCGCCGGCACGTTGCCGAGGGCCTCGCTTCCGTACAGCCGGAAGCGGGGCCCTTCGGCGTGCTCCGACGCCCCCGCCGGATACACCAGCACCGGCGGCAGCTCCTCGTCGACCAGCGCCACCGGCTCGTCCCGGCAGAAGTACGACGGGACGAACACCAGTCCCCGCCCCTCCAGACGCAGCTCGCGTTCCACCGGGTAGTCGACCTCCAGGACAGGCGGCCGCCACCGCATCACCGGCCCGAACGTCCGCAGCATCGCCTGCGCCCCGGACTGCGCCAGCGCATGGACCCGCAACGCCCGGTCCGCACCCACCTGTTGGGCGATCCGCGGCCAGCTCGGCGCGATCGCCAGATGGTGGTACGTGCGCAGGCTCCGCGCGAGGTGCCGCAGCGCGGCCGGCTCCCCCGCCGCGATCCGGCGCGCCCACCCCGGCAGCGCCCGATGGCCGGACAGCAGCGTCAACTCGGCCCGCAGCCGGGTGCGCGAGGTGCTCATCACGGCCTCCAGCCCGGGTTCGACGCCGTCCAGCGCCGCGAACGGCGTGAGGAAGTCCGGGAAGTATCCGTGCCGGGGCACCAGCGGCATGAGCATCCGCAGCGGCCCCGGACCGTGCCGCACCGCATGCTGCCGCCAGGCCGCCAGCGCCGGTTCGGTACGGCTCTCCCGCAGGGCGTGCAGACTCAGGACCGTTTCCCAGAGCGGGTCGGCCCCGTCGGCCACGGTCGTACGCGCCAGATCCTGTCCGGTGAAGTGCACTCGCAGCACATCAGCCCCCTGCGTCCCCGCCGTTCCCCCGAACGGCGTGCACACGAGGATCTGTCCGACGGGTGGCTTGTGGCAAGCGCTCGTACGGGTTCCGTTGGGCCCGCGCCGCCGGCGTGCCGCCGCTGTCCACCGCCGCCGACCTGCCGGGCATCTCGGCCGATGGTCGAGCGCCCGCAGGAGTGGCAGGGCCTGATCGGGGCCTTCCTCACCCGGCACGGCCTGTGAGGGCCGACGCCTCCCCCTCCAGCACCTTGTCCAAGAAGGCGTCCAGATTCCCCACGGTGCGGGCGATCCGCTGCTCCAGCGGCAGCGTCTCCTCGTGCCGCCCGGCGAGCTGGGAGCGCTTGCGTCCCCGGACGTAGAGCGAACACGCCAGGTCGGCGCAGAGGTACGTCCCCACGGTGTTGCCCTGCCGCCCCGCCGGGCCCGCCCGGCGCGCGGCGAGCAGGGCGACACCGGACCCCGGGTGGCCGGTCAGGCACACCGAGCACACCGTCGTCTTGGTGAAGGAGCGCCGTACGCCCTGCGGCACCCGCAGCGTCACCCCGACCAGGCCGTCGCCGCGCGGCGCGACCAGATAGCTCCGGTCCGGCGCCCCGGGATCGCGCCATCCCAGGAAGTCCAGGTCCGCCCACGGCAGGTCGGCCAGGCCCGCGGGCAGATGGAGCCTGCTCGCCTCCCCCTTCGAGCAGTTCACAAAGGAGGCACGTATCGCTTTTTCACCCACGGGATCCATGGAATCGACGCTAACAACGCGACTGCGGCCCCGTCGCGCGAATTTCCTCGCACGCCGGGGCCGCAGCCGCAGGACCGGATTCCGGGGTGGCTCAGCCCCAGGACTGACCGCCGGAGCCGCCGCGGCGGCGAACGGCGAACACCACGCCGATGACGATGCCGGCGACGACCAGGGCACCGAGGGCGATGCCGCCGATGAGCATCACCTGGTCCTTGCCGCTCGCGGGCGGGTCGGGGTCGGCGCCCTTGTCGGCGCCGGGGACGACGCCCTTCTGCGGCGCCTTGCCCTGCGGCATCGGCAGCGGGCCCTGCGCGGGGCCGGCCGCGATGTCACGCCGGAGGGCGGGGCCGGGCTGGATGAAGCCGTAGCCGTAGTGGGTGTCCGGCAGCTTGAGGTGCTTGTCCTTCTCGGCCTGGGCCAGGCCCGCGGTCTTCACCAGGCGGTTGGCGATCTGGCCGGGGGTGAGGTCGGGGAACTTCTGCTTGAGGAGGGCGGCGGCGGCGGAGACGTAGGCGGTGGCCGCGGAGCTGCCGTCGGCGGTGCGGTAGTCCGCGTCGCTCTTGCCCATGGCCACCGGGATCTTCACACCGGGGGCGAGCAGGTCGAGGGTGGAGTTGGCGTTGTTGTCGTCGTCCGCCTCGCCGAACTGGTCGACCGCTCCGACGCCGATCGCGCCGGGGCAGGCCGCCGGGTAGTTCTTCTTCGGCAGCCCGTCGTTGCCGACACCGGCCACCACCACGACGCCCTTCTCCAGCGCGTAGTGGATGGCCGCGCAGTCGTCGGTGCCCGGGGTGCTCTCGACGTACGACATATTGATCACGTCGGCGCCGTGCTCCACGGCCCAGCGCGTGGCCAGCCCGGAGTTCTTGAACTCGGGGACGGGGAGGATCTTGGCGTCGGGCGCCAGCCCCTTCACGCCTTCGGAGCCACCGGCGCCGTGGCCGTGGCCGGCGATGATGCCGGCCATCGCGGTCCCGTGGTCGCGGACGTCCGCCTTCGGCCCGAGGTGCTTGGCGTTCTCCTCCTGGGTGGCCTTGCCCCAGTCCGGCCCGGGCAGGAACTGCCCGGTCAGGTCCTGGTGCGTGGTACGGAAACCGCTGTCGAGGACGGCCACCGTCACGCCCTTGCCGGTGGCCTCCTGCCACAACTGCCGGGCCCCGAACGCCTCCAGCGGCCACAGATCCTTGCGCACCTGGTCCGCGGATGCGGTTCCACCCGCGGCCAGCAGCAGCGCCCCGGTCAGCGCAGCCCCCGCCGTCGCGCGCAGTGTTCGGGTGACCCTCATCCTTCACTCCTTCTTGCTGTGCTGCCCGGGCGGCATTGTTCCGTCCGAGAAATGGCCCCGCACTCCTGAGTGCGGGGCCATGACTCATCGGCCGCATGCGACGCTATCGTCCGCCTACTCGATGACGCGAGGGGCCACATTACGCTTCGAGGCCCAGGTCTCCTCGTCCTCGACGAGGTAGTCGGGGCGCTGCCCGGTGGTGCGCTCCTTGTCGCCCTTCTTGTCCTTGCCCTTGGCACCGGCGGCGCCCGCCTGCATGCCGCCGCGGCTGCGGTGCAGCCCGGAGCCGCCCTGCTTCGCGCCGCCGGCCGGGCCGCCGGGCTTGCCGATCAGACCGCCGCGGGTACGCGCCTGCGGACCGCGTCCGGCCGCGCCCTTGGCACCGCCCGTCTTACCGGCCGCGCCCGGCGCACCCGGCATACCGCCGCCGCGCATCCCGCCGGCGCCCGTGCCGCCACGGGGCGCACCGATCACACCGGACGGAACCATGCCGCCGGGGAAGCCGCCCGAACCGCCGGACACACCGTGCGAGCCGCCGGTCGATCCGCCGCCGGGACCGCCTCCGCCGACCGTCGGCGGGGCCAGGGTGCCGCCCTGGACGCTGTCGAGTCCGGTGTTCACCGGCACTTCCGGCCGGCTGATCTTCGGGCCGTCGAACCCTTCCGGAACGGCACCGCCGCCCGCCCCGTTGAGCCTGTTCGGCTGCTGCGCCGACGACGGCTTGGGGTGCGTGCCGCCGACCACCGGCATGTTCACCGGGGACGGCGTGGGCCGGGAGGAGGGCTCCTTGGGCCAGTCGCCGACGGGGCCGCCCGGATCGACGCCGTCGTGGAGGACTCCTGCGTGGCCGTCGTAGTTGGCGGCCAGCTCGTCCATCACGATGACCGCCTCGACCTGGCGCTCCTTGGTCAGGGACAGGCTGTCCCTGTTGAGCTCCAGCGCCATGCGGGTGTCCATCTTGGGATTGGCCATGTCCCGCTTGAACTGGCTGTCGTCGCCGCTGTCGTCGGTCGCCCGGTCCACGACACCCGGGTCGTGGATCTTCGACATGGCCTTCTTGGCCTCGCGGAGGTTGTGGGCGACGCCGAGTTCGGGGCCCGCGGTGCGGGTGCCGATCAGCGTGCGCTCGACGACCCGGGCATGGCCGTAGGTCCGGTCGATCTTCTCCAGGACCTTGCCGGCCTCCTTGCGGAACGCCTTGGCCGCCGAGCCCTCCCAGTGCGCGGTGGCGTGGTCGACGGCGTCCATGAAGGCCTTGCGGATGCCGCCGTCGCCGTCCTGGCCCGCGAGCCGGTCGGCGGAGGCGCGCCAGTGGTTGCCGGAGGTCTCGATCGCGTCGGGGTTGGCGTTCTCGATCATCGCGCGGAGCGCGTCGAGGCCGTGGTGGTGGAAGTCGGAAGGAGACCGGCGCGTGGGGGTGTGCCCCTTGAACGACTTCAGCCGCTCGTCCCGCTCGTGCTCCTTGCGCTGCCGCTCCATCGCCTTGGCGCTTTCCATCTCCTGCTTGGCGTCAACCACGCAGGCCCCCCTTCGTCTCCATCTCCGCCTCTCGTGCGTGCATCGCCCCGGCCCGTCAGCCGTTCATCGAGGTCTTGGCGGCGTGCTCCTGGTCCTCGTACGCGCCCCGGCTGGCCTCGGTCTTCTCGCCGAACTTGTGGATGAGGTCCTGGAGCGCGTTGATGACCTGCGACATGTACTCCTGCATGTCGTCGTGGGCGCCGGCGAGGTCGTTCGCCTCGAGGAAGTTGATCCCGAACGCCGACTTCGGGATCGTGGTGCTGTACTTCACCTTCTGGCTGGGCTCGTCCATGTCGGCTCGCAGGCGCCGGAGCTGGCGCACGACGCCGTCCAGTTCGTCGAGGTCGACCTTGAACCGCTCGCTCATTACCGCTCTCCCCGTTTCCCCGCGTGCCCCGCTCGCCCCCTCGCACCGCCTGTGAATCCGCCACGCTAAGGGCAACATAAAGTCAATAAATACTAGGGAGTCGGCTCCCTCGATCGCAAGATCGAAAGTCAGGATCTGTCCGATTTAGTGCGGGATCACACCACAGTTTGTCGACGGGTTGTTACCTGGGCGGCGCAACCCCTGCACAGGCCGATCACGCCCGCAGAGAAGCCAGTTCGACCACCGTCACGTCCGGCGGCGCGCCCACCCGTACGGGCGGCCCCCAGGCGCCCGCGCCGCGCGTGACGTAGAGCTGGGTGTCGCCGTAGCGCTCCAGGCCGGCGACGGTGGGGTTGGCGGCCGCGGCGACGTAGGTGAAGGGCCACATCTGGCCGCCGTGGGTGTGGCCGGAGAGTTGCAGGTCCACGCCGTGGCGGACGGTGTCGTGGATGGTGACCGGCTGGTGGGCCAGCAGGACGACGGCCCGGGCGGGGTCGCGGTCGCCCAGGGCCAGTTCGTAGTCCGGGCCCGCGTGCTCGCTCGCGCCGGCCAGGTCGTTGACGCCCGCGAGGTCGAACCAGGGCAGCCCGGTGCGCGCGTTCTCCAGCGGGTGGATCCCCAACTCCCTTACGTGCTCGACCCATGGGGCGGCACCCGAGTAGTACTCGTGGTTGCCGGTGACGAAGTACGCGCCGTGCCGGGAGCGCAGCTCGCGCAGCGGTTCCGCGGCCGGGGCGAGGTCGGCGACGCTGCCGTCGACCAGGTCGCCGACGATGGCCACCAGGTCGGGGCCGGTCCGGTTGATCGTCTCGACGACGCGCCGGGTGTGGGCGCGGCCGAGGGTCGGCCCGAGGTGGATGTCGCTGACCACCGCGATACGGAAACCGTGTGCGGCGCGCGGCAGTTTGGCCAGCGGAACGGTGACCCGCTTGACGGACGGGCCGCGCAGCGTCGTCGCGGTGCCGTACCCGACGGCGGCCGTGGCGGCCAGGGACGCGCCGGCCGCGACCGCCCGTGCGAGGAACAGCCGCCGGGGCGGCACGGCGGGCGGCGGCAGCGCGGGCGTTCCGGGCGGGAGGAGGGTGGGGGCCGGGGAGGGGGCCGCCGCGGCGGCAGGCGGGTCGGCGGGCGCCTGCCGCGCCGGGACGGCGGCCGACGCGGCCGCGGGGGCCTCCCGCCCGCCGTCTTCCCGCGTCCGGGACGTCCTCGGCCACACCGCCCGTACGGTCTCCCCCACCAGCAGTCCCAGCGTCAGGTAGACCACCAGCGCCAGCCAGAGGTATCCGGGCCAGGCGAGCGCCTGTTGGACGGCGAAGGGCAGGCCGACGCGTCCGGAGAACAGTGCGGCGAGGGCGGTCAGCGGCAGCGCGCACAGGGCGACGGTGCCCGCACGGCGCGGCCGGCCGCCCGGTGCGGTGGTATCGCGGACGAGCCGGCACCACAGGTACCGGTGCACGCCGAAGAACAGCCCGAGAACCGGGACCACGATCAGGGCGAAGATCACGGCGCCTCCCCTGGCAGTTGCGTGCTCTCCCAGCGCAGCACGCTATAGCCCCGCCCGTACGGGACGGCCGGGGGCACGCGGACCGGCCCGGCCCGGCGAGGCGGGAATCGGGCAACTCGCGGAAACCGCACGGCCGTCGGCGGCATCCTGGGTACCGCACGCGACCGCACGGCACTCCCGGGATCCCGGAGGCGACGCACTGATGGCGACCACGACACCCGACCCGCGGCACGGCGGCACCCGGGACGGCTCGGACGGCGGAGCACCCGGCGCCGCGCCTCCGGACGGGCAGGACCGGATCGTGGCGACCATGAGTGCGCTGCAGGCGGACCTGGCCCGCTCCGAGGGCAAGGCGAGCCTGCTGCTGGCCCTGTCCGGGGCGGCACTGGTCGCGCTGGTCTCGGCGGCCGGCAGCCTGCGCCTGACGGTGCCCACCGCCGTGGCCGGGGCGCTCGGCACCGCCGCGCTGCTGGCCGCGACCGTGCTGCTGCTGCTCGCCGTCCGCCCGGACCTCGGGGGCAGCGGTTGGACGAGCTGGTCCCGGCTGAGCGTCGGGCAGCTGCGCGAGCGGCTGGCGGCCGGCTATCCGGTGGACCATCTGAGGTTCATGGCCGCGCTCGCCGCCCGGAAGTTCCGGCTGATCCGGGCGGCGGTGGACTGCCTGCTCGCCGGGGTCGGCCTGCTGGCGCTGGCGGCCGTGCTGATGCGGACGACCTGACCGGCCGCCCCCGCCGCCGGGCACGGGGCCACCGGCCGGATACTGGCAGGACAGGCTCCCCCGCAGCTAAGGAAGCACCCCATGAAGCTCAGCCGCCCCGTCTCCTGGTTCCTCCTCGCCTTCGGCGCCTGGTCGTGGGTGGTCTGGGTGACGTTCGTCAAGAACCTGCTCAAGGACGCCAGCGGACTGGCCTTCGACCACGGCGACCCCACCGCGTACTTCTGGGTCCACCTCGCCCTGGCCATCACGTCGTTCCTGCTGGGCACCGCCATCGGCGTGATCGGGTTCCGGGGCCTGCGCGCACTGCGCCGGGAGTCGGCGGGGACGGCGACGAAGAGCTGACCGTGCGGGCCCCGCTCCGGCAGGACCGGGGCCGGCGCCCCCCTTCCGTGCGGGGCGGTGCCGCCGTACCGTCGAGACATGGCCCGTAGGCCCGCAGGGGATTCCCTGCGGTAGTCATCCGCCCCGGCTGCGCGACCGTCCAGGTCTCCGCGGCCGGGGCGGTGGCTTGTGTGCCGTTCCTGCGCGCGCGTGGCCCCACCGGGCACCGGACTCTCCTTCAGCCGTCGCGCACCCCGCCGGCGTTCATGAGCGAGGTCACCCGCTCATGAGTGATTTCACATGCCGGACCCCCTGCTTTGGGATCCCCACGGGTCCGACCGACGTCTTTGAACCCGTGGACTACGTCGACGTGCTCGCCGCCGGGCGGTGACACGTGCGGTGTCATGCGCTCCGACCTGCTCTTTCGTCCAGTCCCTGCGGTGATGGCCAGTTATGCGTGAAAGGTGACCCAGATGAACCAGCTCCACACCCCGAAGGCGAGCGGGAACCAGGACACGGGGCGGGAGGGCTTCACGAGTTCCGGCAGGGGCAGCGGCTCCATCCGGCGGTCCGCAGGGGCACTCTTCCGTGGGGTGCTGTCGGCATCGCGGGCAATGGGGGGTACGTTCAGCGACGTGCCGACGACCTTCCGTGCTTCCCCGGCTTCCCTGGACCCGATCACGCCGACCGCCTCCGCCGCGCCGAGCACCGCCGGCGCGGCCGGTGGCACCGGGCGTGCGGCGCGTAACGGCCTTCCCGTACGCACCGTCGCCGCACTGGCCGCCTCCGGGCTGCTGGCCACCCCGCTGCTGGCCGGCACCGCCTACGCCGATCCCAAGGCGCCCGCCCCACCGGCGAAGATGTCGCAGGTGGGCGGGGAACGGCTGGGCATGCCCGGCGTCCAGGTGCAGCTCAAGCCCGGTGCGCCCAAGCTGCCGGGGCCGGACGCGCTGACCGCCCGCTCGTGGATCGTCTCCGACGCCGAGTCGGGCAAGGTGCTGGCCGCCAAGAACCCGCACTGGCGACTGGCGCCGGCCAGCACGCTGAAGATGCTGTTCGCGGACACGGTGCTGCCGAAGTTCCCCAAGGACCGGAAGTACACCGTCAAGCCCGCCGACCTGGAGGGCATGGGCGTGGGCAGCAGCCTGGTCGGGATAAAGGAGAACCTGAGCTACACGGTCCACGACCTGTGGCTCGGGGTCTTCCTGCGCTCCGGCAACGACGCGGTGCACACCCTCTCGGCGATGAACGGCGGAACGGAGGCGACCGTCATGCAGATGCAGAAGCACGCCAAGGAACTGAACGCCAACGACACCCATGTGGTGACACCGGACGGATACGACGCGCCGGGGCAGGTCTCCAGCGCCTACGACCTGAGCCTGTTCGCCCGGTCGGGCCTGACGAACGCCGACTTCCGCGAGTACTGCTCGACGGCGTTCGCCCAGTTCCCCGGGGACAAGGGCAAGGACGGCAAGCGGGCGACGTTCGGCATCCAGAACACCAACCGGCTGCTCAGCGGCGATTACGACATGAAGCCGTACCCGGGCATCGCGGGGGTGAAGAACGGCTCGACCACCAACGCCGGATCGACCTTCACCGGCGTGGCCCAACGGGGCGAGCGCAAGCTGCTGGTGACGGTCATGAACCCGGCGAAGAAGGAACACAACGAGGCCTACAAGGAGGCCGCCAAGCTGCTCGACTGGGGCTTCGCCGCGGCCGACAAGGTCGAGCCGGTCGGCCGGCTCGTCGGGCCGAGGAGCCAGGACGACGGCACCGGCGCGGTGGGCGCCAAGGGCAAGGGCGCACACGAGACCACCCAGGCCGAGCTGAACGGCACCGCCGGCGGGGGCGGCGCCTGGACCGCGATCGCGGTCACCGGTGCGGTGATGGCCCTGGTCGGCGTCGTGGCGCTGGCCGTGCACCGCCGCCGCCCGCTGCCGGAGCTGGTACGGAGCCGCGGTCGCGAGCGGGGGCGGCGCTCGGAGCGCTGATCCGGACCCGGCCGGGGCCGGGGCGGGAACGGCGCCGCGTCATGCGCTCCCCCGCCCCGCCGCCCCGTCCGGCCCCTCGCCCGCCTCGTCGCCCCGCCGGCCCCGCTCCTCGTCGTCCGCCCCGTCGTTCTCCGCGTCGCCCTTCTCCCCGGCCGTGGCGGTCCAAGAGGCGCAGTACACCAGCAACTTGGCGGTGAGGTTGATCCACAGCAGCAGGGCGATCGGGGTGCCGAAGGCGCCGTACACGCTGCGTGCGGCGACGCCCCGCAGGTAGCCGCTCAGCAGCAGCTTCAGCAGCTCGAAGCCGATGGCGCCCATGAAGCTCGCGACCACGACGACCCGGCGCCGGGGGCGGACGCCGGGCAGCTCGGTCAGGACGTAGGCGAGCAGCACGAAGTCGGCGAGGACGGCGATGCAGAAGCCGGCGGTCTTGAGCAGGACGGCGCCGAGCCCGTCCTCGGGCAGGCCGATCGCCTCGGCCGCCCGGTCGACCGCCGCGGTCGCGAAGACGGAGCAGCCCAGCGAGAGCACGGCGACCCCGCCGAGCCCCAGCAGCACGCCGCCGTCCCGGAGCTTGCCGAGGAAGAAGTTGGTGTCCTCGTCGCCCTTCTCCCATACGGCGCGCAGGCAGTCACGCAGCGACTCGACCCAGCCCAGGCCGGTCAGCAGCAGCGCGGCGCCGGCGACCAGACCGACGGTGGCGGCGTTGTCGACCAGCGTGGCCAGGTCGAGCCGGTCCGAGATGCCGGGGACCTGTTCGGCGAGCTTGGCCTGCAGCGTGTGCAGCCGGCCGTCGCCGAGCAGCGCGGCGCCGATCGCGGCGGCGACGGTGAGCAGCGGGAAGAGGGCGATGAAGCTGGTGAAGGTGATCGCGGCGGCGAGCCGGGTCCAGTGCACCCGCAGCATGCGTTCGTAGGCGTGCCAGAGGTGGGTGGTCATCAGCCGGCGGACGGCCGGTCCGATCACCGGAAGCCTGCTCAACCACTCCATGGCGTTCCCCTCGTCGCGCTCCGAGAGATCGAAACTACGCCACGTAGCGGAGTGGGTCGCTCAGCAGGACGGCGCGGGCGGGCGGGAGAGGTCCACCGCCTGGCGCGGGACACCGCCCGCCTGCGGGCCGAAGGGGTACTCCCGCTCCAGGCGCCACACCGCGTCCGCGCCCTGCTCGTACAGGGCGAAGCCGCCGATCGTCCAGGTCGCGGAGAAGTCCCCGAGCTCGCTCTGGGCGCGGTCCATGGCGTCCTCGGCGATGCCGTGGGCGACGGTGACATGCGGGTGGTAGGGGAACTGCAGCTCGCGGGCGCAGGGGCCGGAGGCGGCGCGGACCCGGGCCTGCAGGGCGGTGCAGCCCGCCTCGCCCTCGGCGACCTTGACGAAGACGACCGGGGAGAGCGGGCGGAAGGTGCCGGTGCCTTCCAGGCGGAGCGGGAAGGGGCGGAAGGCGGCCGCGACCGCGGCGAGGTGGCGTTCGATGCCGGGCAGCGCCTCGGCGTGCACCTCGGTCGGCGGCAGGAGGGTGATGTGTGTGGGGATGCCGTGCGCGGCGGGGTCCCCGAAGCCCTCGCGCTTCCGCTGAAGGAAGCTGCCGTACGGCTCCGGGACCGCGATCGAAACGCCCAGCGTTACGGTCCCCACTGCGTTCTCCCTCCTGACGTGTGTGCGGCACGCTCGCGCACCCTCATAGTGTGCCGGGTGCGCGCCCTTCGCGGGGAGCGTCCCCGGCCCTGTGACAAACAGGGCCACGGGCCCCCGCGGGTGGGGGCCCAGGGCTCTGTGCGGCCCGTCCGGCGGGTTCGTGCGGCCGCGCGGACGGGTCCCGTCAGTGCTTGGCCGGCAGGAATCCGAGCCGGTCATAGGTGGTGGCGAGGGTCTCGGCGGCGACCGCGCGGGCCTTCTCCGCACCCTTGGCCAGGATCGAGTCCAGCGTCTCGGGGTCGTCCAGATATTCCTGCGTACGGTCCCGGAACGGTGTGACGAATTCGACCATCACCTCGGCGAGATCGGTCTTGAGGGCGCCGTACATCTTGCCCTCGTACTTCTGCTCCAGCTCCGGGATCGAGGTGCCCGTGAGGGAGGAGTAGATCGTCAGGAGGTTGGAGACGCCCGGCTTGTTCTCGGTGTCGTAGCGGATCACGGTGTCGGTGTCCGTGACCGCGCTCTTGACCTTCTTCGCGGAGACCTTCGGCTCGTCGAGGAGGTTGATCAGGCCCTTGGCGCTGGAGGCCGACTTGCTCATCTTGGCCGACGGGTCCTGCAGGTCGTAGATCTTCGCCGTCTCCTTGAGGATGTACGGCGCCGGGATGGTGAAGGTGTCGCCGTAGCGGGCGTTGAAGCGCTCGGCGAGGTCGCGGGTCAGCTCGATGTGCTGGCGCTGGTCCTCGCCCACCGGGACCTGGTGGGCCTGGTAGAGGAGGATGTCGGCGATCTGCAGGATCGGGTACGTGAACAGGCCGACGGAGGTGCGGTCGGCGCCCTGCTTGGCGGCCTTGTCCTTGAACTGGGTCATCCGGGACGCCTCACCGAAGCCGGTCAGGCAGTTCATGACCCAGCCGAGCTGGGCGTGCTCGGGCACATGGCTCTGCACGAAGAGCGTGCAGCGCTCCGGGTCGAGCCCGGCGGCCAGCAGCTGGGCGGCGGCGATCCGGGTGTTCTGCCGCAGCTCCGCGGGGTCCTGCGGAACGGTGATCGCGTGCAGGTCGACGACCATGTAGAAGGCGTCGTGAGCCTCCTGCAGCGCCACCCACTGGCGGACGGCACCGAGGTAGTTGCCGAGGTGGAAGGAGCCGGCGGTGGGCTGGATGCCGGAGAGCACACGAGGCGGACGCTGCATGGCGGAGCCATTCCCCTTGGGGCGGTGGTGGGAGACGGGCGGGCGATCGAGAGCCATGGACCGATTGTCTCAGGTCCGCGGGTGCTCCCCGGCGCGTGGTCGGGGAGGGGACCGACGGCCCGCCGGACGGCCGTCGGTCGGGGACCGGACGGCCGTCGGTCGGGGAGTCGTCAGCTCGTCGCCAGCCCCGGCGCCGGATGGCCGGCCATCAGCTCCGCGACCTCCCCCCGGACCGCCGCCAGGGCCGCCTCGTCGTCCGCCTTCGCGGCCGTCACGCCCCGCTCGATCCACTCCGCGACCTGCGGCATCAGATCCGTGCCCAGCCCCCGCGAGGTCAGCGACGGCGTACCGATCCGGATGCCCGACGGGTCGAAGGGCTTGCGCGGGTCGAACGGGACGGTGTTGTAGTTGACGACGATCCCGGCCCGGTCCAGCGCCTTGGCGGCGACCTTGCCCGGCACGTCCTTGCCGGTCAGATCGATCAGCACCAGGTGGTTGTCGGTACCGCCGGAGACCAGGTCGAAACCGCGGGCCAGCAGCGCCTCGGCGAGCGCCTTGGCGTTGGCGACGACGGCGTGCGCGTAGTCCCGGAAGGCGGGCGCGGCGGCCTCGCGCAGGGCGACCGCGATGGCGGCGGTGGTGTGGTTGTGCGGGCCACCCTGGAGGCCGGGGAAGACGGCCTTGTCGACGGCCTTGGCGTGGCTCGCGCGGGACATCAGCATCGCGCCGCGCGGGCCGCGCAGGGTCTTGTGCGTCGTCGTGGAGATCACGTCGGCGTGGGGTACGGGCGACGGGTGGGCGCCGCCCGCGATCAGACCGGCGATATGGGCGATGTCCGCGACGAGTACCGCGCCGACCTCCCGCGCGATCTCGCCGAAGGCGGCGAAGTCGATGGTGCGGGGGACGGCCGTACCGCCACAGAAGATGATCTTCGGGCGCTCCTTGCGGGCGAGGTCGCGCACCTCGTCGAAGTCGATGAGCCCGCTGTCGGCGCGTACGCCGTACTGGACGCCGCGGAACCAGGTGCCGGTGGCCGAGACGCCCCAGCCGTGGGTGAGGTGGCCGCCCATCGGCAGCGCCATGCCCAGCACGGTGTCGCCGGGCTCGGCGAAGGCCAGGTACGCGGCGAGGTTGGCGGGCGAGCCGGAGTACGGCTGGACGTTGGCGTGTTCGACGCCGAAGACGGCCTTGGCGCGCTCGACGGCCAGCGTCTCGACGCGGTCGATGTTCTGCTGGCCTTCGTAGTAGCGACGGCCCGCGTACCCCTCGCTGTACTTGTTCTGCAGGACCGTGCCGGTGGCTTCCAGGACGGCGGCGGAGACGTAGTTCTCGCTGGGGATCAGCCGCAGGGTGTCGGCCTGGAGCCGCTCCTCGGCGCCTACGAGGGCGGCGAGTTCGGGATCGGCGGCGTGCAGCGCGGGATGGGGAAGGGACAGTGACATGGCGTCCTCCGGGGCGCTCGATCGGTGGTCCGGTCGGGTCCCGGGTGCCCAGGCGGGCGGCACCTCGTGATGGTGTCCTCGCACCGCTCCCTCGGGGTCGATTCCCCGTACGCCAGTCGCGGTGCGCACCGCCGAGTCTAGGGCCTGTCCGATGGGTCAGGGCCGGAAAGGCCCTGGGGGCGACCCGCCGGCCTCGGGGCGCCGACCCGCGCCTCTCCCCGGGGGCCCCGGACGCCCGCCCGCCTCGCCCCGGCGCCGGAACACCGAACCGCCGCAACGGCTTCCGAACAATCCACCCACGCGGCACTATAGAGGGGCATCTCGGTGCATATGCCCCGTACGGCCTACCGAAACGGAGTCACCGGTGACGTCCACGGAACGCGGCATCGCCGCCGCCGAAGCCCACAGCGCGCACAACTACCACCCGCTGCCCGTCGTCGTGGCCACCGCCGAGGGCGCCTGGATGACGGACGTGGAGGGCCGGCGCTATCTCGACATGCTCGCCGGGTACTCCGCGCTGAACTTCGGACACGGCAACCGTCGTCTGCTGGACGCCGCCAAGGCACAGCTGGAACGGGTCACGCTCACCTCGCGCGCCTTCCACCACGACCGGTTCGCGGACTTCTGCGCCGCGCTGGCCGAACTGTGCGGGATGGAGCTGGTGCTGCCGATGAACACCGGCGCCGAGGCGGTCGAGACGGCCGTCAAGACGGCCCGCAAGTGGGGCTACCAGGTCAAGGGCGTCCCGGACGGCCTGGCCAAGATCGTCGTCGCGGAGAACAACTTCCACGGCCGCACCACCACCATCGTCTCCTTCTCCACCGACCCCGAGGCCCGCGCCGGCTTCGGCCCGTACACCCCCGGCTTCGAGATCGTCCCCTACGGCGATCTGGCGGCCCTGGAGGCGGCCGTCGACGACCACACGGTCGCCGTCCTCCTGGAGCCGATCCAGGGCGAGGCGGGCGTGCTGGTGCCGCCGCCGGGCTACCTGGCGGGCGTGCGGGAGCTGACCCGCCGCCGCGGCGTGCTGTTCGTCGCCGACGAGATCCAGTCCGGGCTGGGCCGTACGGGCCGGACCTTCGCCTGCGAGCACGAGGGCGTGGTGCCCGACATGTACGTCCTGGGCAAGGCGCTGGGCGGCGGAGTGGTGCCGGTGTCGGCGGTGGTCTCCTCCCGCGAGGTGCTCGGGGTCTACGCGCCCGGCGAGCACGGCTCGACGTTCGGCGGCAACCCGCTCGCCTGCGCGGTGGCGCTGGAGGTCATCGCGATGCTGCGGACCGGCGAACTCCAGCAGCACGCCGCGGAGTTGGGCGAGCATCTGCACTCCGAGCTGGGGCTGCTGGTGGGCGACGGCACGGTGGACGCGGTACGCGGCCGCGGGCTGTGGGCGGGCGTGGACATCAACCCCGCGCACGGCACCGGGCGGGACGTCTCCGAGCAGCTGATGGCGCGGGGCGTACTGGTCAAGGACACCCACGGCGCGACGATCAGGATCGCCCCGCCGCTGGTGATCAGCAAGGAGGACCTGGACTGGGGGCTGGCCCGGCTGCGGGAGGTGCTGGAGGGGTAGCGCGGGCGCCGCGAGCACGCAGCGGGCGACCGGCGGGCCGAAGGCCCTGGCCGCTCGCTGCGCCATGTGGCGCCCGGCCACGCGGTGGCGCCGGGCGCACCGTGGCGCGCCTCAGCGGATCACATGCGGCACGAAGCGCGCGTACTCGTCCGTGACCGGTCCGGACGACTCGCGGATGCCCAGCCCCGCCGCCTCGTCCTCGACGACCCAGGCGCCGAGGACGACACGGTTGCCGGCGAAGTCCGGCAGCGGCGCCAGCTCCTGGTAGCAGCACGGGTCTTCGGGCCCGCGCAGCACCGGCGCGGCGCCCGGCTCGTGCAGCGTGACGCCGGCGCCCTCCCTGCCGAGCAGCGGCTTGGCCGCGTAGCCACGGGTCTGCGCCAGCTCGCGCGGCCCGTCGAGGTACGCGGGCAGCAGGTTCGGGTGTCCGGGGTAGAGCTCCCACAGGATCGCCAGCAGCGCCTTGTTGGAGAGCAGCATCTTCCAGGCGGGTTCGATCCAGAGGGTGGAGCCGGTGCCGCCGCCGTTGTCGAGGGTGTCCAGGACGTGCGGGCCGAAGTCGTCGGTGGCCAGCCACTCCCACGGGTAGAGCTTGAAGCACGCCCGCATGAAGCGCAGCCGCTGGTCGACGAAGCGGCCCGAGAGCCGGTCCCAGCCGATGTCCTCCATGGAGATGGCGACCGTCTCCAGGCCCGCCTGCTGCGCCGTCTCCTCCAGATACGCGACGGTCATCAGATCCTCGCCGAGCTCGTCGCTCGCGGAGTGCGCGAAGTGCAGCGGCGCACCGGGCGGCAGCAGCGGCGCCTGCCGCTTCCAGGCCGCCACCAGCCGCTCGTGCAGCGAGTTCCACTGGTCGGCGCCCGGGAAGCGCTCCTCCATCCAGAACCACTGCGGGCTGGCGGCCTCGACCAGCGAGGTCGGCGTATCGGCGTTGTACTCCAGCATCCTGGCCGGGCCGGTGCCGTCGTAGTGCAGATCGAACCGCCCGTAGAGGGACGGCAGTTCCTCGCGCCGGCGCCAGGACTCGGCGACCAGCTCCACCAGCCGGGGATCGACGATGCCCAGGTCGGCGAAGCGGCCCTGGTCGACGATGTGCGCGGCCGCGGCCAGACACATGCCGTGCAGCTCCTCGACGACCTCCTCCAGGGCCTCGACCTCGGGGAGGGTGAACTCGTAGTACGCGCTCTCGTCCCAGTACGGCCGCAGCGAGTCGTCCGGGTAGCGGGTGAGCGGGTAGATCAGCCCCTGCGCCTCGACGGTCTGCTGCCAGCCGGGGCGGGGCTCGATGGTGTGGCGTTCCATGCCGCGACCCGGCCGCTCAGCCGCCGAAGGAGCCGTGCCGGCCGCCGCCGCTGCCGTGCGACCCCGAGCAGCCGAAGCCGCCGCGGTTGACGGCCGAGCTCTTGCTGAAGGTGCCGTCGGCGGCGTACGTGCCGCCCTTGTTGCTCGGGTCGTAGTACCACTGGCCGTCGACGGGCTTCTTGCCCGCCCCGCCGCCTCGGCCGCTCGTGCCGTATCCGCCGCCGCTCGTGGTGCTGCCTCCGCTGGACGAGCCGCCGCCCGCGGAGCAGTTCTTGGAGTCGACGATGCGGTAGCCCTTGGCCATGTCGTAGCTGTTGCGGTCGACGCAGCGCTTGTCGGGCTCGGAGCCGCAGGACGTCAGGGCCGCGGCGAGCGCGCCCATGCCTCCCAGGATCACCGTGCTCGACCGCAGCCGCCGACGTGCCTTTTCGGCCATGTCTTCCCGCTTCCCCCGTGGACGTACTTCGGTCGTACATCGGACGTACATCGTTGTGACTCCGGCCAAGCCTAGAGACCGGCTCCCCTCGCCCCCGATACGCCCCCGTCCTGATTCCGACTGGTTCCGACTCGTCCCCCTGCGGTCGCCTCACGGCCCTCGGGAGGATCTGCCCCTTCCCGTCCGCTGTGTGCCACGGCTGTGCAACGGCACCGAACGGGGCGGGGCGGGGCGGGCGTCGGCCGGCCCCGGCCGGGGGCGGACGTCCCGGGCCGCGGCCGGGACCGGCAAGACCCGCGGCCCGCGCCGGAACCGACTTGACCCTCACGCTGCGGGAGGCTGGAGAGTCGGGTGCATGAGCGACTACTACAACGCGTTCGAGATGAGCCCCGTGCCCACCCCCGGCCCGGATGCGGTTCCGCCGGAGCCGTTCCGCGGCATCTACGGAATGCCCGCGTTCGTGACGATCCCCACGAGCGACTTCGCGGCGTCGATGGACTTCTGGGTTCGTGGGCTCGGGTTCTTCGAGCTGTTCAGCATCCCCGGCCAGGTGGTGCATCTGCGCCGGTGGGCCTTCCAGGACGTACTCCTCGTCCCGGCGGCGAGCGTTCCGGAGCAACCGCCGGCGATGAGCTTCAGTTTCGCGGGCGTGCTCAGCCAGGTCGATTCCCTCGTCGAGGCCTGTCGTGCGTTGCGCCCGGACTCGGTCGACGGTCCACGGGACACCCCCTGGAACACCCGCGACGTGACGGTGATCACCCCCGAGAACGCCCGGATCGTCTTCACCGCGGCGAAGCCCTTCGATCCGGCCAGTCAGGAGGCCCGGAACCTTGCAGCAGTCGGGATCACCCCACCGGACGTCGGTCGCGGCGACAATGCGGAACATGCCTGATACCACTGACGCCGATGGCCTGACCGTCGGTCAGGTCTCGACACGTCTGGGTGTGACGGTCCGCGCGCTGCACCACTGGGACGAGATCGGTCTGGCGCGACCGTCGCTGCGCACGGCCGCCGGATACCGGCTCTACACCACTGGAGATCTGGAACGCCTGCACCGCATCGTCGTCTACCGAGAGCTCGGACTCGGCCTGGACCGGATCCGGACCGTCTTGGACGACTCGACCGCGGACGTGCCCGGCGCACTGCGCGCGCAGCGCATCCAGGTAGCCGAGCGGATCGACCGCCTCCAGCGGCTCGGCGCCGGACTGGACCGGATGATCGACGCCCACGAGCGCGGCCTGCTGCTGACCGTCGAGCAGCAGGCCGCGGTCTTCGGCCCCCAGTGGGACCCGGACTGGGCCGCCCAGGCCCGTCAGCGCTACGGAGACACCACGCAATGGCGGCAGTACGCCGAACGCTCGGCCTCTCGCGGTCCGGAGGAATGGCAGGCCGTCGCCGACGCCAACGCCGCCCTCGACCGCGCCCTCGGGGAGGCGATGGACGCCGGCGTCACGCCTGGCAGCCCGGAAGCGAACCGACTCGTCGAGCGGCACCGCGAGGTCTTTGCCTCGTACTTTCCCCTCACCAGGCAGATGCAGGTCTGCCTCGGCCGCATGTACGAGGCCGATCCGGCGTTCGCCGCCCACTACGACGGCGTCCGCACCGGCCTCGCCACGTGGTTCCGTCGCCTCGTGGACGCCGACGCGCGTGCCCACGGCATCGACCCCGACACCGCGACCTGGCAGTAGAGCGCGGGACCGGCAATCCTGCGCCCGCGGGAGGAGCACACCTAGGCTGGCCGCATGACCGACAGCACCCCGGCGCCCGGACCGATATCCGACGAGCTGACGCTGCGCCGTCCCGCGGCGTCGGACCATCCGCGCATCCAGGAGGCCCTGGCCGACTGGTGGGGCGGCCTGGGCGGTGAAGCCGGCACGCTGCAACGCAAGTTGATGGTGCCGCGCCTCTTCCTGCAGCACTTCACCGACACCAGCTTCCTCGTCGAGCGCCCCGACGGCACCCTGCACGCCTTCCTGATCGGCTTCCTCTCCCAGACCGACCCGCACACGGCCTACATCCACTACGTCGGTGTGTGCCCCGACGGCAAGCGCAGCGGAATCGGCAGCGCGCTGTACGAGCGCTTCTTCACCCTCGCCCGGGAGGCAGGCCGCAGCCGGGTCCGCTGCATCACCAGCCCCAACAACCGCGACTCCATCGCGTACCACACCCGTATGGGCTTCCGACTGGAGCCGGGTGACCGGACCGACGACGACGGCGTACCGGTGCACACGGACTACGACGGTCCGGGACTGGACCGGGTGTCCTTCGTACGGGAGCTGTAGCCGCGCCGTAGGGGGAGTCGGAGCCGCGCCGTAAGCGCGTTGTCGACCGCGCCGTACGGGCGTCGTCGACCGCGCCTGCCCGGAAATCGATCACTCCCCCGCGAACAGAGGCAACCCCGAGCACACGAAACCCTTCCTCCTCAACAGAAGTCCTATGCGACATCCGGAAAGAACAGCGGAAAGAACAGCGAAACCACCAGGGGGAGTCGTGCGCCGGCGTCCACTTCTCGCGGCGGCGGCCGCGCTCACCTTGACCGTCACCCTCGGCCTGGGCCTGCTCGGCTGCGGCTCGCCCCGGATGGCGGCCCTGCACGCCGACTGCACGACGAAGAGCCTGCGCTGGAAGCTCACCGTGCTGAAGAAGAAGCCGCACAGCACCCACCGCGACGCGCGACTGTCCATCGCCAACAAGGGCCCGGGAACCTGTGTCTTCCGCGGCTTCCCGGTCTTCGAGGTGCACGTCGGCAAGGGCCCCATGTCCGACGCACAGGGGCACGGCCGGACGATGCCCATCGACCTTAGCCGCGGCGGCACCCTGACGACCGCGCTGCGCTACAAGGACTCCGACCGGGCCACCCAGCCCGAAGGCTGCATGGTCAGCGTCGACACCGCCGTGATCGCCGCACCACGCGACCCCCAGGGCCGCCATCCGATATCGGCCCGGGACGAGACGGGCCGCCGCACCCAACTGAGCGTCTGCGAGGACGCGATCTGGATGGGACCGCCTACGGAGGTCGCGGAGTAGTCACCCGCCGAGCCGGTGGGCTCGGCTCGGCACCTCCCGGCGCTGCCGCTCCGCGCGGCAAGCGATCACGACGCCTGCACCAGCAGGGTCCCGATGTTCCCTGCCACGGGGGCGTCCAGAATCACCACCTCGACCTGGCCGAAGCCGGCGGCGCGCAGCATGTCGGCCCAGGCCTCTGGGGTGTAGTCGTAGCGGCGCAGGAACATGGGTTCGCCCGCGAATCCGCCTTTGAACATGCCTTGCGCGCCGTAGCAGCCGGGGATGGCCGGCGGCTGGGAGAAGACGAGTCGGCCGCCGGGGGCGAGCCGTTTGCGGATCAGGGGCATCAGATCCTGCGGATCGGTGAACCAGCAGGCGCCGAAGACCGAGTACATCGCCTCGAAGCACTCACTGGTGCCGTCCAGGTAGTCGCGGACGTCCGCACAGGAAAACCGTGACGCGTCCACCTCCGGGTATCGCTGCCGCGCCAGCTCGACTCCCAGCGGGGACAGGTCCACGCCCAGGACGTCGAAGCCCTGTTCCAGCAGGAACGTGAGATGGCGGCCGGTGCCGAAGCCGAGCTCCAGGACGCGCCGGGCATCCCCCAGCAGCTCGTGGCCGGGGCCGTGGTCGCCGTACTGGGTCCAACGCATCTTGGTCAGCGCCTGGTCGGCCCGCCCGGAGGCCGCTTCGACCCAGGTGTCCCAGAGGCGTTCTTCGACGGTCGGCACTTTCGCTCTCTTTCGCGCATGCGGTGTGGCCCCCGCCGTCGCGGAGCGGGGGCCAGCGTTGTCAAGGACGGTAGCGGGCCACGGTGTAGGCCGTCGGACCGATCAGTGCCCTGTTCCCCACCCCGTTCACCATGTCGACAACCTCGAACCCTGCGCCCGATGCGTAGTGCTCCAGCTCACGCGGAAACAGGACTCTGCGCCGGACCACGTCCCATGCTTCGTCGCCTGATGCGAACGCCCAATGCCGATGCATGGTGTTGATCTGTGTCCGCAGTTCCCACTCGTAGCGGACGGTGACCGTGGCGCGCGTTCCCGGTGTCTCGACGGTGGCGGTTGTCGGCTCGGTCCGGATGATCGGCGACACGGGCGAGCAGAGCACCAGGACCGAGCCGGGGAGCACATGTGCGGCGAACGTCGCGAACACGTCCCGGATCCCACTGTTGTCGTGCACGTAAGCCAGGGAGTTGCCGAGACACGTCACGACGTCGACACGCCGTCCGAGCCGGTACGACCGCATATCGCCGATGCGGACGTCGAGGCCGGGGCGGACGCGGTGGGCGTACGTGATCATGCGCGCCTGCAGGTCCACGCCGGTGCACTCGAATCGCTTGGCCAGGATTTCCAGGTCGCGCCCCGTGCCGCATCCGAAGTCCACCAGTGCGGCCGCGTCCGGGCGGTAACGCTCGATCAGAGCTTGACACGTCTCGGCGCTGCCGCTGTCCGCCTGTACCGCGTCGTACAGCGCGGGATCCCGGTAGAAGACATTCGTAGCTTCCATGTCGCTCGGCTTCCACGTCGGAGCTGGTCATGCGAAGGTCCGCAGCCCGATTTCCAGAGCGAGCGTGTCGCACAGCAGGTCGGGCACCACAGGTACATGCCGGGCATGCTCGCAGGCGAGAGCGAGCGCCTTGGGATCAACGTAGCCGAGATCGACGAGCAGCGAATCCCGTGCCATGCGATCGAGGGCGGGAAGCCCGTACGTGCGCAACCCCGCCTCCATGAGCGGCAGGAAGTTCTCCGGCTCGGCCGGCGCGGCAACCGACTCGGGCAGTCCAGCCCGCCGCAGCCGATCACGAAACAGCGTCTTTCCTCGTTTGTACGCGGCGGGTAGCTGCTCCATGAAGCGCACGATGCGGGGATGTGCGAGCGGGGCGACCGGCCAGACGCCGGCGCGCAGATAGCCCGGATTGTGGCGGCCGAACGCCATGAGGGTCGGTATGGGGAGCACCGGGATCGGCGCCAGATCCTCATCCACCTCGGCGAGTGCCTCCGTCGCTACTGGGCCCAGCCAGGGCACATGTTCCACCGGCGGGAGTTCGGCGCTCGTCCTCGAATGATGAGCGTTGACCTCGTCCCCGCCGTGCCCCGTAAAGATCACCTCGCAGCCCCGCAGGGCTGCCTGCTCGCGCAGTACGTCGAAGGCTTCTTGATAGAACTCGCCCGCCGGGTCGTGCGGCACGCCCCGGGCGCGCACGCCACCCGGTACGAACGGCGGATGCTGCACGGCAGGAACTGCGGTGTCACGGAAGCCCAAATGGCCAGTCAGCGCCCGGCGCCTCTCCCGCTGTTGAACGCCGAGCGCGCCACCGAGCACCAGCCCGAAACTGTGGATCACACCGTCGCCGCGCGCGGAGACCGACACGGCCACGTTGCCCGAGTCGGCCCCTCCCGAGAGTTCGAGCCCCACTCGTCCCGTGGGCGCCGGCGCCTGGTCGACCACACCGGAGAGGAGAGAGTCCAACGCGGTGAGCGGGTCCACGTCGGCCCGGAGCGTGCGGGGCTTCAGCACATGCTCGGCGGGCTCGGGGTACGTCACGCTGAGCCCATCCGAAGTAAACACGGCTGTAGCGCGCTCGGTCAGCCGGTACACCCCCTCGAAAAGGGTGTCCATGGTGTACCGATGCTGTCGGCTCAGGGTCCGGGAGACCACCCGCGGAACAAGCCGATCCGTCCGCAGACGGGACCGCAGCTCAGAGAGGTCCCATTCGCCACGCAGCTCGTCACCGGTTGCCATGAGATACAGCGGCGCCGTGCCGAACACGCCTGCCGTCAGACGAACCCGCCGCGGTCGCATGTCCAGCGCGGTGAACTCCGCCTCGCCCTCTTTGCGTTCCTGCACCGAGGCAGTGAAGTGATGAGCTTCGGTGGCGACGAGCTTCGAGGCGAGCGCCGCAGAGCCCGCAGGCTTGATCCAGCTGTCTCCGCTGACCCACCGGTCGTTACTCCATTGCCAGTTGGGCGACGCGAGGTCTGCCAGCCTCAGGCGCAACGAGAGCACGTGATCATCTCCTTGATGCTGCTACGGGGACGCTACGGGGCGAGGCCCGATCAGCCTCAGCCTCGCCCCGCCTCTGCCAGGAATGGATCACTTGCAGTGGTCGCCGTTGTCGTCGCCACCGCCAGGCATCTTGTCGAGCAGCGCCGCGTCCATGCTCGGGACACCGGTGATCAGTTCTCCGGTGAACAGCTCGTCAACCCTCATGGTCTTACCTCCTCCCTGCGTACGGTGATGGATGGACAGTCCCCGCGCCTGACACGCGCGGAGAGTGGACCCGCCCCAGCCGATGCCCACCCCAGGGCAGCCGGGCGCGGGGGTCTATCGGTGGTGGCCCTGCCTCGGAGGCAGTGCGGCCCCCTCGCGCGGTGTGCCCCGGACTTCGACAGGCGAGGCGGGCTCGTGGGGGTGGCGGCGCATCTCGACGCTGCAGTCGATCGCCTTGGACCTGTCCCCGGCGGCTTGCGCCCTCGCGCGCTGCTCTGCAAGGGCGGCACATACATCACACCCGGCAACCGGCTCGGGCTCCGGCGCCGACAGCGGTTGCATCAGGTGAACGGGCTGACAGACGCGGGCCATCAGCCCGTCACCTCCACACCGTGGATCCAGCGCGGACCGGCATCGACTCCATACGCGGTGAGCCACAACGACCGCCGCCGGCCGCGCTGCAACCGCCGTTCCTGTCGTTCCTCGGGCGTGAGGACGTATGGGCGGATCAGGGCCGAGTCTTCGCCGCGCAGCAAGCGTGGCCGGCTCACGGGGACACGGGGAGCCATGAGCGTCGGCTCATCCCCGCGCCTCGCGGCGGGCGGTGCGCCAGCCGACCGGTGGCAGCCTCGTGGGGGAAACAGCAGTCGCAGCAGCGGGATTAAGAACCTCGCTGTAGCGTTGGTCATGTCGTCAACTCCTCAGTAGTTGATGGCCATGCCCCCGGACGCACGCAGCGCGTCGCGGGGGTCATTGCTGTCCGCGAGCATCGCTGGCTCTCAGGGGACGCCGGAACCTCGGACAACGGACACTTAGGGACGTCCCGCGACGGGTAGAGCGTCCCTACCAACGTCCAGGGAGGGGCTGAGTGCCAAACGAACGACTTCGGGCCGCGATGATGGCAGGCGGCTGGACTCATGCGAGCCTGGCAGCGAAGGTTGATGTTGATCCCAAGTCAGTAGAACGGTGGGTCAACCTGGGCCGCACGCCGCGCAGGGAAACCGCCATGCGGGCCGCCGAGACAATAGGAGAAGACGTGTTTGCACTCTGGCCAAAGCTGAGGCAAGCACACGCAGCAAGGGCCGTCAGTCCCGAACTTGTCGCGCTCTACACCCAGCGGGCGGATCTCCCCGTTTCCACCTTCATCGGTCTCTTCACTCAGGCACGCCAACAGATTGATGTACTCGTTTACGCGGCCGTATTCCTGCATGAGGCATACCCGCGCCTCAATGACCTGTTGCGCGAGCGCGCCGCCGAAGGCTGCACCGTACGGATTGCTGTAGGCGACGCAGGCAGCGCCAACGTTCAACAGCGCGGCAGGGAGGAGGCGTTCGGCCATGGGATCGCATCACGCTGCCGACTGGCCATCATGCATTACCGGGCGCTCGTAGACACACCAGGAATCGAGCTCCGGACACACGGAACAACCCTCTACAACAGCATCTACCGCGCCGACGACCAGATGCTGGTGAATTCCCATGTGTGGGGTGCGAATGCCTATGCTGCGCCCGTGTGGCACCTCCGGCGCAACGACGACGGGGGCATGTTCGACGGCTACGCAGGGAGCTTCGATGCCGTATGGGCTACCGCAACACCCATACAAGGAGGATGAGCAGTGTCACGGACCGAATATTACGACGACCCTGGTGCACCCAAACCGAACAGTCTGATCGTCGCGGCGTCGGCCGTCGTCACGGATGACGATGGACGCGTTCTGCTGCAACAGCGCACCGACAACGGCCTGTGGGCGCTCCCTGGTGGCGGAATGGATATGACGGACTCCCTGCCGGGAACGGCCGTGCGGGAAGTCAAGGAAGAGACCGGACTGGACGTAGAGATCACAGGGCTCGTCGGCACTTATACGGATCCACGTCATGTCATCGCGTACAGCAACGGGGAGGTAAGGCGACAGTTCAATGTGTGCTTCACCGCGCACATCGTCGGCGGCTCGCTGGCGATCTCCGATGAGTCCTCAGAGATTCGATTCGTAGCCCCAAGCGAAATTGATGAACTTCCCATGCATCACACTCAGCGGCTGCGGATTCGGCACTTCCTGGAGAACCGTCCAACTCCATATCTGGGATAGCCGTCCAACAGCGAGAGCCGCCATCTTCTGCCGGAGGCCGCCGCCCGCTCGTGTGCGAGGGCGGGTCCCGGCTCGGCCCCAGGCGCCCGAGAGTTCCTGAACGAGCGGCTCCGCATGGGCACACGCCGTCGCCGGGCTGGGGGCCGGCCTCTGGATGGGACCCCCTACGGAGGTCGCGGAGTAGGCGCAGGCGCGCCGTCATTGAGGGAGGAACGTGTCCCGGTGGTTTCCCGTGTAGTCGGACTGGACCTTGAAGTAGCCGCCGCGTGGGCCGTAGGTGGTGTAGTGGACGAAGGACCGCTGATCAACCGCGAAGGGGGCCGTTTCGACGAATTGCTTGAGGACCGGGTGGCAGTGCGTGGGGAAGTCCGCGGCGGTGTACCGAACCGGGAAGCACAGGCGTAGCACACCGGGTTCGTCCCAGCTGAACGTCTGATAGACGTCGAACGCATCGGTGTTGCGCTGTAGTTCCTCCTCGGCGGGGAGGGGAAAGCCGAGGCCGGAGATGAGGCTGGTGACGGTTTCGTACGTCAGTGTCCCCGGCGGAAAGACCGGTGAGTACACGTTGACGGTGCGATGCCCGAAGTCCAGGGCGATCAGGCCGACCCTGTCCATGCCGGCCCGCTCGAAGTGGTCCTGGGAGGCGCGAACGGCGGGTGGCAGATGGGGTAGGGCCAGGACATCGGCGAGCGGGACACCGTTGTCGAAGACGAGCCAGAACTTGTCGACCGAGCCGCTGACGGACGCGTCGATGCCCCACCACAACGGAAAGGCGTCGACGAGTTCGTCGAGCAGCCTCTCCATGGGGTGCCCGTCGAAGGTGAGCAGTCCGGCCTCGCGCAGCAGCGGGACAGGGTGGACGGGCCGGCGGTAGCACACGCGGAGGTTGAGGTCCCGCCTCCCGGCCGGCCGGGTGGTGGTGCGCATGCCGAGCCATGCGTCGGTGCACAGGTCGGCCAGCGTGCTGAGCAGCCGGTCGACGGCCGGGGCGTTGAAGGGCACCTCTACGGCCTGAGCGCAGTCGTGCAGGTCGGCCCTGAGCTTGGCGAGGTCGAGCCCGAGCGGTGACGGCAGCGTCTGAGACATGACGATTCTCCTGATCGGGTGCGTTCGACGGGCGCGATGCGCCGGGGAGTTACTCACGGATCGGCTGGGGACGTGGCCGGTACCAGCTAGCCAGGGATGCTCCGAAGGTGTGCGCGCGGATTTCGTGCGCACGTTGAGCCTGTGCGTACGAGGTGTTGGCACCCGGCGGGCGTCGGTGCGGTTTCTCGGAGCGCATCAGGACGTCGAGCGTGGCACTTGTGCAGGAGAGTCGGCCTTGAATCGCAGTGTGGCGGCTGGTGCGGAAGTGCATCAACCGGTCCATGGTGTGGTGGTGGCACAACAGGCCAGGTGCGGAAATGGCCTGTTCTGCGAGCCTGGTCATCCGGGCGGCGTGGGTGGGGTCGGGTGTGCTCGGAATGCCACTCGAAGGAGCAGGAAGATCGTTTCGGCGACTTTCCGCCAGGAGGTGACCCAGGTGGGAGGGCGGTGGACGGGCCGGAAGACCGAAAGTCGCCGCACAGGGCGACGGCCTGGCGTTCCTGGGCCTGTGCCGGTCGCGCCCCTTGGTCGTACCGCGAAAGACCTGCGGCGCAGGGCCGCCGCCCACCCCTTACTCCCCCGGCGGCAGCGCCCTCATCAGGGCGTCCAGGGCGCCGGTGAAGGAGTGGTCGGGTGGGGTGCCGTAGGCGACCACCAGGGCGTCGCGTGGGGGTGTGGGGGTGGCGGGGGCACGGAAGCGGGTCAGGCCTTCTAGGGCGAGGCCCTGCCAGCGGGCGGCCTGGACGATGGAGCGTTCGGTGCCGGGCGGGAGTTCCAGTACGGCGTGGAGTCCGGCCGCGATGCCGGAGACGTGGACGTGCGGGGCGCGCTCGGCCAGGGCCGCGACCAGCTGGTCGCGGCGGCGCCGGTAGCGCAGCCGCATACCGCGCAGGTGCCGGTCGTAGGCGCCCGAGGAGACGAACTCGGCGAGGGTGAGCTGCTCCAGCGTGCCGGAGGACCATTCGCCGGCGCTCTTGAGGGTGAGGACGGGGTCGAGGAGGCGGTCCGGCAGCACCATCCAGGCCAGGCGCAGCGCGGGGGCCAGGCTCTTGCTGGCGGTGCCCAGGTAGACGACGTGGTCGGGGTCGAGCCCCTGGAGCGCGCCGACGGGCTGGCGGTCGTAGCGGAACTCGCCGTCGTAGTCGTCCTCCAGGACGTAACCGCCGGTGGCCCGCGCCCAGTTGACGGCGGCGGCCCGGCGGTCGGGGTGCAGCGGAACCCCCGTGGGGAACTGGTGGGCGGGGGTGAGCAGGGCCGCCCGCAGGCCGTCGTGGGCGGTCAGCTCCGCGGTCCGGGCGCCGTGTTCGTCGACGGCGAGGGGGACGGTGCGCAGACCGGCGCGGGCGATGACCTCGCGGTGGAAGTCCAGGCCGTAGGACTCGACGGCCAGCCGCCCCGCCCCACCGCCCAGCGCCCGGCCGAGCAGGGCCAGTGCCTGCATGAAGCCGGTGCACACGACGATGCGCTCGGGGTCGGCGCGCACGCCGCGGGCGCGGGCCAGATAGTCGGCGAGGACGGTGCGCAGTTCCGGGCGGCCGGCCGGGCTGCCGTATCCGAAGGCCTCGCTGGGGGCCGCGGTCAGCGCGCGGCGGGCGGCCGCCAGCCAGGCGGTGCGGGGGAAGGCGGCGACGTCGGGGGTGCCAGGGGTGAGGTCGAAGCGCGGTGGGCCGGCAGGTCCGGCCGGGCCGGGGGCGCGCCGGGCGGCGGGCCTGGTGCGCGGCAGCACCCGCTCGGCGACGCGGGTGCCGGAGCCCTGGCGGGCGCTGAGCCAGCCCTCCGCCACCAGCTCGGCGTAGGCGTCGGCGACGGTGTTGCGGGCGATGCCGAGGTCGGCGGCGAGGGAGCGGGAGGACGGCAGCCGGGTGCCGGGGGCCAGCCGCCCGGACCGTACCGCGTCCCGCAGCGCGCGCAGCAGGGCGGCCCGCAGCCCGCCGGGGCCGGTGAGGTCCAGATGCAGGTCACGGCCGAAAGTGGCCCAGGATTCCTCCATGGAAGTGGACCATACAGCTGTGCCAATGGCGCCGTAGCGTCGTACCCATGACGACACAGACCCACCAGCACGGGCCCCGCCTTCGCTGGGCCAAGCTCGCACCCGACGTCTACAAGGCGATGATCGCGCTGGACGCGGCGGCGAAGAAGGGCCTCGATCCGGCGCTGGTCGCGCTGGTCGAGATCCGTGCGTCGCAGCTCAACCACTGCGCGTTCTGCATCCATATGCACTCCACCGACGCCCGGAAGGCCGGCGAGACCGAGGAGCGCATCCACCTCCTCAACGCCTGGGAGGAGGCCACCGGTTTCTACTCCCCCAAGGAGCAGGCCGCGCTCGCCCTCACCGAGGCGATCACCGTGCTGACCGAGGGGTTCGTGCCCGACGCCGTCTACGACCGCGCCGCCGCCCACTTCGAGGACGCCGAACTGGCCCAGCTGATCGCCCTGATCACCGCGATCAACGCCTGGAACCGCTTCGGCGTCTCCACCCGCATGACCCCGGGGCAGGCGTGACCGCGGCCGCGGCGCTGCGCGCCCTGCACCACGCCCCCGGCCTGCCGCTGGTCCTGCCCGGTCCCTGGGACGCGGCCAGCGCCCGGGTCTTCGCGGACGCCGGGTTCCCGGCACTGGCCACGCCCAGCGCGGGCGTGGCGGCCTCGCTCGGTTACGAGGACGGCCGGACGCCGCCCGACGAGATGTTCGCCGCCGTCGCCCGCATCGTCCGGGCCGTCGACATCCCCGTCTCGGCGGATGTGGAGGCCGGATACGGGCTGTCCGCGAAGGAGTTGGTGGGCCGGCTCGCGGAGGCCGGGGCGGTGGGCTGCAACCTGGAGGACACCGACCACGCCACCGGCACGCTGCGGGACGCGCAGGAACAGGCGGACTGGCTGGCGAGCGTGCGCGCCGAGGCGGGTGAGGACCTGGTGATCAATGCCCGGATCGACACCTATCTGCGCGGCGTCGCGGACCCGGCGGAGGCGGTGCGCCGTGGCCGGATGTACGCCGCGGCGGGCGCCGACTGCGTCTACCCGATCACCGCGCCGCCCGAGCAACTGGCCCACCTGGCCGGCGCCATCGGTCTCCCGGTCAACGCCGTGGTGCTGCCGGACGGCCCCGGCCCCCGCGCGCTGGGCGACCTGGGCGCGGCCCGGGTCACCTTCGGCCCGGGGCTCCAGCACGGGGCCATGGCGGCGGTGGCGGGCATCGCCCAGGGCCTGCGGGAGGAGTTGGGGTAACGGGAGCAGCTGGGATAACGGGAAGAGCTAGGGGAACGGGAGCAGCCCACCTGAGGCGCCCCCGCCCCCACCACCCACCCCTCACCGCTCGTCCGTCCCCGGCACCTTCCCCGTGCTGATGGCGATCCGGTTCCAGGTGTTGATCGTGAAGATCAGGGCGAGCAGCCGGGCCAGTTCGTCGGCCTCGAAGTGCCGGGCGGCCCGCTCGTAGACCTCGTCCGGTACGCCGCCCTGGGCGACCAGCGTCACCGCCTCGGTGAGGGCCAGCGCCGCCCGCTCCTTCGCGGTGAAGAAGTGCGCCGCCTCCTGCCAGACGGCGACCATGTGCAGCCGCTCCTCGCTCTCGCCCGCCTTGCGGGCGTCGGTGGTGTGCATGTGCAGGCAGTACGCGCACTTGTTGAGCTGCGAGGAGCGGATCTGGACCAGCTCGACCAGGGAGTGGTCCAGGCCCTCGCGGGCGGCGGCGTCGAAGCCGATGAGGGCCTTGAAGGCCTTGGGGGCGGCCTTGGCGAAGTCGACCCGGGGGCTGCGGGGCGCCGCGTCGTTCAGGTCGTGGTCGCTGTGCGTGAGCTGCGTTTCGTTCGTCATGCCAGGAAATCTACGGGCGTCAGCGACCGGCTGTAGGGTGCATTTCCATGCCGGAATCATGGGTCAATCCAGCCGAGATCCTGGGTGGCGATCTCCATCTGGAGCTGAGCGGACCGGGTAGCCGGCGCGCCGTGCTCCTGCGCGCGCTGCGCGACGCGGTACGGTCCGGGCGGCTGGCCCCCGGCACCCGGCTGCCGCCCTACCGTTCGCTCGCCGCCGACCTCGGCATCGCCCGCAACACCGTCGCCGACACCTACGCCGAGCTGGTGGCGGAGGGCTGGCTCAGCGCCCGCCAGGGTTCCGGCACCCGCGTCGCCGAGCGCGCCGAACCGCTGACGCCCACCCGTGCCCCGGCCCGTAGCGCCCCGGTGGCCCGCCCCGTGCACAACCTCCTCCAGGGGCAGCCGGACGCCGCGTCCTTCCCCCGCACCGCCTGGCTGGCGGCCGCCCGCCGCGCGCTGACCGCCGCCCCCAACGACGCCTTCGGGCCCGGCGACCCCCGCGGCCGCATCGAGCTGCGCCGCGCGCTGACCGACTACCTGGCCCGCACCCGCGGGGTGCGCACCGACCCCGAGCTCATCGTGATCTGCTCCGGCTTCGCGCACGCGCTGCGGCTGCTCTTCCCCGCCGTGCTGCCCGGCCCGCTGGCCGTGGAGTCCTACGGCCTGCCCTTCCACCGGCAGCTTCTGACGACCGCGGGGGTGGACACCCGCCCGCTTCCCCTCGACGAACACGGTGCCGACACCGAGCGGTTGGGCGCCCTGGACGACGTGGGCGCGGTGCTGCTGACCCCCGCGCACCAGTTCCCGACGGGGGTCGCGCTGCACCCCGACCGCCGGGCCGCCGCCGTCAACTGGGCGCGGGCCACCGGCGGTTACGTCCTGGAGGACGACTACGACGGCGAGTTCCGCTACGACCGCAAGCCGGTCGGCGCCCTACAGGGGCTGGACCCGGAACGCGTCGTCCACCTCGGCTCGGTCAGCAAGAGCCTGTCGCCGGCGGTGCGGCTGGGCTGGATGGCGCTCCCCGGCCGCCTGGTCGACGCCGTCCTCGCGGCCAAGGGGGAACGCGAGGCCTGGGCGGGCGTCACCGATCAGCTCACCCTGGCGGAGCTGCTCACCCACGGCGCCTACGACCGCCACATCCGCCGGATGCGCCAGCGCTACCGCCGGCGCCGCGACCGGCTCGTCGACGCGGTGACCCGCCAGGCCCCGCACCTCGGCGTCACCGGCATCGCCGCCGGCCTGCACGCCGTGCTCCAGCTGCCCGGCGGCGCCACCGAGGCCGACGAGCGCGCCGCGCTGCGCGCCGCCCGCTTCCAGGGCCTGGCCCTGGACGTGCTGTCGGACTACCGCCACCCGGCCGCCACGATGCCGCCCCGCCACGGCCTGGTCGTCGGCTATGCGGCCCCGGCCGACAGCGCCTTCCCCGGCGCCCTGGAGGCGCTGTGCCGGGCGCTGCCGCCGGAGCCGCGGACGGCGGCCGCTACTGGTTCGCGAACTTTCGGCTGATGCCGTCGAAGACCCGCTTGGCCTCCGGTCCCAGGTGCGGGCCGGCCAGCCAGGTGTGGGCGTTGGAGCTGATGGAGCTGTTGGAGATCAGGGCCAGCTTGCCGCCGCGCTCGGCGAACCAGCCGCCGCCCGAGGTGCCCCCGGTCATGGTGCAGCCGATGCGGTCCATGGCCGGCGTGCCCTGCTCCATGACGAGGCGACCCGGGCGGCCCTGGCAGGCCATCATCTGCGCGCCGTCGTACGGCGGCGCCGCCGGGTAGCCGACGGCCCGCACGAAGTTGACACCCGCGGCGGAGGGGGCGTTGAACCAGACCGGGATGGCGACGCCCACGGTCTCCTGGAGGGACTTGCCGCCGCCGTTCTCCGGCTTGACGTGCAGCACCGCGAAGTCGTACGCGGAGCCGCCGTTGCCGCTCTCCTCGCTGCCCATGTTGATCCACTCACCGGAGGTGGTGATCCAGTCCGCCCAGAACCGGCCGTACGGCGTGACCTGCTGCGCGGGCAGGGTCCCGACCTGGCTCATCGGCGCGCCGTTGTCGTTGTACGACGGCACGAAGACGATGTTGCGCATCCAGCCGCCGCGCTTGCCGGAGTGCACGCAGTGCCCGGCGGTCCACACGAGGTTGGACTTGCCCGGGTGTGCCGGGTCCTGGACGACCGTGCCGGAGCAGACCATCGGGCCCTTGGGGCTGTCGAAGAAGATCTTCCCGACCGGGGCCATGTTCCGGTGGTACGGGCGGCCGACCTGGATGGCGTTCACGGGCCGCGGCTCGGGGTCGGTGGCGTCGAACTCGCTGCCCGCGCCGGTGGCCTTGACGCCGATCTCGGGGGCGGCCTTCGCCTTGGCCAGCCGGTCGTTCTTCCAGTGGTCCTTGATGATCGGGTTGGCGAAGTCCTGTGCCTCGCGGGCCCACTTGTCCCAGTTCCGCCAGCCGCCGTCCTGCCACTTCTTCAGCTCGTCGATGCTGGTCGGCACGCCCTTGGGGAGCTTGAGGCCCCCGTCGCCCTGTTCCTTGTGGTCGGCGGCGGCCGAACCGCCGGACGCGGCGGCCTTGTCGTCGCCGGGGCCGCAGGCGGTGGCGGTGACCGCGAGCAGCGCGGCCAGTGCGGCGGCCGCGACGGTGGAGCGGCGGATGGATGGCATGGAGCGAGTCCCCCCGATACGTGGCGGCGCCGCAGCGGCGCCGCGCCGTGATGTGTTCATGTCCCGCGTCGGACTGGGCTCTACTATGCCGCCACGCCGGGGCCGGTGGGCGACCAGGGTCGGCGGGCACGAACGCCCGCGCGGGCGGCCGCACACCGTGCGACCGCCCGCGTCGGACGTGAACCCGTGCCGGCTACTTCTTGGGCAGCCAGGCCTTCCAGACGTCCGGGTGCTTGTGCACCCAGCGCTTGGCCGCCTCATCGGCCGACAGGCCCTCCGAGGCGATCGACTCGGACACCTCGTTCTGGGCGTCCTTGGTCCACTTGAAGTTCTTCAACAACGCCGCGGCGCTGGTGCCGCTCTTGGCGAAGTCGGTGTTGAAGTACTTCTGGAGCGGGGTCGTGGGGTACGCGCAGTCGATGGACTGCGGGTCCTTGGTGCCCTTCTCCGCGCAGGCGTCGGTGTACTTGGGAAGTTCGACCTCCACCATCGGCACCTGGTTGAAGAGCCACTGCGGCTCGTACCAGTACGTCAGGAACGGCTTCTTCTCCTTGGCGAACTGCTGGATCTGGGTGATCTGCGCCGCCTCGGAGCCGGCGAAGACCACCTCGTAGTTCAGGTCCAGGTTCTTCACCAGCGCCTTGTCGTTGGTGACGTAGGACGGTGAACCGTCCATCAGCTGGCCCTTGTTGCCGCTCTCCGGGGTGCGCAGCTGGTCGGCGAACTTGTTGAGGTTCTTCCAGTTCGTGACCTCGGGGTGCGCGTCGGCCCAGTACTTGGGGACGTACCAGCCGATGTGGCCGGTGACGCCGTTGCCGCCGCCCGCCGTGATCGTCTTCTTGTCCTTGACGTAGCGCTGCTCCTGGTCGGGGTGGCCCCAGTCCTCCAGGATCGCGTCGACCCGGCCCTGGCTCAGCGCGTCCCAGGCGGGGATCTCGTCCACCTGGACGGTGTCGACGTGGTAGCCCAGCTCGTGTTCGAGCAGGTACTTGGCGACCGCGACATTGGCCTGGGCGCCGACCCAGGTCTGCACGGACAGCGTGACGGACTTGGACCCCTCGGCCGCGGCGAACGGCGAGGACTGCTTGGTCATGTCGGCCTTGCCGCAGGCCGACAGGGAGAGGGCCGCCGTGACGGCCAGCGCGGCCGTCCCGACGATCGTGGTGCGCTTACGGGACATGGTCAGGCTCCCTTCCCCGTCGTACGGCGTTCCGTGGGCTGGGTGACCCGGTCGAGCATCAGGCCCAGGCACACGATCGCCACACCCGCGACCAGGCCGAGGGCCAGGTCTCCGGTGGCCAGCCCGGTGACGACGTCGTACCCGAGGGCACCGCCGCCGACCAGACCGCCGATGATGACGACGGCGAGGACGAGCACCACGCCCTGGTTGACGGCCAGCAGCAGCGCCGGCCGGGCCAGCGGAAGCTGGACCTGGCGCAGCATCTGCCAGCGGGTGGCGCCCAGGGAGCGGGCGGACTCCACGGCCGCGGGGTCCACCTGGCGCAGGCCCTGGGTGGTGATGCGGATGACGGCCGGCAGCGCGTAGACGACCGCCGCGGCGGCGGCCGGGGCGCGGCCCACGGCGAACAGCGCCACCACGGGGATCAGGTACACGAACTGCGGCATGGTCTGCATGACGTCCAGCACCGGGCGCAGCAGCGCCTCGAAGCGCTTGCTGCCCGCGGTGAGGATGCCGACGCCGAAGCCCAGCACCAGCGTCACCACCAGGGCGGCGAGCACCTGGGAGAGGGTGTTCATCGACGGCTTCCACACGCCCAGCACGCCGATGGCGGCCATCGCCAGGACGGCGGTCAGGGCGGTGCGCCAGGTGCCGATGAGCCAGGCGAGCGCGGCGACGATGAGCAGCGTGCCGTACCAGGGCAGCGCGGTCAGGCCGTCGCGCAGCGGGTTGAGGACCCAGTCGGTGAAGTGCGCGGCCCAGTCGGCGGTGCCGCCGACGACGGGGACGCCGGAGTAGAGGTGGTCGACCATCCACTCCTTGAAGTCGTTGACGGGGGCGGCGATGTTCACCGCCCAGGCGTCGGGCCAGACCAGCGAGCCTGTCACCCGGCCGACGGCGGCGAGCGCGGCGGTGACCGCGGCCACCCCGGCCCAGGCGCGCCAGCCGCGCAGCCACGTCGGGCCGGCGGCGGTGCCGGCCGCGCCGATGCGTGCGCCGGCCGCGGCGGTGGTGCGGTCCATGACGATGGCCAGCAGCACGATCGGGATCGCGGCGGCGAGCGCGGCACCGACGTCGACCGAGGCGAGGGCCTGGTAGACGCGGTCACCGAGGCCGGCGGCGCCGATCATCGAGGCGATCACGACCATGGACAGCGCCATCATGATCGTCTGGTTGACGCCGAGGAGGAGTTCCTTGCGGGCCAGCGGCAGGCGGGCGGTCAGCAGCCGCTGCCGTCCGGTGGCGCCGAGGGAGGAGACGGCCTCCAGCACGCCGGGGTCGGCGCCGCGCAGGCCGAGGGCGGTCAGGCGGGCCATCGGCGGCGCCGCGTAGACGACGGTGGCCAGCAGCGCGGCCGGTACGCCGATGCCGAAGACCAGCACCACGGGGAGCAGGTAGGCGAAGGCCGGGAGGACCTGCATGGTGTCCAGGACCGGGCGCAGGATCTTGAAGAGGCGCTCGGACAGACCGGCGGCCAGGCCCAGCAGGGCGCCGACGGCGACCGAGACGACGACCGCCACGACCATCAGCGCGAGTGTCTGCATGGTCGGGACCCACATCCCCAGCAGGCCGCTGACCAGGAAGGACAGCAGTGCTACGGCGGCGATGCGGACACCGGCCACCCGCCAGGCGATCAGCGTGACGCCGGCCGTCACACCGGTCCAGCCCAGCGCGAGCAGCAGCAGGTAGACGGCGCGTACGGAGATGACCACGCCGTTGGAGAGGTGGCCGAGGAAGTAGACGAACAGCCAGTGGCTGTCGCGGTTGTCGATGATCCAGTCGCTGGTCCGGCCGAGCGGGCCGGAGACGTCGACGGTCAGCGAGGACGGCCAGGCGGCGCCGTACTCGGCGGCCAGCAGCGGGACGAGAACGGCCGCGGCGACGACGAGCAGCAGCAGCTTGGCCAGGCCGCGGCGTTGCAGCAGGGCCTGGGCCGGGCCCTTGGGGGTGTCGACGCCGAGGGTGCCGCGGGCGGAAACCGGGGTGGGGGCTGCGCTGCTCATGCGCGCCCCCGCTTGACGGTGCCGACCGGCACGTTCATGGCGGCGGCGCGCTGCGCCTCCCGCCACTGCCGCAGCAGCGCGGTGCGCAGCCGCATGCGGGGGGAGGCCGCGGGGGCTCTGGAGCCGACGGCGCGCAGGGCGCCGCTTCGGGGGGTCGCGACGTACATCAGGCAGCCACCTCGCCGTGCTGCGGGTCCTCGATCCGGGCGACCACGTTGAGCAGGCAGGCGTGGTCGACGACGCCCAGGCAGCGGCCGTCGTCGACGACGCGAGCCGCGCCGCCGGAGCGGGCGACCGCCTCGATGGCGTCGGAGATCAGGGTGTCGGGGCCGAGCGCCGGGCCCTGGTCGCTCTCGCCGTCCTCGGCCGGACGCATCGCGCGGCGGACGGTGAGCACCTGCTCGCGCGGGACGTCCCGCACGAAGTCGCGGACGTAGTCGTCGGCCGGGGAGCCGACGATCTCCTCGGGGGTGCCGAGCTGGACGATCTCGCCGTCGCGCATCAGGGCGATCCGGTCGCCGACCCGCAGCGCCTCGGCGAGGTCGTGGGTGATGAAGACCATCGTCCGGCCCTCCTCGCGGTGCAGGCGGACGACCTCTTCCTGCATGTCGCGGCGGATGAGCGGGTCGAGCGCGCTGAACGGCTCGTCGAACAGCAGCACCTCGGGGTCGACGGCGAGCGCCCGGGCCAGGCCGACGCGCTGCTGCTGGCCACCGGAGAGCTGGCCCGGACGGCGCTTCTCCAGACCGGCCAGACCCACCTTGTCGACCATCTCGCCGGCCTTCTCGCGGCGCTCCGCCTTGCCGACGCCCTGGATCTCCAGGCCGTAGGCGACGTTGTCGACGACGGAGCGGTGCGGCAGCAGGCCGAAGTGCTGGAAGACCATGGCGGCGCGGCGGCGGCGCAGTTCGCGCAGCGCGCCGCGGTCCATGGCGCGCACGTCCTCGCCGTCCATTTCGAGGTTGCCGCTGGTCGGCTCGATCAGCCGGGTCAGGCACCGCACGAGGGTGGACTTGCCGGAGCCGGACAGGCCCATCACGACGAAGACCTCGCCCTTGTGGACGTCGAAGGAGACATCGCGGACGGCGGCGGTGCAGCCGGTCTGTTCGCGCAGTTCCTGGGCGTTGAGGCCGGCGACGGAGGAGTCCCCGGGGATCTTGTCGGCCTTGGGGCCGAAGACCTTCCAGAGGTTGCGGACGGAGAAGACGACCTCACGGCCGTCCTGCTCGGTGTCGGCGGCGGTCTTGTGGGCGTTGGGTATCTCGGATGCGCCGGCGGAGGTGGTAGCCATCACGCATCACCTCCCTGGGTCGGGTCTTTACGGAGCAGTTCGGCGCACTTCTCCCCCACCATCAGCACGCCCAGCATCGGGTTGACAGCCGGCATCGTCGGGAAGACCGAGGCATCGGCGATACGGATGCCGTCCAGCCCGCGGATCTTCAACTGCGGGTCGACGACGGCCAGTTGGTCATCGGAGGCACCCATCTTGCAGGTGCCGGCCGGGTGGTAGACGGTGTGCGCGGCCTTGCGCACCAGCTCGCCGATCTCCTCGTCGTCCGTCACGTCCGGACCGGGGAAGACCTCGCGCTTGAGCCACTTGGCGAACGGCTCGGCCTTGGCGACCTCGCGCGCCAGCTTGATGCCGTCGACGAGCGTCCGCCCGTCGTAGTCGTCCTCGTCCTCGAAGTACCGGAAGTCCAGGGCCGGCTTGACCTCGGGGTCGGCGGAGGTGAGGTAGAGGCGGCCGCGGGAGCGGGACTTGGGGATGTTCGGGGTCATCGACACGCCGTGCTCGGGGCGCTCGTAGCCCAGCCGCTCGGGGTTGTCGGTGAAGGGGATCTGGTAGAAGTGGAACATCAGGTCGGGGCCCTTGTGCTCCGGGTCCCGCTTGACGAACAGGCCCGCGTCGGAGTCCATCGCGGAGTTGCCCGGGATCGGTCCGTTCGTCTCCCAGACGATCACCGACTCGGGGTGGTCGATGAGGTTCTCACCGACGCCCGGCAGGTCGAGCACGCAGTCGATGCCCAGCGCCTGGAGGTCCTTCTTCGGGCCGATGCCGGAGTGCATCAGCAGCCGCGGGGTGTCGACGGCGCCGGCGCACACCAGCACCTCGCGGGCGGCCTCGACGTAGACCTCCTCGCCGTCCTTGGTCCGGACGTGGACGCCCTTGGCGGTCGTACCGTCCAGTTCCAGCTTGTGCGCCCAGGTCTCCAGCATCAGCGTGAGGTTCGGGCGGTCGCCGGCCTCCATGTGCGGGTGGAGGTAGGCGACGGATGCGGAGGACCGCTTGTTGTTCTCCGGGTGGTAGGAGAGGTCGAAGAAGCCGACGCCCTCGTCGAAGGGCTTGTCGTTGAAGCCGACGACCTCGGGGACGCCGAGCGCCGTCTTGGTGGCCTCGATCCAGTCCGTCGCGATCTGGTTCTGGTCCTTCTTCGCCACCCGCACGATGTTGTTGCGCAGCTTGCCGAAGTAGGGGTCCATCTCCTTGGCGCCCCAGCCGGCCGCCCCCGCCGCCTCCCACTCGTCCCAGTCGGACGGCAGCGGCTTGAAGGAGATCAGGGTGTTGTGGGAGGAGCAGCCGCCGAGGACCTTGGCGCGGCTGTGCAGGATGTGCGAGTTGCCGCGCGGCTGCTCGGTGGTCGTGTACTCGTAGTCCAGCTCACCGCCGAGCAGGCCGAGCCACTTGCGCAGCGTCAGCACGTCCTCGCGGTCGATGTCGGAGGGGCCGCCCTCGATGACGGCGACGGAGACGGCGGGGTCCTCGGTGAGGCGGGAGGCGATGACGGAGCCGGCGGTGCCGCCTCCGACGACGACATAGTCGTACACGGGCATGAGGGGTACTCCTTTACTGCGAAGTGCGTGGTGCGGGTGGTGTGCGCGGGCCTGGGGTCAGCCCGTGAACCACCGCACCGGCGCCGGCCGCAGGTTCTCGTAAATGTGCTTGCTCTCGCGGTACTCGTCCAGACCCGTGGGGCCCAGTTCCCGGCCGATGCCGGACTTGCCGAAGCCGCCCCACTCCGCCTGCGGGAGGTAGGGGTGGTAGTCGTTGATCCAGACCGTGCCGTGCCGCAGCCGGGCGGCGACCCGGCGGGCACGGGCGGTGTCGGCGGAGAAGACGGCGCCCGCGAGGCCGTACTCGGTGTCGTTGGCGAGCGCGACGGCCTCGTCCTCGGTGGTGAAGGTCTCCACCGTCAGGATCGGGCCGAAGGTCTCCTCGCGGACCACCTTCATCTCGCGGTGGCAGCCGTCCAGCACGGTCGGCGCGTAGAAGTAGCCGGTGGCCGGGCGCACGTCCGAGGGCTTGGGCCGGGAGCCGCCGCAGCGCAGCTGCGCCCCCTCGGCCAGCGCGGAGGCGACGTAGGCCTCCACCTTCTCCAGCTGCTGCTGGGAGACCAGCGGACCGCACTCCACACCGTCCTCGGTGCCCCGGCCGAGCTTGATCCGCTCGGCGCGGCGGGCGAGTTCGGCGACGAAGCGGTCGCGCACCGACTCCTCGATGATCAGCCGGGCACCGGCCGAGCAGACCTGCCCGCTGTGGATGAACGCGGCGTTCAGCGCCTGGTCGACGGCGGTGTCGAAGCCCTCCTCGGTGGCGCAGGCGTCGGCGAAGACCACATTGGGGTTCTTGCCGCCCAGCTCCAGCGCGATCTTCTTGGCGCCGGAGACCGCCGCCGCGCCCGCCTTCGTACCGCTGGCGAGGCCGCCGGTGAAGGAGAACAGATCCACATCCGGGTGCTCGGCCAGCCGCTGGCCGACCGGCAGGCCCGCGCCGGTGACGATGTTGGCGACACCGGCCGGCAGCCCGGCCTCGACCAGCAGCTTGATCAGGTGCACGGTCGACAGCGGGGTGACCTCGCTGGGCTTGATCACAAAAGTGTTGCCGGCCGCAAGGGCCGGCGCGATCTTCCAACTCGCCTGGAGCAGCGGGTAGTTCCATGGCGTGATCAGCGCACAGACGCCGACCGGCTCGTGTACGACGACGCTGTGCACATCCGCCGACCCGGCGTCGACGACCCGCCCGCCGCTCTCGTTCATCACCACGTCGGCGAAGTACCGGAAGGCGTTGGTGACGTCGTCGACGTCGACCCGGCCCTCCTCCAGCGTCTTGCCGGTGTCCCGGCTCTCGATGAGGGCGATCTCCTCGCGGTCGCGCTGCAGCAGGTCGGCGACCCGGCGCAGCAGCGCGGAGCGCTCGGCGACGGCCGTGCGGGGCCAGGCGCCGGCGCCGCCTGCGAAGGCGCGACGGGCGGCCGCGACCGCCGCGTCGGCGTCGTCGGCGCCGCCCTCGGACACCAGCTGGAGCGTCGTCGCGTCGGCGGGGTCGAGGACCTCCCGCGTGGCGCCGGATGCGGCGGCAAGCCACACCCCGTCTACGTGAATGGTCTCGATTGACGACACGTCGTTCTGCCTTCCGGTTACCGATCTGTTCCCACTGGTGCAACCACTGGCGTCACCAGCAACAAGGAGCCCTCCCCGGAAGCGGCCCACCTATGCCCAAACATTCATGGAAAGTGAGCCGACTCACTCAAAGTGCGAACGAATGTCCTGGAACCTACCCTGAATAGCTGTATGTCCCCGCGGATGCCCCTGCGGTATGTCCCCTCGTACTCCCCCTCCGGACCGGAGGTGCCGAGATGACCTGCAGACGCCGTACCGTCACCGCCACCACCGCCCTGAGCTGCACCGCGGCCCTGCTCGCCGGAGCGGTGTGCACCGGCGCCGCGGCGGCGACCGCCGACCCCGACGGCGAGGGCGACCTCGCCGGCAAGTCGGCCCAGCAGATCTCCGACGACGCGCTCGACCAACTGGTCGCCGCGAAATCCCTGCGGCTGCGCACCCTGACCACCGCCGGCCCCACCAAGCTCGACATCACCCTGGACCAGGCCGGCAACTGCGCCGGCGCCATCAGCAAGGGGGCGCTCGGCCGGGTGCAGATGATCAAGCGCGGCGACCAGGTCTGGATGAAGCCGGATGCGGCCTTCTGGAAGAGCCAGTTCCCCGGCACCCAGGGCACCGAGGCGGCCGCGAAGTACAAGGACACCTTCCTGCACGGCACCACCCACGACGGCTTCCTGCAGAGCCTGTCCGCCGCCTGCGACCTCACCGCCTTCCAGAAGTCCGCCGCCGGCACCGACGAGCCGCCCACGAACACCCCGTCCCCCTCGATCACCTCCACCCTCACCAAGGGCCGCCCGACCGTCCACGAGGGCACCCGCGTCCTGCCCGTCGTCAGGAAGTTCGACGGAGCCGTCCAGACCCTCTACGTCGCGATCAAGGGCAAGCCCTACCCCCTCAAGCTCACCACCGAGATCGACCACGAGACGGGCACGATCCTGCTGAGCAACTACGACCGCCCGGTTCCCACCAAGACCCCCGCCCCGGCCGATACCGTCGACATCGCGGTCTTCGAGGACATGCTGGAGGGGCCGAACAACGCCCACACATGATGATCAGCGGCATATGCCGCTACAGTCTGTAACTGCCCACGACGGGCCGAGACGATCGAGACCGGCGGGATGGGGATGGCGGAGCCCACGGAGAACCAGCGACGCTTGGACGAGCTGTTCGAGTGGCTGGAGACCGCCCCCGAGGGGTACCGGATCGAGATCGTCGAGGGCGCCGTCTTCCTGACTCCGCAGCGGGACGTCCACTGGCAGACCATCCGCCGGATCTTGCGGGCGCTGGAAGACCGGTACGGGATGGACGTCCACGTGACATCGGACGTCAGGGTCGACTTCCCCGGCCAGGAGAACGGCCTCTGCCCGGACGTCGCCAAGTTCACCGCCGGCGCCAAGGAGGACGGGGAGGGCCGCTGGCGCCACCAGGACATCGAGTTCCTCGCCGAAGTCATCTCCAGGGGCACCGCGGCAAACGACTACGGCCCGAAGAAGACGATCTACGCCGAGGCCGGAATCCCGGTCTACATGATCGCCGACCCCTACATCGGTCGCTGCCGCGTCTTCACCCACCCCCAGGACGGCGAGTACAGGATCGACACCACGCTCGCCTACGGCCTGCCGATCGACCTCACCAAGACGATCGTCGACCTCACCATCTCCACCGAGGGATTCCCCCGCGAGGCCCCCTAGAGCGTTTCTTGCGGATCATCGGATCGTTGGTCCGGTGTGTCGTTGACTGACGCCCAGTGGGCACGCATTGAGCCGCTGCTGCCGGACCGGACACCTCGACGGGGCGGGCGGTGGCGGGATCACCGGCAGGTGATCGACGCGATCGCGTTCAAGTACCGCACGGGCACACCGTGGACGGACCTGCCCGAGCACTTCGGCTCGTGGAAAGGCGCCCACAACCGACTACGAATGTGGGCGGCCGACGGCACCTGGGAGAAGGTCTTCACCGCCCTGCTCGCCCAGGCCGACGCCGAAGGCGACCTGGACTGGGTCGTCGCGGTCGACTCCACCATCGTCCGCGCCCACCAGCACGCCGCCGGGGCCCGTCAAAAGGGGCCCCGGACGGCGAGCCGGCCGACCATGCCCTCGGACGCTCCCGCGGCGGACTAACCACCAAGATCCACCTCGCTGCCGATGGCCGCTGCCGACCGCTCGCGTTCGTCATCACGCCCGGTCAGGCCGGTGACGCTCCCGCGTTCACCCAGGTCATGCACCGGCTACGGGTGCCCAGACGGATCGGCCGCCCCAGGGTCACGCCGGACGTGGTCCTGGCCGACAAGGCCTACTCGTCCCGCGCCATCCGCCAGCTGCTCAGGCAACGAGGGATCAAGACGGTGATCCCGCAGCCCTCCGACCAGGCCGCCAACCGCAAGCGGCTCGGCCGCCTCGGCGGCCGCCCGCCGGCCTTCGACCGCGAGACATACAAGCAGCGAAACACCGTCGAGCGGTGCATCAACAAACTCAAGCAGTGGCGGGGGCTCGCCACTCGGTACGACAAGACCGCCACCAGCTACCTCGCCGGACTCCACCTCGCAGCCATCTTCATCTGGTCAGCAAGGTGATCCGAAAGAAACGGCCTAGCCCCTAGCCCCGCCCCGACCCCCGCGTCAGCGGAATCGCGCAGTTGTCGGAGAAGCCCTGGCTGTGCAGCCCCATGGCGCTGTTCATGCGGGAGCGGAGGTTCTCCACGGCCACCATCATGGTCAGCTCCACGAACGCCGCCTCGCCCAGGCGGCCGCGCAGGCCCTCGGCCAGCTCGTCGGTCACGGCCGGCGGGGTCGCGGTCATCGCCTCCGTGTACTCCATGACACCCCGCTCCAGCTCCGTGAAGGACTCCTGGTGGTCCCGCCAGGCGGGCACCTTGCTGATCTTCTCCAGCGGCAGTCCCAGCCGGTCGGCCTGCCAGTAGCCGAAGTCCACGCACCACGAGCAGCCGATGGCCGCCGCCGACACCAGCTCCGCCAGGTGCTTCAGGGCGGGGTCCAGCGCCTTCCAGCGCGCCACCTTGTTCTCGAAGGAGAAGTAGGAGCGCAGGATCCTGGGGTGGTGGCCCATGGCCAGGGCGGGCTCCATGACCTTGCCGTAGGCGCGCCGCGAGTACCACTGCGCGAACCGGACGGTGAGGGTGCGCCGCGGGGTGAGGGAGATGCGGGCCATGACGGGTGCCTCCTGGTTCGTAGCTGCCTTCTCACTCCATTGACGTACCGGGGGCGGGCCGATGTGACATGCCGGGGCGAGAATGCAGGCATGGCTGACAAAGCGGCGAAGGCAGTGCTGGTGGGCGGACCCGAGGAGCTGCCCGAGCGGATCGTGCCGATCGATCCGCCCGGGGACGAGCTGAAGATCCCGTACCGCAACGGCTATGAGCACTTCCGGGCCACCAGCCGGCAGCAGCACACCGCCGAGGGCGCCCTGCCCGTGTACGAGTGGTGGGAGCGTACGGAGCTGCCCGGCTAGCGCAGCCCGGACGGGGACGGTGGTTCAGGGGGTGGCGGCGAAGGCCTGCAACGCGATCTTCTGGGTGCGCTGCTGCTCCGGCCAGTCCGCCTCGGTGCCCAGGACCAGGACGGCGAACTGACGCCCGTCGTCGGCGGTGAAGGCGCAGTCGACGACCTTGACCCGTTCGCCGATCCGCTCGCTGTCATAGGCATAGACCAGTTGGGCGGCGTCCGTCCCGGGAGCCGGGCCGTCGAACGCCCCGAGGCTGATCTCCTCGTATCCGGGGTTGTTCGCCAGCCCCTCCGAGGCCTTCTGCAGCGCCGCCTCCGGGGCGGTGTCCGGTTCGGTGATCTCGAAGATCTGCACCAGTCCCCGGTCGTCCGGCGCCGTGTAGAAGACGCCGGTGTCGCGGACGCTGCGCCGCCAGCCGTCCGGTACCGCGGTGGTGAAGCCCTTGTCGTCGTGGACGAGGCGGTAGCCGTCCGGCGGTGCCGTGCCCCAGGGGTCGGTGGGATCGGTGGAGGCGGTGGGGCCGGTGTCGTCGGTGGGCGGCGCCGAGGTGCCGGTGGCGGGGTCCTCCGGCGCGGACGCCTTGGTGCGGGCCGGTGGGCGGGCGGCGGCCGGATCGTCGCCGCGTCCCCATAGGAGGTAGCCGCCGCCGACACCCGCCGCGATCACGGCCGCCGCCACTCCGGCGATCAGTGCGGTACGGCGCCGCTGCCCGCCGCCCATGGGCCCCGGGGCGGGCGGGGGCACGGGCGTCGGCACCACCAGCGGGTCGACCACCGGACCGGCCCCCGAGCCGGCCACCCGACCGGCGGAGGGGCCCGCAGGCGGCCCGGCGGGAGCATCCGCAGACGGCCCGCCGGCGCCGTGCGGTAACGCCCCGGTCGGCCCGGCCCCCGCCGACGGCACGAAGTCCGGCCGGGGCGGCATCGGTCCCGTATAGGGGGCGGGCGGCGGTGTGCCGTCCTCCCAGCTCTGGGTCTCGCTGTTCCAGCGGGCCGGGCCGCGGCCCTTCATCGTCAGCCTCCCACCAGGGCCGCGACCGCCTGGCCGACCGCGGCCCCCGAGGCCAGCAGCCCCACCACCGCGCTGGCGTCCGTGAGCGCCGTACGCAGCCGGGCCAGCCGCCCCGGTCCGGCCGCCCCGGTGTCGGTGATCTCCGTCTCGGTGTCGGCCAGCTCCCCGCTCAGCGCCGTGACCTGCGGGGTCTCCACCGCCCGGGACAGATCGTCGCGCAGGGCCAGGACGGCGCGCAGCAGCTCCTGCTGCGCCGGGTCCGTCGCGGGCCCGGCGACGCCTTCGTTGTGGGTCACCGTGTTGTGGTCGCCGATGGCGAAGGCACCCTGGACGCTGCCGATGTGGATGCCGCCCTTGCCGCGCTCGTCAGCCGTTGCTGCCACGCTTGGTACTTCCCTTCGTCGCGGAGCCCCGCTCGGTGGTGTTGTGGGTGATCGTGTTGTGGTCGCCGATGCCGACGGCACCCTGGGCGGACTCGACGTACACGCCGCCCTCGGCGACATGCACGATCCGCTGCTCGAACTCCTCGGTCCGGTAGCCGGCCTCGCTCAGCGCCGTGGTGACCCCGGCCGCCACCCGCTGCTGAATCGTCTTCAGATAGCGGGCCACGTCCATGTCCTGGAAGAGCGAGGACTCCCCGTAGGAGCCCAGCTCGCGTACGGCGGCACCGGGGCCCTCGGGGAGCGCCGCACCGTGCCCCGCGGTCGCCAGCCGCCAGGCCGACAGCAGCCCGCGCACCAGCGTGAGCACGGCGGCGCCGGCCGAGCGCGGCGTACGGCTCAGCGCCCACACCGCCTTGCCGAAGTGGTGGTGGTGCCGGTACTGGTGGGCGAGCCGGTCGGCGTCCTGGAACTGCTGCCGCAGCGGCCACAGCACATGCGGCGCGACCTCCAGCATCAGCATCCCGCCCTGGGTGTGCACCCGCACGAAGACCGTGGTGACGATGCCCTCGTTCCAGCCGCCGACCCGGATGCGCAGGAAGTGCCGCCGGGTCTCCCCGCCCTCCTCGACGGCCGCGGCCCGGTGCTCCTCGAACGCCTCCGGCGCGTACGGCGCCGCCGCACGGGTCGGCAGCCCCTCCGCCGGCAGGAAGACGCACTCGTCGATCTCCATCGCACGCAGCCGGTCGCGCACCGCGGCCGCCACCTCGGGCGAACCGTGCGGGGACGGCACCCGCAGCGCCGCCACCAGGGGCACGATGCGCTCCAGGATGGCCGCGTTGTCCAGCGGCTCGACCTTCCGGTCCGGCCGCGGGTTCAGCTCCACCGACAGCGACCAGGTCTTGTACGGCCAGCCCGCGCCGCAGAACGGGTTGGCGGCCCGGTACATCACCAACGGCCCGTGCTGCTCGATCCGCACCCGCTCCCGCAACCGCCGGAAGCGCAGGCCCTCGGCCCGCTCCGCCGGATCGGACATCACATCGGGGAAGCGCTCCTTGGACAGCTCGCGGGCCAGCGCCCGCGCGAACTGCCCGCGCTGCAGGGCGACCAGCGTGGCCAGCACCAGCGGCAGCAGCAGCGCGATCCACACCTGGAGCATGCCGGAGCCGCCGCCGGGATCGGCGTACCCGGCCGCGGACTCCCAGCCGTCGTACGAGCCGCCGTACGAGCCGCTGTCCCCGGACCAGCCGAAGTCCGGCTCGTCGGAGGAGGACGAGCCGAACGGCAGCAGGTTCGTCAGCAGTCTGGTGGGCAGCATCCGCCAGGCGCCGCCCAGGGCCTCGCCGATGATGATCGCCATCACCAACGCCACGATGAAGAAGAGCAGTTGGAGCCGTCCGTACCACCGCAGCAGGAAGGACAGGCCGCGCGCCAACCACGCCGGGATGGGCGCCCTGCGGACGAGGCGCGACAGCGCCATGAAGATGACAGGGAAGAGGTAGAGCATCGCCAGGCCCGACGACATCGGAATGGCCACGATCCACACGCCCAGAATCGCGGCGGCCCAGCCCAGCTCCAGCCGGCGGGCGCGCAGTGCGTGGGCGAGCACCCGGGCCGCGTCGATGCCCATCGAGGGGGCGGCGAACCGCTCCTCATGGACGTACAGCTCGTCGATGACCGCGTCCCGGAACGGCTCGTCCATGTACGCACCGGCGCACAGCAACCGGGTGGCATCGCTGGCACCCGGCGGGGTCACGGGCAGTGGAGGAGGCGGAGCGTAAGTCGCGGACTCGGGCGGCTCGGGCGGCTTCTTCTCCAACCGCGAGTGGTCGTCGGGGCCTTCGGGCTGCGCGGGCACACTCGTCCGGGTCATCGGCCTCCCCCATATACGCCAATGGACTGCCACGGCAGCGGAGTTGGCGAACGAGGCGCCAGCGACGGCCGCGGCAACACGGAAGCCGCAGCATAGGCCAGGGGACCACTCCGTGTCAGCGCGATAACGGAAGGTGGTCGCCGCCCGGGTCAGAGGCCCGCGCGGAACTCCCCATCCTTGACGGCAGCAAGGAAGGACGCCCAGCCGGGCGCCGGGAGGAGCAGCACGGGCCCGTCAGGGTTCTTGCTGTCGCGGACCGGGACGACGCCGGGGATACCGGGGGCGATTTCGATGCAGTTGCCGCCGTTGTCGTCGCTGTACGTGCTCTTGATCCAGGTCGCGGCGCTGAGTTCGTGCCTGTTCATGATGCTCGTACCCTTCCATCGCGTCGCTGATCAGAGCGGCGGACTCACGGGGCGAACAAGCGTCCGCCCGGAGCACATCATAGGTCCGGAAGTGGCGCGCGTAGGCGGCTGGATCGTCGTTGAAGTGCCCACGGTCCAGCGACTCCGAGTAGACCCACCTGTGCCCGTCTGGCAGCTCTATCAGCGACATGGAGCCTCTCGGCCGGGCAAGCCCGATGATGCCTGCTGGGGCCACCTGGATGCGGATGTTGGGGCGCCTGCCGACACTCAAGAGATGCGCACATTGGTCGCGCATAAGCTTCGGACTGCCCACCACGTTGCGCAGGCAGCTCTCGTCCAGAACGACGACATACAACGGACCGTCGTCCGCGCGGAAGCGCTGCTGTCGACTCAGTCGGGCTCGGACGCGCTCCTCGACCTCATCGACGCTCGCGGAACGACGGCTGAACAGCGCACGCGCATAGTCCGGCGTCTGCAACAAACCCGGGATCACGCGCTCTTGATACTCCCGCAGGGCGATCGCCACCGCATCCATCTCAGCCCTGCGCTTGAACCAGTCCGGATGCTGCACCTCCGGATACCAGTCGATCCGCCCCCACAACCGCAGCAACACCCCACCCGTGTCCAGGAGTTCATCGCAGGCCCTGGCGAAGGACTCCTGGGGTACGCGGGTGCCCGCCTCGACCCGCGCCACATGGGAGCGGTCGCAGGGGATCTTGGCCGCCAAGGCGGCCTGGGTCAGGTGCGCCGCTTCCCGGTGGTGTTTGAGCACCTCGCCGAACACGGCCGCGGTGGTACCGGCCATCCCTCCCATGCCGTTGCGTCGACCCATCGACCCCGCCCCCCTTTGTGACAGTTGGCCATTGTCACGCGCTCAGCGTTGTGATCGGCGATCTCACTGAGCAACGATGAACACACCCAGAGTAAAAGGCCGCACTGACAATCGCGGCGTGCTCCCGCATGCCCGAACACGCAGAACCCCCGCGACGTTGGCAGACGTCCGGGGGCGTGGTCTCCAACCCAGAGAGATTGACGACATGCACCACGTTATCCGGCTCTTCGAGCCCCTGCTACGGCTGTTGCTCCCCGGCGCGGGGCGTCATCGGCATGACGAGGTACCGCCGCCCTGCGCGAGGTGCGCGGAGGGGCCGACGTCGGCGCGGCCGCCCTTCCTGCCTCCCGTACGTCACTCGGAGGCGCAGCGGGAAGAGGAGTATGCCCTCGTACTCCCCTACCTGATCGCGTATGAGCGGCGGCAGCGGCGGCGCGAATACTGGCGTCGCCAGGGGCAGGTGGTGGGCTGATGGGCCGTGAGTGCCGCCCCGTTCACCTGATGGAACCGTCAACGGAGCCCGATCCTGCGCCGGTTGCCGGGTGCGATGTGTGCGGGGCGCTGGCCCGGCAGCGGGCGGGGGCGTACGCCATCGGGGACCGGTCGGCGGCGACCGACTGCAACGTCGAGATCCGGCGCCACCCCCACCCCGGGTAGCACCGGCCGTGGCCCGTAGGTGGCCGGATAGGTGGCCGGACACGGCCGAGCCCGCACGGCCGTTGCGGACCGTGCGGGCTCGTGGTGGCGCGGCGCCGCCCGCGCGGGGCGGCAGCGGCGGTGGCTCAGATCAGGCCGAGGGCGCGGACCGCGTCGCGCTCCTCCGTGAGCTCCTTGACGGACGCGTCGATGCGGGCGCGGGAGAAGTCGTTGATCTCCAGGCCCTGGACGATCTCGTACGTGCCGCCCTTGGTGGTGACGGGGAACGAGGAGATCAGGCCCTCCGGGACGCCGTAGGAGCCGTCCGAGGGGATGCCCATGGAGGTCCAGTCGCCGTCGGCGGTGCCGTTGACCCAGGTGTGGACGTGGTCGATGGCGGCGTTGGCGGCGGAGGCCGCGGAGGACGCGCCACGGGCCTCGATGATCGCCGCACCGCGCTTGGCGACGGTCGGGATGAAGGTGTCGGCCAGCCACTTCTCGTCGTTGACGGTCTCGGCGGCGTTCTTGCCGGCGACCGAGGCGTGGAAGATGTCCGGGTACTGGGTGGCCGAGTGGTTGCCCCAGATCGTCAGCCGGCGGATCTCGGAGACCGGGGTGCCGGTCTTCTGCGCGAGCTGGGAGACGGCGCGGTTGTGGTCCAGGCGGGTCATCGCGGTGAAGCGCTCACGCGGTACGTCCGGCGCGGCGGCCTGCGCGATCAGCGCGTTGGTGTTGGCGGGGTTGCCGACGACCAGGACCTTGATGTCGTCCGCGGCGTGGTCGTTGATGGCCTTGCCCTGCGGCTTGAAGATGCCGCCGTTGGCCTCCAGCAGGTCGCCGCGCTCCATGCCCTTGGTGCGGGGGCGGGCGCCGACGAGGAGGGCGACGTTCGCACCGTCGAAGGCGACGTTCGGGTCGTCCGAGATGTCGATGCCCTGCAGCAGCGGGAAGGCGCAGTCGTCGAGCTCCATCGCGGTGCCCTCGGCGGCCTTCAGACCCTGCGGGATCTCCAGGAGGCGCAGCTTGACCGGCACGTCCGCGCCGAGCAGATGACCGGAAGCGATGCGGAAGAGGAGTGCGTAACCGATCTGGCCGGCGGCGCCGGTGACGGTGACATTGACGGGAGTGCGGGTCATGGCGATCTCCTGCGCGACGTTTTCTGGGGGCAAGCCCCAGACCACCATGGGTGGCGGTGGGTGTCCCTGCCCATTTATCTAGGCCTCTCAAGGTCTCTTGGTATCGAGAGACCGGCCGCCAGGCTATCGGACCCCCGCCGGTGGCAGGCGACGGGCCGGTGTGGCACACCTCACCGGGTGCGTCGGGGCATCCGTACGGCCGTCCATCGGGGCGTACGCAGGGCCGTCGAGCGCTCGGCCGTACGCCCCTGGGAGGGGGCGGGTGCGGCGGCCGCCCGCTGTAGGAGGGGCGCGGGCGGCCGCCGAGTTGTGCACACCCGTGGGGGGTACCGGTCGCATGCCCCCGATATCCGCGGGCATGCCCCCCAGTTCCCGAAGCGCTCCCGCGTACGGCGATTCCCGGCCAGTGGCGGGCGCACGCCGGCGGAACGACCGACCGACCGGCGGGACAGCCTGACCGGTGGGACGGCCGACCGGCGGCTAGCGGGACGTCGGCTGGACGCAGCCCTTGGCGCCCCGCATGGTCGTACCGCAGGCCGTGACCTTCGCCGGGTCGCCCGTCACCTCGACCATCGCCGTGTACGCGGCGCCGCCGCGCTCGACCCGCGCCGACAGGCCGCGGCCGGCCTCGCCGATGGTGACCTGGTCACCGGGCGCCGCACCGCTGATCCGCGCCCAGGCCGCGTGGCAGACGGAGCTGTAGCGGACCTCGATCAGCGCGCCGCCGGCCATCCCGCGCGACGGGCTGACGGCGTGCGTCCCCCCGCACCCCATCGCCTCCGGGTCCTTGCCCGCGCACGCGGCCCCGTCGCAGCGCACCCCGGCGGGCAGCGCCGGCCGCGCGCTCGGCGTCGCCTTCGGCGCGGGCGCCGCCGCCGCCTTCTTGGCGCCACCGGTCTCCGGATTCAGCAGCAGTACCGCGGCGCCCGCCACCAGCAGCGCGCCGACGGCACCGACGACACCCATCAGCACCCGGCCACGGCGGGCGGGCGGCTTCCCGCCCTCCGCGGCGGGCGCGGCCGGCGGGGCCGGGGACGGCACCGCCTGCGCCCACTCCGGGAAGTCCGACGCCGAGGGCGTCTCGCTGGTCCTTTGGTGCGGCACCGGCGGGATCCTGGGCCCGGATGCGGTCCGCGGCGGATCCGCGACCTGCACGCCCTTGGCCGACCGCGCGGCCTTCGCCGACTTCGCGGCCTTCAGCGGCTGCTTCGCCTCCGCCGACTGCGCCTCGATGTCCAGCGCGGCCCGCGCCTGGGCGACGCGTATCGCCTCCATGGTGACGTCGTGCCGCATCTCCGCCCGGCTCCAGGCGCGTTCGGCCAGCTCCCACATCGTGGTGAGGTGCCCGGGGTGGGTACCGGTCGTCTCGGCGAGCGCGAGCACCGCGCGCTGCGGCGGCAGCAGCCGGCCGTCGAGATACCGCTCCCACGAGGTCTTGCTGAAGCCCGTGCGGTCCGCGACGGCGGCCACACTCAGGCCGCTGCGGTCCACGAGTGTGCGCAGCCGTTCGGTGAACTCGCCCACCTGCGGATCGAGTTCCTCCGGCAGCGCCTTCCAGCGAGGCATGGCCCCCCCTATCCCCACATGTACACGCGACGGCGCAACTCCCCCTGGTGCGCCCGCCCTCATTGACTACCCGTAGGGATGCTTCCGGCCAGGAGGCAGTTCCCCATTTCGAGGCGCACGGGAGCATTCAGGGGCATACCGGCTCGCCCGCGCACGCCCCGTGGGCCCCCAGCAGTGTGACATTTCCACCGCACCCTCTACGACTTCTGTACGTAACTCGATAAGAACCGGCCACAGTGGGGTAGGGAATGCAGCCGTCCGGTCCGCCGCGCCGGCTACCTCGGGAAGCACTCCGCGGCCGCGCCGCCGGCCGGATGCAGACACACCCGGACGCCGCTCGGGCCGCGGGCCGCCGTCATCGGCGTGACGAGGTACCCCTCGGCGTCGAAGCGGTCCTTCACCCGCGCCGACCGCGACTTCGCCCCGGGGGCCGACACCTCGACGCGGTCACCGATCCGGCCGCCGCGAAGCCGTGCCCAGGCGGCCTTGCAGGACTCGGCGTAGCGGATCTCCACATGCCGGCCCCCGGCGGCGGTCCGCTCCGCGACCGTCGCCACCAGGCCCTGACCGCCGCAGTACATCGAACGGGCGTCCTTGCCGTCGCACGCCGCCCCCCGGCAGCCGGTCACCGCGGAGGACGTCGGCGCGGGCCGCGCGGCCGGACCGCCGCCGGCCCCGTCCGCCGCCGGCCGCGGCACCAGCACCGCGACGAGGGCCAGCACACCGGCGCAGCCCCCGGCCGCCACGGGCACGGCCCACCACGGCCGCCGCCGCGCCCGGCCCGTCCCGGAACCGGGGCCCGGCCCGGTGTCGGCCGGTCCGGCGGCACCCGGCCCGCCCTCGGACGGGCCCGGGGCGGCCTCGGCCGGCGCGGCCCGCCCGCTCCACGCCGCGTCCGCCAGCTCCCACAGCGCCACCAGCCGCCCGGCCGGCTCACCCGCCAGCCGGCACAGCGCCTCCACCGCGTCCCTGGGCGGCAGCTTCTTGCCGTTGAGGTACCGCTCCCACGACGACTTGCTGTACGCGGTCCTGGCGGCGAGCGCAGCCAGGCTCAGGCCCGTACGCGCCCGCAACTCCCGCATCCCCGTCGCCAGTCGGGCGCACTCCAGCCCTTCGCACAGCTCACTGCCCCGCCCGCTCACCGGCGCAGCACCTTCCAGGTGTCGGGGCCCACGATCCCGTCCGACGGCAGACCGGCCGCCGCCTGCAGGCGCTTGGCGGCGCGCATGGTGTTCTCGCCGACGATGCCGTCCACCGGGCCCGGGTCGTACCCCCGGTGGCGCAGCAGGCACTGCGCCTCCACCGCCTCCCAGCCGCTGGTGCCGTTGCCGAGGATCGCCGTGGCCGTACGGCTGCGTCCGGCGTACAGGCCGTCGCCCGTGCGCCGGACGTGGCAGGCGAAGGTCTCCCCCGCCCGATGGGTGAACGCCGGCGCGGCACCAGGGGCGCGACCGGCCGACGCGACGCCCCGGGCGGGCCCGGACGCGCCGTCGCCCTGCCAGGGCCGGGCGAGCAGCAGCGCCACACCGGCCACGACGAGCAGGGCCAGCGCACCGAGGGCGACCGGCCCGAGGGTGCGCGGACGGCGGCGGGCGGGCTCCGGGGGCGCGACCGCCGGCTGGGGCGGGCCCGCCTCCCAGGCCTGCGCCGCGATCTCGTGCAGCGCCAGCAGCCGGGTCGGATCGGTGCCGCAGACCCGCGCGAGCGCCTCCACCGCCTCCCTGGGCGGCAGCTTCTTGCCGTTGAGGTACCGCTCCCACGACGACTTGCTGTACGCGGTCTTGGCGGCGAGCGAGGCCAGGCTCAGCCCGCTGTGGTCCTTCAGTCTCCGCAACTGCACGACGAGCTGCCGCACCCGCTGGTCAAGCGATGCGGGCAGCCCCTTCCAACGCGACATGTTCCACCCCATACGCGTTCGATCCCCCGAGGCCAGGAGCCCCCTGTGCCGCCGATGATGACGCGCGCCCGGCCCCCGGTTCCCGGTTTTACTCTTTCCGCACGGTATCCGGACATGCGCACCCTGTTGTTCCGCATCCCACCGCGACCTCCGCAAAAGCGACGTCCCGGCAGGTCAGAGGCTGGGACGTCCCACCAGCTCCCCAGCACCGCGCTCCGTGTGGCCGTCGACGCACACGGGGGCGCACAGTCAGTGGCGCACCACAGGGCGGCGCGGTCCACCCCGCGCCGCCACCACACAACGGGGAGGAATTCCACATATGAACGCTCGCAGGCGCCTTGCGCTCACCGCGGCCGCCGCGGCCGTCACCGGAGGCCTGGCGCTGGCGCCGGCCGCCGGCGCGGCCGGCGCCCCCGCGAAGGCCGAGCGGGGCTCGGTCACCGCCCAGCGCGCGCCGTCCAACTGCCCCCGCGGCTACCTGTGCGTCTACCCCAAGGCGAACTACAAGGGGACGCCCAAGAAGGTCGCGCAGAACAACCGCGACCTGCGCCGCTACGGCGGCGCCTTCAACTACCCGCTGTCGGCGTACAACAACGGCGCCCAGTGCAATGTGACGGTCTACGAGAAGCCCAACTACCGCGGCGGGCACGCGAAGCTGAACCGCGGCACGGGCTGGGCGTACATCGGCGCCAACCTCATGACCATCTACTCGAACAAGTGGTGCTGAGCCGGACCTGCAGGTGGTACTGAGCCGGACCTGAAATGCGGCGGCCCGCCCTCCCACGGGGGAGAGGGCGGGCCGCCGTCGTACGTGCCGGAGGGTCTGCCCGAGGGGTGCCTCTCCGGGGGGGCGCCGCTAGCGCACGGTGAAGTGCACGATGTCGTCCAGCAACGGGATGTGGATCCACGGCTTGGGCTGGACCATCATCGCCAGCACCACGATCACGAAGCCGAGCACCCCGTACGTCGCCATGTCCGTGAAGCGGGAGCGGACGGCCAGCATGCCCACCGAGGGCAGCGCCCACCGCAGCACCGCGCCCGCCAGGAGCGCGAGGCCGATCACCAGCGACCCGACCCGGAACGCGTCGAGCGCGACGAGCAGCAGCCCCACCGCGACACCGCCCATCACCGCGAGCAGCGGCCACTGGCGGGCCGGTGCGGGGTAGTCGCCCGGCGCGGCCCGGCCGCCGCCTTCGGGGCGGGCCGTGTCGCGGGTCAGCGACGGAAAGCGGCGCGAGGTGCGCTGCGGCTCGGAGGCTCCGTCCGAATGCGCTTCGGCAGCCATGGCTGACAGTCCCTTTCCGGTGGCTGGTTCGATGGCGTGGGCCGTCTGGCCTGTCAAGGACAGGATCGCAGATCCGGGGCGCGGGCTCAGCCGGCCGCGCGCTCGGCGGCCTCGACGACGTTGACCAGCAGCTGGGCGCGGGTCATCGGGCCGACGCCGCCCGGGTTGGGGGCGACCCAGCCGGCCACCTCGGCGACACCCGGGTGCACATCGCCGACGATCTTGCCGTTCTCGTCCCGGCTGACGCCGACGTCCAGCACCGCCGCGCCGGGCTTGACGTCCTCGGGCTTGATGATGTGCGGCACACCCGCCGCGGCGACGATGATGTCGGCCTGCCGCAGGTGCGCAGACAGGTCGCGGGTGCCGGTGTGGCACTGGGTGACCGTGGCGTTCTCCGACTTGCGGGTCAGCACCAGCGGCATCGGGCGGCCGATCGTGATGCCGCGGCCGACGACCACCACATGCGCGCCCTTGATCTCGACGTCGTGCCGGCGCAGCAGCTGGACGATGCCGTACGGGGTGCACGGCAGCGGCCCCTCGATGCCCAGCACCAGCCTGCCCAGGCTCATCGGGTGCAGCCCGTCGGCGTCCTTGGCCGGATCCATCAGCTCCAGGACCCGGTTGGCGTCGATGCCCTTGGGGAGCGGGAGTTGGACGATGTAGCCGGTGCAGGCCGGGTCCTCGTTCAGCTCCCGGACGACCGCCTCGATCTCCTCCTGGGTGGCGGTCGCGGGCAGTTCGCGCTGGATCGAGGCGATGCCGACCTGCGCGCAGTCGCGGTGCTTGCCGTTGACGTACCAGCGGCTGCCCGGGTCGTCGCCGACCAGGAGAGTGCCGAGGCCGGGCTGCACGCCCTTGGCCTTCAGCGCCTCGACGCGGGTGGCGAGCTCGGACTTGATAGCGGCTGCGGTGGCCTTGCCATCCAGAATCTGGGCAGTCATGCCTCCATCCTCCCGGATGAGGGCGGCCACGTTCCAATCAGGGCACGCGGGACGCCGCTGGCCGGAATTGATCATTGCACTTGCACAACAGCTGGGGCTCTTGACTGGACAGAGTGAATGCGCAACTAGAAGGATTGACGCGCAGTGCCGCAGGCTTCGTCGGGGGGTGGCCAGTGCAACCTGTTTTTCCTCCGAGTCACGCCGCGTCGTCCCCCACTGACACAACGGAGGAAAACAGCAGATGAGCTTTGGTGACCCGAACAACCCGTACGGCCAGCAGCCGCAGGCCCCGCAGGCGCCCTACGGGCAGCAGCCGCCGGTCCCCCCGCAGGGCGGACCCGGCTACGGCTACCCGCAGCAGCAGCCGGCCGCGCCGCAGCAGCCGTACGGCTACCCCCAGCAGCCGGCCGCGCCGCAGCAGCCCTACGGCGCCTACCCGCAGCAGGCGGCCCCCTACGGCCAGCCCGGCATGCCGGGGATGCCGACGGGCTACGCGAGCTGGGGCGCGCGGGTCGGCGCGTACCTGATCGACGGCCTGATCGTGGGTGCTCTCCCGGGCATCCTCTACATCATCGCCGTGATCATCGCCAGCAGCTCGTCGGTGAGCGTGGACACCTCCACCTGCCCGCCCGGCGACTACCAGTGCATCAGTGACGCCTACGACTCGGCCAGCGTCATGCCGGTCGGCTCGATCATCATGATCGTGCTCGCCGGTCTGATCGCCTTCGCCGGCGGGATCTTCATCCTGGTCAAGGAGGGCGCCACGGGCCAGACCCCGGGCAAGAAGGCCCTGAAGATCCGCCTGGTCAAGGAGGCGACCGGCCAGCCGATCGGCTTCGGTATGGCCTTCGTGCGCAAGCTGTGCCACTTCCTCGACGGGATCTGCTACATCGGCTACCTGTGGCCGCTGTGGGACGAGAAGTCCCAGACGTTCGCGGACAAGATCGCCGGCACGGTGGTCGTCAAGTCCCAGTAAGGCGTCGGGGAGAGATCCCCGGCCCATAGCGCCACTCGTCGAAGGCCCCCTCGCAACTGCGCGTCGGGGCCTTCACCGCTCCGTCCAACTCGCTTGAAGGACACTGCTCGTGAGTTACCCCAATCAGAACCCCTACGGTCCGCCGCCGGGCCAGCAGCCCGGCTACGGGCCGGGTCAGCAGCCCGGCTACGGCTACCCCCAGCAGCAGCCGCCGTCGCCCTACGGCCCGTACCCGGGCGGCCCCGTGCCCGGGATGCAGCAGCCGTACCCGACGGTGATGCCCGGCGGGGTCAAGGCCGCCCGGGTGATGCTGTTCGTGCTCGCCGGCCTGAACCTCATCGGCCTGGTCCTCGCCGTGATGGGGCTCGGCGGCGTCAGCAAGGCCTCGCACAACGCCTCGCCGTACGCCGGTGAGGACGACATCATGGCCATGAACATCGGCAAGGGCCTGCTGATCGCCGTCATCGTGATCATCGTGGTCTTCAGCGCGGCCGCCATCACGCTGGCCGTTCAGTTCGCCAACGGCGGCAAGGGCGTCCGCGTCGGCACCATCATCTTCGGCATCGCCAACATCATGCTGAGCCTGTTCACCTTCCCCATCGGCCTGGTCCACACGGTCCTGGGCATCCTGGTGCTGGTCTTCGTCTCCAAGGACGACGGCAACGCCTGGTTCAACCGGCCGCGTTACTGACACCGCGCGCGCCCCGCACCACGAAGGCCCGCACCGGACACACCCGGTGCGGGCCTCGCGCCGTCTTCAGGACGGCGGCGGATCAGTGGAAGAAGTGCCGCGTCCCCGTGAAGTACATCGTCACGCCGGCCTTCCGCGCGGCCTCGACGACCAGCTCGTCACGGACCGAACCGCCCGGCTGCACCACGGCCTTGACGCCCGCGGCGGTCAGGATCTCCAGGCCGTCCGGGAACGGGAAGAACGCGTCCGAGGCGGCGTAGGAGCCGCGGGCCCGCTCCTCGCCCGCGCGCTCCACGGCGAGCTTCGCGGAGTCGACGCGGTTGACCTGGCCCATGCCGACGCCGACCGAGGCGCCGTCCTTGGCGAGCAGGATCGCGTTGGACTTCACCGCGCGGCACGCCTTCCAGGCGAAGGCCAGCTCGGCCAGTTCGCCGGCGGACAGCGCCTCGCCGGTGGCGAGCGTCCAGTTCGCCGGGTCGTCGCCCTCGGCCTGCAGCCGGTCGGTGACCTGCAGGAGCGCCCCGCCGTCGACGGTCTTGACCTCGACGGGGTTGGCCGGCGCTCCCGGGGCGCGCAGCACCCGGATGTTCTTCTTGCGGGCAAGGATCTCGACCGCGCCGTCCTCGTAGTCGGGCGCCACGATGACCTCGGTGAAGATCTCCGCGACCTGCTCGGCCATCGCCACGGACACCGGGCGGTTGACGGCGATCACGCCGCCGAACGCGGACAGCGGGTCGCAGGCGTGCGCCTTGCGGTGCGCCTCGGCGACATCCGCACCGACCGCGATGCCGCAGGGGTTGGCGTGCTTGATGATGGCGACGCAGGGCTCGGTGTGGTCGTACGCGGCACGGCGCGCGGCGTCCGTGTCCGTGTAGTTGTTGTACGACATCTCCTTGCCGTGCAGCTGCTCCGCCTCGGCGAGGCCGCCCTCGCCGTTGACGTACAGCGCGGCGCTCTGGTGCGGGTTCTCGCCGTAGCGCAGCACGTTCTTGCGCTCGTAGGTGGCGCCGAGGAAGGCGGGCAGGCCCGACTCGTCGGCGGCCGCGTAGTCCTCGGCGAACCAGGAGGCCACGGCGACGTCGTAGGCGGCGGTGTGGCGGAACGCCGCCGCGGCGAACCGCTTGCGCACCCCCAGCGTGAAGCCGCCCTCCTTGACCGCCTGGAGGACCGCGGCGTACGCGGCCGGGTCCGTGACGACCGCGACGGAGGGGTGGTTCTTGGCGGCGGCGCGGACCATCGACGGACCGCCGATGTCGATCTGCTCGACGCACTCGTCGGCGGTGGCGCCCGAGGCGACGGTCTCCTTGAACGGGTAGAGGTTCACCACGACCAGGTCGAACGGCTCCACGCCGAGTTCGGCCAGCTGCTGCTGGTGGTCGGGCAGCCGCAGGTCGGCGAGGATGCCGGCGTGCACCTTGGGGTGCAGGGTCTTGACCCGGCCGTCGAGGCACTCGGGGAAGCCGGTCAGCTCCTCGACCTTGGTGACCGGAACCCCGGCCGCGGCGATCTTCGCGGCCGTCGACCCGGTCGAGACGAGCTGGACGCCCGCCTCGTGCAGCCCCTGCGCCAGCTCTTCCAGCCCGGACTTGTCATAGACGCTGACCAGTGCGCGGCGGATGGGCCGCTGGGTGCCTTCGGTGGCGGTCACGAGATACGTACCTTTCGTCCCTCAATGCGGTAGCCGTGCCGGGCCAGACGCCCCACGACCTCGACGAGCAGCGATCGCTCGACTTCCTTGATGCGCTCATGCAGCGCGGATTCGTCGTCCTCGTCCCGGACCTCGACCGCGCCCTGGGCGATGATCGGGCCGGTGTCGACGCCGTCGTCGACGAAGTGGACGGTGCATCCGGTGACCTTCGCGCCGTACGCGAGGGCATCGCGTACGCCGTGGGCACCGGGAAAGCTCGGCAGCAGCGCCGGGTGGGTGTTGACGGTCCGGCCCCCGAACCGGGCCAGGAACTCCTTGCCCAGGATCTTCATGAAGCCGGCCGAGACCACCAGGTCCGGCTCGTACGCGGCGGTCGCCTCGGCCAGCGCCGCATCCCACTCGGCGCGGGTGCCGTAGTCCTTGACCCGGCAGATGAACGTCGGCAGCCGGGCGGACTCGGCCCGCTCCAGGCCCACGATGGCGCCGCGGTCGGCACCGACGGCCACGATCTGCGCGCCGTAGGCGTCCGGGCCCTGCTCGGCGACGGCGTCCAGCAGCGCCTGCAGGTTCGTACCGGAACCGGAGACCAGGACGACGATGCGGGCCGGACGGCCGAGAGGGGTCCCCCCTGCGCGAACGGAGTCGCCGGAACGGGGCTGGTCGGGCTGGGCGGGGGCTGGGGACGAAGCCACGGCGGGGCTCTTTTCCGATCTCGCGTGCGTGGAGCTCACAGGCTTTGTGTGGTCGTACAAGGCCGCGGGTACCGCAAATCCAGGGAACCCTACGAAGGCGCCGACCGTCAGCAACGATACCGGCACACCGAGCGGCCCCCGCGGGACGGGGGCGGGGACGGAAGGTAGCGTCGGGCGTAAGACTGCATGCAGTTCGTGGTAACCGGCCGCCGGTCACTTGGCCCGCGTACGGAACGAGACAAGGGGAAGACGCACTCCAGATGACGGACCGACGCCGCCGCGCGGCCCTCCTGCTCCCTCTGCCCGCCACCGCCCCAGGGGTGGTGCTGCTGCGCGAGCGCAAGCCGTCGTCCTCGCAGTCCGCCTCCCCGGGATCCGCGGGCGCTCCGGGCCCCGACCGCGACGACAACCCCTTCGCACCACCGCCGGCCGACGCCCCCGACCAGGAGTGGCGACCGCGCCACCCGGCCCCGGACGCCGACGACCGGTCCTCGGGCAACGGCGGCGGGGACGGCGAGCAGCAGCCGCAGCAGGACGAGCCGACTCCCGGGTGGGGCAGCCAGTGGAGCCCCCGGCAGCCGGGCCGGCAGAGCGGCGGATTCGGCTCCCGACCGGGCGGCCGCAACGGACAGCAGGGCGGCCCCGGTGGCCCCGGCGGCCCCGGCAATCTGCGCTGGGACCCCACCGACCCGGCCCAGCGCCGCGCCCGCTACGCGCTGCTGGCCGGTATGTGGTCGTTCTTCTTCGTGCTCTTCAGCCTGCCGGAGGTCTCCCTGCTGCTGGCCGCGCTGGCGCTGTACTGGGGCGTCAGCTCACTGCGCGCCAAGCCCGATCCGGCAAAGGCGGCCGCCGCGGCGACCACCGCCGCCATGGAGGGGACCCCGCCTCCTGCCACCACCGCCACCGACGCCGGGCAGCACCCCGCCGCCCCGCCCGCGCCCGGCTCCACCCGGCCGCAGACCACCGCGGCGATCGCGGGGCTGGTGACCGCCTCACTGGCACTGATGATGGTGGCCGCGACGTTCACCGTGCAGATCGTCTACCGCGACTACTTCACCTGCGTGAACGACGCACTGACCCAGTCCGCCGGCAAGTCCTGCGAGAACCTGCTGCCGAAGGAGTTGCGCCCGCTGCTGAGCGTGCAGGAGTAGGGGTCACCGGTCGGCATCCGGCTCGGCGCCGGACGCCACCTCGCACTCCCGTGCCGCCGGTTTCGCCACCCCGGTCTCCTCTGGCGCATCGGCCTCGGATGCCGCGCCGCCCGCGTCCCCGGACGCCGCCTCGTGCTCCGCCCCCAGCGGTCCGCGTAGCCACCAGACCCGTAGCCCGACCGCGCCCGGGACCCCGATCAGCGCCGTCCAGCCCGCCGCCGCCAGGCCCGTGCGCCACCAGCTCGGGCCGAAGTCGGCGAGCGCGCCGGTGCCCAGCGCGCCCCCGGCCAGGGCCGCGAGCGCCGCCATGAGGGCACCGCAGACACCGGCCGCCAGGGCCGCCGCGCAGGCCGTCGCCCACCACGACCAGGGGCCGCCGGGGCCGGCGGAGCACGGGTCGCCCACCACCGAGGGCGCGGGTGACACCGCCGCGCGGGCCACATGGCGGGCCAGCAGCACGCCGGCGACCACCGGGACCACGGCCGCCGCCCAGGTCAGCGGGGTACCCGGGCCGGGGGCCGAGAGGCCGCCGAGGAGCGGCAGCGCCGGGTGTGCCGTGGCGCCCAGCGGCCCGATCGTGCTGCCCGCGCCGAGCGTGAAGCCGGGGCCCAGGCCGTACGCGGCGCCCCAGACGGCCGCGTTCGGGAGGAGGAAGAGGCACAGCAGCAGCACCGTGGCGCGGCTCTGCCAGTCCGGCGCCAGCTGCACCAGATCCCGGTACACCTGTCCCGCGTGCAGGCCGAGGACGAGGAGGGTGAGCAGCGCGCCGGCGGCGAGCAGGGCGACGGCCGCGGTGGCGGCGGCCCGGCGGGCGGCGGCGAAGCGGGGGCCGCGGAGCACGGCCCGCAGGCGGTCGGGCACCTTGCCCCAGGTCCGCCGGACCCGGTCGGGCAGCAGATCGGCGCCGGCGGGCCCGAGGAGGGACCAGGCGGTGCCGGCCAGGGTGGCGACGGTGAAGGCCGGTACGCACAGCAGGACGCTGAGCGGCTCGGCGACCAGCCCGCCGGTCGAGGCGTAGAGCAGTACGGCGCCCGCGACCAGCAGATAGCCGGTGAGCAGCGCGCCGAGCAGGGGGCGCGGCCCGGCCGGTAGGGCGAGGCCGACGCCGCCGGATCCCGTGGCGCCGCCGACCGCGGGCGGCCCGGTGTGGCCGGCGGCGGTCGCCAGGGTGTGGCGGGCGGCGCGGTGGAGCAGGCAGACCGGGAGTACGGCGAGCAGCAGCGGGGTCACGGCGACCGGGGCGGGCGTGGCGGACTGCGTCGCGGTGCGCACCAGGTCGCCGCCCTGCGCCAGCAGCCACAGGTCGGCGGCGAGGTGGAGCGCCCTGGAGGGGTCGCTGCCGGGGTAGGGCGAGGCGACCCACAGCAGCAGTACGGCGACCGCGAGCGCGCCGAGGCCGAGACCGGCGGCCGTCACCCCGCCGAGGAAGGCGGCGCCGATCGCGGAGGACCGCTGGGCGGCGATCCGGCCTTGCGAGGACAACGTGGTGCCCCGGTCGGTCAACTGGCTCACGCGGTCATGCTGCCAACAACACCCGTTTCATCCCTGTACTGGGCAAATGATCGACGTGTCGCGCATGTCGCGTGTGTCGGTGCGGATCCGTCGACGCGGCTTTCCACACTGCTGTCCATGACTCCGCCGTCCACGACTCCGCGCGAGCAGACCCCGGCCGCCTCCGCCTTCGACGACCTCCACATCCGCCACGCCGCGGCGCTGGCCCGGCAGGCGTATCTGCTCACCGGACGGCCCGCGCTCGCGCGGCGGGCCGTGGAGCGGGGCTTCCAGCTCGCCTGGCAGCGATGGCCGGCGGTCGCGGTGGACCCGGATCCGGCGGGGTGGGTGCGGGCGGCGGTGTACGAGTACGCGCTGACGCCGTGGCACCGGCTGGTCCCCTGGCTGCGCACGGCAGGGAAACCGCAGCGGCTCCCCGGGGCCGTCCCGGCCGCGGACCGTGCGCTCCTGGAAGCGGTGCTGGACCTGCCCGCCGTCCACCGGCGAACGCTGCTGCTGCACGACGGGGTCGGGCTCGGGCTGGACGAGACCGCGGCCGAGACCGAGGCGAGTGCCGCGGCCGCGGCCGGGCGGCTGACGCAGGCCCGCCGGCGGGTCGCCGCACGGCTGCCGGAGCTGGTGCCGGCGGGGCGGCCGACGGTGGAGCAGGACTGGCCCGGCGAGGTCCTGCGGCCCCGGCTCGCCGGGCTGATGGCGAAGGAGGCCGGGGTGGTGGCCGATCAGGAGGCGGCCCCGGCTGCGGCCGCGCGGCGCGCACGGGCCGGCGGCGAGTGCAGCGCCCGCCGCACCACCCGGGCGGCGCTCGCGCTGACCGGGCTGTTCGCGCTGCTCACCCTGTTCGTGGGGATCGCCGCGCCGGACCACTACGCCCCGCCGCACGACCGGCGGCCGGGGACCACCAAGTCCCCCGCGGTCACGGCCCGGGAGGCGCGCCTGACCCCCGAGGCCCGGTGAGGCCGGAACGGGCACGGGCCCGTACCCACCAGGGGTACGGGCCCGTGTCCGTGTGCACTGCGCCGCAGGACGGGTCCGGCGGTGCGACGGGAGGCGCGGGTCAGCCGACGAGGATCTCGCGGGCCAGACGGGCGGTCTCCGACGGGGTCTTGCCGACCTTGACGCCGGCGGCCTCCAGGGCCTCCTTCTTCGCCTGGGCGGTGCCGGAGGAGCCGGAGACGATGGCGCCGGCGTGGCCCATGGTCTTGCCCTCGGGCGCGGTGAAGCCCGCGACGTAGCCGACGACCGGCTTGGTGACGTTGGCCTTGATGAAGTCGGCGGCCCGCTCCTCGGCGTCGCCGCCGATCTCGCCGATCATCACGATCAGGTCGGTGTCGGGGTCGGCCTCGAACGCGGCGAGCGCGTCGATGTGGGTGGTGCCGATGACCGGGTCGCCACCGATGCCGACGGCCGAGGAGAAGCCGATGTCGCGCAGCTCGTACATCATCTGGTAGGTCAGCGTGCCGGACTTGGACACGAGACCGATGCGGCCGGGCTTGGTGATGTCGCCCGGGATGATGCCGGCGTTGGACTGGCCGGGGGTGATCAGGCCGGGGCAGTTCGGGCCGATGATGCGGGTCTTGTTGCCCTTGGACTTCGCGTACGCCCAGAAGGCGGCGGAGTCGTGGACCGCGATGCCCTCGGTGATCACGACGGCCAGCGGGATCTCGGCGTCGATCGCCTCGACGACGGCGGCCTTGGCGAAGGCCGGCGGCACGAAGAGGACGGAGACGTCGGCGCCCGTCTTCTCCATCGCTTCCTTGACCGAGCCGAAGACCGGGACCTCGGTGCCGTCGAAGTCGACGGAGGTGCCGGCCTTGCGCGGGTTGACGCCACCGACGATGTTGGTGCCGTCACCGAGCATCAGCTTGGTGTGCTTCATGCCAGTGGCACCGGTCATGCCCTGGACGATGACCTTGCTTTCCTTGGTGAGGAAGATAGCCATGGTTTAAGTGTCCTCGTCCCTTACTTCGCAGCCAGCTCGGCGGCCTTGTCGGCCGCGCCGTCCATGGTGTCCACGCGCTGGACCAGCGGGTGGTTGGCGTCCGACAGGATCTGGCGACCCAGCTCCGCGTTGTTGCCGTCGAGGCGCACGACCAGGGGCTTGGAGACGTCCTCGCCCTTGGACTTGAGCAGCTCCAGGGCCTGGACGATGCCCTTGGCGACCTCGTCGCAGGCGGTGATGCCGCCGAAGACGTTGACGAACACGGACTTGACGTCCGGGTCGCCGAGGATGATCTCCAGGCCGTTCGCCATGACCTCGGCGGAGGCGCCGCCGCCGATGTCGAGGAAGTTGGCGGGCTTGACGTTGTTGTGGTTCTCACCGGCGTAGGCGACGACGTCCAGGGTGCTCATGACGAGACCCGCGCCGTTGCCGATGATGCCGACCTGGCCGTCGAGCTTGACGTAGTTCAGGCCCTTGGCCTTGGCCGCAGCCTCGAGCGGGTTGGCTGCGTCCTTGTCCTCCAGGGCCGCGTGCTCCGGCTGACGGAACTCGGCGTTCTCGTCGAGGGAGACCTTGCCGTCGAGGGCGAGGACCTGGCCGCTGGCGACCTTGGCGAGCGGGTTGACCTCGACGAGGAGCGCGTCCTCGGCGATGAAGGTCTTCCACAGGGTGACGAGGATGTCGGCGACCTGGTCGGCGACCTCGGCCGGGAACTTCGCGGCGGCGACGATCTCGGCGGCCTTCTCCTTGGAGACGCCCTCGTTGGCGTCCACCGGGATCTTGGCGAGCTTCTCGGGGGTCTTCTCCGCGACTTCCTCGATGTCCATGCCGCCGGCGACGGAGGCCATGGCCAGGAAGGTGCGGTTGGTGCGGTCGAGGAGGTACGAGACGTAGTACTCCTCGGCGATCTCCGGCGCGGTCTCCGCGATCATCACCTTGTGGACCGTGTGGCCCTTGATGTCCATGCCGAGGATGTCCCCGGCGCGGTCCACGGCCTCCTGCGGCGTGGCGGCGAGCTTCACGCCACCGGCCTTGCCGCGGCCGCCGACCTTCACCTGCGCCTTGACGACGGACTTGCCGCCCAGCCGCTCGGTCGCCTCGCGGGCCGCCTCAGGCGTGTCGATGACTTCACCGGCCAGCACCGGTACACCGTGCTTGGCGAAGAGGTCCCTCGCCTGGTACTCGAACAGGTCCACGCGCGTCCGTCCCTTGTCTTCTCAGAATCGCCGTAGTGATCGCGGTTCGTTGTCTGCGATGGGCGTGCCGCGAAGGGCAACGTGACGGCGCTGTCACTGAGGGAGGCGTACACGGTGTCCGGATACGCGGCATGTCCGTCTCGCAGGTTATCGCCGCTGGACCTGCGGCCCTAAATCGCAGATCACACTCTGGCGGTGATTACGGTCACAGATCTTTTGGCCGAGTTACGCCTCCGTGGGATTTCCGCATGTTGGCGGCCGGTTTTCGGTGACCCGTCTGGTAGGGCGCGGGCTCCGGTGCCGCTCGGCGTACACCTCCGCTTCGGGTGGCGTTCGAGAGCTCCTCCTGGTACGTCCCCGGGCGTCCGATCTCACGTGGTTCCGGTTCCGCGGACGAGGGGATCCGCTTGCGAAGAAACCCGCGCCGCACCGTCACAACACCTCCGCAGGCGGTGTCCTGAAAGGTCTCTTGACCCGTCAACTCCCCACAGCAGAAACTGCGTTGAGCACTCACACACACATACGCATCAGGAGTCACAAGCTTCGGGCTTGGTCCCGTGCAGGCCGGTCGGCAGACCGCCCGGCACCGGGTGCAGACGGGGGAACTTGATGGGTAGCGGGGGGATGCGCGGCCGCGGGCAGCGGGCGGCCGCGGGCTCTTTCGTACCCGCCGCCCCTCCCCCTTCTTCCCACCACCCCTCCCAGCTTTCTCGATTTCTTGGTGTCGTCACACCTGGTGCCTGAAGGGATTGGAGGGGGAATGCCGACACATACGACCTATCCCGGCGTTTATGTCGAAGAGCTTCCCAGCAGCATCCGCAGCATCACCACCGTCACCACCTCGGTGACCGCTTTCGTCGGTCACACCCGGCGCGGCCCGCTCAACCAGCCGGTGCGGATCACCAGCTTCGCCGACTTCGAGCGCCGCTTCGGCGGGCTGACCTCGCAGAGCCCGGTCGCCTACGCCGTCCACCAGTTCTTCGGCAACGGTGGCACGGTCGCCGTGGTCGTACGGGTCGCCAAGGCCGGCAGCGGCAAGGAAGCCCACGTCACCCTGGAGTCCACCGAGGGCCACAGTCAGTGCCCGGTGCTGGAGGTGCACGCCAAGGAGCCGGGCGTGTGGGGCTCGGGCCTGCGGGTGGCCGTCGACCACGACACGCCCGCCCGTCGCCCGACCACCACCCCGGCAGGAGGCGCTTCGCGCCACCCCTCTCCCCCGGAAGACACCTTCAACCTGCACGTCCTGGACGCCCGCGGCACCGCCCGCGAGTCCTTCTCCGGCCTGTCCATGGATTCCGGCCACGGCCGCTACGCCGAAACGGTGATCAACGCCGGGTCCGCGCTGATCCGCGTCGAGGTCGTCGGCGAGGGCCGCCCGGACCCGTCCGGCACCGTCTCCAAGGCCTTCCACCACGAGCTTCCCGACCTGGCCGTCGACCTCACCGTCAAGATCGGCGAGGTGGAGCGCGAGTTCACGCTCTACGACCCGGACTGCGACGGCGAGGCGCCCTGCAACGTCACCGAGCTGGCGCTGCTGCTGGAGCACAAGCTGCGCGCGCTGCCGGACGCCCCCGGCAAGCACGCCTTCGCGGGCGCCGAGGTCACCGCCTTCGGCCGCCGCATCCAGGTCGTCGCCGGTTCGACCGACCCCGACGACGTGGTCCGCTTCCTGGGCGAGTGCGCCAACGACCTCGGCCTGGAGGCCTCCGTCAACCCGCCCGTCTTCCCGCTGTGCGGCGGCGAGGACGGCGATCCGCCCGGCCCGCGGGACATCATCGGCAGCGAGGCCCGCAAGAGCGGCATCCAGGCGCTGCGCGACGTGCACGACGTCAACCTGCTCGCGCTGCCCGAGCTGGCCTCGTACCCCGACACCGGGGACATCGTCACCGTCCTCTCCGCGGCCGAGCGCCTCTGCAAGGAGCGGCGGATCTTCCTCCTGGTCGACGCGCCCGCCGCCTGGGGCAGCGTCGACGCCGCCCGGGCCGGTATCACCGCCTTCGACCCGGTCCGCGGCAACCACTCCGCGCTGTACTTCCCGCACCTGCAGCTCACCGACCCGCTCTCCGGCCGGCTGCGCTCCTTCCCGCCGTCCGGTGCGGTCGCCGGCGTCATCGCCCGTACGGACGGTGAGCGCGGGGTGTGGAAGGCGCCGGCGGGAACCGAGGCCCGGCTGGCGGGCGTGCACTCCCTGACGGTCAGGCTCACCGACCGCGAGAACGGGCTGCTCAACCCGCTGGGCATCAACTGCCTGCGGACGCTGCCGATGGCCGGCCCGCTGGTGTGGGGCGCCCGTACGCTGCAGGGCGCCGACGGGCTGGACAGCGAGTGGAAGTACGTCCCCGTGCGGCGGCTGGCCCTGCACGTGGAGGAGAGCCTGCTGCGCGGGCTGCAGTGGGTCGTCTTCGAGCCCAACAACGAGCAGCTGTGGCAGCAGATCCGCCTCAACGCCTCCGCCTATCTGCACTCCCTCTTCGAGAAGGGCGCGTTCAAGGGCGGCACTCCGCGCCAGGCGTACTTCGTCAAGTGCGACAAGGACACCACGACGGAGGCGGACATCGACAACGGAGTCGTGAACGTCGTGGTCGGCATCGCGCCCGTCAAGCCCGCCGAGTTCGTGATCGTCAAGATCCAGCAGATGGCCGGGCAGTTCGACCTCTAGCGGCGTACCGGAAGCAGGAAAGGAGAAGTGGAGGAATCCGATGGCTGAGTTCCAGATCAACGCCCATCGCTTCGACCCGTACAAGAACTTCAAGTTCCTGGTCCTGTGGGACGGTCGTACGGTCGCGGGCGTCAGCAAGATCAGTCCGCTGAAGCGCACCACCGAGGTCGTCAAGCACCGGCACGGCGGCGACCCCAGCTCACCGCGCAAGTCCCCGGGGCGCTCCGAGTTCGAGGGCATCACCCTGGAGCGCGGTGTCACCCACGACCCGGAGTTCGACCGCTGGGCCAACAAGGTCTGGCAGGTCGGCGCCGGTCTCGGCTCCGAGGTGTCACTGGCCGACTTCCGCAAGGACATCGTCATCCAGGTCCTCAACGAGGCCGGGCAGGTCGCCGTCTCGCACAAGATCTACCGCTCCTGGCCGAGCGAGTACCAGGTCCTGGGCGAGCTGGACGCCAACGCCAACGCCGTCGCCATCCAGAGTCTGAAGCTGGAGTGCGAGGGCTGGGAGCGCGACTACGAGGTCCCGGAGCCGGAGGAGCCGTCGTTCACGCATCCGGCGTGAGGCGGCCTCGACGGCGGGCCACCACGGCACCGAAGCACCGGATGAGGTGAGGAATGGCGGTCACCGGGCCCGCTGAACTGCTGGCCACCTGGGAAGCCGGGCTGGCCCAGCAGGGTGGCGGCCGGGCCCTGTTGCTGCACCGGGCGGCCCGCCCGGGGGCCGGCACCGACGCACTGCTGTCGGTGCCGCTCGGGGAGCGGGCGGCCGATCTCTTCGCGCTGCGCCGGGCGCTGTTCGGCGACCGGATGCAGGTCACGCTCGACTGCGCCGATCCGGACTGCGGCGAGGCGATGGAGTTCGAGCTGGACGCGACGGCGATGGGCGCCCGGCCGCGGCTGCCGGAGGGCGGTCTGCGGGTGGCGGAGGGCGACTGGGTGGTGTACTTCCGGCTGCCCAGCCCCGCCGATCTCGCCGCCGTCGCCGACCTCGCCGCGGTCCCGTCCCCGGCCGACGATGCGGTCGACGCCCGGCGGCTGCTGGGTGCCCGGTGCGTGCTGTCGGCTCGGCGGGGCGGCCGGGCGGCCGCGCAGGAGGAGTTGGCCGCACTGCCCGAGCCGGTGCTCAAACGGTTCGCCGAGGCGGCCGAGGAAGCCGATCCGGCCGCCGAGGTGACGCTGAACATCGCCTGCCCACAGTGCGGTGCGGCCACCCCGGCTGAGCTGGACATCGCCGCGTACCTGTGGACCGAACTGGACGCCTGGGCGCGCGATGTGCTCCTGGACGTCCATCTGCTCGCCTCCGCCTACGGCTGGAGCGAGCCGGAGATCCTGGCGCTGAGCCCGCTGCGGCGCCGCTACTACCTGGAGCTGTGCGCAGATGCCTGACCTGGCCGACTACTTCGACCGGCTGCTGGCGCGGCATGCGCCGGCCACCGGGGGTGCCGTCCCCGGCGTGCCCGGCGGCGGCCGTGCGGACGGAGCCCGGCGCATGCTCGTACAGCCCCGGCTTCCGGGCCCGTTCGAGCGCGTCGAGGCGCTGCGCGGCGCGCCCGCGGAGGCGGACGAACCGGCTCCGCTGTATCCGCAGGCGCCCGGGACCTCGCCCTTCGGGGGTGAACAGGTCCGGTACGAGCGGGAGATCAGGACCACGGAGCGGCAGACCGTGGTACGCGCCGAGGCCATGCGGGACGCCCCCGCGGACCTCGTCGATCCGGTGGCGCGGCCGGCGGCACCGCTGCTGCGGCCCGCGGCGGTGGTGGAGACCGGGCCGCGTACGGCCGCGTCCGCCGAGACCGTGCGGCCACCGCGCGCGGCGCGGGCTTCGAGGGAGGACGGATCGGCACGCCGGGCGGCGGGCGCACCGCACCCGCCCGGCAGGGACATCGCCGCCCCCACTGTGGCCCCGGCGCTGCGCCCGCGTACCGAGGCGGTGCCGGCGGCCCGCAACGCCACCCGGGCCGCGGCCGCCGGACGGCGCGGGCAGCGCAGCGCCGAGCGGGTGGTGCACGTACAGATCGGACGTCTGGAGGTCAGCGCGGCCGGTGCCGAGCGCCCCGCGCCGGGCGGCCGACCGGCCCGCACTGAGCGCCGGGAGCCGTCGCTGAGCCTCGCGGACTATCTGGCGCGCGGGGGAAGGACGAGCTGACGGTGGTGCACAGGGCGATGTGGCCGGCGCGGATTTCAGGGATCTCAGGGGGACGGACTTCATGAGCAACGCACTCGCCGTCGCGACGGTCACCCAGGCCCTTGCGCTGCTGATCGAGCACAATCTGCACCCCGAGATCGATATGGCGGTCTCGGTGGAGACCCGCAAACCACCGGCCGATCCGCCGACCGACCCGACGATCACGGTCTTCCTCTACCAGGTCACCCACAACCCCTCGATGCGCAACAACGACCTGGTCACCCGCGCCTCCGACGGCACGCTGCTGAAGCGGCCGGCGGCCGCGCTCGACCTGCACTTCGTGATCAGCGCGTACGGCGAGGAGACCGAGCTGGTCGGGCAGCGGCTGATCGGGAGCGTGGTGCGCACCCTGCACGAAATACCCGTACTGCCAACGGAGTTGATCGCCGAGGCGGTGCAGCGGCCGTATCTGGCGGGCAGCGACCTCGCCGAGTCGCTGCAGAGGGTCCGCTTCACACCGACCCAGATGGACGTCGACGAGACCTCCAAGCTCTGGGGGATGCTCCACAACACGCCGTACTCGCTGTCGGTCGTGTACCAGGCGTCGCTGGTCCTGCTCGACGGCCATCAGAAGCCGAAGCCGGCGAAGCCGGTGGAGCGGCCGGAGGTGACGGTGCTGCCGTTCGGGGCGGCGGGGGCGCCGGAGCGGCCGGCCGTCGCGGACGGCGGCGGCAGCCGAGCTGCCGGGCCCGGGGCGCCTGCGGCGAAGGCCACGGCGTCCGAAGCCCCCGCGCCCGAGGCCGTTGCGGCGAAGGCTCCGCGGGAGAAGGCCCCACAGGAGAAGGCTTCGACGGCGAAGACCCCTGCCGCCGAGAGGAAGCCGGGGGGCGACGCCAAGCCGCGGGGCGATGCCAAGTCCGGTGCCGCGCCCGCACGTTCACGCACCACGCGGGCCCGGAAGGCGACCGGTGCGGCCGCCGCGCAGCAGGCCAAACGGTCCGGCTCCGGTACCGGCTCGGATACCGGCCCCGGCGGCAAGGGCGGCTCGGACCGTACGGACGCCGGCGGGGAGAGCTGAGTCAGGGTGCGGGCAACGGGGGGAGTCGAGGGCATGGGCAGCGGCGGCAGCAGCAGCGGCAAGGGAGCGGGGGCGGGCATGGCGGCCGACGGCACGGACGGCAGCGCGCTGGCCGCCGCCGTCCGGTCCGTACTGGCCCGCCTGGACGCGCACGCCGCGCGGGTCGGCAACAACGGCGGCGAAGCGGACGAGGCTCCGGCCGACGCTCCCACGGCCGCCCCCGGCTCCCCCGTGGCCCCGGCCCGAACCGCCACCGCGACCGTCCTCCCCTCCCCCGGCCGCCCGCTCCCCGCCGTCGCCACGCTCGACTCGCTGACCTCCTGCTTCGGCCTGAGCCCCTTCGAGCGGGAGATCGTCCTGCTCGCCGCGGCGGCCGAACTGGACCCGACGACCGGCGCCCGCTGCGCCGCCGCGAGCACCGACCCCGGCCACACCTACCCCACCTTCGCCCTCGCCCTGGCCGCGCTCGGCGACCCGCACTGGAGCGCCCTGACCCCCGTCGCCCCGCTCCGTCGCTGGCGCCTGATCGACCTGGACGACGAGACCCGCCTGACCACCAGCCGCCTCCGCCTCGACGAACGCATCCTGCACTTCCTGGTCGGCTCGCCGTACCTGGACGCCAAGCTGCACGGCCTGCTGCGCCGCACCACCGCGCCCGGCTCCCTGCCGCCCTCGTACGACACGGCCGCGCACCGGGTCGCCGCGGGCTGGGCGGGCGCCGGGCCGGATGCGCCGCTGCGGGTGGAGCTGGTCGGCGGCGATCTGCGCTCCCGCGCCGACATCGCGGCGACCGCGGCCCGCCGCGCCGGCCTCGGCCTGTACTCCATGGCCGCCGACGACATACCCACCGACGCCGCCGAACGCGACCGCCTCGCCCGCCTCTGGCAGCGCGAGGCCGTACTCCTGCCCGCCGCCCTGCTCGTCGAGGTCGGCGAGATGGACCGCGACCAGCACGCCGCCGCCGACGCGTTCATCGCGGGCGCGGCCGTACCGCTGGTGGTGTCGAGTCCGGACCCGCGGCAGACCGGCCACCCGCGCGGCGAGCGGGTGACCGTCCCGAAGCTCTCCGACGAGGAGCAGCTGGCGCTGTGGACGCACGCCTTCGCGGATGTCCCGGAGGTGACCGATCGCCATATCCAGTCGCTGGTGGCCCAGTTCCAGCTGCCGCCGCATGTCGTACGGTCGGCGGCCGCCGCCGTACGCCGCGACCTGCCGGACTCGGACGTGCTCGACGCCGCCGAACTGGCCTGGCAGGCGGGCCTGACCGAGGCCCGGATGGGCCTGGACGAGCTGGGCCGCCGCATCGAGCCGCGCGCCGGCTGGGGCGACCTGGTCCTGGCCGACCGGCAGCTGCGCATCCTCCAGGAGATCGTCGCCCACGTACGCCAGCGCAGCACCGTCTACCAGGACTGGGGCTTCGCGAAGGCGCTGCGCAGCGGCCTGGGCGTCACCGCGCTCTTCGCGGGCGGCTCCGGCACGGGAAAGACCCTCGCCGCCGAGGTCATGGCCAAGGAACTGGGCCTGGACCTGTTCATCATCGATCTCTCCCAGGTCGTCAGCAAATACATCGGCGAGACCGAGAAGAACCTCAGTCGCGTCTTCGACGCCGCCGAACGCGGGGGCGCCCTGCTCCTCTTCGACGAGGCGGACGCCCTCTTCGGCAAGCGCAGCGAGGTCAAGGACAGCCACGACCGCTACGCCAACCTGGAGGTCAGCTATCTGCTGATGCGCATGGAGGCGTACCGCGGCCTGGCCGTCCTGACGACGAACATGAAGAAGGCCCTGGACTCCGCCTTCATGCGCCGTATCCGCTTCGTCGTCGACTTCCCCTTCCCGGGCGAGAAGGAGCGCGCGGAGATCTGGAGCCGCGTCCTGCCCGCCCAGGCCCCCGTGAAGGGCATCGATCCGTCGTTGTTGGCCCAGCTCACCGTGGCCGGCGGCTCGATCCGCAACATCGCCCTGTCCGGGGCCTTCCTCGCCGCCGAGGAGGGCGACCGCCTCCAGATGCGTCACATGCTGGCGGCGGCCCGTACCGAATACCTGAAGCTGGAACGCTCCTTGACGCCGTCGGAGGTCCACGGATGGGTCTGAACGAGGTCGGGAACACAGCGCGGGAGCCGGCAGCCGAGCCGCCGCCGCGCTCCTTCCGTATCGACATCGGCGAGCTGGTCCTGGACGGCTTCGACGCGGCCCGGGTCGACCCGGACCGGGTGTCGGCGGCCTTCCGGGCCGAGTTGACGCGTCTGGTGCACGAGCGCGGGGTGCCGCTGGCGGCGGACGGGTCGGGCGCGTCGCTGGACACCCTCAGCGGCCTGCCGCCGCTGCCCTCGACGACCTCTCCCGTACGACTGGGCGAGGCGCTGGCACGGGCGGTGCACGCGGGTCTGACCGGGCGGGGGGAGGTGCGATGAGTACCTCGCAGACCGCCCAGAACGCCCGTTCGACGACCGACGACAAGCGCCGCAAGCGCAGGGAGCGCTCGGCCAAGGCCCGCACCCCGGAGCCGAAGGACATCGTCAGCGGCGCCGGCCAGCCCCTGGACCTGAGCGTCCGCCGCGAGCTGGAGGAGCAGCTCGGCCACGACTTCAGCCGGGTCCGCCTGCACACCGACCGCGACTCCGGCCAACTGGCCGAGATGATGGGCGCGGACGCCTTCGCCGTCGGCCAGGACATCTTCTTCCGCGAGGGCACGTACCGCCCGGGCACGGCCGACGGGCAGCGCCTGCTCGCCCATGAGCTGCTGCACACGGTCCAGAACCCGCACGGTCTGGGCGCGCTGCGGGCGGGCCGCGACCTGGGTGCGGTCAGCCTTCCGCAGGAGGCGGTCGAGCGGGAGGCGGAGTCGGCGGCGCGGGAGTCGGTGCTGGGGGCGCTGCAAGGGGCTTTACGGGGGGAGGAGGAGCCGGCCGCCGAGGTCGAGGAGGGGCAGGCCTCCCCCGGCTGGCTGCGGTATGCGACGGTCGACGCCGACCGCTCCCGGATGGAGCAGGTGGACCCGGCGACGCTGGTGGACCGGTTGGCCAACGGGGTCCTGAGGTCACTGCGTGGCGACCCGGCCGACCTGTCCGGACGTGTCCGTATGCAACTCGCCCGCATGGGTCCCGAGTTGCAGGACTCCGTCCTCGACCGCCTCGAAGTGCGTCTGCTGTCGCCCGAGTACGAGCGGCTGCTGGACCTGACGGACGAGGCGGAGGTCGGCCCGCTCGGTCTCCAGCCGTCCAGCACGCCCGAGCCGGTCCCGGACGCGATCGATCTGCTCCTGGACGAGCGGTCGGTGGCGGCCGACCGTACGGGCGGCGAGAAGAAGTCCCGGCAGGCGCGGGACGAGGACGCCGCCGAGGAGGAGAAGGACGCCAAGGGGCGCGACGGCAGGCGCGAGCAGGAGCAGTCCCGGGCCCAGCGGGATGCGGCCGCCGAGGACAAGGAAGCCGGCGAGCGCAAGGCGAAGGAGGACGAGCGGGCCGAGGAGCTCGCCGACTCCAAGAAGGAACAGCAGCAGGACGAGGAGAAGCAGGGCGAGGAGCGCGAGAAGGCGGACCAGGCCGACGCGCAGAAGGCCGAGCAGGGCCAGGAGGGCGCCGAGCGCACCAAGGAGGAGCGCAAGGAGCAGCGTGAGCGCGAGGAGCAGGACCCGGAGCAGGCGAACCGTCCGGGGGCGGACAAGCGCAAACGCAAAGACGGCGAGAAGAAGCCGGCGGCCGGGTCGAAGCAGGAAGAGCTCGAAAAGAAGAAGAAGGAACAGCAGGGGCCCGTCCGCCCGGAGAAGGTCGACGAACGGGCCGAGCAGCGTGACAGCGCCCTGTCCGAGCACGGTCTGCACGAGAAGGATGAGGACGAGGGCGAGCCGCGTGAGGAGGAAGCCCCCATCGGGCTGGAGGCCGGTGCGGACAAGGAGGTCCACGGCGGCGAGGAGGACAGGCGGGGCGGCGGCGCGGGCAGGGGCGAGGCGGAGCTGAAGCCCGAGGACTACCTGCCGGACAGTGACCCCGACCTCTCCTCCGTACCGACGGCGGAGAACCCCACGGCGAGCATGCCGTCCTTCCCCGCTCCCCCGCCCACCAAGGCGGAGAAGGTCCACAAGGAGCGGGAGAACGACGCCGACGAGGAAGAGGACGAGGAGGCGCCGGAGGCCGAGGCCAAGGCGCCGGGCGAGGAGCGCGGACCGGTAGAGGGTGAGGCGCCGCAGCCCGAGCACGGACCCGCGGCCGAGGCCCCCGACCGCAGCGAGAAGGACCTGCAGCCGGAGAAGCCGGTCGAGCAGGAAGTCGGCCCCGACCCGGAGAGCGAGGACAAGCCGCAGCCGGAACAGGAGGCCGAGGAGAAGAAGGACCCCGAGCAGCAGCAGGACCAGGACGAGGACGGGGCCAAGCAGGCCAAGCAGGACGCGGCCGACAAGGACGCGGAGCGGGACGAGATGTCGGGCGACGGCGAGGAGGCGCCGGACGCCAAGGAGGCGCAGGACGAGCAGCAGGAGAAGAAGGACCAGGACGCGCACGAGGAGAAGAAGGAGGCCAAGGGGCAGCCGGAGGGCGCGGCGGCGGACAAGCCGGCCGGTGCCGCTGCCTCGGGGGCCTTTGCCGGCCCCGGTCCTGGCCCGGCGGCCGCTTCGCTCGCGCCGCCCGCCGGTGCCCATACGGAGAAGACGTCGCCGCAGGACCGGCACCCCTCCCCCGCGGCGCGGCGGACGGCGGCGCCCGTACGCGGTGAGCGCGAGGCTCCGGCGGCGAAGAGCACCGTGCCGAAGGAGGCCGGTCCGGGGGCGGCACCCAGTGGCACGGTCGGTGACACCGAACCCGCCGCCGCTCCCAAGTCCGCGGCGGGCCCCGGTGGTGCGCCCTCACCGGCCCAGGCCGCGGTCAGCCCGGCGGCCGAACAGACCGCGAATCCCGGGAAGATGGGCGCGCCGGCGCCCGAGGGCGCCAAGGCGCAGCCGGACGCTTCGCTGGAGAAGGACGGCGGCGGCTGTGCGCCTCCGGAGCCCGCGGCGGAGAAGGAGGAGAAGGGCGGTTCGTGCGGCGGGGGCGGCGGCGGTGAGCAGGCCGCCGAGGAGAAGAAGGAAGAGCCGCCGGACGTCTCGGGGCAGGATCCGAAGGCCGCGCTCAACACCGTCAGCAAGCTCTCGCCGGACCAGGCGCAGGCCGCCATGCCCGGTGTGGACGGGGCGGCGGACAAGAAGATCAACCAGGAGCAGAAGCGGCTGGAGGCCAACCCGCCCAAGCGGGAGCGGCCTTCGGGCGCGCCGCAGACCCAGTCCTCGCCTCCGGAGGCCGAGGCACCGGAGACCGCGGTCAGCGGGAAGCTGGAGAAGGTCGGGCCGGAGGACCAGGGCGAGAAGCAGCGGGCCAAGGGCAGCGAGAAGGCTCAGGGCGCCAAGCCCACCGACAACATCAAGACGCCGGAGCTCCCGCCGAGCAAGGACGGCAAGCTGACGCAGGGCGACGCGAAGAGCGTCGAGGCCGCGGCGGACAAGGTGCCGACCACCGACCCCGAACTCCGCAACAAGACCGTCGGCCCCGCCCCCAAGATCAAACTGGAGGGCGAGAGCGACCCGAAGCGTACGGACAAGCAGGCGGAGAAGCTCAAGGACAAGCAGGGCAAGATCCAGGACACCGGCCGGGCGGACGCGTCCAAGCCGATGGGCGAGGACAAGATCTTCCCCAACGCTCCCAAGGAGCAGCTGACGGGCAAGGCGTCCGGGCGTGCGGGCGGCGGCGGTGGCCGGCGGTCGGCCGGCGGCAGGCCGAAGCAGCACGTCGGCATCGTCGCCAAGCAGGAACGCGGCAGCGAGCTCAAGAGCGGTGCGGCCCAGTCGCAGACCGACCTGGCCGCCAAGGAGAAGGAACACCAACAGGGCGAGCAGAAGTCAAAACAAGAAAAGCAGCAGGAGATCGACAACGAGGTCGCGCGCAATGCCGAGCAGCAGACGGCGGAGCGCGGCCGGGCCGCCGAGAAGGCCGGCAAGGAGCGTCAGAGCTGGCGCGACGAGCAGGACAAGAAGATCGAGAAGGCCGACAAGGACACCGAGAAGGAGCACAAGGACGGCAACAAGAAGATAACCAAGGAGCGGGACGGCAAGGACAAGGAAGTCGACGACCGCAAGAACAACGACAACAAGGACATCGACTCCAAGGCCGAGCAGGCGGAGAAGGACGCCAAGAAGAAGAAGCAGGAGAAGAAGGGCGAGTCCGACGGCCTCTTCGGCAAACTCCTCGACGCGGTCGGCGACTTCTTCAAGGGCCTCTTGGACGCCGTCACCGCCGTCTTCGACGCCGCGCGCAAAGCCATCAACAGCGTCATCGACAAGTTCAAGGAGTTCGCGAACAAGGCGATCGACGCGGTCCGCGACTTCGCCATCAAGGCCATCTCCGCCGTCGCCGACGCCCTCATCGCCATCGGCGACGTACTCCTCGCCGCCTTCCCCGAACTCCGCGACAAGTTCCGCAAGGCCATCGAGGGCCTCCGCGACGCCGCCATCGCCACCGTCAACAAGCTGGCCGAGGGCCTGAAGAAGGCCGTCAACACGTTCCTCGACGCCCTCGCCGCGGGTCTCGACAAGCTCCTGGACGTCCTCGAAGCCGGCATCAAGGGCGTCATCAAGGCCTTCCAGGCCGTGATCACCGCCGCGATCAAGTTCGCCGAGGCCGCCATCGAGGCCCTCGGCAAGTTCGCGGCCCTGGTCGCCGACATCGCCCCGGACCCGGGCGGCTGGCTGAAGAAGGCGGGCAGCGCCGCCAAGACCGGCATCCAGGAACACCTCTGGGGCGCCATCAAGACGGCCGTCAAGCAGTGGTTCGACGCCAAGGTCGAAGGCATCCTCGGCCTCGGCAAGGCCGTCATCAACGTCCTGGTCAAGGGCTGTATGTCCTTGAAGCAGATCGGCAAGATGGCCTGGGACGCGATCATCGCGTCCCTCCCGATGATGATCGCGTCCCTGGTCATCGAAAAGGTCGTCTCCATGATCGTCCCGGCGGCGGGCGCGATCCTGACGATCGTCCAGGGACTGATGGCGGCCTGGCAGAGCATCAGCTCCATCCTCTCGGCCTTCAGCAAATTCTTCGCCTACCTCAAGGCCGTCAAGGCCGGCCCGGCCGCCTGCCTCTTCGCCGAGGCGGTCGCCGCGGGCGTCGTGGCACTCCTGGACTTCATCAGCAACTTCCTCCTGATTCGTCTCCAAAGCGCGACCAAGGGAGTCGGCAAACGCCTCAAGGGCATAGCCCAGAAGATCACCGCCGGCCTGAAGAAGACCGGCAAGGGCGCCCGCAAGGCCGCCGGCAAGGCCGTCAACTCCGCCAAGGCCGCCGCCCGCAAGGCCGCCCAGGCCCTCCGCAAGCCGGCCCGCCCGGCGAAGCCGAAGGGGCCCCGAGTCCCCAGCCGCCCGGGCGCCTCAACGGACCGCACACCGGGCGGTGGCCAGCCCAAGCATCAGCCCAGGACGCACCCCATCGGTCGCCCGACGAGCAAGACCCCGGACAGGGACCGCGACCGCCGCCGCGAGGAACACGAGGACAAGCGCGAGAAGGACACGGAGACCACCAAGAACCAGCAGGGACGCGGTTTTGGCGGCAAGCCGGACAAGGACACGACGCCTGACCTCAAGAGGGACAAGACCCGGGACGCGCCCAAGAAGAGGAAGGAGACCGAGGCTCCCAAGCGCCCCAAGCCGCGCAAGCCCACGTCGCCACTGGGCCGCGCCCTCAAGAAGGCCACGAAGACCGTCAAAACCGCCCTTAAAAAGGTTCGGAACGCAGGTAAGTCCCTGGGCAAGAAGCTCAGCAAGTCCAAGGTCGGCAAGGCCCTCAAGAACAGCGCGAAGAAAACTCGTGACTTCTTCAAGAAGAAGCGCGACCACCTCCGCAGAGATAGGGAGCACCGCACAGACCAGAAGAAGCAGCGACGCATCGACCGCAGAAAGAAGGAGAAGGCGCCCGAGTCGAAGCTTAAGCGGCTGCAATCGGCTGCCGCGCGGATTCGCAGGTCCATCGTTCCGTTGCTCAAGCGTGGACTCAAGGGCCCCATCTATTACGGCACTCTCCAGGCCCTGCGCACCTGGCACCGCCTTACAGGCCTGACATCGGTAGGCAAGCCGGACTTCCAGATCCTGGCTTCATTGAACCCGGAAGAAAAAATTACCCCGGGCGGCTGGGATAAGGATAACGATGGCGAACGAGTAGCCCGGTTCGAGCGCTTCGAAACGGACGGAAAACCGAAGACCAAGAAGGACAGAGAGGAGATGGAAAAGGACGATCCCAACGTCGCACGATTCCGAATAGAGATCGAGAGGGAACTCAAGAACCTGAAAGGCGACACCGACCTTAATACCGTCAAGGCAATGTGCGCGACCGTTGCCGCAAGAAAGCACATTAAAATCAATCCGAGTCACCTGAAATGGAATGACGGTGCACTGACTCGGACAGACGGCGACAACAAGGTCGAGCCGGAGTCGGCCACTCTGTTCCTTATGCACCCCGGCGCCGCAATAACTGCCGTTGGAAAGTTCCACAAACAGAACATGTATGAACCCACAGGCACAACTATTGCGCAAACGGTGTTCCGGGACTGGCACGGTGGAGAGTATGTCCGCGACCAGCTGCACCAATATGTCCCCCGACGCGTTGCTCGAAACATATCGGAGACGGACAGCAACCATCTGAACAAAACGAAGGACAAGGGCATCTATTCTCGCGGCGGATCCGGAAAAAACATCCAGCCGTGGCAGCATGCAATCGGCGCAGAGTTCTCCCCTTTCATTTCAACGACCAAGGTTCCCGACGGGAGCATCACGGACCCCAAAGGGAAAGAATGGAGTACAGCCAAGGGACAGAAGGACTACGGCACAGTCGAAATTGACCTAGCTCACATCAACGCCGACTACATCATTGACTTGACGACCAGCAAGTCGCACAGTCGATGGAATATGAACAACCCTACAAACGCCATTGTCCAGCAAGCCCTGGCAGACGTAAACCGAACGCAAGAGGTCTTGATTCGAGGCGAGATACCGCGCGCGGCAATCAAGGTAATCCGCAAGGCCGGCGAGCGGCGACAGAAGAGGTAAGGTAAGTGAATGAAACCTTTTGATTCGTATCACTGGCGCGGCATGCAGCTCACGGACGCATCTCTTGAGTCTGCCCGGCAGGAACTTGCCGAGTCCTCGGAAATTGACACAACACTGCAGTCGTTCACCCAGCTCTTGCACAGCGAAGACAGCGCTGCTATCGGAATTGCACTGGATCACTACCATTATGCGGTATCGCAACAGCGATACGGTATCCCCAATCCCTATTCCGATTACACACTTGAGGTTTTGGAGCGAGCGCGAGAACTATTGAAACAGCCTCCCACCCACTCCACCTTCACTGGGCCCGACATCGAAGGGTCCAATCACTCGAGCGCATTGCTGATCATGATGAATCACGCTAAACCGGAGGATTCCGGGCTCATCCTCCGAGTGCTTGAGAACTCCGCTAATTCCGATGTTGCTTCCGGCGCACTCGCCGCAGCCGGGCGTATTCTGGATGCCGAATGTGCACCTGATGACGCACTGATTCACGCCCTCGCAGGAATCGCTCTCGACGAGTCCAAAGACCCCGATGAACGCCTGGATGCAGTGCGGGCCTTGGCGCGCAGCAGCGCCTCTCAAGCTCTGTCCATCATGGAGCGAATCGCCGACCTCGAAACACTCGATCTCCAGGTGACGGCCGTGCATGCTTTGGGATTCCACGCCATGGACCGCTACCGGCCTCTCGTCGAACAGCGATCAGCGTCCTGGCCGGATGACCTGCCATACCCAGCCTTCGACGTACAGAGGCTGCTTCGCGAGCACGATTCAAAGGGGAACGCATGACACGTTACGCCGACATACCCAAGCCCATTCGCTCCGGGATCGTCATCGTCGACCCTGATCTCGGGACGCCGCGGCGGATCATCGTGCTGCAGTTCAATCCGGACACGTTGGAGCGTTCCGTGGCGCCCCAAGCCGCCGGAGGTGAGAGGGACGGCGGCGGAGGCGGGAGTGGTGGCGATAGGAACGAGGCGCTGCGGCTCAAAGGCCCCGCGCAGGAGTCGTGGAAGTTCACCGCCGAGATCGATGCCACCGACCAGTTGGACGTTGCCGCGCCCGATGGCATCCACCCCCAACTCGCCGTGCTGGAAATGCTGGTGCAGCCGACCACCGCGCAGCTTCGGGCCGCGTCGCATCTCAGTAAGAAGGGGACCATCGAGATCAGCCCTATCGAGATGCCCCTCACCCTCTTCACCTGGGGGAGCAAGCGCGTCATGCCCGTCCGGCTCACCGAGTTGTCGGTGAATGAGTCGGCGTTCGACGTCAATCTGAATCCGATCAGGGCCTCGCTCAGTATCGGGATGAAGATTCTGACCGTGAGTGATCTGCCGGCGGGGCATCGAGGGGCCGAGTTGTACCTCGCGCACCTGGCGCAGAAGGAGCAGTTGGCGCGGGCCGCCCGGGGCGGGAGCTTTGCGGCGCTCGGGCTTGGTGGGAGGGGGATCTGAGGGTGATCGAGCCGTATGAGCGGGCGTTGGACGACGTGCCCGGGGCGCATCCGTATCCGCGGAGCAGTCGGTACGCCGAGGTGGAGATCGGGGTACATCGGATGCCCGATGGGACCGAGGTGAGGTATGCCAAGCGGCGGTTGCTGCCGCGGCTGGAGGATGCGGCCGAGGAGGCCGTGGCGCACACCGTCAGCAGTGGCGAGCGACCGGATCAGCTGGGGCAGCGGTACTTCGGGGATCCGGGGCAGTGGTGGCGGATCGCCGATGCCAATCCGGTGTTGGATCCGCGGGAGTTGACGGACGAGCCGGGCGAGGAGATAGCCGTGCCGCTGCCCGGTGGGTTCACCGGGGGGATGGGCGGGCCGGGGGTGCGCAATGGGTGACGACCAGCCCGTTGGGCGGGGGCCGATCCATGTGTCGCTGTATATGGGGCCGAAGTCGGCGCGGCCCGTGCCGCAGGAAGTGACCGAGGCGTTGTTGTCGGCGCAGATCACGAGTACGGCGGGTGAGCGGAGCGGTTTTCAGATCGCGTTCGATCTGACGAAGAAGGGGGCGATCGTCGATCGGTTGCTGCCGGAGGGGTTCTTCGATCCCAAGACCCGGGTGATCGTGGCGGTGAGTATCAAGGGAACCCCCTTCGTACTGCTGGACGGGTTGATCGTGCGGCAGGAGGTGGGGGCCAGCAATCAGCCCGGGCAGACGACTCTGACGGTCACCGGGGAAGACCTCACGCTGTTGATGGACCTGGAGGAGCGGGCCGACCGGTATCCGAATCTGGCGCCCTCGCAGCGGATCGAGCGGATTCTGGGGAAGTACGCGGATTACGGGATCGATGCCCGGATCATTCGGGAGCAGATTCCGCAGCCGCCGCGGGAGCAGATGCGGGTGGATTACCAGGTCGGGACCGATCTGCAGTATGTGAATGAGTTGGCCAGGGCGAACGGCTATACGTTCTATCTCGATCCTGGGCCCGTGCCGGGGAAGTCGACGGCGTTCTGGGGCCCCGAGCAGCGGATTGGGCAGAGACAACACGCCCTGAACGTGAATATGGATGTGAACTCGACTGTGGATCAGTTGACGTTCGCTTACGACGGGACGGCCAGGGAAGAGCCGCAGGCGCGGGTGCAGGACCCCGTGACGCGGCGGGCGCCGTTGCTCGCGCAGCCGGATATCAGTCCGCTCAGGCCGCCGCTGGGGCTGCGGGCTTCCCCCGCCCTGAAGCGGAAGACGCTGGGCGGGACCGCGAAGCGGGACGAGGCGATCGCGAAGGCGGAGGCGTTGGGCAGGGCGGCGACGTCCGCCGACGCCGTTTCGGGGTCGGGGTCGCTGGACGTCAATCGACACGGATATGTGTTGCGGCCACGGGAGTTGGTCGGGGTGCGGGGCGCCGGGGTGACGTATGACGGCGACTACTACGTGAAGAGTGTGACGACCACTATTCGGCCCGGCTCGTATCAGCAGAACTTCACGCTGTCGCGGGAAGGGCTGATCGCCCGCAGCGACACCGTACGTCCCTAGAGCCGCGGTCCAGCCGCAGCCCGTATCGGATCCAGGAGACAAGTCACATGGCTGGCGCACCCAACAACCGCTTTCTCGGCAAGTTCCGCGGCCGGGTGGTGGACAACAACGACCCGATGGGGCGAGGACGGCTGATCGTCCAGGTTCCGGATGTGCTCGGGGACGAGCCGTCGACGTGGGCGCTGCCCTGTTTTCCGTTCACCGGGCCGCAGGCGGGGCAGGTCGTCGTGCCGTCGGTCGGGGCGGGCGTGTGGGTGGAGTTCGAGCAGGGCGAGCCCAGTTATCCGATCTGGGTGGGGTGTTGGTACGGAAGCCGGGAGGAATTGCCGGAGGATGCGCAGATCGATCCCGCCACGGCGCATCCCGTCGTTATTCAGACGCCGAAGAAGCACAAGATCGTGATGTCGGATGTGCCCACCAACGGGATTTTGCTGGAGGCGCCCGGCGGCGCGTACGTGAAGATCGATGCGACGGGTGTCCATATCAACAACGGTCATGGTGCCTCGATTTCGCTGGTCGGGGATCAGGTCGATATCAACGACGGCCGGCTGACGGTGCCCAGGAAGCGCTGAAGCACACGGCATACGGGGAGGGGGCAGGAAGATGGCGAGCGGGAATCTCGTGCACGGCGGGACCGCGATCAGTTGTCCGCATGGCGGGCGCGTGGTGTCCGCGGGTTCCGCGGGGACGCACGGCGGTGTGCGGATCGATGACGCGCCGGTGGCCACCACCGCGGGCCTTTTCACGGTCAGTGGATGCATGCACCGCGTCGGCGGGTGTCCGCAGCCGTGCACGAGCGTGCGGTGGACGCCGGACGTCGGGGATCAGGCCGTACGCGTCGACGGGGTGCCGGTGCTGCTGGACACCACGGCGGCGATGTGTTTCAGCGCCGGGCTGGTGCCGCAGGGCCCACCGGTCGTGACGTCCGTCCATCAGGGCCAGGGGGTGTCCAGCCGATGAGGGCTGCGAAGAAGGTACGTACCGAGATCGCGTTTCCGTTCCGGATCGACCGGCGGGGGCGGACCGCGCACGCGGATCACGACGACCATGTCCGGGATCTGATCGAGCAGTTGTTGTTCACCGGTCCCGGTGAGCGGGTGATGCGGCCGGACTTCGGGTGCGGGCTGCTGGATCTCGTCTTCACCCCGAACAGCCCGGAGCTGGCGTCGGCGGTGGAGCTGTCGGTGCAGGCGTCGTTGCAGCGGTGGCTGGGGGACCTCATCGAGGTCGAGTCGCTGGACGTGGTGAGCGAGGACAACGTCGTACGGGTGTATCTGCGCTATGTGGTGCGCTCCACCGCGAGCCGGCGCGATGAGGTGTTCGAGGGGCGGGGCGAGGGATGAGCCAGCAGCAACAGGGCGCGACGACGGACGAGTCGACAGGTGCCGGGGCGGGGCGGCGCGAGCGGGTCAGGGCGGCGCGCCTCAACGGCGTCGACGCGGTGGAGGTCGCCGACGACGGGGTGACGCTGACCGTCACCTTCCTCGGCAAGGCGCCGCACGGGCTGCGGCCGGAGAACGTCCGTATCGACGGTGGGCGCAGGATCACCGGATTGGAGGCCGTCGAGGTCTGCGTCGAGCGGGAGGAGGACCCCGAGCTCGACGACCGGCTGCTGGTGACGCTGGACCGGGCCGGGGACACGTCCCGCTACCGCCTCTCCCTCGTCGGGACCGATCCGTACGGGCGGCCCGGCACCGAGCCGTACGAGGGCTTCGACCAGCGGTACTTCAGCCAGGAGTTCTCCTTCCGGCCCGATTGCCCGAGCCCCTTCGACTGCGCGGACGAGGAGGTCGGCACCGGGCCGGGCGCCCGCCCGGACGCCTTCCGGCCGGCGCCCGTCATCGACTACACGGCCCGCGACTACGACACCCTGCGCCGGCTCGTGCTGGACCGGCTGCGGCTGACCACCCCCGACTGGGTCGAGCGCAGTCCGGCGGATCTGGGGACGACGCTGGTCGAGCTGCTCGCCCACACCGCCGACCAGATCAGCTACCAGCAGGACGCGGTGGCGACGGAGGCGTATCTCGACACCGCCCGGCGCAGGGTGTCCGTACGGCGGCACGTCCGGCTGATCGACTATCCGATGCACGACGGGTGCAGTGCGCGGGCGTTCGTGTCGCTGGAGGCCGTGGAGGAACTGACGCTGCTGCCGGGCGAGTTCCGGTTCGCGGCCGTCGACACCCGGACGTTCGGTCCACGCGACCGGCCGGAGATCGGCAGCGTCGTCGACGACCGGGATCTGGCGGTGCTCGACGAGCGCGGTGCGGTGGAGGTCTTCGAGCCGGTCGCCGCCACGCCCCTGGTGGTGCGGCCCGAGCACAACGCCGTCCGCCTGTGGACCTGGGGCGGTGAGATCCGCGCCCTGCCGAAGGGGGCCACCGGCGCGACGCTGCGCGACGAGTGGGCCGACGACGCCTGCCGGACGCGTGCGCTCCGGCTCCGCCCCGGTGATCTGCTGCTGTTCGAGGAGGTCAAGGGGCCGCGTACGGGAACGCCCGGCGACCAGGACCCCACCCACCGGCAGACCGTCCGCCTCACCTCCGTCACCCCGGCCGTCGACCGGCTCGACGACCAGCCGGTGCTGGAGGTCACCTGGGCGCCCGAGGACGCGCTGGCGTTCCCGCTGACGCTGTCCACCCGGGGCGGGCCCCACTGCGCGCCCGTCGAGGAGGTGAGCGTGGCGCGCGGCAATGTCGTGCTGGTCGACCACGGGCGGTCGCTCGCCTTCGGCAGTGCCGACGAGGGCGTCCCCGAGACCGTCACCGTCCCCGCCGTACCCGCCGTCCTCGGCTCCTGCGACCCGCCGGCCTTCGGCTGCGGCGACCGCAAGGACGACGGCAACGCCACCGCGGCCACGATCAACGCCGCCCTGGAGAAGACCCGTTGCCATCAGCCGCTGGCCCCCGACGACATCCGTGAGCTGTTCACCGTCGTCGGCGAGGAGGCGACCGTACGGGCCGGGCTCGGACTGGAGCTGGCCGGGCAGCGGCGGGAACGCGTCGTGCCCGGCACCGTCCACGCCCAGGCCGAGGCGCTGCGCACACTGCTCGCGCAGTCGGTCTACCCGGGCGTCGTGCCGCGCTTCAGGCCGGTGCTGCACCGCTCCCCCGTCGCCCAGACCGTGCCGTTCCCGCAGCCCGCGCAGGTGGCGGCGGGGCAGGCCGACCGGCTGGCGGGGATACGGGAACGGGTGCGCGACCGGCTCGTCGAACTGTGGCGCAGCGCCCGGGACCACGACGGGCTGGCCGAGGACGAGATCACCGAGCTGACCGTGGTGTTCGGCCTGAAGACCCTCGAACGCCTCCCACTGCGCCGCCATCCGGTGCGGGCGCTGCGGGAGCTGCTGCACCGCGCCGACGCGCTGCTGGCGGCCAAGCTGCGGCGGCTGGAGGTGCTGAGCGCGCGGGCCCGGGCCGGTACGGTGCTGGACCGGCGGATCGCCTGGGAGATCGCGCACAGCTGGGGCCCGGCGTACGCCGTGGGGCTGGACCCGGACGAGCCGGTGCTGCACGGGCCGGCGGCCACCCTGCTGCCCGATGCGCGGGCCGCGCTGCCCGCCGTACGGATCGAGGAAGAGCGGGGCGGCGTCTGGCTGCCGCGTCGCGACCTGCTCGACAGCGGCCCCCGCGACCGGCACTTCGTCGGTGAGCTCCAGGACGACGGGCGGCTCGCGCTGCGTTTCGGCGACGGGCGCCACGGGGCCCGGCCCGAGCCCGGCAGCCGGCTGGCCCTGCACTACCGGCTGGGCGGCGGTACGGCGGGCAATGTCGGGGCCGAGGCCATCAACCACCTCGTGCTCGACCGGAGTGCGCAGGACTCGGATGCCGCCGCCCCCCTGCCGGTCGCCGGTGTCCGCAACCCCCTGCCCGCCACCGGCGGTACGGAGCCCGAACCGGTCGAGCAGGTGCGGCAGCTCGCCCCGCTCGACCTGAAGCGGACCCGGCTGCGGGCCGTGACCGCCGCCGACTACGCGGAGCTGGCGTCGGCGCTGCCGGGTGTGCAGCGGGCCGCGGCCGAGATCCGCTGGACCGGCAGCACCCAGGAGGCGCATGTCGCGATCGATGCGGCCGGCAGCGGTGAGCCCTCGCCGCGGCTGCTGGACTCCGTCGCCTACGCACTGGAGAGCTACCGGCGGATCGGGCACGACCTGGTCGTCGAACCGGCCCGGACGGTGCCGGTCGATCTGGGGATCGAGGTATGCGCGGCCCCCGGCCACCAACACGGCCAGATCCTGGCCGAGTTGACGCGTGTACTGGGCAGCCGGCGGCTGCCGGGGGGCGGTCTGGGCTTCTTCCATCCGGACGCGCTGACGTTCGGGGAGCCGGTGCGGCTCAGCCGCCTCACGGCGGTGGCCGCGGCCGTCCCGGGCGTACTGAGCGTACGGGTGACCCGCCTGCAGCGGCTGGTCCACGACGCACACCTCGACGACCGAGCGCTGCAGGACGGTGTGCTGCGGCTCGGCCCGCTGGAGATCGCCGTGTGCGACAACGACCCGGAGCGGCCCGAGAACGGCCGGCTGACCATTGAGTTGGGGAGTGCCCGATGAGCACCTGTGGATGCGGCTGCGACGGGGGGATCGGCGGCCACGACGAGCGCCGCGCCCCCGACGCCCTCTACAACCCGCCGGGGCGCCCGGCGCTGGACTACCGCGTCGACGACTACGGCGGCTTCCTCGCCGGGATGCTCGACCGGCTCGCCTCGCCCGCCTACCCGGCGCTGCGCGGCCTGACGGTACGGACCCCGGACGATCCGGCGATCGGGCTGCTGGACGCCTGGGCGGTGCTCGGAGACGTACTGACCTTCCACGGCGAGCGGATCGCGCAGGAGGGCTATCTGCGGACCGCCAACGAGCACCGGTCGCTGGCTCTGCTGGGGCGGCTGGTCGGGCACCGGCCGCGGCCGGGCGTCGCCGCCGACACCCACCTCGCCTACACCCTCGACAAGGATCCGCGCGCCGAGGACCTGGCCGTGGTCGTCCCGCGCGGCGCGCGCAGCCACAGTGTGCCCGCCGCCACCGGCGAGGAGTCGCAGACCTTCGAGACGGACGAGGAGCTGACGGCGCGCTGGGCGTGGAACGAGCTGAAGGTGCGCAGGCGGCGGCCGGCCCTGCTGGTCGCCGAGGACCTCGCCCAGCGCTCGGAGCTGTACGTGGCGGGGACGCACACCTCCCTGCAGACCGGTGACCAGCTGCTCTTCGACTTCGGCGGGGACCGGCAGCTGCTGTTGCCGGTCGCGAAGGTGCGGATCGACCGGGACGAGGACCGCACCGCGATCGGGCTGCCGCGGTCCGCGCCGCCCACCCTGAAGGAGCTGGTGGACGAGCTGCGGCAGTGGATCACCGAGCCGCCCGACGGCGGGGACCCGGACGATCCGGACGAGCCCGGTCCGCCCACCCCGCAGACGCCGAACCCACGGCCGGTCAGCAAGCTGATCGACACGTTCGACGTCCAGGTGCTGGCACCGCTGCGCAAGGACCTGGACGGGGCGGCCGGTTCCTCTCCGGCCGCCTTCGCCGAGCGGCTCGCCGGGCCGCACGAGCGGCTGGCCGAGGCGCAGGTGCTGGCCGCGCCGTACGAGGAGGTCGCGGCCTGGTTCGAGCGGTTGGAGGCGGTGGTCGGCGAGCTGCGGGAGCGGGCCGGGGATCTGGAGCCGGCGCGTACGGTGCCCACCGCGCCGACGCCGCGGTCCGCGCAGGGGCAGGGCGCACCGGCGCTGCAGGCCCTCGCCGCCGTCCTCCCCGCCCTGCGTACCGGCGTGGTCCGTCCGCCGTCCGGTGCCGGGGCGGCCTTCCGCGACCCCGGCCGGCTCTTCGCACCCGGTTCGGATCTGACCGCGCGCCTGCTGTCCGCGCTGGATCCGCGGCTCGCCGACGGGATGTACGCGGCGTGGCGGCAGGCGGCGCCCCAGGCGCAGGGCGCGCTGCGGGAGCTGCTGGCGATGCGGGTGAGCGCCGCGCCCTTCGGGTCGACCGCGCCGCTCAAGCCCGTGCAGGACGACAAGGGCCGGGTGATCCGGCAGTCGGACTGGCCGCTGACCGGCGGCGCGCTGACCAGCATGCGGATCGTGTTCGACACGGCCGGCAAGGTGCCGGTCAAGGCGGAGTTCCAGCATGTGGAGAACACCGGCAGTTCCGCGCAGCGCGCCGTGAACCTGCCGTCCGACGAGCCCTTCGACCTCGGGCCCGGCCGCGTCGAGCTGTCCACGCGCACCGGCCAGGACCACGATCTGAGCTGGCTGGGCCGCCGCCCGACCGATTCGCAGGAGGCCGGGGTCACCGCGCGGCTGCTTTCCGGCCTGCCCGAGCGCACCCTGTTCGTGGCCCGCCCGGACGAGGAGGACCGGATCGAGGTCGCGGTCCACAACGGCCGGACCGAGACCTGGCATCTGCGGCCGGGCGAGCAGCGGCAGGTCCGGCACGGCGAGTACGAGGTGACGGTGCGGCGCACACCGGGCAGCGAACCGCCCGCCGTGGAGATCGGCATCGCCACCGTTCCCGCGCCCGCCAACCGCCGTGTGCTGGCGCTGGATTCGGTGCAGGACGGCATCACCGTCGGCAGCTGGGTCGCCGTCCGGCGTCCCCGTAAGGGCGCGGACGGGCCGGACGGCATACCGGGCGACAAGAAGCTGGCGTTCGTCACCACCCGGGTGACGGCGGTGCGCACCGCCGCGTACACGAACTTCGGCATCACCGGGCGGGGCACCGAACTGACGCTGGCCGACCCCTGGCTGGACGAGCACGATGTGGTGCTCTCCGCGATCCGGGACACCACCGTGCACGCGGGCGGTGAGCCGCTGCGGACGGCGGACGAGCCGCTGGGTGAGGACGTGCACGGCAACGAGCTGGAACTCGCCGAGCTGTACGACGGGTTGCTGCCGGGGCGGCGGATCGTCGTCTCCGGTGAGCGCAGCGACATCCCCGGTCTCGCGGGCGGTGCCGGGCTGCGCGCCACCGAACTCGCCGTGATCGCCTCGGTGGACCAGCGGCTGGACGCGGACGTGCCGGGCGACCATGTGCACACGGTGCTGACCCTCACCGCGGATCTGGCCTACCGCTACCGGCGGGAGACGGTCCGTGTCCAGGGCAACGTCGTGCCCGCGTCGCACGGGGAGAGCCGCGACGAGGCCATCGGCAGCGGGGACGCGACCCGCGCCAACCAGACGTTCGCGCTGTGGCAGTCGCCGCTGACGTGGCTGCCGGACGACAGTCCGCTGGGCTCCACCCCGGAGCTTGAGGTGCGGGTCGACGGGCTGCTGTGGCATCCGGTGGACAGCCTGGCCGGTCGCGGGCCGCGGGAGCGGGTGTATGTGGTGGGGACGAGCGCCGGCGGCGGCGCGGAGCGGAACGGGGCGGGCCGTACGACGGTGACGTTCGGCGACGGGGTGCACGGCGCCCGGCTGCCGACCGGCCACGACAACGTCCGGGCCCGTTACCGCTTCGGCACCGGGCGGGCGGCGAACGTCGCGGCGAACCGGATCACCCAGGCGGTGACCCGGCCGCTGGGCGTGACCGGCGTGACCAATCCGCAGCCGGCGAGCGGCGGCGCGGACGCCGACGGTCCCGGGCTGACCCGGCGCACCGTCCCGCTGTCGGTCTCCGCGCTGGACCGGCTGGTCTCGCTCGCCGACTACGAGGACTTCGCCCGCTCCCGGGCCGGCATCGGCCGGGCCTCGGCCCGCGAACTCTTCGACGGGCGGCGCAAGGTGCTGCATGTGACGGTGGCCGGGGTGGACGACATCCCGATCGCGCCGGACGCGGAGGTGCTGCGGGCGCTGCGGTCCTCGCTGGCCGAGTACGGCGACGCCCGGCTGCCTATCCGGGTGGACGTGCGCGAGCCGGTGCTGCTGCTGTGCGTGGCCAAGGTGAAGGTGGCGGCCGATCACGCCTGGCCGCTGGTGGAGCCGCGGGTGCGGCGGGCGGTGCTGGACCGGCTGGGCTATGACGGACGGGAGCTGGGGCAGCCGGCGCGACTGTCGGAGGTGCTGGCCGCCGCCCAGTCGGTACCGGGGGTGGACCACGTCGACGTGGACGCCTTCACCGGCGTCCCGGCGTCCGTCTCCCCCGCCGAACTCACGGCGCTGTCCGCCCAGTTCGGCGATCCGCCGCGCACGTCGGTGCCGTCCCGGCTCGCCGCGTACGACGAGCGGATCCACGAGGTGACGGCGGACGGCGGCGAGACGCTCACCGCGGTCGCCGCCCGCTACGGCATCCCCCTGGCCGAGCTGCTGCGCCTGAACCCCGACATCACCGACACCCGGCCGCTGGCGAAGGGCCGCGCGGTCTGCGTCTTCCGCGGTGTCCGCCCGGCGCAGCTGGCGCTGTTCTCGCCGCGGGTCGCGGACACGCTGATCCTCACGGAGGTAACCCGATGAGTACGACCAGGGAGCCGGACGGGCTCGCGGAGCTGCTTCCGCAGTGGCACCGGCTGCGCGACGCGGAAGACGGCGAGCCGCTGCGCGCGCTGCTGGCCGTGATCGCCGAGCAGGTGGACCGGGTGCGCGACGGGGTCGCCCAGCAGTACGACGACTGGTTCGTCGAAAGCGCCGCCGAGTGGGTGCTGCCCTACCTCGGCGACCTGGTGGGCTACCGTCCGCTGCCCGGCTACGAGCGGGTGCTGGCCGGCGGGCTGCGCGACGGCGGACTGCCCGACTCCTCGCGGCGGCGGCTGGCCGAGGCGCTGGCACCGCGCCGCGATGTGGCGACGACGGTCGGCAACCGGCGGCGCAAGGGCACCCTGGCGCTGCTGGAGGAGCTGTCGGAGTCGGTGGCGGGCTGGCCGGCGCGGGCGGTGGAGTTCTCCCGGCTCCTGGCGCACCAGCAGCCGGTGAAGCTGTACGGGTCGGGCACCGAGGCGGTCAACGCGCGGCGGGGTGGGCGCGGGCGGCTGGTGGACCTGCGCGACGGTGCGGCGCTCGACCTCGCCGGCGGGCCGTTCTCGACGGTGGCCCGTTCGGTGGACGTGCGCAGGGCCGACTCCCGTCACACACAGGGCGGTCACACCCCGGCCGGGGTCGGCCTGTTCGTGTGGCGGCTGAAGCCGTACGCGGTGACCGGGGCGCCGGCGTACTGCATCGACCGGGCCCGCAACCTCTACACGTTCTCCATCCTGGGCAACGACACCCCGCTGGTGACCCGCCCGGAACCGGAGCCGTCCGCGACGCACATCGCCACCCTCGACAACGTGCCGGCGGCGATCCGGCGCCGGCAGCTGCACGACCGGCTCGCGGACTACTACGGGCCGGGCAAGAGCTTCACCATCCGCCGGGACGGGCACGACACCCCGGTCCCGCTCGCCGACATCGTCGTCGCCGACCTCGGCGACTGGCGCTACCGGCCCCGGCGCGGGCAGGTCGCGGTCGATCCGGAACGGGGCCGGATGGCGTTCGGTGCGCGCTCGGCGCCCCGGCAGGGCGTATGGGTGGACTACCACTACGGGTTCGGGGACGAGCTGGGCGGCGGTGAGTACGAGCGGGAGCGGGCAACCGCCCCGGACGCCGCGCTCTACCGGGTCGGGCCGGGCCAGGCCTTCCAGCGGATCATGGACGCCTACGGGGCGTGGCAGCACGACCGGCGGGCCGGACGGTGCGGCCCCGAGGGGATCATCGAGATCACCCACAGCGGCGCCTACCAGGAGCAGCTGGACTTCGACCTGGATCCCGGCGACCGGCTCCAGCTGCGCGCCGCCGAGGGCACCCGGCCCGTCATCCGGCTGCTCGACTGGTACAGCAACCGGCCCGACGCGCTCAACATCCGGGCGCGGGGTGGGGGTCCCCCCTGCTCGAACGGAGCCGAGAGCTCGGGGGACGATTGCGCGGTCGGCGAGCGGCCGCGGATGGTCCTGGACGGACTGCTGGTCACCGGGCGCGGCCTGAACGTCACCGGCCCGATGGGGGCGCTGGTGCTGCGGCACTGCACCCTCGTACCGGGCTGGTCGCTGGAGGCGGAGTGCGCTCCGCACTCCCCCGAGGAGCCGAGCCTGGTGCTGGACCGTACGACCGCCTGCGTGGAGATCGACCGGACGATCCTGGGCACCATCGAGGTCATCGGCGACGAAGTGGGCACCGATCCGCTGCCGATCCATCTGCGCGACAGCATCCTGGACGCCACCGCGGCCGACCGCGAGGCGCTGTCGGCGCCGGACTGCCGGCACGCCCACGCGGTGCTGTACGCGCACCGCTCCACCGTCATCGGCGAAGTGCACACCCACGCCGTGCAGCTCGCCGAGAACAGCATCTTCACCGGCCGGCTGCACGTCGCCCGGCGCGGTGTCGGCTGTCTGCGGTTCAGTTACGTACCGCCGGGGTCGCGCACCCCGCGCCGCCACCGCTGCCAGCCGGACCTGGCGGACCCCGCACGGGTACGCCCGCTGCTGCGCGGCGAGCGCTACGGCACGCCCTGGTACGGGCAGTTGGCGGACGGCTGCGCGCCCGAGATCCGGCGCGGCGCGGAGGACGGCGCCGAGATGGGCGCCTACCACGACCTGTACCAGCCGCAACGCGAGGACAGCCTGCGGGCCCGGCTGGCGGAGTACACACCGGCGGGCAGCGACGCGGGGGTGGTGTTCGTGACGTGAGCCCTCCCCCCGCGCACACGGTGAACCACCCGCCCGTCCGTGACGCGAACCGCGGGCGCACCCGGCGCCCTTGCTGTGAGACGACCGCCGACCTTCTGAGCATCCCGTACGAGGGGGACCCCTTCCATGCACGCTGATCTCTCGCGCCTGACCCACCGGCCGGAGCGTCACTACTCCGCGGTCGTCGCCCAGCAGGGCCGCGTACAGCTGGACGCGGACGCCAACGAGCAGACCGCGATCCAGCTGTTCCAGGCCCGTACGCTCGCCGCCGACCTGATCGGCGAGCACGGCGGACCGCGCGGCGCCACCGGCTTCAAGATCGCCCTGCGGGGCGGCGGCCGCGACCTGGACGACCTGGTCATCGGCGGCGGCCGCTACTACGTCGACGGCATCCTGTGCGAGGCCACCCGGCCGCGGCCCGGCGTGCCGGTGCCCGCGCACGGCGCGGCCGACGACGACGGCAAGGACGAGTCGGACGGCGACGGCGCGGGCGGACCGGCCGCGCCGCTCGCCACCTGGACGTACTGGGACCAGCCCGACGGCTTCCGGGACCCCGAGCGGCCGGGCGACCGGCTGCCCAGTGCCTTCCCGTACCTGGCGTATCTGAAGGTGTGGGAGCGGGTGGTCACCGCCGCCGAGGACCCGGCGCTGCGCGAGGTGGCGCTGGGCTCGGCGCTGCCGGACACCGCGGCCCGTACGAAGGTGGTGTGGCAGGTGCTGCCGCTGCCCGCGGCGGAGCTGGGCATCGAGGACCACACCCCGCCGATCAAGGACATCCGCAAGGCATTCGCCGACTGGGCGCGGAAGCAGACCGCCCCCGGCTCCGGCCTCGCGGCGCGCAGCGAGCGCCCGGACCACGCCGACGACGAGCCCTGCCTGGTCGCCCCGGACGCCCGCTACCGGGGACCGGAGAACCAGCTCTACCGGGTCGAGGTGCATGACGGCGGCAGCGCGAAGGACGCCACCTTCAAGTGGTCCAGGGAGAACGGGTCCGTCACCTTCCCGGTCGACGAACTCGACGGCACCTGGGTGGCGCTGGCGACGCTGGGCGGCGACGACAAGCTGGATCTGAACGTCGGCGACCGGGTCGAGTTCGTGGACACCGCCTACAGCAGCCGCGGGGAGGCGGCGCCGCTGCTGCGGGTGGAGGAGCTGGACCTGCCGGGCCGCCGGGTGCGGCTGTCCGACGAGCCGGCGCCCGGCGTCGGGCGGCGGCCGGAGTTGCATCCGTTCCTGCGCCGCTGGGACCACCACGAGGGCGGCCGCAGGAGCGTCAAGCGCGGAGCGGGGGCCGAGCGGCTCCGGCACGGTGCGCTGCCCGTCGAGGAGGGCGAGTGGCTGCCGCTGGAGGACGGTGTGGAGGTGTACTTCGCGCCCCGCGGCACCTACCGCACCGGCGACTACTGGCTGATCCCGGCCCGTACGGCCACCGGCCGGGTGGAGTGGCCCGCGGACGCGGCGCGCCGTCCGCTGCTTCAGCCGCCGTCCGGCCTCGAGGTGCACTTCGCGCCACTGGCGTGGGTGGCGGGCGAGCAGGCCGAACCCGATCTGCGGCGGGCGTTCGGTCCGCTGGCGGCGGACATCCCGGCCGCGGACGACGCGGAGCTGGCCGCGGAGGCCGAGGCGCGGGCACAGGAGCAGGCGGGCCACGCGGCGGACGGGTCCCCGGAGGCCGGGTACGACGCCTCCGGCGCGGCGGGCGACCCGGCGCAGCCCGCGCCGAGCAGGTCGCAGACCACCGCCGCGGCCGAAGCCGCGGTCGACGAGGGCGGAGCCGGCTGATGGCCACGCCGCTGACCGCGGGGAAGCTGCTGGCGGCGCTGCGCGCCGAGGGCCTGGTCGTCCACGAGGTCCGCGACTGGCGTCGGCACCACCGCAACGCGAAGGGCAGATGGGGCCCGATGCACGGGGTGATGGTCCACCACACCGTCACCGAGGGCCTCGAGGCCTCGGTGGACCTGTGCTACGACGGGCACCCCGACCTTCCGGGACCGCTCTGTCACGGCGTGATCGACAAGCGGGGCGAGATCCATCTCGTCGGCAACGGCCGCGCCAACCACGCCGGACTCGGCGACCGCGACGTGTTGGAGGCGGTGATCGCCGAGGAGTCCCCGCTGCCGAAGGACGACGCCGCGGACGCCGACGGCAACCGGCACTTCTACGGCTTCGAGTGCATCAACCTCGGTGACGGCGAGGACCCGTGGCCGAAGGAGCAGCAGCTCGCGATCGAGAAGGCGGCGTCGGCGATCTGCCGGGCCCACGGCTGGAGCGAGCGCTCGGTGATCGGGCACAAGGAGTGGCAGCCGGGGAAGGTCGATCCGCGCGGCATCGTGATGGACCGGATGCGGGAGCGGATCAAGCAACGGCTGGCGAAGGCACCGGAGGGCGAACCGAATACGGGCGACGACGTGCCGGCCGGCGGCGCGGGGCCGGGCGACGGCGCGGGGCCGGGCAACGGCGGCGCGGGAGGCTCCGGCGGCGGTTCGGGGGACGCTTCGGGGGACGGCTCCGGTGGCAGCTCCACTGGCGGCTCCACTGGCGGCTCCACTGCCGGCTCCGGTGGCAGCTCCACTGGCGGATCCGGTGACGGGACGGGGCGGCCGGTGCCGCCGCCCAGGCCCCAGCATCCGCCGTACGAGCCGTTCCCCGGCCGCGACTTCTTCCGTCCGGGGGCGCCGAGCCCGGTGATCGCGGCGATGGGCGAGCGGCTGGTGGCCGAGTCCTGCGGCCACTACAGGGGCCGCCCGGGCCCCGAGTGGAGCGAGGCACACCGCAAGTCGTACGCCTCCTGGCAACGCAAGCTCGGCTTCCGCGGCAAGGACGCCGACGGCCTACCGGGCCGAGTCAGCTGGGAACGCCTACGGGTACCCAACTCATAGAGCCGACTGGCCAATCGACGGGTGCGCTGGCTCGTGGCTCATGGGGCATGGGGCATGGGGCACGAATTGTGGGTCATGGCCCGTGGCTCATGACTCGCGGCTTGTGGCTCGCGGGTCGGGGGGCATCGCTCATGACTCGCGGCTTGTGGCTCGCGGGTCGGGGGGCATCGCTCGTGCTCGCAGCTTGTGGCTCGTGGTTCACGGGTCATGGTTCGTGGGTCATCCGCCCGTGGCTCGCGGCTCGTGGCTCGCGGCTCGTGCCCGCGCACCGGGTGAACACGGGAATACCGCCCCGCACCACCACGTTGTGGCCTCACAGGGGGCCCTCGCTTCCCCTACAGGATGCGTTCGACCACCCCCTAGGGCACCCGCCCCACCCCGGCCGGGCAGTCGGCGCGCTCTCGGGCAGACAAACACCAAAGCCGGGCGGTCCTCCCCCACAGAGGTCCGCCCGGCTGTTCATGGGTGATCCGGCGTCGGCCGCCGCCGCGGCCGACGAGCCGGTGGTGTCGGCCCGGTCGGCCGACGGGTCAGACGGCCTGGACCGGGAGGACCGGCAGCGCCGGGACGTTGGCGGCGTTGGTCAGGTCGGCGAGGTCGGCGGGCACGGCCGGAACGGCGACGGCGTCGGTCAGGTCGGCGGGCACGGCCGGAACGGCGGGCACAGCCGGAACGTTGGCGACGTCCGACACGTTGGCAGGCACGGCCGGAACGGCAGGCACGGCCGGAACGTTGGCGACGTCCGACACGTCGGCGGGCACGGCCGGGACGGCAGGCGCAGCCGGAACGGCAGGCACGGCCGGGACGTTGGCGGCGTCGGTCACGTCGGCGGGCAGGGACTTGACCGGGGTCAGGCCCTGCACACCGGCGGCGGCCTCGGTGGCGGTGCTCTGCGCGTCGGTCACGACCACGGCGGTCAGGCCCTGCGCGAACGGGGTGGCGTCGGTCGCCGCACCCTGGGCGAACGCGACGGCGCCGGCGGCCTTGCCCTGGGCGAACGGCACCGCGTCGGTGGCCTTGCCCTGCGCGAAGGCGACCGCGTCGGTGGCCGCACCCTTCGCGAACGGCACCGCGTCGGCGGCGGTGCCCTGCACGAACAGCTGCGCCTGGCCGCCGACGACGGTCACGAACGGGGTCGCCTGAGCGGCCGCGTCACCGGCGAGCCGACCGGCGCCGCCGACCGCACCCTGGGCGACCGGCACGACCTTGACGACGATCCGCTGGGCGACGGGCGGCAGCACGTCGGCGGCCGTGCTGTCGACGACCGGGCGGGCGGTGGCCAGCGCGCCCTGGGCCTGCTTCGTCAGCTGCTCGGGGCGGACACCCGCACCGGCGAGCGCGGCCAGCAGGTTGTCGGCGGAGCCGGGAGCCTTGGGCAGCTCGGGGGTCTTGGGCAGCTCGGGGGTCTGCGGCACCTCGGGCAGGCCGGCGGAGGGGACGCCCGGGGTGGCGGGCAGCGACGGAACGGCGGGCAGCTGGCCGTCCGTGAGGCGGCCGAGCTTGCCGAGGTCGGCCTTCTTCGCGGCCTTCTTGGCGGCCTTGGCGGCCTTCTTGGCCTGCTTGAGGTCGGCGGCCTTGTCCACGGCGCCGGTCTTCGGCAGGTCCGCGCCACCGGCCAGCTTCTGCACGCCGTCCACGGCGCCGGTGACGTCACCGAGCTTGCCGGTGGGCAGGTCCTGGGTCGGCAGACCGCCGCCGAGGGTGCCGGTCGCCTTGCCGGCCACGTCGCCGGCCGTCTTCTGGGCGGTGCCGGTGGTGTCCGTGACGGTCTTGCCGGCGGTGTCGGTCACCGTGCCGGTGGCGGGCAGGTCCGGGACGGCGGGCAGCTCGGCGGCGTTGGCGGCGACGGAGCCCAGGGCCCACAGACCGGTGGCGGCAGCGGCGACGACGATGGAACGGCGGATGTTCGAGCGCATGGAGATGAAGTCCTTCGAATTCAGGAGGGGTTTAAGGGCAGACCTGTCCCGCCCCCGCGCGGCAGGTCCTGTTACAGACGCGGAGCGGTCTGCCCTAGCCCGGGAATTCGAGGATTTCTTCGGCCCGCATGCGCGTCGGAGCGCCATCGGCCGTGCGAACGCCACCCGGCAGCAGCCGGAGGCTCGTGAAGTCCGCCGGGGTGGCGGCGTGCTGGTCCCCACCACGGGGGCCGTGGCCGTCACCGGCGGTGTGCGAGGCCGGCGCCGCTTGGCCCTGCGGGAGCTGGCCCGGAAGGCCCTGGTGGCCCGGGTCCCGCTGCTCGTGAACGACGGTCACGGGCTGTTCGGCGGCCGGCTTGTGCAGGCCGTCGGAGAGGTGCGCGAGCCGGGCCGAGGCGTCACCGTCGGCCGGCGCGGAGCACCGCGGCTGACCGGACGGGTGCACGCCCTGCGGCGTACGGCCGTGCTGCTGGTCCGCGCCGTCGCCGGGACGGTTCGCGTGCTCACCGGCCGGGAGGTTCACGGGCAGCGCGGCACCGGCCGAGTCCCCGACCTCCCGCACGATCCGGTTCACCGGCTCGGTGATCCGGTCGGTGACCGGCGCGGTCTGCTCGGCGGCGGGCTCTACGGCCTCGGCCACCGCGGCGGACGCGTCGTGCGTACCGTCGGCGAGCTCTTCCCGGCTTGCCTGGCCCTGCCGCTCGAGTGCGGTCGTGGAGCCGGACAGCCGGTCGGCCGACCCGGTCCGGGTGGCGGCCCGGTCCGGGAGGGACGCCTCGGCCGGGGCCGGGGAAGCCTCCCCGGTCAGGGCCGGTGCGCTCGTGCGGTCGTCGGCGTGGGCGCCGGGACCGAAGACGAAGCCGAGGGCGACGAAGCCCACCAGGAAGAGCCCGGCCAGCAGTGCGCGCCGCGCGGCGACCGTGCGCGGCAGGCGCACGGCGGCAGGCAGGGCGAACACAGCAGACAAGGAGGGGACCTTCCCATACGGACGGGGACATCCGGGCACACGGCCTCGATGTCACGCGCGTCGCGGGCGATCGAGCGATGCCCTGATCCTTGCACGAGGAGCCAGGTGCCACGCAAGTCCTCCCGGTGCATCGGTCACCGTTGCTCCGCCATGTCCGGTATGGGCAGCGGCCGCTTCTCCAGCGCGGCCGCCATCACGTCCGGAAACAGGTCCGGCGTACAGGCGAACGCCGGTGCGCCCAGGGCCGCGAGGGCCGCGGCATGCTCCCGGTCGTAGGCGGGGGCGCCCTCGTCGGACAGTGCGAGCAGGGTCACGAACTGCACACCCGACGCCTTCATCGCGGCGATGCGCCCCAGCATCTCGTTGCGGATTCCACCCTCGTACAGGTCGCTGATGAGGACGACGACGGTCTCGGCGGGGCGGGTGATCCGGGACTGGCAGTAGGCGAGGGCGCGGTTGATGTCCGTGCCGCCGCCGAGCCGGGTGCCGAAGAGCACGTCGACCGGGTCGTCCAGCTGGTCCGTCAGATCCACCACCGCGGTGTCGAAGACGACCAGCCGGGTGTCGAGGGCGCGCATGGAGGCCAGCACCGCGCCGAAAACCGAGGCGTAGACGACCGAGGCGGCCATCGAACCGGACTGGTCGATGCAGAGCACCACGTCCTTCTTCACCGACCGGGCGGCCCGGCCGTAGCCGATCAGCCGCTCGGGGACGACCGTGCGGTGCTCCGGGAGGTAGTTCTTGAGGTTCGCCCGGATCGTGCGGTCCCAGTCGATGTCCCGGTGGCGGGGCCGGCTGATCCGTGCGGAGCGGTCCAGCGCGCCGGTGAGGGTGGCGCGGGTGCGGGTCGCGAGCTTCTTCTCCAACTGCTCGACGACCTTGCGGACGACGGTCCGTGCGGTCTGCTTCGTCGTCTCGGGCATGACCTTGTTGAGCGAGAGCAGGGTGCCCACCAGATGCACGTCGGCCTCGACGGCCTGCAGCATCTCCGGCTCCAGCAGCAGCGCTGACAGCCCCAGCCGGTCGATGGCGTCACGCTGCATCACCTGCACCACCGAGGAGGGGAAGTACGTCCGGATGTCGCCGAGCCAGCGCGCGACGTCGGGCGCCGAGGCCCCCAGCCCGGCCGAGCGCCGCCCGCCGTCGGCGCTCTTGCCCCCGTCGCCCGGCTGCCGGCCGTAGAGCGAGGCCAGCGCCCCGTCCATGGCGGCATCGCGCCCGCGCAGCTCGTACCCCGTACCGTCCGCGCCGCCGTCGCCCAGGACCAGCCGCCAGCGGCGCAGGCGCTCGGCGGTGGGCTCACGGCCCGTTGCGATCTCGCTCAACTCGCCACCCCCGTAAGGTTTTCGTGCGTTCCGGTCCGATCCGTGCGCCTCTCCGCTCGTCTGTCCGCTCGCCTGTCCGCCCGTCTGTTCGACCGGCCCTCCGGTTGCCCGTCCGGCCGGTCGTCCGGCCGGTCGTCGTCGAAGCCGCGCTGTCGGAACCCCAGCAGCAGGCGCAGCGTGGGGAGTACGGCCGCGGCGCGGTCGCGGTCCAGGCCGGGGCCGAAGCCGGGCGCGGCCACGGCGTCGCCGGCGGGCCCGCCGGCGGCGGTCGTGGGGCCGCGGCGGATCAGTTCGCCGAGCGTGCGCCGCACACCGGTGTCGTACTCGGCGAAGGTCCGGCGCAGCAGCGGCAGTACGTCCGGGAACGCGGCGTCCGGCACGCCCGTCAGCCAGCCGTCGACCAGTGCCAGCAGCCGTTCGTCATGGGCCAGCAGCATGCCGCCGTCCCCGCCCGCGCCGCCACCGGCGAACCCCTCGATCCAGCCGGCGGCGTCGGCGGGTGCGGTGCCCGGTGACAGGGCGAGCCCCATCAGCCGCTCGGCTCCCCCGTCTCCCAACTCGCCGTCGTCCAGCAGGAGCCGGGTGGCCCGGCCGCGGATCACCCCGGCTACGGCGTCCCGTTCGCTGACCGTGCGCAGCACCTGGGCCCAGCGTGCCCGCAGGCCACCGGGCTGTGTCGGGGGCGGGGCGAGGAGGCCGACGGCGTGGTGCGTGGCGTCGAGATGGCCGCGCATCTCGGCGGCGCCGTCCGCGTCCAGGCCCAGGCAGGACGGCGGCAGTCCGACGAAGACGCGCTCGGCCAGGCCCGTCGCCACCTCGCGGAGCGCCGCGGCGTCCGTTCCGCGCACATCGCCGTAGCGCACGGACCGTACGAGCGCGGGCAGCGCCTGCGCGAGATGACCGACGTCCGCATCGAGCGCCGCGCGGTCCGCCAGCGCGCGCATCACCACCGGCAGGGCGTCGGGGAGCCGGGCGAGCAGACAGCGCTCGGCGAGCGCGGTCACCTCGGCGAGGGTGGCCGCCCCGGACGCCTCGGAAGCGGCCTTGGCGGTGGCCGCGGCGTGCACGGTCGTGCCCCACATGCCGGCCTCCGCGACCCGCACCGCCAGCTCCGGTGCCCAGCGCAGCCGCCAGGTCTCGCGGAAGGTGCCGGTGCTGCCGCGGGAGCGGGCGGGCTCGCCCCAGGGGATGCCGAGCAGCCGCAGCCGGTGCAGCAGGCGGCTGCGTCCGGCGTCGGTCTCCTTGCGCAGGTCCAGCTCCACCTCCCGTTCCAGGGCCTCCGGTTTGAGGCGCAGGGCCCGCTGGCTGCGGGCGAGGTCCCGCTGCAGCGGCACCGCGGGGGCGTCCTCGGGGACCTCGCCCAGCACCTCGCCGACCACCAGCCGGTCGTGGATCAGCAGGGACGGTGCGTCGGTGCCGTCGCCCATGACGGCCCGGACGGCGTCGTCCAGCTCGGTCAGTCCGGCCAGGGGGCGGCCGCGGACCGTGGCCAGTGCCTCGGCCAGCCGGACCGCTTCGATGACATGCGCCGACGAGACGGCGTAGTCCTCCTCGCGCAGCAGCCCGGCGACCCTGGTCAGCCAGCGTTCGACGGGGCGGTCGGGGGCGCCGAAGAGATGGCCGTACCAGCCGGGGGAGGCGATGCCGGCGCCGTAGCCGCTGCGGCGGGAGAGCCGGCGGTGCGTCCATGGCACCCAGGTCACCGCCGTCTTCACCTTCGGCAGGCCCTTGAGCAGCCGGCGGTCGGCGGCCATGGTGGTGCGCCGCGCCAGCGCCGGTACGTGCCAGGCCCCGCACACCACGGCGAGGTCGTCGCCGAACTCCCGGCGCGCGGCCCGCAACCGGAGCCGCATATGGGCCTCGCGCACCAGGTCGGTGGAGGAGCCCGCCGAGCGAGGGGCTCCGTCCTCGCTCGGGACATCCGCCGCGGCGGAGCCGGGAGCGCAGGGGTGCCCGTCGTCGCCGTACGTCTCGCGCAGGGCCGCCATCGCCTCGGCCACCGCCGCGAACGGGGCGAGCGCGTCCGCGTCGGGACCCGTGCCGTCCCGGCGGTGCTCGACGACGTCCTCCCACCAGCGCTCGGGGTCGTCGTAGCCGGCGGCCTCGGCCAGCACCCGGATCGGATCGACCCGTACGTCGGCGGCGCCGTCCGCCTCGTCGGCATCGGGCCGGGCACCGCCGTCCCCTTCGTCGCCGGCCAGGGAGTGCGCCGCCGGCAGGTCGATGAAGCGGACGGGGACGCCGCGCTCCAGCGCCCAGCGCATCGCCACCCACTCGGGGGAGAACTCGGCCAGCGGCCAGAACGCCGCGCGGCCGGGGTCGTCCAGCGCATGGGCCAGCAGCGCGACCGGCGGCCGCATGTCCTCGTGCGCGGCCAGCGGCACCAGCGCGTCCGCCTCCGGCGGGCCCTCGATCAGGACGGCGGCGGGGGTGCACTGCTCCAGGGCGGCCCGCACCGCCCGCGCGGATCCGGGGCCGTGGTGCCGCACTCCGAGCAGCACCGGTCCGCCTGCGCCGCCCGGCCGCCCGCCGCGCTCGCTCATGCGCCCACCTCGCGGCAGGCGCGGTAGAAGTCCTTCCAGCCGTCGCGCTCGCGCACCACGGTCTCCAGATACTCCTGCCATACGACGCGGTCGGCGGCCGGATCGCGGACCACGGCGCCCAGGATGCCCGCGGCCACGTCCCCGGCGCGCAGTACGCCGTCCCCGAAGTGCGTGGCCAGGGCGAGGCCGTTCGTCACCACCGAGATGGCCTCGGCCGTGGAGAGCGTGCCGGACGGCGACTTGAGTTTGGTGCGGCCGTCGGTGGTGAGGCCGTCGCGCAGTTCGCGGAAGACCGTGACGACCCGGCGGATCTCGTCCATGCCTTCGGGTGCGGCGGGCAGCTCCAGCGAGCGTCCGATCTGTCCGACCCGGCGCGAGACGATGTCCACCTCCTCGTCCGATGTGGCGGGCAGCGGCAGCACGACGGTGTTGAAGCGGCGGCGCAGCGCGCTGGAGAGTTCGTTGACGCCGCGGTCGCGGTCGTTGGCCGTGGCGATCAGGTTGAACCCGCGGACGGCCTGCACCTCCTCGCCCAACTCCGCGATGGGCAGGGTCTTCTCCGACAGGATCGTGATGAGCGTGTCCTGGACGTCGGCGGGGATGCGGGTCAGCTCCTCGACCCGGGCCGTCATGCCCTGCGCCATCGCGCGCATCACCGGGCTGGGCACCAGTGCCCGGCGGCTGGGGCCGTCGGCGAGCAGCCGGGCGTAGTTCCAGCCGTAGCGGATCGCCTCTTCGGGAGTGCCGGCGGTGCCCTGCACCAGCAGGGTGGAGTCGCCGCTGATCGCCGCCGCCAGATGCTCGGAGACCCAGGTCTTGGCGGTGCCGGGCACACCGAGCAGCAGCAGTGCGCGGTCGGTGGCCAGGGTCGTCACGGCGACCTCGACGATCCGGCGCGGGCCGACGTATTTGGGCGTGATGACCGTGCCGTCGGCGAGTGTGCCGCCGAGCAGGTACGTCGCCACCGCCCAGGGCGAGAGTCGCCAACGCGCCGGCCGCGGCCGGTCGTCGGCGGCCGCGAGGGCCGTCAGCTCCTCGGCGAAGGTGTCCTCCGCGTGCGGCCGGAGCGCTTGCGCGCCGCCGGCTGCCGGCGCGGGGGCGGTCGGGTCGTCAGGTGTGTCGATGGTGGTCTCGGACATGGCTCCCCCTCGTCGCAAGGACTGCGGCCGACACCGCGAAACCCCGCCGGCCGCTTGCGTGAACAACCCTGCACCACGCCACTGACAACGACCTCGAAAGTAGCCTCTGACCTGCACGTTCATCGCCTTCTCAGCGCGCTCTGCGGCGATTGTCAGTGGTGCGTCGTAGCGTCGGAGACATGAATCCGCAGGGGGAACGCTGGACGACGGATCAGGTGCTCGCGCTGGCGCCTGACGAGGCATCGGGCAGGGCCGGCGGCAGGCTCGCGGCGGCCGGTCCGTGGTCGGAGACGGGCACGGACGGGGGTGCGGTGTGGGGGCTGTGCGAGGGCAGCGGAAAGCACCCCTACCAAGCGGCCGTGGACATCGAGGGCCCTGCCTTCAGGTGCAGTTGCCCGAGCCGGAAGTTTCCGTGCAAGCACGCGCTGGGGTTGCTGCTGCTCTGGGCGGGCGAGGAGGGGGTGGTGACGGCCGGGGAGCCGCCGCAGTGGGCGCAGGAGTGGCTGGCCGGCCGCCGCGAGCGTGCCGGGCGGGCGGAGGGGGCGCCGTCGGGCGGTGGCGCGGCGTCGCGGGCGCCCGCCGACGCGGAGGCCGCCGGGCGGCGGGCGGAGCGCCGGATGCGGCGGATCGCCGCGGGCGCCACGGAGTTGGAGCAGCGCCTGGAGGATCTTGTGCAGTCCGGTCTGGCCTCCGCCGGCGGGGGCGCCTCGGGCCCAGGGGGAGGGTCCTGGGACGAGACCGCCGCGCGCATGGTCGACGCCCAGGCGCCCGGACTCGCCGCGCGGGTACGTGAGTTGGGGTCGCTGACCGGGTCCGGCCCCGGCTGGCCGGCCTGGCTGCTGGAGGAGTGCGCGCTGGTGCACCTCCTGGACCAGGGGTTCCTCGGCATCGAGCGGCTGCCCGCGCCGCTCGCGGCGACGGTCCGTGCGCGCGTCGGGCTGACCACGGAGGCGGCCCAGGTGCTGACCGACCCGGAGGCGACGACGGTACGGGACCGCTGGCTGGTGCTCGCCCAGCAGGACGGGGAGGACGGCGCGTTGACCACCCGCCGCATCTATCTACGGGGCGAGCGGACCGGCCGGATGGCGCTGCATCTGTCCTTCGGCGGTGCGGGCCGGCCCCTGGAGGTGACCCTGCCGCCCGGCCTGGTGCTCGACGCGGACCTGTCCTACTACCCGGGCGCCCGTCCGCTGCGCGCCGCCCTGGGCGAGCGGCACGCCCCGGCGGCGCCGGGGCCGGTGCCGCCGGGCTGCGGCGTCGACGCCGCCCTGGCCGCGTACGGCGACGCGCTGCGCGACGACCCGTGGCTGGATTCCTGGCCGGTGGTGCTCGCCGATGTCACGCCGGTTCCGGGCCGTGACGGCGAGGGTTGGCAACTGGCCGACGCGGACGGGGAGTCGGCGCTCCCGCTGGACCCGCGCTGCCTCGGCCGTACGGGCCTGTGGCAGCTGACCGCCATATCGGGCGGTGCGCCGCTCACGGTCTTCGGCGAGTGCGGCCACCGCGGCTTTCTGCCGCTGACGGCCTGGGACCCGACCCCGGTGGCCCTGTGACGCCGCCCCGCGGCCGCGCCGGCCGCGCCCGTTGTGGCACCAGTCCGTCCGTACCCCCCATCCACCACCGATGCCTGGAGGAAGGGCATGACGACCACCACCAGCCCTGACGCCACCACCAGCCCTGACACGACCACCAGCCCTGACACCGCCGTCACGGCCGTCGGCTCCGACCCGCCCGCCGCGTCCGCCGCGGCCGCCCGGCCCTCGGCCCCTGTGCCCACCGCGACCGCCCCGGCTCCCTGGCCCGATCTGGTCAGTGCGGCGCTGCTCGGGACCGAGCGGCGCCGGCCGCCGGTGGCGGTGCGGGCCGGGCAGAGTGCCGCGGCCGCGCTGCTGGACGCGGCCGCGGTGAGCACGGTGCGCCGGCGCGCCGCGCTGCGCCCCGCACCGGCCGGTGAGCGGCCCGCCCCGGCCCCGGCCGATCCGCGGCCCCCGCTGCCGCCCGCCGCGCGCCGCAGGCTGTCGCTGCTGCTCGCGGACCGCGGCGGCGGGGGCGGGGGCGGCAGCCGCCGCGGCACGGCGCCCGATCTCACCGAGCTGCTGCCCCAGTGGCTGGCCGCCGCCGACGGCTACGGCTACCGCGCCCCCGACGCGCTGCTGCCCGCGCTGCTCGACGCCGCCCGGGCCCGTACGGACCTGCGGCCCGCCGCGCTCGCCCTGGCGGGACCGCGCGCCCTGTGGCTGGCGCGGCTCAACGACGCCTGGCGGTTCGCGCTCCGCGGGAGCGGGGGCGCGGCCGCGCTGAGGGGGGACGACGACGCCGAGAGCGTGCGGCGGCGCTGGGAGGAGGGCCTGTTTGCCGAGCGGGTGGCCCTGCTGACGGCGCTGCGCCGCCGCGACCCGCGGGAGGGCCTGGAGCTGCTGCGCACGACGTGGGCGACGGAGCGGGCGGAGGACCGGCTGATGTTCCTCGACTCGCTGCGCGAGGGCCTGTCGGCGCCCGACGAGCCCTTCCTGGAAGGGGCGCTGTCCGACCGCAGCCGCAATGTGCGCGCCACGGCCGCCGAGCTGCTCTCCGCGCTGCCCGGTTCCGCGCTCGCGGCCCGTATGGCGCGGCGCGCCCGTACCTGCGTCGGACTGGACCGTACGGCCGGCGCGGCGGTGATCGCCGTCGAGGCGCCGCACGAGTGCGATGCGGGCATGCTGCGGGACGGCGTCGCGCCCACGCCGCCCTCGGGGCGGGGCGAACGGGCCTGGTGGCTGGGCCAGTTGGTGGAGGCGACGCCGCTGGAGGGCTGGCGGGCGCGGTTCGAGGGCCGCGACCCGGTGGCGATCGTCGCGCTCCCGGTGGCCGACGACTGGCGGACCGAGCTGCACGACGCCTGGTGCCGCGCCGCCGTGCGCCAGCGCGACGCTAAGTGGGCGCGGGCGCTGCTGGGCGCGCCGGCCGCGCCGGCCCAGGCCGCCGAGGTCGCCCCGGCCGGCTCGTCACGGGATCTGACCAAGCTGCTGACCGTGCTGCCGGAGGAGGAACGGGCCCGGTGGGTGGCGGAGTTCATCGCCGCGCACGGCCTGTCGGACGCCTTCCGGATGCTCGGCGTGTGCGCGGTCCCCTGGGCCGAGCCGCTGGGCCGGGCCGTCGTCGACGCCCTGGACATCGCCCGGGACGCGGGGAGCTACCCCTGGAGCTTCAGCGGGGTGATGGGCCTTGCCGAGCGCTGCCTGGACCCGGCCGCGGCGGACCGGCTCGACATGCTCACCGCGGTCACGGACGAGCCGGAGGGCGCCTCGCCGGGCTCCGGCGGCTACTGGTCCGAGGCGTTCTTGCGGCTGGTCGGCACGCTGCGGCTGCGCGCCACGATGCGTGCCGAGCTGGCCCCGCCGCCGTCCCCGGGCGACGAGAGCCGGGGCGCGCGGTGATCGTCCGCCCCCCGGCCGCCGGCCGCCGCCCTCCCGCTGCGCCGCGTCGCGGCTCAGACCGCCAGCGAGCGCACGTTGGCGTTGACCCACTCCACGATGGAGGCGGTCGTCGCGCCCGGGGTGAAGATCTCCGCGACGCCCTGCGCCTTGAGCGGGGGGATGTCCGCCTCGGGGATGATGCCGCCGCCGAAGACCTTGATGTCCGCCGCGTCGCGCTCCTGGAGGAGTTCGATGACCTTCGCGAAGAGGGTGTTGTGCGCGCCGGAGAGGATGGACAGCCCGATCGCGTCGGCGTCCTCCTGGATGGCGGTGTCGACGATCTGCTCCGGGGTCTGGTGCAGCCCGGTGTAGATCACCTCCATACCGGCGTCGCGCAGCGCCCGCGCGATGACCTTGGCCCCCCGGTCGTGCCCGTCCAGGCCCGGCTTGGCCACCACCACGCGGATCGGCCCCGACCTGCCTGCCACGCCCTGGCTCCCCGCTTGCGCCCCGTCCTGCCGAGCCACACTCATCACTGCCTCCAAGCCATGCACGGCACTGTGGTGCCGCCGAGCCGACAATCGATCGCGCGACCGCGATCCGGCGGCCACGAGCGTGAACGAACGTTATCTCCAGCATCGCTTACCCAGCTGTTTCGTGACATCCGGGGAGGGGGAAATCACACGTGGGACACGTTCGCTACGCGCCGCGTTCCGTGTGTCGTCACGCCATGGCCACGTGGTGCGGTGCGCGCGGGCCGGGCGCCCGGGGAGCCGCAGCCGGGCCACCGCGCCACGGGGCGCACATCAGGGCGAGTACGCCGCATGCTCGCCTTCGCAGCTCACGGCTTCCCGCGAGGGCATACGGGGGACGAAGACGCCTCCCGCATGCCGTTCGGGAGGTCGGCCATGCAGGTCCTGCCCTTGCTCAGCACACCCCTTCTGATCGCGCGCGCCGTGCGCGCACCCCTGCGGTGCGCGCGTCTGCTCCCGGTGCGCTCCGCGCGCCTGCTGGCCCGCAGCACGGTCGTGGAGCTGGCGGTCCTCGCCGGCCATCTCCTCCTCTATCCGACCGGCATCCCGCGCGAGCGCCCGCTGCCCCGGCCCACCGGCGCCGCCGATGCTCCCGTACTGCTGCCGACGGAGGGCCGGGCCCGTCCCCCCGTCCTGCTGCTGCACGGCTTCATCGACAACCGCTCGGTCTTCGTGCTGCTGCGCCGCTCGCTCCGGCGGCACGGCTGGCGCCATGTCGAGGCGCTCAACTACTCCCCGCTGACCTGCGATCTGCGCCGGGCCGCCGAGCTGCTGGGCCGCCATGTGGAGGAGGTGTGCGTACGGACCGGCCACCGCCGGGTGGACCTGGTGGGCCACAGCCTCGGCGGGCTCATCGCCCGGTACTACGTACAGCGGCTCGGCGGCGACGCCCGCGTCCGCATGCTCGTCACGCTCGGCACACCGCACTCCGGCACCCGCGTCGCACCCCTGATGTCGGCGCACCCCCTCGTCCGGCAGATGCGCCCCGACTCCGAGGTGATAGCGGAGTTGTCGCTTCCGGCCCCGCACTGCCGGACGCGGTGGGTGGCCTTCTGGAGCGAGGAGGACCAGGTGATGGTGCCGGCCACGACAGCCAGGATCGATCACCCGGACCTGATCGCGCAGAACGTGCGCGTCCTCGGCGTCGGGCATCTCGCGCTCCCGGTCAACGGCGCCGTCGCCGCCGGAGTACGTGAGGCGCTGAGCTCCGCGGAGGCGGCCGGGGAGGGGGGCACGGAGGCCGTATCGGTGGCCTGACCGCCTCCCCTGACATGACACGGAGTCGAACATCCGTCGAACGGGGCGCCAAGAAGTCGCATGCGGGCTGCCGAAAGGCGGCCAAATGCCCGGTCTTGCCGAGCCCGGTTCCCGTGGAAGATTGTCGCCGTCGCGTACCGCCGGGTACAGTCGCCGCTAATTCTCCTGCTGCCGAGGCGAAAGAGAAGTTGGTGAACGACCGTCACCCATCGGAAGGCCCGCTTCCGACCGGCTCCGCTTCCGACGCCTCGTATGCGCACTATCCCGCCTACGACGCCTACGGGCAGCAGCACTCCGGGACCGGCAGCGCCGGTTACGGCGACGGCGACCCCCTCTTCGGCTCGCTCCCCGGCTCCTACGACGCCGGGGCGTACGACACCGGCTCCTATGCGACCGGCGCCTACGGCACCGTCGCCTACGACGCCGGGACGCACGGCAACGGTTCCTACGACACCGGCAGCCACGACACCTCCGCGTACGGCGCCGGCGCATACGACACGGGCAGCTACGACACCGGCGCGTACGACACGGGGGCCTACCCGACGGCCACGGGCGGCGGCTACGCCACCGGCATCTACGACACCGGCAGCTTCTCCTCGACCCAGTGGGACACCGGCGCCTACGAGACCGGCACCGCCCCGGGCTACGACCCGTATGCGCACACCGCGTACGACACCCTGGCACCGGGCGCGGCCGCCTACGCCTCCGCGCCCCACGAGTCCGGCGCCTACGAGGCGGCCGCCTATGACGCCACCTCCTACGGGCACGGCGGATACGACACCGGCGGCCACGCCACCGGCGCGTACGACACCGGCAGTTATCCGACCGGGACGTCGACCGGGACGTACGAGACAACAGGTGCATATGAGACGGCCGGTGGCTACGACACCATCGGCCGGCAGGCCACCGCGGTCGAGGAGACCGCCGCCTTCGAGGCCGCGACCTTCGACACCTCGGGCTTCGACACCTCGGGCTTCGAGACCCAGAGCTATGAGGCCACGGCGATCTGGCCGGTGGCCGACCAGGAACTGATCGCCGGGATCCCCGCACAGGCCGGCCCGCCGCCGGGCGACACCGACCAGTGGGAAACCGCCACTTGGGAGGCGGCCGAACGGCACGAGACCGGCTCCGGCGTCGACGGCGGCATCGACGACGACGGCGGCGCCCGCTCGGACGAGGCCGCCGCCGTGGCGGACGCCATGACGCAGGCGATGCCGGTGACCCCCGCGGACCCCGCCCCGGCCGGCCGCCGGGTCACCGGACCGCCGGCCGGCAAGGCCGTTCGCGGCCGGGGCCGGCGGCGTCCGGCCAAGCGGTCGGCGCTGCTGACCGTCGCCGTTCCGTCCGTCGCCGCCATGGGCGTATGCGGTGTGGCGGCCGCGTCCGTCGCCGGTATCGGCGGGGACGACAAGGACGAGACGACCACCCAGGCCGCGGTCGACCCGGGGGCCGTGAAGCCCTCCGCGGCCAACAAGAAGCTCGACACCCAGCTCGCCGGGCTCAGCGCCGGCGCCGACGACTTCCGCGACCGCGCCAGTCGCACCCAGGAGCGGATCGACCTCAAGGAGCGCCAGGCGCTGGAGCGCAAGCGCAAGGCGGAGGAGGCGGCCCGCAAGGAGGCGATGCGGCCCAAGTTCGTGCTGCCGGTCAGCCAGCACGGGCTGAGCGCGCTCTTCGGCCAGGCCGGTGTGAACTGGATGTCCGTGCACACCGGCATCGACTTCCCGGTCGACTACGGCACCCCGGTCCTGTCCGCCACCGACGGCACCGTCCGCACCCAGTGGAACTCCGCCTACGGGAACATGGCGATCGTGACCTCGCCCGACGGCACGGAGACCTGGTACTGCCATCTGAGCAGCACCAAGATCCGCTCCGGATCGATCAAGGCCGGCGACCAGATCGCCTACTCGGGCAACTCCGGCAACTCGACGGGACCGCATCTGCACTTCGAGGTGCGTCCCGGCGGGGGCTCGGCGATCGACCCGCTGCCGTGGCTGCGCAGCCACGGGCTCGACCCGAACTGACCCCCGGCGTACCGTTCCTGCAACGTCGGGCGTGCCGTTCCCGCAGCGTCGGGCCGGCGCCGCTCCCCGTCCTGCGCCGGCCCCCGTCCCGCCCGCCTACAGCTTCTCGACGGGCGCGTACCGCAGCAGCAGCCGCTTGGGCTTCTCGCCGCCGAAGTCGATGGTCGCCTCGGCGTTGTCGCCGCTGCCCTTGACGCCGACGACCGTGCCGAGCCCGAAGCTGTCGTGGGTGACGCGGTCGCCGACGGCCAGCGAGACCACCTCGCGGTCCTTGGTGCGCCGGGTCGCGAAGCCGCTCGGACCCTTGGCGCGGGCCGACGAGAGCGTGGCGCCGACGCCCCCGCCGAAGCCGCCGGAGCCCCCGCTCCTCGACGTCAGGCCGCCCATGGACGCCGACGGCGTCGCCGGACCGGTCCGCCGCCATTGCACGTGGTCGTCCGGGATCTCCTCCAGGAACCGGGAGGGCGGGTTGTACGACGGCTGGCCCCAGGCGCTGCGCATCGTCGAGCGGGTGACGTAGAGCCGCTCGCGGGCGCGGGTGATGCCGACATAGGCCAGCCGGCGCTCCTCCTCCAGCTCCTTGGTCTGGCCCAGCGCCCGCATGTGCGGGAAGACGCCGTCCTCCATGCCGGTCAGGAAGACGACCGGGAACTCCAGGCCCTTCGCGGTGTGCAGCGTCATGAGGGTGATCACGCCGCTGCCCTCCTCGTCCTCGTCCGGGATCTGGTCGGAGTCGGCGACCAGCGCGACCTGCTCCAGGAAGTCGGCGAGGGTGCCCGGATTCTCCTCTCCGCGGTCCTGCTCGAATTCCAGGGCCACGGCGGCGAGTTCCTGGAGGTTCTCGATCCGGGTCTCGTCCTGCGGGTCGGTGGAGGCCTGGAGCTCGGCGAGGTAGCCGGTGCGCTCCAGGACGGCCTCCAGGATCGTGGCGGGCCCGGCGCCGGACTCGACGATCGTGCGCAGCTCCTCCATCAGGACGTTGAAGCGCTTGACGGCGTTGGCGGAGCGGGCCGCCATGCCGTACGCCTCGTCGACCCGGCGCAGCGCCTGCGGGAAGGTGATCTTCTCGCGTGAGGACAGGGCGTCGATCATCGCCTCGGCGCGCTCGCCGATGCCGCGCTTGGGGACGTTGAGGATGCGGCGCAGCGGGACGGTGTCCTCGGGGTTGGCGAGCACCCGCAGATACGCCAGGACGTCGCGGACCTCCTTGCGCTCGTAGAAACGCACCCCGCCGACGACCTTGTAGGGCAGACCGACCCGGATGAAGATCTCTTCGAAGACACGGGACTGGGCGTTGGTGCGGTAGAAGACGGCGACGTCGCCGGCCTTGGCGTCGCCGGCGTCGGTGAGACGGTCTATCTCGTCGGAGACGAACTGCGCCTCGTCGTGCTCGGTGTCGGCGACATAGCCGGTGATCTTGGGGCCGGCGCCGGCGTCCGTCCAGAGGTTCTTGGGGCGGCGGTTCTCGTTGCGCTCGATGACGGCGTTGGCGGCGGACAGGATCGTCTGGCTGGAGCGGTAGTTCTGCTCCAGCAGGATCGTCGTGGCGTCCGGGTAGTCCTCCTCGAACTGGAGGATGTTGCGGATCGTGGCGCCGCGGAAGGCGTAGATCGACTGGTCGGCGTCACCGACGACGCACAGTTCGGCGGCGCGGATGTCGGCCGTTCCCCTGCCGACCAGCTCGCGCACCAGGGTGTACTGGGCGTGGTTGGTGTCCTGGTACTCGTCGACGAGCACATGGCGGAAGCGGCGGCGGTAGTGCTCGGCGACGTCCGGGAAGGCCTGCAGCAGATGGACCGTCGTCATGATGATGTCGTCGAAGTCCAGGGCGTTGGCCTCGCGCAGCCGCGCCTGATACATCGCATACGCCTCGGCCAGCGACTTCTCGAACCCGTCGGCCGCCGTCTGGGCGAAGGTCTCCTCGTCGATGAGCTCGTTCTTGAGGTTGGAGATCTTCGCGCTGAAGGACTTGGGCGGGAAGCGCTTGGGGTCCAGGTCCAGATCGCGGCAGACCAACGCCATCAGGCGCTTGGAGTCGGCCGCGTCGTAGATCGAGAAGGAGGAGGTGAAGCCGAGCTTCTTGGACTCGCGGCGCAGGATGCGCACGCAGGCGCTGTGGAAGGTCGAGACCCACATGGCGTTGGCGCGCGGGCCGACCAACTGCTCCACGCGCTCCTTCATCTCGCCCGCGGCCTTGTTCGTGAACGTGATCGCGAGGATCTGGCCGGGGTGGACATGGCGCTCGGCGAGCAGATGCGCGATGCGGTGGGTGAGCACCCTGGTCTTGCCGGAGCCGGCGCCCGCGACGATCAGCAGCGGGCCTCCGGCGTGCACCACGGCGGCCTTCTGCTCGTCGTTGAGCCCCTCCAGCAGCGCGGCCGCATCGACGGGCGGGCGGGCGGCGCCGTCGCGGTAGTACGCCTCGGTGTGCACGGGCGCGTCGAACCTCCCGCCGAAGAGGTCGGCGGGGACCTCCTCGGGGACCGGCTCGTGCTCGTCCTCGGGAGGCGGCGGGTGCTCCTCCTCGCCCTTGGGGCCGAGGTCCGCCAGAAAGCTGTCGTCAAAGAGGCTGCTCATCGCCCACCGAGTCTAGGCCGCCGCACTGACAGCGCGCCGGGGAGTGCGGGATTGTCCGCGCCGGGGCAGGTCAGGCGGTCGGAGGCGGAACCGCCGGGTGCCGGCGGCGTACCCGAACCCGACATCTGACGCAACACCCCCCGCAGCGCGTTCAGGTCACGAAAAGGTTTCGGGCATATCGAACATCAGCCTTCACAGGAGCCACACGAATTGGCTAACGTCCTCGCTCAGGCAGCCCGCCTCCCAGCGGTCGACAGCTTCCGCACGGGCCGCCGCGCCGAGTCCGGCCCTGCCAGCAGGCACCCGGAGCCGGGGACCCACCAGCACCACCGGGGTGAATCGATCCAGCGGCCGCCGTCGGCGACCGCACGGACCGTAGGGCAAGCCTTCCGTCAGCGACACCGCCCGAACCCGACAGCTAACCCGGTAGGCGGTCACGGAAGGAGTTGCCGGCCTTGGCGTCCCATCGCAAGCCGCGCACCAGCGTTCTCATCTCGCCCGGGAGCCGGCGTACCGCGGCCGGGCTCACCACCGCCGCGCTCGCCTCGGTCACCCTGCTGTCGCAGTCCGCCGACGCCGCCCCCAGGGCGCCCAGGCCCTCCATCGAAGAGGTCAAGCAGAAGGTCGACGGCCTCTACCACCAGGCCGAGGTGGCCACCCAGAAGTACAACGCCGCCAAGGAGCGCGCCGAGCACCAGAGCGCCACCGTCGACGGTCTGCTCGACGCCGCCGCCAAGCGCGCGCAGCGGATGAACGAGTCCCGGCGCGAACTGGGCACCTTCGCCTCGGCGCAGTACCGCACCGGCGGCATGAACCCGACGGCGCAACTGATGCTCGCCAAGGACCCGCAGCAGTTCGTCGACCGCAGCCACCTCATGGAGCGGCTGACCAGCCGGCAGAAGCAGGCGGTCACCGACTACCAGGAGCAGGCGGCGGCCGCGGCGCGGCAGCGGGCCGAGGCCACCAGCAGCCTGGAGAAGCTGCAGAAGTCGCAGGCGGCGCTGAAGGAGTCCAAGCAGTCCGTCCAGGAGAAGCTGGCCGAGGCCCGGCAGCTGCTGTCGCGGCTCACCGCCCAGGAGAAGGCGCGGCTCGCCGAGCTGGAGCGCCAGAGGGAAGAGGCGGCCCGGCGCAAGGCCGAGGAGGAGGCGCGCCGGCAGCAGGAGCGCGAGCGGCAGCAGCAGGAGGACGGCGGCTCGACGGGCGGACAGACCGGCGGCGACACCGGCGGGCAGACCGGCGGTGGCACCAGCGACGGCGGCTCCACCGGGGACTCGTACGCCACCAAGGCCGAGAAGGCCCTGGCGTTCGCCCGCGCCCAGATAGGCAAGCCGTACGTCTGGGGCGCCACCGGGCCCAGCTCCTATGACTGCTCGGGGCTGACGCAGGCGGCGTGGAAGGCGGCCGGGGTCGATCTGCCGCGGACGACCTGGGACCAGGTCAAGGTCGGCCAGCGGGTGGCGACCAAGGATCTGCAGCCCGGTGACCTGGTGTTCTTCTACGACGACATCAGCCACGTCGGCATGTACATAGGCGGCGGCAAGATGATCCACGCTCCCAAGCCGGGCGCCTACGTCCGCGAGGAGTCGATCTACTACATGCCGATCTACGGGAGCGTCCGCCCGGCCTGAGACAGGCCCCGCCTCCCCGCGGCCCCCTCCTCCCCCGAGGCGCCCCGTCCGGGCGCCCGGCAAGACCACCCCCCACGGTCACCCCCCACACGCCACCGCGCGGCCATCGGCTCCGGTTCCGGAGCACGGTGACCGCGCGGTGTGCCGTAGTGGGGGCGTCGCCGTCAGGTCCAGAGCACCGCGATGAAGATGTTGGCGATCGTGAGCGCGCCCACCGCGCCGAACAGCGGCGCGGAGACCTTCTCCTCGTCCCGCTTGACGTAGACCAGCGCCAGGATCACCACCAGTACGGCCATCTTGACGCCGATCTTGATGTTGTTGACGGAGTGGTCCTGGGCCTGGTTGAGGCCGACCAGCACGATGCCGGTGACCAGCATCGTCAGCGCGCCGTGCAGCATGGCCGGCACGAAGCGGGCGGTGCCCGCGCCCATCGCCTTCATCTGGGTCAGGAAACCGCCCAGCAGGGAGGCGATGCCGATGATGTGCAGGCCGACGAAGACATTGATTACTACGTCCATAGTGCTGGATCGTAGCCGTCGTATAGCACGGCCCTTCAGGCAGGGCGTCCGCAATCGCCGCTTCGGTCACGGCAGACCGGTCCCGGTGTGCAGGCGGCGGCGGTGCGGTCACCCGCGCACCGGCCGCGGTCGAAAGCGAACAATGCCAGCCAACCGGACTCACCCCCGTGACGCCCAGGCTTAGCGTCCTCCTCCAGGCGGCCGACACCCCGCCATCGCCGGACCGAGCGCCGGTGTTCCGTCGGCCGCCCCGCCGAGAGGTGCGGCGGCGGTCGGCTCCCCCGTTGCCGACCGCCGCCGGGCCCCCGGCCCGAAGGGAAGGAAGTGACGGCCACCGTGGCCTCGCACCGCAAGCCCAGGCAGCATCCGCTCGCCGCGCTCACGGGCGGTTCGCGCAGTGCGCGCACCGTCCGTACGGCCGCCACCCTCGCCCTCGCGGGTGCCGCCACCGCCACCGCCTTCGACGGCACCGGCCAGGCGGCCCCCTCCCCCACCCCCGACCAGGTCAAGGACCGGGTCGACGCGCTGTACCAGGAGGCAGAGGTGGCCACACAGAGCTACAACGGCGCCAAGGAAGCCGCCGACACCGCACGCGAGGAGCTGAGCAGACTGCAGGACGAGGCCGCCCGCCGGACTGGGAAGCTGAACACCGCCCGCGCGGAACTGGGCGCCGTGGCCGCGTCCCAGTACCGCGCCGGCGGTATGGACCCGACCGTTTCACTGCTGCTCTCCGAGGACCCGCAGCGCTATCTGGACGGCGCCGCGGTGCTGGAGCGCGCGGGCAGTCACCAGGCGGCCGCGGTGGCCGGTTACGCGCGCCGGCTCGGCAGTGTGCGGCAGGTCCGGCAGCGGGCCGAGGACACCGCGCAGCGGATGGTGTCCACCGAGGCCAGGCTGAAGAAGCACCGGGTCACCATCGTCCGCAAGCTGGACGCCGCCGAGCAGCTGCTGGACCGGCTGACCGCGGAGCAGCGGCGCCGGATGGCGGGCGCGGACGGCTCCCGGGGCGGTGCCCGCGCGGACCGGGGAACGGGCCGTGGCGACGGCCTGCTCGGCGGGATCCCCGCCGGCTCGGCGGCCGCCGCGGCCTCGGCGGCCGCGCTGGCCCCCAACTCCCGGGCCGCCCGCGCCGTCTCCTTCGCCTACTCCGCCCTCGGCAAACCGTACGTCTGGGGCGCCACGGGCCCCTCCGCCTACGACTGCTCGGGCCTGACCCAGGCCGCCTGGGAGTCCGGCGGCGTCTCGCTCCCGCGCACCACCTACACCCAGATCAACTCCGGCCCCCGCATCGACCGCTCCGAACTCGCCCCCGGCGACCTGGTGTTCTTCTACACCGGCATCAGCCATGTGGGCCTGTACATCGGCGACGGCAAGATGATCCACGCGCCCCATCCGGGGGCGCCGGTACGCATCGCGCCGATCGACCAGATGCCGTTCGCGGGGGCCACCCGGCCGGCGTAGGGCCGCCGGGCCGGCGCGCGGGAGCCGGGCCGGCCCGGGGACTCCGGTGGAGGGGTCAGGGCTTCAGCTGTGTGCCCAGCCACCGGAAGATCTCCGGCACCTGCTGGCGCCAGACCGCCGTGGTGTGGCCGCCCGCATTCGCCGCGATCTGCCGCACGGTCACCGTGGTCGGCAGCTTCGCCAGCTGGCGCAGGCCGATGCCCGCCTGGTAGCCGTCGCCCGCCGCGCCCGAGACGTACAGCGCCGTACGGGGCGGGCGGCCGGCGGCGTTGGCGGACTTCAGGATCTGGATCGGATTCGACGCGATCCGCAGCTGGGGGTCCTTGCCGGCGAGGGAGTCGGGTTCGAGGGCCGGGTCGTTGTAGCCGGACATGGCGATCGCGGCGCGGTAGCGGTCCGGGTGGGCCAGGGCGAGCTTGGTGGCGCAGTGGGCGCCCGCCGAGTAGCCGGCCAGGGCCCAGGAGTCCGGCTTGTCGCCCACCCGGAAGTTGTCGACGACCATCTTGCGGACGTCGACGGTCAGCCAGCTGTCGGCGTTGACCTTGCCGGGGACGTTGACGCAGCCGGTGTCGGCGCCGGTGAGGAGGTTGGTGCGCGGCGCGACCAGGATGAACGGCTTGACCTCGCCGCGCTGCATCAGCGGCCTGAGCTGCTCGGCCACGTGCAGGGACCCGAACCAGGCCTTCGACGAGCCGGGGTAGCCGGGCAGCAGCTCGACCACCGGGAACCTGGTGTTCTTGTAGGCGGGGTCGTGGTACTGCGGCGGCAGCCATACGTACACCTCGCCCCGCACGCCCGAGATGCGGCCCTCGAGGTCGGTCATCTGCACGCCCGCCCCCATCCGAGGGTCGTCGCCCGGGCGGAAGCGCTGGAGCTGCTTGGGCTCGTTCTTGATCTGCTTGCCGCCCATGCCGTCGGGGCCGAGGTCCTTGGCGACCGCGACATGACTGTCGGTGCCGAGCAGATCGCCCCAGGTGTCGTAGAGGTTGTTGGCGTTGTTGACCAGGACGAAGACCAGGGTGATGGCCGTGACCTGGGCGAACAGCAGCATCAGCAGCCGGGCGACGCCGCGCACCAGGGCCGGCCCGGCTATTCGGCCCCACAGGGCGAGCGGCAGCACGACGGCGACGATCAGCAGCGCGACCGAGGTGAGGAAGAAGGGCGTGCCCGTCAGGCTCATCGGGATCTCGCTTCCAGGACGACTATGCGAAGGACGTGGGGGTGGTTCGGGCCCCGCCTTCGGCAGTGAGCCTCTCCGCGCCCTTAGATGGCGATCCGTGTGGTCCTGGTTGCCCGGCTTAGGTCCTTCTTTACCGCTTCCCGCACACCTCCGTCCCCGCCCCGCACGCCCTGGGCCCGCGCCGTGCGGCCGCCGGCGGCCGGACGCCCGCCACCGGCCGAGCCGCAGGTCAGGGCGTCAGACCAGGCGCCGGGCCGCCGCCCAGCGGGTCAGCTCATGGCGGTTGGACAGCTGCAGCTTGCGCAGGACCGCCGAGACATGCGACTCGACGGTCTTCACCGAGATGAACAGCTGCTTGCCGACCTCCTTGTACGCATAGCCGCGGGCGATCAGCCGCAGGACCTCGCGCTCGCGCTGGGTGAGGCGGTCCAGGTCCTCGTCGATGGGCGGGGCGTCGGTCGAGGCGAAGGCGTCCAGCACGAAGCCGGCCAGCCGCGGGGAGAAGACCGCGTCGCCGTCGGCCACCCGGAAGATCGCGTTGACCAGGTCCGTGCCCGTGATCGTCTTGGTGACATAGCCGCGGGCACCGCCGCGGATGACGCCGATGACGTCCTCGGCCGCGTCGGAGACGGAGAGCGCGAGGAAGCGGACCGGGCGCTCGGCGTCGGCCGACATCGCCGCGCAGCGGCGCAGCACCTCGACGCCGCCGCCACCGGGGAGGTGGACGTCCAGGAGGACGACCTCGGGGCGGGTGGCGGTGATGACCGTGATCGCCTGGTCGACGTCGGCGGCCTCGCCGACCACCTCGACGCCGGTGCGCTCGGTCTCGCCGATCTCGGCCTGGACGCCCGTACGGAACATCCGGTGGTCGTCGACGAGTACGACCCGTACGGTCCGGCCCTCGGCCGCCTCGCCGCCGGTCCCGCCCTGCTGTGCGCCCTCGCTGGTCATGTCTTCCGCCCGTCCGTTGGTGTCTGCCCCGTCATCATCCCGCGCCCCGGCCGGCGCCGCCGCAACCGGCCGCGGCTCGCCCGGCCCCGTCATCCCTCACGCTCCGCGGCGGCGCGCTCCATCTCCAGCTCGACGACCGTGCCGCCCTCGGGGGCGGAGCGCAGCCGGGCCGTGCCGCCGTTGCGCTCCATCCGGCCGATGATGGACTCCCGCACGCCCATGCGGTCGGCGGGGACCGCGTCCAGATCGAAGCCGGGGCCGCGGTCGCGCACCGAGACGAAGACCGTACGGCCCTCGACCTCGGCGAACACCTGCACCGCACCGCCCTCGCCGCCGTACTTGGCGGCATTGACCATCGCCTCGCGTGCGGCCTGCATCTGGGCGCCCAGCTGGTCGTCCAGCGGGCAGTCGCCGACGACCACGACCTCGATGGGGACGCCGTGGTCGTCCTCCACCTCGGCGGCGGCCTTGCGGACCGCCTCCGCCAGGGTGGCCGGCTCCTCGTCCTCCTCCTTGCCGCGGCCCTCGGGTTTGTAGAGCCAGGCGCGCAGTTCGCGCTCCTGGGCGCGGGCCAGGCGCGCCACCTCCCTGGGGTCGTCGGCGTTGCGCTGGATCAGGGTGAGGGTGTGCAGGACGGAGTCATGGACGTGGGCGGCCACCTCGGCGCGCTCCTGGGCGCGGATACGCATCAGCCGCTCTTCGGAGAGCTCCTGCATCATCCGTACGAGATAGGGGCCCGCCAGCAGCGCGATGCCGACGACGACGGCGAGCGCCGCCTGCAGCACCGAGCCCAGATGCCGCACCGAGCCCTGCAGCACGACGATGCCCGTCACCCCGACGCAGACCAGCAGCACCCCGGCCGCGCCGCGCAGCACCGGCAGCAGGGCCTTGCGGCGGCCGAGCTCCAGCCACTGGGCGCGGCGGGCGTTGTCCGCCTGACGCCACACCAGGGCGACACCGGCGCCGATCAGCAGCACCGGCCACAGATAGCCGTTGGCCTGGCCGAGCTGGAACCTGGAAGCGATGACGGCGGCGCCGATCAGCAGCGCGATCAGCGCGAACACCTGGCCCTTGTCGGGCTTGTGCCGCAGCAGCCGCCGCCTGTCGTCGCCCGGGGCGTGGGTGCGGTGCTCCACACCGCCGACGCCCAGCGGGACGAAGAACCAGAACGCGGCGTAGAGCAGGGCGCCCATGCCTTCGGCCATGAACAGGGCCACGAACACGACCCGCACCCAGGAGACCGGCAGCCCGAGATGCCCTGCCAGACCGCGCGCGACACCGCCGAGCAGCCGCCCGTCGGCGCTGCGGTAGAGCTTGCGCACGGGTGGGTCGTCGGGGTCCGGCGCCGGGGCGTAGGCCGTCTCGGCGCGGGGTGGGGCGGTGGTCATGTGCTCGATCGTCACACGCCGCGGCGACCCGCGACATCAGGGGCGACCCTGAACCCGTCCCTGACGTTTCACGGAGCGGGTCGGGGCGGATCGGAGCGGCTCGGGGCGGGCCCGCAGCGGGTCAGCTCTGCGGGTCGCTCCTGCGGAAACCGTCCTTCACGGCCGAGAAGACCCTCTCGTACTTCGCCCAGTCGGCATCCGGAGCGGACACGTAGATCGCGTACTCCTTGCCGCCCTCGCGGCCGAAGCCGAGGTCGATGCCGCGGAAGGTGCGGGCCCGGCCCCCGAAGGTGAACTCCCAGATCGCGGCGGGATCGCCCTGGAAGACGGTGTCCTGCATCCGCAGCCGGGAGTACACGGGGTACTGCTGCTTGAAGGCGACCTCGACGTCCTTGAAGTGCTGCACCTGATCCGCGGAGGAGAAGTCCAGGACGCTGAGGGTGAGCTGGGCGCGCTCGACCGCGGAGGCGTAGACGATCTGCCGGCCGCCGTCCTTGACCTCCCGCTTCCAGTCGCTGGGCACCGGGAAGCTGACGCCGAGCGCGGACTCGGTGACCTTGCGGTAGCCGTCGGGCAGGGGCGGCGGCGGTCCGATGCTGTTGTCCGGGACGCTCGGCTGCACCGGCGCGCCCTTGTCGCCCGCCGCCTTGGACGGGCCGGCGTCGTCGCGGTGCAGCACGTACCAGGCCGTGCTCGCGCCACCGCCGACCGCGAGTACGCCCACGATGCTCCAGGCCACGACGCGGGCGCCACGCCGCTTTCGGGGTCTCACGCCGCCGGACAGCGACTCCGTACGGCCGTCGTCGGACCGCCCGACGATGCCGCCGTCCGGGACGGCCACCGGCCCGGTCACGGCGCCGCCGGCACCCGCGCCCTGCCCCTCGGCCGTACGGGCCCCGGCTCGGCCGTCCGAAGGGGCCGCACCGCCGGTGGGCCGCACCGGACGTGTCGGTGCCTCGGTCCGCGGGTCCGTCGCGGCCCGCCCCGCGTCGTCGCGGCCGACCGTCCCCAGGGCGAGCGTCGGCCAGCCCATCAGGGCCGTCTCCGCGTCGCCCTCGGCCGCCCGCAGCGCCTGTTCGACGACCTCGGCCGTCGGCCGGTCCGTCGGCTCCTTGGCGAGCAGCGCCTCTATCAGCGGGGTCAGCGGGCCGCCGTTGCGCGGCGGTTCGAACGGGTCCATGGCGATCGCGTACGCCGTCTCGACCGCGGTGTTCTTCCGGAACGGGGGCCGTCCCTCGACCGCCTGATAGAGCGTCGCCCCCAGCGCCCACAGGTCCGAGGCGGGACCCGGTGTGCCGCCCTTGACCCGCTCGGGCGCCAAGTAGTCGATGGAGCCGACCAGCTCGCCGGTCTTGGTGAGCGTCGAGGTACCGGTGGCGACCGCGATGCCGAAGTCGGTGAGCACGACCCGGCCGTCCTGACCGAGCAGCACGTTGCCCGGCTTGACGTCACGGTGCAGCACACCGGCGGAGTGTGCGGCACGCAGCGCCGCGATCATGCCGCGGCCGATCCGCGCGGCCTCGCGCGGGGTGACCGAACCCCCGTCCCGGGCGGCCTCCTTGATGGCGTCGCCCAGCGTGGTGGAGGGGACGTACTCCATGACGATGCAGGGCGAGCCGGCGTCGTCCACGACGTCGTGCACCCCCACCACGTTGGGGTGGTTGATGCGGGCCGCGGCCTGCGCCTCCCGGGTGGTGCGTTCATGGCGGGTCGCCAGTTCGTCGGGCTCCAACTGCGGCGAGACGTGCAGACGCTTGACCGCGACCTGGCGCCCGAGGACTTCGTCCCGGGCCCGCCAGACGGTGCCCATACCGCCTTGGCCTATCCGTTCAACCAGGCGATATCGCCCGGCGACCAGTCGCCCCTCGTCCACCGACGCCGCCTCCGCCACCGCACGCCCCTCCGGAAACCCGTACGTATCCAGGGCGCAACGATAGTCTCCGACGTCGGCGAACAGCCCTCCGGCCACCGCGCGTCCGCGGCTGTCTTCCGTCCGGGACCGGGCGCCCGTGGCATATGCGAACGCGCGAGGGGTTTCGGGACCCCCCTGGGGCATGTCGGGGGTGCCGGCGGCGGATCTCAGGGATCCGCCAGGGTTCCCACGGATGTCGGAGCCGCGGCGATCTTGTCACCATGGCTCCATGAACGAAGCAGCCCCCGCCGCGGAGCCGGCGCCCTCCGGCCCCGCCGACCCCACCCCGCCGGCCGCCCCGCTGCGCCGCAGCCGGCGGCACAAGGTCGTCGGCGGCGTGTGCGGCGGGCTGGGGCGGCAGTGGGACCTCGACCCGGTGATCTTCCGGATCGTGCTCGCCGTGCTCGCCGTCGGCGGCCTCGGGCTGATCGCGTACGGCTTCGCCTGGCTGCTCATCCCCCTCGACGGCGAGGAGGAGAACGAGGGCCGCCGACTGCTCTCCGGCCGTGTCGAGGGCTCGGCGCTGACGGCCCTGCTCTTCGCGCTGGTCGGCTGCGGGCTGTTTCTGACGACCCTCGCCAAGGGCAGCATGATGTCCTTCGCCATCATGCTGACGCTGGCGGTGGCCGGTTCCGCCTACTGGTCCCAACGGCGCCGCCAGGCGCAGGCCCAGGGCCCGGAGTCGATGGACGCCGCCACGGCCCAAGCGGTCGCCGACGCCCCGCCGGAGACCACCGCGCCCCCCGCGCCGACCAGCCCCTCGTGGTGGCGCGCCCCGCACGCCAAGGACACGGCCGGCCAGGGCTATCTGTGGGGCCCCGAGCACACCCCCCTCCCCGTCGACATCAGCTACCGAAGTGAGCACGGCGCCGCCGCGCCCACCGCGCCGCACCGGCAGGGCGCCTGGTCGGATGCGGGCCGCCCGCGCGTCCCGGCCGTGCCGCCGCACGGCGCCCACCCCGTCGGCTCCCCGCGCGGGGCGCGCCGCAACGGCCGCCCGATCGGCGGCTGGACGTTCCTTCTCGCACTGGGCGCAGGGGCCGTCACCGCCCTCTCGGTCTCCCGGCACGAGACCCTCGCACCGTCCCTCCAGGCGGGACTGGCCGCCGCACTGGTCGTCTTCGGCCTGGGGCTCGCCCTCAGCGCCTGGCTCGGCCGCACGGGCGGCGGCACGGTGTTCCTGGTGGTCGTGACGGCTGTGCTGCTGGCGGGCGCGAGGGCGCTGCCCGACAACATCACCGCCGACTGGCAGCGCCGCACCTGGACCCCTACCACCCTCGCCTCCGTCCGCCCGCATTACGAAGTCGGCTCCGGTGAGGGCCGGCTGGACCTGTCGGAGCTGCCCCTCAAGGACGGCCGTACGGTCCACACCAGCGCGGAAGTGGGCGCCGGCCGGCTCCAGGTGACGCTGCCGCAGGGCGTCACGACCCGTCTGCACCTCTCGCTCGGCCTCGGCGACATCCAGCTGCCCGGCGAATCGCCCCATGACGTGGACCTCTCCGCGGGCGGCGAGGAGCGGACCATCACCCTGCCCGCCGAGGGCCTCAAGAAGGGCGAGAAGCCGCGCGGCACCCTCGACCTCGATCTCGACCTCGGGGCCGGCCAGGTCGCCGTCGAACGCCCCGCCCCGGCCCCCACCCGGCCGACCGCACCGACCGCACCGACCGCACCGACCGCCCCCGACGAGCCGACCGCACCCACCCGCCAGGGAGCCCCCTGATGATGCGCCACCCCTTCGAACCGGGCCGCTTGATCTCCGGCCTCACGGCCCTCACCCTCGGCACCGCCTACGGCCTCGACGCCCTCGGCATATGGCACGCCCCCGGTCCCTGGCTCTTCCTCGCCCTCCCCGCGGGCCTGCTCCTCGCCGGCATCACCGCCGCCCTCTGGGCGACGGCCCGCCGCCGCACCGGCCCCGCCGACGGAGCGGAGGTGCCCTAGGGGGTGTCCGCCCCCGAACCATCGGGCACGCCTAGCCGAACAACTGCGCCCCGTGCCGCTTGCGGCGGTTCTCCCACGCCGCGTCCAGGGAGAACCTCGGGGTGCCGGACAGCAGGAGGGGGAGCCAGGCCATCAGATAGGCGAGGTCGCTGCCGTAGTAGTACGGCGTGGTCGACCAGCTCACGGTGAGCCAGAGGGTCAAGGAGATCAGCGCGCCGCCGAACGCCGCCAGCCGCCCCAGCAGTCCCGCGAGCGTGCCCAGGCCCACCGCCAGTTCACCGGCCGCGATGGCGTAGCCGAAGCCCACGGGGCTCTTCTGCGCGAGCTCGACCAGCTGCGGCAGCGCCGCCGCGTCGTGGACCTGGTCCAGCAGCGCGCCGAGCGACCCCTCGCCCCCGGCCGCCAGGAACGCCGGGTCCATGAGCTTGTCCAACCCCGCGTAGAGGAAGGTGGCGCCCAGGAAGACGCGCAGCGGCAGCAGCGCATGACGCGCCAGCCGCGCGCGCAGCCCGGCGCCGACCCCTTCGACACCCGCTCCTGCCAAGTCGGCACCGACCGTGCGATGTGCATGCACCATGACGTCCGCCTCTCCGTTGCCACCGGGAGCAGACGATTGTGCCCGCGCCCGCGCCTCACGGGGAGATACGTACGGATGAGCGCAAGAGGTTCAACCAACCGATGCACTTCGGGCGACGGAAGCACACAGAATCGCCACGCACGGCCCCCACACGGCCCCACATGGCATCCGCACGACGACCAACGATGACGGATGACCAACGACCAACAGCTAACCGCCGAACCACCGACGACTCACAGCCCACAGCCCACAGCCCACAGCCCACAGCCGATCCCGCCCCGCCCATCCCGCCCCTCAGTCCAGGACCTCGAGCGGAAAGCCGTTCGACTCCACTCCCGCCGCCGTGATCACCCGGACCTGCACCCGGCCCGGTTCCACGTCGACCGGTACCGGAACCGTCAGCACCCCGTCCGTCGGGTTGGCGAAACCGCCCGGCACCGGCACCAGCGGGACCGGCACATGGACCCCGCCGATCCGCACGACGGTGCGGGCGAGCCGGTCGGGCGTCGTGGCGCCCGGAGGGACGAAGCCGGCGCCGCGGATCTCGATGTCGTCGCCGGTACGGACGGGCGCCGCGAGGTCGCCGAGCTCACGGGAGCGGACGACGGAGAGGATCACCGGACGGCCGCCCGCCACCAGCTTCCCCATGAGATACGTCACCCCGGAGAGGGCCACCAGGAGCACAAGGGCCCAGGGCAGCCGCGGCAGTTGCCCGGGCCGGTCGGCCAGCCGCACCAGGGCCAGCACCGCCACCACCGCGTTGACCAGCACGTACTGCACGTCCAGGAAGCTGCCCCGCCCCGCGTCGTCGGTCAGCAGATCACCGGCGCGCGGTCGCTCCGCGGGGACCTTCTGCAGCCGCCCCGACCGCACCCGCGCGGCGACCACCCCGTAGGCCAGCACGGCCACCCCGCACCCGAGGGCGAGCGCCGCCAGCAGCGCGCCGCAGCGGTCCAGCGCCAGGCCCTGGAGCAGGCGGCGCCGCTCGTCCGGGGCCGCGGCGGCCAGGCGTACGGCCGCCATCAGCACGGCGTACAGCACCACGCCCGCCCAGCCCGCGGCCACCGTCCGCGAGGTCGACAGCCGGCCGTCCTCGCCGATCAGCGGTGCCAGCGCCCCGCCGTGCGCACCGTGCCGCAGAGCCGCCAGCGTCAGCCCCAGCGCCAGGACGACCGCCGCGACCAGCCCCGCCGTACGGCCCGCCGTCCAGCTGCCGCCGATCGCGGTCAGCGCCTGCCCGAGCAGCAGGGCCACCACCGCGCTCCAGACCGCCAGCAGGGTCCGCCACCGTACGGCGGCCAGCCAGCTGACCCCCTCGGCAGCGCCGCGCCTGGCCAACTCCCGTGCGGAGAGGGTCAGTTCGTCGGACACCCACTGCCGGGCCGCACCGGCCGAGCGGGCGAGCCCCGACGGCACGCCGCGCCCGGCGGCGAAGTCCTCGCGCAGCGCGACGAACGCGGCGACCGCCCGCTGGTGCCCCGCACGGGCGCCGTGCGGGCACCGCCCGCAGCGGCACTCACCACCGTCGGCGCGCTCCGCGCCACCCTCCGGCCCGCCCGCTCCGGCCGTCCTGCCCGCCGTCTCAACCGACACGTCCGCTACCGCCCCGCCACCGCTCGCCATCAACTTGCCGCATGTGAAGGGGAATTGTGCCTCATACGACCGGGGTGGACACCAAACGTCCAGCTGGCGGCGGGGGTCGGGGCGCATCGGCGCGTTGACGCGCGGCGGCGCATCCGTACACCTGACCGCCTGCCGACCGCACAAACCCGGTGCTTCCCCCGTTCGGGCGAACCGGGGCACGGCGACGGCTGAGCCGCCCGCGCCCTGCGCAAGCTCTCGCCGTGTGCCAAATACACGGATCTCAGGGACCGCACCAGGGACAGCACCGCCGCGCCGGACGGCGCCGCGGACGAGGCCGACTCGGCGGCACCGCCCGCCGCAGGCCCGGCCTTTCGGCCGCCTCTCCCCTCGTCGTGTGCTCCGCCTTCCTCGCCGTCCTCTCGTTCCTCCTCCTGACCGGGCTCACCGCGCTCTTCGCGGCCGCACCACCGGCGACCGCCCATGACCGGCAGCCCCGGCGGCCCACCGGCGACAACTGCGCCTTCGCCGGGACCGCGCCACCCGTGGACGTACCGACCGGTTTTCCCATGCCGCACGGCTGGCACTTCCCGTGCACCAAGGCGACCCACCCACCGAAACCCACGCCCACACCCACGCCCCCACGCACGCCCCCACCCCGTCAGCGCTCCCCCAGACCGGCGCCACCGCCGCCCGCGCCACCACCGCGGCCGACACCGACACCGTCGCCGCCACCACCACCGCCCCCGCCCCGCGCCCGCCCCGCTCCACCGCCGCCCGCGCCCAAGCTCCTGCGCGGTCCGGTGCCGTCCGCGCCCGCGCTGCCCCGCAGCTATGCGCGAGCGTCCCGCCCACCCCGCGAGGGGCGCTCCATCGTGACCACGACCCTGCTGGTCACCGCCCCGGCCGTACTGGCCGGCGCTGCCCTCCGTCCCCGTTCGAGCTCCTCGTCCGGTTCCGCCGGACGCCGTTCCTCGTAGGAGGTCCCCATGTCCCAATGGCTGGTGCTGGGCATCGCCATGGCCGCGGTCTGCGGTGTCGTACTGATCATCACCGTCCTCAAGCAGCGCCGGATCGCCGAGGACGACGATCCGACCGAGACACCCGATGTGATCGAGTACCTGACGATGATGGTGGGGGTGGTGTACGCGATCGTGCTGGGCCTGGCCATCGCCGGCGTCTGGGAGGCCAGGAGCGCGGCCGAGGACACCGTACGGGCCGAGGCGCAGGCCCTGCACGAGGTCAGCGCGCGGGCCCGGGCCTACCCCGCGCCGGTGCGGGACCGGATCCGCTCGGACGTCGACGCCTATGTCTCCCATGTCGTGCACAAGGAGTGGCCGGTGATGTCCGACCAGGGGCAGCTGACCAGGCGCGGCACCGAGCTGCTGACGAAGGTGCGGGCCGATGTCTCCGACTACCACCCGGCCAACGACTTCGAAGGGCAGTCCTACCAGCCGCTCGTCGACCAGGTCGCGGTGGCCGACGGGGCGCGCTCCGCCCGCGCGGACGCGGCCGACTCCACGCTGCCGGGGGTGGTGTGGTTCGGCCTGGTGATCGGCGGCGCCATCTCCATCGGGGTGATGTTCACCCTGCAGATCCGGCGCTCGGGACGGGAGTTGCTGATGGCGGCGCTCTTCAGCGCGCTGATCGCCTTCCTGCTGTTCCTCGTCTGGGACTTCGACGCGCCGTTCAGCCGGGGCATCTCCGCGAGCGCCGACCCGTTCCTGGACCTCTTCCCCCGTCTGTGACCGCTCCCCCTCTCCCAGCCGTTCCGCGGGGCACCGACCCGCGCCCCGCGGAACAGGCCGGGCCCCCGGAGACCCCGTTCAGTCGAACAGATCCGGTTCGCTGCGCACGATCTGCTGGTAGAGCGGCTGGTAGTTGATCCAGGCCACCAGGTCGTTGCCCAGCTGCTCGCGGGTGTGGACGGCGTTGTGGTGCTCGATCGGGACCGGCTTGCCGGCGGCCTTCGCGGTCAGCTGGACCTGGCACGAGCGCTCCATCGTGATGAACCACCACGCCGCCGCGTCCACCGAGTCGCCGACCGTCAGCAGCCCGTGGTTGCGCAGGATCACGGCCTTGTGCGGCCCGAGGGCGGCCGCGATCCGACGGCCCTCCTCCTCGTCGACCACCACGCCGGTGTAGTCGTCGAAGAGCGCATGGTCCTCGTAGAAGGCGCAGACGTCCTGGGTGATCGGCTCCAGCAGCTCGCCGAGCGCGGACAGCGCCCTGCCGTACGTGGAGTGGCTGTGGGCCGCGGCGACGACGTCGGGACGGGCCTGATGGACCTGTGAATGGATCGCGAACGCGGCCTGGTTGACGTGGTGGCGGCCCTCGACGACCTTGCCCTCCGCGTTCACCAGGATCAGGTCGCCGACCGTGATGAGCTTGAACGACATCCCGAACGGGTTGACCCAGAAGCAGTCGGTGAACTCCGGGTCGCGCGCGGTGATGTGGCCCGCGACGCCCTCTTCGAATCCGAAGCGCCCGAAGAGCCGCAGCGCCGCCACGAGGCGCTCCTTGCGGTGGCGCCGTTCGGCCTCGACGGTCCCGTGCGTCGGCGGCATGGCGAAGTGCAGCTGGTCGGTGGGTATGGGGGTGGGCTCGGGCATCGCGGTTCTCCTCCTGGCACGTACGGCTCTTGGTGCGCGATGCGGAAGCTACCCTCCGGTACCGCAGGTAACCAGGGCCGCGGCAGGCCCGGTTGGCGGCCGGCGGCATCATGAGGGCAGCACGTACCGCAGCATCGAGCACCGGGAACGGCACCAGAGAGGCGCGCCATGAGGGCGATATCGGTCAGCCAGGACATCCACGCCACACCGCAGCAGATCTTCGCCGTCCTCAGGGACCCGGCACGCCATGCCGAGCTGGACGGCTCGGGCATGCTGCGCGGCCGGCCCCAGGGCCCCTCGCCGCTGGGTCCCGGCGACCGGTTCAGCATGGGGATGGCGCAGGGGCGGATCGCGTACCGGTCGGTGAACGCGGTGGTGGAGTACGACCAGGACCGGCTGATCGCCTGGGAGACCTGGGGCGAGTTCCGCGGCCGCCGGCTGGTCGGCGGGCAGCGCTGGCGCTACGAGCTGACGCCGCCGGAGGACACCGCGTCCGGGGCCGCCACCCGGGTCACCCACACCTACGACTGGTCCCGCGCCCGTCTGCCCCGCCTCGTCATCGAGCTGCCCGGCTACCCCCGGCGGATGGGCCCGGCGATGGCCAGGACACTGGAGCGGCTGGCGGCGGCCGTACGGGACTGAGCCGACGGCCCCCCGGAAACGACGACGCCGCCGCTCGACGAACGAGCGACGGCGTGGTCAGCGGCCTCGGCGGGAGATCAGCGGTGGATCACCGCGAGGTCGGCGGGGAGGTCACTCCCACTCGATGGTGCCCGGCGGCTTGCTGGTCACGTCCAGCACCACGCGGTTGACGTCCGCGACCTCGTTGGTGATGCGGGTGGAGATGCGGGCCAGGACCTCGTAGGGCATCCGCGTCCAGTCCGCGGTCATGGCGTCCTCGGAGGAGACCGGGCGCAGCACGATCGGGTGGCCGTACGTGCGACCGTCGCCCTGGACGCCGACGGAGCGGACGTCGGCGAGCAGGACCACCGGGCACTGCCAGATCTCGCGGTCCAGGCCGGCCGCGGTCAGCTCCTCGCGGGCGATGGCGTCGGCCTCGCGCAGCAGGTCCAGGCGGTCCCTGGTGACCTCGCCGACGATGCGGATGCCCAGGCCGGGGCCGGGGAACGGCTGGCGGTGGACGATCTCCTCGGGCAGGCCGAGCTCGGTGCCGACCATCCGGACCTCGTCCTTGAACAGCTTGCGCAGCGGCTCGACGAGCTCGAACTCGATGTCGTCGGGGAGCCCGCCGACGTTGTGGTGCGACTTGATGTTGGCGGTGCCCGTGCCGCCGCCGGACTCGACGATGTCCGGGTAGAGCGTGCCCTGGACCAGGAAGGCGACTTCCTCGCCCTCGGCACCGGCCTCGGCGACCAGCTCGGCCTGGGCCTGCTCGAAGACCCGGATGAACTCCCGGCCGATGATCTTCCGCTTCTGCTCGGGGTCGCTGACCCCGGCCAGCGCGTTCAAGAAGCGCTCCTCGGCCTCGACGACCTTCAGCTGGACGCCGGTGGCGGCCACGAAGTCCTTCTCGACCTGCTCGGACTCGCCCTTGCGCATCAGGCCGTGGTCGACGTAGACGCAGGTCAGCTGGTCGCCGATGGCCTTCTGGACGAGGGCGGCGGCGACCGCGGAGTCCACGCCGCCGGACAGCCCGCAGATCGCGCGCTTGGTGCCGACCTGTGCGCGGATCGCGGCGACCTGCTCCTCGACCACGCTGTGGGTGGTCCAGTTCGGCTCGATGCCCGCGCCGCGGTAGAGGAAGTGCTCCAGGACCTGCTGGCCGTGCGTGGAGTGCATGACCTCGGGGTGGTACTGGACGCCGTAGAGCCGCTTCTCGTCGTTCTCGAAGGCGGCGACCGGCACCACGTCCGTGGACGCGGTGACCGTGAAGCCCTCGGGCGCGGCGGAGCAGGCATCGCCGTGCGACATCCACACCGACTGCTCGGCGGGGGTGCCCTCGAAGAGGGTGGAGCCGGTGCGCGAGACGGTCAGCGGGGTACGGCCGTACTCACGGGCGCCGGTGTTGTCGACGGTGCCGCCGAGGGTGGTGGCCATGAGCTGGAAGCCGTAGCACATACCGAAGACCGGCACGCCGGCCTCGAAGAGCGCACGGTCGAGGGAGGGAGCGTCTTCGGCGTAGACCGAGGACGGGCCGCCGGAGAGGATGATCGCCTTCGGGTTCTTGGCGAGCATCTCGGCCACCGGCATGGTGGACGGCACGATCTCGCTGTAGACCCGGGCCTCACGGACACGGCGGGCGATGAGCTGGGCGTACTGTGCGCCGAAGTCGACTACGAGGACGACGTCCGGGGCAGCGGCAGGGGGCGCTGTGGGCACTTCGGCGGCCTTCCGGCGGTGTGGAGCGGGGTTGGACTTTCGATTCTAACGGGCTCATACTGAGCGCCATGTCCAAGCAGCTGACCTTCGTCTTTACCTATGGCACCGGCCCGTCCGGCTGCCATGGTCGTGCTGCTTGATCCACTGACGAGCAAACTTCCCAGGCGCCCCGGGCCGACAAGGTCCGGGGCGCCTGCGTCTGTCCGGACCGGTTGTCGGCCCCGGGGCCTCTCACCCCAGGAGACACGGACATGAGCCCCCAGACCGCCGCCACCGCCCCCGCCGCCCCCGACACCGGTGCGCGCACCCCCGAGGCGGACGGGATCATCACCGACGCCCGGCGCCGGATCGACGACCTCGACGGCCGGATCATCGGACTCGTGCAGGAGCGCATGGCTGTCTCGGCCGTCATCCAGCGCGAGCGGATCACCTCCGGCGGGCGGCGGGTGAACCTCGCGCGCGAGATGGAGATCCTCGCCCACTACCGCGACCAGCTCGGCAAGCCGGGCACGGCACTGGCGATGACCCTGCTGGAGCTGTCCCGGGGCCAGATCTGAGGTGTGCCGGGCCGGGGGCGCGCCCGCTCCGGGCGGCCTTCGCCGTCAGCCCGGTGGCCGGTTCACGCCGTCGACCCCGTGGCCGGTTCACGCCGTCGGTCCAGGTGGCCGGTTTTAATCGGTGTTCGGTGGGTTTAGGCGGGCGAGTGGAGTATGGGCGGGGCGCAGGGCAAGGGAGCGCGCGCCCGGCGCAGCTGCCGGATCTGAGTTCGGTTGCCGACTCACCCGTACGGCGCGTGACCGGCCGCCGCGGGGCTTCGTTGTTCCCGGTGCCACGTCAGCCAGGCGCGGCCTGCAGGACTACGCGTAGACGCCGCCCCACGGGCGGAAGACCGGAACGATGAGACACCGGCCGCTTGCCGCGGTCCGCGTCGTGGGACCTCGTTCCGGAGCCGTGGCCGGTCAGCAGGGGACAGCAGCCCGGTCACATCCGATGGGGTGGTCGGTCCTGGGGACGCCCGGGACCGACCGCATCCGGTCGAAACGGTTGCGCCAGGTGAGGCGTATCCAGGACGATGCTTGACGAACGACCTACCGCTCCCGGTAAGGACGGACCTGTGCACCGCCAATGGTCCGACCACCGGGGACGCGCACCATCAAGCACCACTTATGAGCCAGCGGCGCTACCCCCCCCCAGCGCCGCCCGTCGGTGCCGGCGCTGCCCTGACGCCGGCACCGAAAGCCAAGGGCCCCGTGGCCGTCCGCACCCCCCTCGCGGACGGTATCCGGGGCCCTTCGCTATGCGGGGCACGGGCAGGGCGCGCGAGTGCCGCCGGGCCGGCCCATGCGGCGGCTGTGTGTTTCCTGTGAGGCCCCTGTGAGGCATGTGATCGGCGTCACGGCGGCAATCTCGTTCAAGCGAACAACCTTTTTTGGCCATGACCGGTCATGTACGTGCAATCGCACGGCCATCCCGCGCCCCACCGCGACGGCCCGCCACCAACTTGTGCCCATCGAGGGCACTTTGGACCCCGAGAGGTCTTCTCGATGAAGCTTCGCCGTGCCCTGACGGCCGCCGCCACGACGGCTGTCATAGCCCCCGCCGCCCTGATGGCGGCCCCCGCCGCGTTCGCGACCGGTGCCGACACCGAGACCAGCGTGAGCGCCGAGCCGACCCCGGGCACCCCCGGCTCGGACCAGCCCGACGCCCCCACCGCGCAGCCGGAGACCCCGGCCGCCGGCGAGGAGACCGCGCCGAGCGAGGACACCACGACCGGCGACGGCACCGAGTCCGGTACGGAGACCGGCACCGGCGACGACGTCGAGCCGACCGCCCCGGCCAGCCCGAGCGGCGACACCAAGCCCACCGGCTCCCCCGAGCCGTCCACCTCGGCCAAGCCCACCGCCAAGCCGACCGAGGACCCCGACGAGGACCCGACCTGCGCCAAGCAGTCGGAGGAGACCGCGATCAGCACCGAGCTGCGCGGCCTGCCCAGCAAGGTCGTGGCCGGCTCGGGCTGGAAGAACTTCACCTTCCGGGCCACCAACACCTCCGACAAGGCGATGAAGTCGGTCGACGCGTATGTCGCGCTGGGTGCCATCAGCACCGACACCATCGACGACGTCTCCAAGCTGCTGACCGTGCAGTGGTACGACGAGGACTCCCGCACCTGGGAGTCCATCACCGACGAGGACGGCTACTTCGCCTCCGTCGAGGGCCTCAAGCCCGGTGAGTACGCCGACGCCAAGCTGCGTCTGAAGGTCGACGCCAAGACCCCGGGCAGCTACGGCTTCGCGTTCACCATCGGCGCGTACCACAACGAGGACGACGTCTGCGGCTTCTCGGACGTCTCGCAGTACGACTTCGACGTCCTGGTCGCGGGCAGCAAGCCGGGCAGCGTGCCGCCGGCCAAGAGCAAGCCGGGCAAGCACGAGGGCAACAAGCCCGCCCCGCAGGGCGACCTGAAGGACCTCCCGGTCACCGGCAAGCTCGCCGAGACCGGCTCCTCCTCCGCCCTGCCGACCATCGCCCTGGTCGGCGGGGTCGCCATGGCCGTCGGCGCGGGCGCGGTCTTCGCCGTCCGCCGTCGTAAGACCTCCGGCGCCGCGGCCGCGTAAGCAGCGGCGGTAGCGGACGCGAGGGGCCGCACCCGGCGATCGGGTGCGGCCCCTCGTCGTCGGCGGCGCCACCTACGCCGGGGACTTCTTCGGCGGCACCGCGGGCGCGGCCAGGAACGGCAGGTCCAGCGCGCCGAAGGCCTTGGCGGGGACGGCGGGGCGCACCGGCTCGACGGGGGCCAGCCGCTGGTAGGCGCGGCCCTGCGCGGGGCGCGGGTCCGCCTCGCCCTTGTTGGGCCACAGGGACATCGCGCGTTCGGCCTGCGCGGTGATGGTCAGGGACGGATTGACGCCCAGGTTGGCGGAGACCGCCGCGCCGTCGACGACCGAGATGCCCGGATGGCCGTAGAGGCGGTGGTAGGGGTCGATGACGCCGGAGTCCGCCGAGTCGCCGATCGGGCAGCCGCCGAGGAAGTGCGCGGTGAGCGGGGTGCCCATCAGCTCCCCGACGTTGGAGCCCGCGAAGCCGTTGATCTCCTCGGCCAGCAGCGTCGCGGCCCGGGTGGCCTCGGGTATCTGGTTCGGGTTCGGGGCGCCGTGCCCCTGGCGCGCGGTGAGCAGGCCCTTGCCGAGGCCCTTCGGCTTCCGGTACGTCGTCAGGGAGTTGTCCAGGGACTGCATCACCAGGCCGATGATGGTCCGCTCCGACCAGCGGCGGTTGGACAGCGAGCGCAGCGCGAGGACGGGGTGGCGGGCCATGTTGCCCAGCCAGCCCGCGACCCGCCCGGCGGGCCGGTAGGGGACCTGGAGGATCGTCAGTCCCCCCATCGAGTTGGAGCCCTTGCCGTAGCGGACCGGCTCGATGTGGGTGTTGTCGTCGGGGTGGATCGACGAGGTGATCGCCACGCCCCTGGTGAAGTCGGCCTTCGCCGCGCCGTGCCGCCGCCGGTAGCGGCGGTCGTCGGTCTGCGCGCCCACCAGCGCCTCGGAGTTGGTGCGGGTGAGCGCGCCGAGCCGGCCGGAGAGGTACGGCAGCAGCCCGCTGTCCTTCATGCGGTGCAGCAGGGTCTGCGTGCCGTAGGTGCCGGCCGCCAGGACGACCCGGCGCGCCGTGAACGTCCTCGCCGTGCCCTTCTTCTTGTTGTCCGTCGGCAGCGTCTTGACCGCGAAGCCGCCGCGGGAGTCCTCGGTGACGGCGACGACCGAGGTCATCGGGTGGATGACGGCCCCGGCTCGCTCGGCGAGGTAGAGGTAGTTCTCGTTGAGGGTGTTCTTCGCGCCGTGCCGGCAGCCCGTCATGCACTCGCCGCACTCGGTGCACGCCCTGCGGGAGGGCCCGGCGCCGCCGAAGTAGGGGTCGGCGACCTCCGCGCCGGGCTCGGCCCTCGCCTCCCCCGTCGCGTCCCGGCCGTCCCCGAAGAACACCCCGACGGGCGCCATGTGGAAGGAGTCGCCGACGCCCATCGCCTGCGCGGTCGCCTTCAGGTGGACGTCGGACGGCGTCATCGTCGGGTTGAGCCGCACGCCCAGCATCCGCTGGGCCTGGTCGTAGTACGGCTTCAGCTCCGCCTGCCAGTCGGTGATGCCCTGCCACTGGGGGTCGTCGAAGAACGCCTTCGGCGGGACGTAGAGGGTGTTGGCGTAGTTGAGCGAACCGCCGCCGACCCCGGCGCCCGCCAGGACCATCACCTTGCCCAGGAGGTGGATGCGCTGGATGCCGTACAGGCCGAGCGCCGGGGCCCACAGGTACTTCTTCAGGTCCCAGGAGTTCTTCGGGAGCGTCTCGCGGGTGAAGCGGCGGCCGGCCTCCAGGACGCCGACCCGGTAGCCCTTCTCGGTCAGCCGCAGGGCCGAGACCGAACCGCCGAAGCCGGAGCCGACGACGAGCACGTCGTAGTCGTAGCCGTCGGACGCCTCGTTGCGGTCTTGGGCAGAGTTCTCCTGGGGCACTGGCTCTCCCTGCTGATCTGTTGGCGAGTGGCTGGGCTACCGCGGGCCGTTCACCTCAGGCGCAGCGCCTTCATCGCGCGCAGGCTGCGGGTCATGAACCGGGCGTACTTCTCGTCGGTCATCCCGAAGGACGGCGCCAGCGGCATCAGCCTCTGGTGGGCGACGGTCTGGGCCTCGGTGTACTTGAGGATGCCCTCGGACCCGTGGCGCCGGCCCAGACCGGAGTCGCCCATGCCGCCCATCGGGGACTGGACGCTGCCGTAGCCGGCGGCGTAGGACTCGTTGACGTTGACCGTCCCGGTGCGCAGCCGGGCGGCGACCGCGCGGCCGCGCCCGCCGTCCTTGGACCAGACGCTGGAGTTGAGGCCGTACGGCGTGGCGTTGGCCAGCGCCACCGCCTCGTCCTCGTCGCTGAAGCGGTAGACGGAGACGACCGGGCCGAAGGTCTCCTCGCCGCAGACGGCCATCGGGGCCTGGACGCCGTCGAGGATGGTCGGCTCGTAGAAGAGCGGGCCGATGTCGGGGCGGGGGCGGCCTCCGGCGACCAGCACGGCGCCCTTGGCGACGGCCTCCTCGACATGGCGGGTGACGGTCTCCAGCTGGCGCTCGCCGACCAGCGAGCCCATGTCGGCGCCGTACGCCAGGGAGTTGCCCAGCCGCATCGCCTTGGTGCGGGCGGCGAAGCGCTGCAGGAAGTCGTCGGCGATGGACTCGTGGACGTACAGACGCTCGATGGAGATGCACAGCTGGCCGGCGGAGGAGAAGCAGCCGCGGACGGCGCCGGCGGCGGCCTTGTCCACATCGGCGTCCTTCAGCACCAGCATGGCGTTCTTGCCGCCGAGTTCGAGGGAGACGCCGACCAGGCGGGCGGCGGCGCCCTGGGCGACCTCGCGGCCGGTCCGGGTCGAGCCGGTGAACGAGACGTAGTCGGCGTGCTCGACGACGGCGGGGCCGACCACCGGGCCCTCGCCGATCACGACCTGCCAGACGTCCTCCGGCAGCCCTGCCTCGATGAGCTGCTCACGGGCCCACAGCGCGGTCAGCGCGGTCTCCGTGTCGGGCTTCATCACCACGGCGTTGCCCGCGACGAAGGCCGGCAGGGCGTCGCCGACGGAGAGTTCGAAGGGGTAGTTCCAGGGGGCTATCTGCCCGACGACGCCGCGGGGCTGGCGGAGTTCGGTGACCTTGGTGAGGGTCGGTACGACACCGGTGTGGCCCTTGGGCCTGAGGTAGGCGGGGCCCTTTCGGCCGTAGTGGCGGGCGGCGACCGCGACCGCCTGCACCTCCTCGTGGGCGTGCAGCCGCGCCTTGCCGGTCTCCAGCTGGATCAGGTCGAGCACCTCGGCCTGGCGGCGCAGCACCAGGTCGTGGAAGCGCAGCAGGACCGCGGCGCGCTGCTTGAGGGGGACCTTGGCCCAGCGCTCCTGGGCGGCGCGGGCGCGCTCGAAGGCGGTGGCGACGTCCTCGGGGGTGGACTCCGGCAGGTCGGCCAGCTTCTCGCCGGTGAACGGGGTGTGGTTGGCCGTGCGCCCGCTGCCGACCACGGCGCGGGTGAGCCGGGCGGCGACCTCGGGGGTGACCACGTCCGCGGCGGTGCGGACGCCGGCCGGAGCCGGCGCGACGGGGTTGCCCTCCCCGGCGGTGGGCGCTTCGGCGGTGGAGAGGGGGGTCCCTCCCGCCCGAGCGGAGCCGAGGGAAGGGGATGTTCCGGTGTCCTGCGAGTCCGTCATGCGGGCGAGCGTATTCCTCCCCGGACGCTTTGTGTACCCGGCAGTAATAGGTTTTCACGCGGTACCCACAATCGCGCCAGTGTTTGCTGGCCACAAGGGCGCTGGTCTGGGACGACCGGGAGCCTTGGCGCCGCGTCCGCCGCCGTGCCGGCCGTTTTGCCCGCGGTTAGGCCCCGGTCAACCGGAACGCGTCGATCGCGGTGTCGAAGTGGCGTTTGGCCTCCGTGCGCGAGGCGACCGGCGAGGAGATCCACACATCGATCATCTTCCCGCCCTCGTCCCAGCTGAGGTCGTAGGTGTAGCGCGAGCCGCCGTCCGCCGCGCTGCCGTCCCAGACGAACTCCCACAGCCCGGCCTGCAGGCCGTTGTGGGTGGTCTCGGTGACCTGGCCCTGGCGGTAGCCGCGGTAGGTGGCCGGGCCCCGCGCGTCCGCGGTGCGCATCGCGCCGATCGGCCCCTGCGGCACCCGCTGCTGGAGCTGGACGCCGATCCGGAACCGCTTGCCCTGGGAGTAGTAGTAGACCCGGTCGTTCTCGTAACTGCGGGTGAAGCCGTCCGGGACGGCGAGCGCGAAGCCGACCGGGTCGCGGACCAGGCCGTATCCGGCGGGGATCCGCTCGGCGGTGCCCGACGAGGGCGCGGCGGTGACCGGGGCGGTGGGCGTCGGCGTGCCGGGCTTCTTCGTGGGCCTGTCGTGCGAGGCCTGCTGGGAGTGACCGGGGCGGCCGGCCCGGCCACCGTCGTCGTCGCCGGTGCCGGCCTGGTTCATCAGCAGGGCCGTGATGCCCGCCCCGGCGCCGCCGATCACCACCACCGCGAGCGCGAGGAGCAGCGCGGTGCGGGTACGTCCGGTGTGCGGGCGGGCGGCGGCGGCCAGCGCCCGCTCGTCGAGCGCGTCGCGGATCGGCAGGCCCGGTGTGCGGCCGCCCGTACGGCCGGCGGGCGGTCCGGCACCGGCGGGCGTACGGGCCGGGCCGGGACCGGGCGAGGTGCGGGGCGTCGCCCCCAGGCCCAGGGGGTCCTCGCTGGGCGGGTGCTGGCCGGCGAGCCCGCCGTCGGGGCCGTCGTAGGAGGGGGCGTGCGCTCCCGGTCCGGGCGGCGGGGCCGCGACCGGGCCGGCGGCCAGGGCCCCGGGACCGCGGCCGGGTCCGAAGCCGCCGAGTCCGCCCGCCCCACGCCCGGGGACGCGGCCCGACTGCAGATAGCCGCGCAGCAGCTGCTCCGTCTCGACCACGCCCAGCCGGCGCTCCGGATCGCGCTCCAGCAGGCCGCCGACGACGGTCTGCAACGGGCGGGCGGACTCCGGGAGTTCGATCTCGTCGTACACGACGGCGTGCAGCACCCCGCCCAGCGAGTCGCGCTGGAAGGGCGACTGGCCGCTGAGGGCGGCGCACAACAGCACCCCGAGCGACCAGAGGTCGGCCTCGGGGCCGGCGCCGCGCCCGGCCATCCGTTCCGGCGCGGTGTACTCGGGCGAGCCGACGAAGCCGCCCGCGTCGGTCAGCGTGGTGACGCCGGGGACCTGGGCGATGCCGAAGTCGGTGAGCACGACCCGGCCGCTGCCCGACTCCATCAGGACGTTGGCGGGCTTGATGTCGCGGTGCAGCACCCCGCGGGTGTGCGCGGCGCGCAGCGCACCCAGCAGCGCCACGGCGATCCGCGCCGCCTCACGCGGGGCGACCGGACCGCCGCTGTGCAGCCGGTCCGCCAGCGACGCGCCCTCCACCAGCTCCATCACGATCCACGGCCGGCCGTCCTGCTCGACGACGTCATGGACGACGATCACATTGGGGTGCTTGATCTGGGCGACGGTGCGGGCCTCGCGCATCGCCCGCTCGCGCTGCACCCGGGCCTCGGGCCCGTCCGTCTCCTCGTCCAAGTGCAGTTCTTTGACCGCGACTTGACGCCCGAGCAATTCGTCGGTGGCCCGCCAGACCGTACCCATGCCGCCGCGGCCCAGCCGTATTCCCAGGCGGTACCGGCCACCGATCAGTCGGCCCTCGCCCCCGAAGATCCCCATGGCTCCATCTTGCCGCACCGCCGCCCGCCCGAGGGGGGCGGCACCCACGCAGCCGGCCCTACGGACCGCGCCCTGCCGCTGACCTGGAACGCTGTGGTCCACTGCTCGTATGGAGGCAGTTGTCGCAAGCGTCGTGGCCGTCGTCGGCACCCTGCTGGGTTCCGGCATCACCCACCTCTTCCAGGGCCGGGCGGCCGACCGCAGCGAGCGGTTCGCCCGCGCGGAGCGGCTGCGCCAGGAGCGCATCGACGCGTACTGCGCCTACGCGGGGGCGCTGCTGGACTACCGCCGGGTCCTGGTCCACCGCTGGTTCGTGCTCCACGAGGACGACCCCTGCGACGAGGACTCCCCACAGCTGCGCGAGGAGGTGTACAAGTCCCGCTCCACGGCCCAAGAGGCCATGTTCCGGGCGCAGATGGTGACCGACGACCCGCGGATACTCGACCGCGCCGAGCAGGTGATGGCGGCGGTGACCGAGCTGCACCGGGTCGGCGACCGGGAGGCCCTCACGGACCTGCGGGCCACCACCCGCCAGGGCATACGGGACTTCATCGCGGCAACGGCACACCAGGTGCGCTGAGCACACGAATCGCCCCGTCCGACACACGGGGTGGAACCTCCACCGGCCCTGTCGCCGTCCTTGACACAGTGAGGCATCCGTACGGGACGGGCCGGTGCGGCGGCTGCGAGAGGCGGAGCGGGGGTCGGCCATGGTGATGCAGGACGGCGGAACGGTGGACGTCCGGCCGGGCACCGACCCCGGACGGGCCGCCCCCGAGCACCGCGGCGCCTACCTCGCGAGCGGACTGTGCCTGGCGCTGTACGCCAGCACGCTGCTCGCCTGGATCGTCTACGGCATCGCCCAGGGCGAGGGCAGCGTCTTCGACTTCCTGGAGGGACTGTTCAACCCGGGCGCCTCGCCCATGTCCCAGGTGCTCGGCCCCTACGAGTGGTCCTTCACGGTCGTGTTCGCGGTGACCGCGGGGCTGGCCCTGGCACAGCGGCGGGTGGCCCGCTCCGCCGCGCTGCTGTCCGGCGCGCTGCTGCTCGCCGTCTCCCTGCGGGAGGCCGTGGGCCTGTTCGACGCCGGCTACCGCACCCAGTACGCCCACGACGAGCTGGGCGGCTGGGCGCTGGCCACCCGCGGTCTGGGGCTGGTGGTGGCGCTGGTCGTGCTGGCGGTGCTGCTCCCGGCCGCGGAGGGACGAACCGGCGAGCGCCGACGCACCGGCCTTGGGGCGTCCTGGCGCCGCTCCTCGCGCATCTGCGGCGTCCTGCTGCTGCTCATGGGCCTGGCCCGGCTCGGCTGGACCGTGCGGGCCCTGACGAGCAGTGGAACGGACGTGGCGCACTATCTGCGCGGCGCGGTCGACGGCTCCGTCCTGGGCACGCTGGATCTGGCGGCGTCCACCGAGTTCACCACCATCGCCTCGGTGGTCACCCTGCTGGTCCTCGGGGCGCTGGCCCTGCGCGGGCGGCGCGACGTGCGCGGTGCGCTGCTGCTGTTCGCGGCGGTCGAGCTGTATCTGACCGTGCGGACGGTGGTCTGGCTGACCGTGACCGACTTCTTCAACCGGTCCTTCGAGACGACCGAGGGCGCGATGTCCATGGCGACCACGGCCTACGGACTGGCGGCGATGACGTCGGTGGTGGTGCTGGCGACCGGCCGCGGCTTCGGGCCGTACGGCGGGATGCTCGCGGAGGGCTTACGCACGGCGCGGACGGGGCGTTTCTAGGGCCCGTCGGGCAGAGGGGGCCGGCGGGGCCCGAGGGGCCGTACGCCGGCCTCGGGCAGGGGTTTGGGCGGTGCGGGGGAGATCCCCCTCCGAACCGCCCCCGCACGCCAAAGACGGCCGCCGCGTGTGGGGGTCGCGGCGGCCGCCGATGTGAACTGCAACGCGTCCTGGGCTTGTGGCCTCTTCAGTGGTGCAGCATGTGGACCACTCTGCCCGTGGGGGGCTCCCCATGGCATCCTCCCGAGGTCGCGGGCTCACCCCCGCCGCTCGGCGGGGGTGGGGGTCCGTCGAAGGGCGGGCCCGGGCGAGTGGGGTACGGAATCGCGCAGCGCCGGGCGGTTCCGCGGACTCGGATGGGTGTGCATCAGCAGGAATCAGAAAGGGGCGGCCGGTGATCCGTGTCGCTGTGGTGGACGACGAGCGGCTGGTCAGATCCGGACTGCGGATGATCCTGGGCACCGCCCCGGACATCGAGATGGTCGCGGACTGCGGAGGCGTGGAGGCCGTGGAGACCGTGCTGCGCTGCGCGGCCGAGGTCGTACTGCTCGACATCCGGATGCCGGACGTCGACGGGCTGACCGTGCTGCGCCGGCTGCGCGCCGCCCCGAACCCGCCGGCCGTGGCGATGCTGACCACCTTCGACGCCCAGGAGTACCTGACCGCGGCGCTGCGCGAGGGCGCGGCCGGCTTCCTGCTCAAGGACTCCGACCCGGAGCAACTGGTGCGGGCCGTACGCACCCTGGCGGAGGGTGGGAGCGTGCTGGATCCGGGGGTGACGCGGGCGGTGATCGGCGGCTATCTGACCGCCGAGGACCAGGCCGCCGCGGCACGGGCGGTCAGCGGGCTGACGCCGCGGGAGTCGCAGGTGCTCGCCCTGCTCGGCGAGGGGCTGGGCAACGCCCAGATAGCCGACCGGATGGGGCTGGCCCCCAGTACGGTCAAGGACCATGTGCGGGCCCTGCTGGGCAAATTGGGCGGGATCAACCGCATCCAGGCGGCGATCGTCGCCGACCGCGCGGGCCTGGTCAGCGGCGCACCCCGGGGGGCGTGGTGAGCGCGGCGGGCGGCGGGCGGCTGCTCGCCCGGGGTACGGCGGCCTGGCGGGCGCTGTCGCGGGGGACGTGGGGGCGGCGGGCCCGCCCGATCGCTCTGGTGGTGGTGCCGGTCCTGCTGGCGATCGCCGACGCGGTGCTGGTCAACGGCCTGGAACTGGCCCTGGAGCTGGGCGTGTCGGTGGTGGCCGCGGCGGCCCTGCTGCTGCGCCACCGCTTCCCGCTGCCGGTCTTCCTGGTCACCCTTCCCGGCCTGTACATCGGCTACATCTGGTTCGCGCCGATGATCGCGCTCTACACGCTGTCCGCGCGGCGGCCCGGCCGGGCGCGGCTCGGGATCTGCGCGGTGCTGCTGATCGCCGCGCACTTCTTCCCGTATCCGATCTCCGACTTCGAGCTCACCGAGTACCGCGAGAACACCCTGGTGCTGATCGACGCCTGCGTCACCTCGGCCACCCCGATCGCCCTGGGCCTGCTGGTGCGCACCCGCCGGGAACTCGCCTCCCGCGTCGAGGACCTGACCCGCAGCCTGCGCCGCGAGGACCGGCTGCTGGCGGATCGGGTCAAGACCACCGAACGGGCCCGGCTCGCCCGGGAGATGCACGACGTGGTGGCCCACCAGGTCAGCCTGATCAGCCTGCAGGCGGGGGCGGTGCAGGTCAGTACGGAGGACGAGGCGGCGCGCGCGGGGGCCCGGACGATCCGGGAGCTGTCCGTGCGGACGCTGGAGGAGCTGCGGCACATGGTCGGCGTGCTGCGCGCGGACGGCGGCGTGGCGGCCGAGGCGCACGGTCTGGCGCCGCAGCCCGACCTGGAGGAGCTGCCGCGGCTGATCGAGATGAGCGCGCTGGACGTGACGTACGAGGGCGGTGTGGTGGCCGGGGCGAGCGGCGCGAAGACCGTGGAGCGGGCCGCCTTCCGTACGGTCCAGGAGGCGCTGACCAACGTGCGCAAGCATGCGCCGGGGGCGCGGGTGCGGGTCCGGGTCGATCCCGTGGAGGCCATCGGCGGGGGGCGTGGCACCTCGGGCGCGGCGGACGGGGAGGCCGGCGCGGACGCGGTCCGTACGGCGCCGGGGCTGCGGGTGGAGATCCGCAACGGGCCGCCGGACGCGACGGCGACGGTCCCCGCGCTGCCCGGGGGCGGCCACGGCCTGGTGGGGCTGCGCGAGCGGGCGCAGAGCCTGGGCGGGACGCTGGAGGCGCGCCACACCTCGGACGGCGGCTTCGTCGTACGGGCGGAGTTCCCCTACGCGGCGGGGTGAGCCGGGCGGGGAGAAGCGTGGTGCACGGGGCGGTGCGGGGCCGGGTGGAGCGGGGCCGGGTGGAGCGGGCGGCCCGGTCGTGTCAGGCGGAGAGCGGTGCGGCGGCCTCGTCGACGGCGGTGTGCAGGTCCGGGTAGACCTCGAAGAGCCGGCGGACACCGAGCGCGGCGAGCACACGGTTGACGTGCGAGCCGTCGACGGCGCCCTGCGCGGGCAGGATCAGCCGCAGCCGCCCCTGACAGGAGCGCATGAGCCGGCGGGCGGCGATCAGCACGCCGACGCCGCTGGAATCGCAGAACCGGACCTCGGAGAGATCGAGTACGAGCGATCTCCGGCCCTCCGCCACCGCATCGTGCACATGCTGGCGCACCGCAGGCGACGTGACCAGGTCCATCTCACCGGAGACCTGGAGTACGGCCCAGGGGCCCTGTGCGTCCTCTGCCACCTTCAACGACACGCGCTCGAAGCCTTTCGCTCGCTTTCGGACTGGATGTGTCCGGTTGCGTCCGAAACTCATCCTTCCCCGGCTCGACTGCCCGGCCTCGATGCCCTGAAACACTGACGAATCCTTGGCGCGTCCGGGGCGCAACAAGCCGTTGCCACCCAAGGCTATGCCCAGGAGACGGGGGCGATTCGCCGACACCTGATCACACCCGGATAACAGATCACCTCATACGAGCGTGAACGCTCCCCGATCGAGCGGGTTCCCGCACCGACGACCAGCGTCGCGCCACGCCGGGCGGCGGCCGCCGACGGACGCGCCGGCCGCCGCCCGGCAAGGGTTCCGGCCGTCAGCTCTTACCACCCGCGTCCCCCTCAGGGTTCGGTTTGCCGCAAAGGAGCGTGCATTGTCGGACCCGCGCATTACATTCGATGACACGGCGAAATCTGTGACCGTGCACACAGATCTGGGCAAGAGGTGTGCAGGAGTGACGACTGAGGTGTGAGCCTGCAGGCGACGGGCAGGGATGGGGGTCCGATGGGACACGACGCGCCACCGCGGTGGGACAGGCGGATGCAGCAGCGGCTCGCCCGCGGCGAGGCGGCCGCGCTCGGTGAGCTCTACGACCGCTTCGCCTCGCTCGTGCACAGCCTCGCCTACCGCGTCCTGGACGACGAGGACGCCGCCGACCGCATCACCCGCGAAGTCTTCGGCTACATCTGGGAGCACCCGGACACCTACGACCCCAAGCAGGGCCCGCTGCGCTCCTGGGTCGCCGGCATCACCCGCCATCAGGCCGTGGCGCGGCTGCGCCAGACCGAGGCCGCCTCCGCGCGCGACGGCGGCGAGGACGCCCCCGCGCCCGCCGAGATAGAGCAGAAGATCCGCGAGGCCTCCACGGCGGCCCGCGCCGACTACATCGTCACCTCCATGCCCGCACCGCTGCGGGCCGCGCTGGAACTGGCGTACTTCCAGCGCCGCGACTACCGCCAGACCGCCGCCGACCTCGGCGTCACCGAGGACGAGGCGCGCCGCCGGCTGCGCCTGGGCCTGCAGTTGCTGTCCACCGCCCACAACCACCAGGTCCTGCCGCCCGCCCACCGCACCACCTACGCGTCGAGCACGGTTCGCGCCACGTCCGCCGCACCCCGCCTGCCGCAGTCGCCGCACGCCCGGCACACCGGCCCCGGCTCCGCCTCACCGCCCGGCCCGGGCCGCGGACGGGCACTGTGAACGGCCCCGGCGAGTGGGACGGCCGCGAACTGCCCGGCGGCCCCGGTGAACGGCCGCGGATACCAGGACCGCGCGCCGCCGCCGAGGACCGCGGCCCACTCCCGGACCCGCCCGCCGCCCCCGCCGGCGATCCGACGGGCGATGCCGGCGCGGCCGCCATCCCCCGCCAAGACTCCCCGCGCGTGAACTCCCCGCGCGAACCGGAAGCCGAGCCCGTGACCGACCCCGCCACCGCACCCGCCCCGCTCCCCACGCCGACGCCCGCCCCGCCGCACCGCGTACTGAAGTCCCTGCTCGGCGCCTGGGCACTGGCGGCCTGCTCCCCCGAGGAGACCGCCGCCGTGGAGGCGCATCTGACCGACTGTGCCTCCTGCGCGGACGAGGCGCTGCGGCTGCGCGACGCCGTCGGACTGCTGCACCCGGCCGACAGCCTCGACCTGGATCCGCTGCTGCGCTCGCGGGTGCTGGAAGGCTGCCTGGGCCGCCGGCCGGCCCGTATCCCGGTGCCCGAGTGGGCGGTGCCGTATGACGCGGAGACCGCCAAACTGGACGCGCTGCTGCGCGACATGGGCGAGGCGGAGTGGCGCGCCCCGGTGCGGCTGCGCTGGTTCGAGGGCGAGCGGCCCGTCGAGCGGCAGACCACCGTGGACGGTGTCATGGGGCATCTGATGGCGGTGGACGGCCTGGTCGCGACGGCGCTCGGCCTGCCCGACCCGCTCGGCACCGCCGCCCCGCCGGGCGCCCCGAACCCCCTCATCCGCACGGAGACGTTCTGGCGGGCCGCCGACACGGCCCAGAGCCCGCTGGCCACCCACGGACCGTGGCGCGAGCAGAGCTACTCGCTGATAAGGCAGGTGTCGTTCGCCGGCGGCAAGGTCTCCGAACTCGCCGTGCCCTACGGCGACTTCCAGCTCGCTCTGCGCGACGCGTTCCTGGACCGCGCCTTCGAGTGCTGGGTGCACGCCGGCGACATCGCCGAGGCGGTGGACTATCCGTACGAGCCCCCGGCCGCCGGGCATCTGCACCGTATGGTCGACCTCGCCGCCCGGCTGCTGCCCAGCGCGCTGGCCGACCGCCGCCGGGCCGGGCTCGCGGCGCCACCGCAGCGACTGGTCGAGGCTGGCGCCCCGGGCCGGACGCTCCATCTGGAGGTCGAGGGCAACGGCGGCGGGCACTGGTACATAGCGCTGGACTCGCCGGCCGCCCTCGGCACACCGGACCACACCGTCGCGCACATCGCCCTGGACAGCGACGAGTTCTGCCAGCTGGCCGCCGGCCACATCTCCCCCGAGGAGGCCGCCGCGGGCCAGTACGGCGAACGCGACGCGATCCGCGACGTCCTCTTCGCCACCGCGTCGCTGTCCCGCCTCTAGGGCGTGACCCACCGGACGGGCCCTCGGGCTCGCCGGTGGGGGCGGGTTGCCCGTAGGGGGCGGTCGAACAGGTCCCGTAGGGGGTCCGAGCGCCCCCTCGGGGCCACAACGTGAGCGGTGCGGAAGGTATTCCGGCGCGAAGGGTATTCCGGCTCGGAGCGTATTCCGGCGCGGAGGTATTCCGGCGCGGAGGTATTCCGCCTGTTACGCGAAGACGACCGTGCGGCTGCCGTTCAGCAGGACCCGGCGCTCGCTGTGCCACTTCACGGCCCGCGCCAGCGCCTGGCACTCCACGTCCCGGCCGATCGCCACGAGCTGGTCCGGCGTGACCTCGTGGCCGACGCGCTCGACCTCCTGCTCGATGATCGGGCCCTCGTCGAGGTCCGCGGTGACGTAGTGCGCGGTGGCACCGATGAGCTTCACACCACGGGCGTGGGCCTGGTGGTAGGGCTTGGCGCCCTTGAAGCTCGGCAGGAAGGAGTGGTGGATGTTGATGATCCGGCCGGACAGCGCCTTGCACAGATCGTCGGAGAGCACCTGCATGTAGCGGGCGAGGACCACCAGCTCGACGTTCTCCGCCTGCACCAGCTCCAGCAGCTGCGCCTCGGCCTGCGCCTTGGTGTCCCGGGTGACCGGAATGTGGTGGAAGGGGATGTCGTACGAGCCGACCAGCTCGGCGAAGTCCGTGTGGTTGGAGACCACGGCCGCGATCTCGATCGGCAGCGCGCCGATCCGGGAGCGGAAGAGCAGGTCGTTGAGGCAGTGCCCGAACTTCGACACCATCAGCACGACGCGCATCTTCTCGTCGGCCCGGTGGATCTGCCAGTCCATGCCGAAGGAGTCGCCCACCGCCGCGAAGCTGGCCCGCAGCTTGTCCACGCTCACCGACGCGTCCGCGCTGAAGTGCACGCGCATGAAGAACAGTCCGGTGTCGTGGTCGCCGAACTGCTGGCTGTCCTCGATGTTGCAGCCGGTGATGAAGAGATAGCTGGACACGGCGTGCACGATGCCCTGCTTGTCCGGGCAGGACAGCGTGAGGACGTACTGATCGTTCTGGCCGTTCCGGTCGTGCTGGCCGGACGGGGTGGGCTGCGACTCGCTCATGACCTCATAGGGTCGCACACCCGCGGAGCAGGTCAGGCCGGGGCGTCCGCCTGACCGGTCATGATGGCCAGCACCTCCAGCGAGCGGGGCGCCGCGTCGGGGTCCTCGCCGTCCGCCGCCGCCAGCCGCACATGGGCCTCACGGGCCGCCCGTACGGCCTCCGGCCAGCCCTGGTGCGCCATGTACGCGGTCACCGGGGCGTCCGCGCCGACCTGGTGCATGATCCGCAGCACCCGCAGTACGGCGACGTCGACCAGCTGGGCCTCCTGGGCGTCGCGGAAGATCGTGCCGATGTACTTGTCGGCGGACCAGTTGTCCAGCCAGGTGTCCTCGACGAGCCGGTAGACGGCGTCGGTGACATCCCCGTATCCGGGCCGGCCGGCCAGCCAGGTCTCCTGGTGGAACACGGGGTCGGAGAGCATGTGCAGCGCGGAGCGCACATTGCTGCGCCAGCGCCACCACGGCATGTCGTTGAGTGGCATGCCGCCCATGGTGGTCGAGCGGCGGCCGCGACGGGAAGACTTCTCCGAACCTTGCACAGTATTCGATCGTACGTTCTTCACTGTCGATCTCCAGCGGCCCCCCGGAGTTCACCTCCACGTCACTTTCCGTTGCTCTTTCGTCACTCGGACGTTCCTACCGGGACGGAAGGCTGCGGTGCCATGACCGGACGGCGACGCTCCTCCCCCCGCCCCCTGCCCCACACTCCCGCGGTCGTGATCGCCTCGGTGGTGGCATGTACGGCGGCCATCGCGTCGCTGCTCTCCGGCTGCGGCTCCCTCCCCGGATCGGGGGGTTCCGGGGAGAAGGAGCCGATCACGGTGATGACCTGGGCGCCCCAGGACACCAAGGCGACCAATATGCCGGGCATGCCGGCCATGGCGCAGGCGTACGCCCGCTGGGTCAACTCCCGCGGCGGCATCAGGGGACACCGTCTGCGGGTGCTGACCTGCAACGAGCGCAACGACTCGGTGGCCGCCGCGCAGTGCGCCCAACGGGCGGTGAGCCAGGGCGCGATCGCCGTCGTCGGTTCCTACAGCCAGTTCGGCCGCCAGATCATGTCGCCGCTGGAGATCAAGGGAATCCCGCTCATCGGCGGCTACGGCGCCTCCGACGCGGAGTTCGAGAGCCCGCTGTCCTACCCCGTCAACGGCGGCCAGGCCTCCCTGCTCGCCGGCAACGGCCGCCAGCTGGCGGGCGACTGCCGGCACGTGGCGCTGGTCCGCCCCGACACCATCCAGGGCGACCAGATGCCCTCGCTGCTCAACTCCGGCCTGCGAAGCGGCAGCCGGAAACCGGCCAAGGACATCAAGGCACCCGAGGACGGCACCGACTACTCCGCGGAGGTGACCCGGGCCCTTGAGCAGGTGGGCGCGGACCCGGCCGTCTACGGCAAGGCGGAGGCGGGCGGCAAGGCACCGGGCGCCTGTGTGGCGGCCGCGCTCGGCGACCACACGGACGCGTTCTTCGACTCGTTCCGCCGGCTCCAGGAGGACAACCCCAAGGTCCGGGTCGCCTCCGTGCTCGGCAGTGTCGGCCAGTCCCTGCTGAACCGTACGGGCGGTATGTCCGGGCCGCTGGAGGGCGCCGACATCACCGGCTGGTACCCGGTCGCCGACGACCCCCGCTGGAACCCGATGCGCAAGGTGATCAACGACTTCGCCTTCGAGGACAACCGCGTCGACCCCGCCGACCAGGGCGTCCAGACGACCTGGATCGCCTACACCGTCCTGCGCGCCCTGATCGAGGAGCTCGACGACCAGGGCGTGGAGGACATCACCCCGCGCGGTCTGCAGACGGCACTGGACCGCGGCGACCGCGCCGTCGACACCGGCGGCCTGACCCCCAAGCTGCGCTGGCGCGAGGACGACATGCTCGCCGTCCAGGACTTCCCGCGCATCGTGAACGCCATGGTGACCTACCAGGTCGTCCGCAACGGCGAACTGGTCGCCCAGCGGAGCGGCTTTGTGAACGTCACCAAGACGCTGGAGCGGCGGCAGACGGACGACTGACCGGCCGCCCGGGGAGCGAGCACGCCCTGGGGCCCGCCCCATCGGACAGGCCCTCCCCGGCGGCCGCTCAGAGCTGCTCGGGGCGGCGCTCCGTCAGGCCGTACTTCTGGGCGAGCGGGTTCCAGATCTGCGCGGCCTGCTTCTTGGCCGCGGTCGCCTGGCCGCTGGCGGCGTTGCCCTGGGCGGTCTGCCTGGTGACCCGGGCCTTGCCCTTGTGGCAGCCCTTCTTCCCGCCGACCTGGCCCGCCCAGGCCGCGTAGTGGTTGTCCGCGGAGGCCGAGGACTGCCAGGCCTTGGTGAGCGCCGCGGTCAGCTGCGCATGGTTGGGGATCTTGTCGACGGGAAGCTGCTGCAGCCGTTTGACCAGGGCGTTGCGCTGCCCGGCCGCGGCCCGCAGATCCTTCGCCGCGCCGGCGAGGTTGTCGCAGGACTTGATGCTGTTGACGGCACCGATCACCGACGCGCGGCTGTCGTTGCTGTCGCCCAGCAACGCGTCCAGGCCCTTGGCCTGGGCCTCGGCGGGGTCGGTGGTCGGCTTCGGCTGCTCGTCCTTGGCGTCGGCGTCCTTGGCCGCGCTGCTCCCGGGGCCGGGCTTCTTCGCGGTGTCGTCGCCGCCGCCGCTCAGCGCCCAGCCGACGCCGAGGCCTGCGCCGGCGAGCGCCACCACGACCAGGCCGATGATCACGGCCGGGGCGAGGCGCCGCCGCCCGCCGTCGGAGTCGTCGTCATACGGGGCGGCCTGCTGGTCGTAGCCGCCACCGGGCGGGAACTGCTGGCCGTAGCCCTGGCCCTGCCCGCCGTACTGCGGCCGGCCCGGGTCCTCGAAGCGGGGCAGCTGGGCGGTGGAGTCCGGCGCGCCCGTCTGCTGGACGCCCGGCCCGTCGCGGAAGAGGCCGTCGAACTCGGCGGGCGTGGCACGGTCGCCGGGCGTGCCCGGGCGGACGCCGTACGGCGCGCCCGGAGGCGGGGCCGGCGTGCCGGCGCCCACCGGGGCGATCAGCTGGGTGGCCTCGGAGTCGCCCGCGGCGCCGGGCATCGGCTGGGGCTGCGGCATCGGCCGGCCCTGGGGGCCCGCCTGCGGCGGCTTGATGGCGCGCAGCATCGTGGTGGACTCGTCGGGCGTCTCGGGGCGCGTGGTCGCCTCGGGCGGCAGCGGCGCGGCACCCGGTCCGCCGGACCGTGCGTCGAAGGGGGGTATCAGCGTGGTCGCCTCCGCGTCGCCCGCGGCGGGCGGCAGCGGCGCGGCCTGCTGCGGGGTCGCCCGCACCAGCTCCCCCGTGGGGCCCGGCTGGGGCTGGGACGGGGCCTGAGGCTGGGGCTGGGGCTGGGGCTGGGGCTGGGAGGGAGCCTGGGGCACCTGGCCGCCCTGCTGGCCGTACGGCAGCGGCGGGGCCTGCTGCCCCGGCGCCTGCGGGGCCGGCGGCGGCCCGGGCGGCATCGACGGCTGCCCCTGGGGCGGCGCCGGGAAGCCCTGGCCCCCCTGGGGCTGCGCCTGCGGCGGCATGGGGGCCTGGGGGGCCTGCGCCGGGGGCTGGGCGTAGCCCTGCTGCTGGCCGTACCCCTGCCCCTGGACGGGCTGCTGCTGCCCGTACGGCTCGGGGGCGGGGGCGGCCTGCTGACCGGGGCCCCAGGGCTGACCCCAGGGCTGACCGGCCGGCGGCGCGGCCTGCTGGTCGGGCACCCACGGCTCACCGTTGGCGGGCAGCACAATGCCCTCTCGCGCGGGACCGGCCGCAGGATCCTGCGGGTCGTGGCCCTGTCCGCTCTGCGTCACCGTGACTCCTACCAACGTGCAGACCTACGGAATCGTCGGCTGCACGCTACCGGTTCGCAGCGACGTTCGACCACGCCCCCTGGTCACCGCGCGGATCCACCCCCTCTCCCGAGATCGTCCGCCCGCCGCCGCGGGCGCGTCACGCCGCCGCGGCCCGCAGCTCCAGTCGCGCACTGAACTCCCGCACGACCGGCTCGTCCCGATAGGGCTCCAAACGCAGCTGGAAGTCCTCCAGGTACTCCGTACCGCGATCCGAGCGCAGCCCGCTCAGCAGCTCCACCGCCTGGGTACCCGTATGGCAGGCCTGCTCGACCTCGCGCTGCTGCACCTGGGCGCCGGCCAGCAGCAGCATGCCGATGGCGCGGCGCCGCGCCCGGCCCTCGGGATGCCCGTGCAGCGCCTCCTGGGCGCGCTGGCCGGCGGGGCCGGGCTGCCCCAGGTCCCGGTGGCAGTGGGCGAGTTCGTCGGCCAGATACGCCTGGTCGAAGTGCGTGATCCACACCGGGTCGTCGCCCGCGTCGGTGGCCTGCTGGGCGCGCTCCATCGCGGCGACCGCCCGGCCCGCCACCACCTGGAAGGCCCGGCCGTCGCCCATCAGGGCGTGCCCGCGCGCCTCCGCCGCGCAGAACATCGCCTCGGTGCGCGGCGTGACGTGCCCGCGGGCGCCTTCCTGCGCGGCGCGCGCCAGTTGGGCGATCTCCCGCGGGTTGCCGAGCGAGGCGGCGAGATGGCTCATGCTCGCGGCGAGCACATAGCCGCCGTAGCCGCGGTCGCCGGCCGCCTGGGCCAGCCGCAGCGCCTGGATGTAGTAGCGCTGCGCCAGACCGGGCTGGCCGGTGTCGACGGCCATATAGCCGCCCAGCTCCGTCAACCGGGCCACCGCGGCGAACAGTTCCCGCCCGACGGACTCCCGGTAGGAGCCGGCCAGCAGACCGGAGACGACGCTGTTGAGGTAGTGCACGACGACCGGCCGGACGTGCCCGGCGCCGAAGCGGTGGTCGAGTTCGCTGAGCGCCGTGGTCATGGCGCGCACCGCCTCGACGTCCGAGACCCCGACCCGGGCCCCGGCGTTCCGGGCGACCTGGGTGTCCGCACCGGTGATCAGCCAGTCACGGCTGGGCTCGACCAGCGCCGAGGCCGCGACCGTGGAGCCGCTGAGGAAGTCCCGTCGGCCGACGTCGCTGCGCCACAGCTCGCAGACCTGCTCGATCGCCCCGAGGACGGTCGGCGAGAACTGCAGCCCCACCCCTGACGCGAGGTTCTTGCCGTCGGCCATCCCGATCTCGTCGATGGTGACCGTGCGGCCCAGCTTGCGGCCCAGCGCCTCCGCGATGACGGCCGGGGCGCGGCCGCGCGGCTGCTGCCCGCGCAGCCAACGGGCCACGGAGGTCTTGTCGTAGCGCAGGTCGAGACCGTGTTCCGCGCCGCACATGTTGACGCGACGGGCGAGCCCCGCGTTGGAGCAGGCGGCTTCCTGAATGAGCGCCTGCAGCCGCTCATTGGGCTGCCGCGCGACGAGTGGCCTGGCGGCCATGCTTGTACCCCCTGGTTACTGCTGCGCGTTCGCCGTCGAACGCCGTTCCCCGTGATCGATGCCCCGCGAATATCCCGGATATCCGAGAGTTCCCGGATACGCGTGATGGGCGGGATCTGATGGATACACGCTTTGCAGCGGATGCCGGTTCGTGAGCGGTTTGTGCAAGGTTCCGGGCATCCCGTGCGAAACGCTGTCCACCGAATCCGGCCACACGCGGGGGTCACGCGACTGCTCTTGACGATCGGGGAATGGCGCGGCGGCGCTCGTGCGCGAAGAGCGGCACCGCCGTGCAGGGCCTCCCCCTCATGCACCGCGGCCTGCCGCCGGGCGGCCTCTCCGCCCGTCACGCAGGTGGCTACCCGCTCGCCGGGTCCCACCCGCACACGCGCCCCCACCGGTGCATCCATGCGCCCCACGTGCGAGAACGATGCGCCGGGCAGCTCATCCATTCAGCCGTAACCCTTGGTGACACGGAGAGTTGTCATATGCGTGGAAGAGACCATCGGAGTCACAGGAGCCTCGCAGATCCCCAAGCAGCGCGGCGAGCAGCTGCTCGAAACTGCGGTGCGTTACGCGGAAGAGCGGCATTGGGACGTGTTCCCCGGCGCATGGCTGGAGCACGACGGCGAGAGGCTGCGCTGCTCGTGCGAGGCCGGCGACTGCGCCGCGCCCGGCGCACACCCCACCGCCCCCGGCTGGGCCGGGCTGGCCAGCGGCAGCGCGACGGCGGTCCGCCGCATGTGGAGCAAGCAGCCGCGGGCGTCGATCCTGCTGCCGACGGGCCGGGCGTTCGAGGCGCTCGACGTGCCCGAGACCGCGGGCTGCCTGGCGCTGGCCCGTATGGAGCGGATGGGACTGACCCTCGGCCCGGTCACCCGCACCCCGGACCGCCGGATGCTCTTCCTCGTCCTGCCCGGCGCCGCGGTCAAGGTCCCCGCCCGGGTACGGGAGATCGGCTGGGCACCGGCCGGCCTCGACCTGATCTGCCGCGGCGAGGGCGAGTACATCGCCGCCCCGCCGACCCGGGTGGGCGCGCACGGCTCGGTGCAGTGGGCCCGCCGCCCCACCGCCACCAACCGCTGGCTGCCGGACGCGGACGAGCTGATCAGCCCGCTCGCGTACGCCTGCGCCCAGGACGCGGCGGCGGTCCGGGCGCGCTGACCCGCGGCCCGGCGGCTCCGCCGCCGCCCACGACCCCACGGCGCCCGCCTGTCGGTACCTGCTCGTATCGTGGGATGTCGGACGGGGGTCACGACGGCCCCTGCGGGGACGTCGAAGGGCAGGACCGGTGGCCAACGAGCCGGAACACCACGAGGGGCGGGCCGTGTCGGCACCGCCGCAGCACACATCGGCCACCGCTTCGGGCGGGCCGGCCGCGGCGGGGGCCGCGGGCGGCCCGCCCGCAGTGCGTATCCAGGGGCTGTGGAAGAGGTTCGGCGAGCAGATCGCCGTCAACGGCATCGATCTGACGCTGCCCGCCGGCCGCTTCATCGGACTGGTCGGCCCCAACGGCGCGGGCAAGACCACCACCCTGTCCATGGTGACGGGCCTGCTGCGGCCGGACTCCGGACAGGTCGAGATCGGCGGGCACGACGTCTGGCAGGACCCGGTCGCCGTCAAGTCCCGGATCGGTGTGCTGCCGGAGGGCCTGCGGCTCTTCGAGCGCCTCTCGGGGCGCGAACTGCTCGGCTACACAGGGCGGCTGCGCGGTCTGCCGGGCGAGGAGGTCGACAAGCGGGCCGCCCAGCTGCTGGACGTGCTGGACCTGTCCGGCTCCCAGCACAAGCTGGTGGTGGACTACTCCACCGGTATGCGCAAGAAGATCGGGCTGGCCGCGGCGCTGCTGCACAACCCCGAGATCCTCTTCCTCGACGAGCCCTTCGAGGGCGTCGACCCGGTGTCGGCACAGACCATCCGCGGCGTACTGGAGCGCTACACCGCCTCCGGGGCGACGGTGATCTTCTCCAGCCATGTGATGGAGCTGGTCGAGTCGCTGTGCGACTGGGTAGCGGTGATGGCCGGCGGGCGGATCCGCGCGGACGGGCCGCTCGACGAGGTGCGCGGCGCGGCCCCCTCGCTTCAGGACGCCTTCCTCGAACTGGTCGGCGCGAACGACCGCGCCGCCGGGCAGAGCCTGGACTGGCTGGGCGGTGGCGGCGCCCGATGAGCACCGAATCCACCGCGGTGGCCGCGCGACCGGCCGCCGCGCCGTCCCCGACCGCCGTCTTCGTACGGCTGAAGCTGTCGCTGCTGCGCAACGGGCTGCGCCAGTCGACCGGGCGCACGCTGGCGTACGTCGGGTCCGTCCTCGTCGGCCTGCTGTTCGCCGCCGGCGTCGTGCTGGGGCTGACCGCGCTGCGCGGCAACGCCCACGTCGGAGCACTGGTCGTGCTGCTGACCGGCCTGCTCACGCTGGGCTGGGCGGTGATGCCGCTGTTCTTCCCCGCCTCCGACGAGACCTTGGACCCGACCCGGCTGGTCATGCTGCCGCTGCGGCCGCGCCCGCTGATCGTCTCGCTGCTGGTGGCCTCGCTCGTCGGGATCGGCCCGGTCGTCACCCTCGCGCTGGTGACCGGCGCGGTCATAGCGGTGGCCAAGGGAGCGGTCGGCGCGGTCGTCGGCGTCGTGGCCGTCGCCCTGGTGGTGCTGGTGTGCGTCTCGCTGGCGCGCGCGGTCGCCACGGCGTCGGTGCGGCTGCTGACCAGCCGCCGCGGCCGCGATCTCGCCGTCCTGAGCGGCCTGTTCATCGCGATCGGCGCACAGGGCGTCAACATCGCCGCCCAGAGGCTGGGCCGCCCCGACGGCCTGTCCGTACTGGAGCCGCTGGGGGAGGTGCTGCGCTGGGTGCCGCCGGCCTCGGCCGTCAGCGCCGTCGAGGACGCCGGGAACGGCGCGTACGGGCGGGCGCTGGCCGGGCTGGCGCTGGCGGCGCTGGCGCTGGCGCTGCTGCTGTGGTGGTGGCAGCGCACCCTGACCGCCCTGATGACGTCGCCGGACTCCTCCACCCTCCAGGCAGTCGAGAAGGACAGCGCGCGCCGTTCCGGCACGGGCGAGCGGGGGCTCGCGCGGCTGCTGCCGGACAGCCGTACGGGCACGGTCATGCTCCGCACGCTGCGCTACGCCTGGCGCGACCCCAAGTCGAAGATGTCCTGGGCGACGTCGATCGGCGTCGGCCTGCTGGTGCCGATCGTCTCGTCCGTACAGGGCAACGGCAGCATCTACACCGCGTTCTCGGCGTCCGCGCTGCTCGGGATGCAGATGTACAACCAGTTCGGGCAGGACACCTCGGCGTTCTGGATGGTCGCCTCGACGATCGCCACACGGCGGGACGCCTATCAGGAGTTGCGGGCCCGGGCGCTGGCGCTGGCACTGGTGGCCGTCCCGTACGTCACGCTGGTCGTCGTCGGCTCCGCGGCGCTCATCGGGCCGTGGTCGGACTTCGTGGAGGTCTACGGGCTCTCGCTGGCCGTGCTGGGCGCCCTGATGGCCACCGGCGCGCTGTCGTCGGCGCTCTTCCCGTACTCGATCCCCTCGGAGGGCAACAAGAACGTCGCTCCCGGGCAGGGCGCCATCGCGTGGTTCAGCCTCTTCGGCGGCGTGCTGGTGGGCGCGGTGCTGTGCTCGCCGCTGCTGGCGCTGACGATCTGGCTGCACGTCGCGGACCTGCACGCGCTGCTGTGGATCCTGCTGCCGGTCGGTGCGGTCTACGGCGCGGTGATCGCCGAGCTGGGCCTGCGGCTGGCGGCACCCCGCGTGGCGCGTCGGCTGCCGGAGATCCTGGGGGCGGTCAGCAAGGGGTGAGCCGGTGAGCTCCTCGGTCCAACGGGCCGGTGCGGCCGCGCCGTGAGGTTGTCCACAGGCCGCACCGGCCGGTGGACGCGGGAGGTAGCGTCGTGGCGACGGCAGCGACGAGGGTCGTGGCCACGACGGGGAGCAAACGGGGGTGGGGGCGGTGATGCGCGCCGGAATCGTGCTGGTGACGGGCTGGCTGGCGGTGCTGCTGTGCGCCGGCGCCGTGCAGGCGGCGCCGGCCGGACCCGACCAGCCCACGCAGACCGCGTACCTCGCCGAGCAGCTGCGCAAGAACCCGGTCTACATCAGCGACCAGATCCCGCTCGCCGTCCCCCGCTCGTCCGCACCCGAGTTCGCCCGCCAGGCCCGGCGCCTGGGCGTGCCGACGTATGTGATCGTGCTGCCGAGCACCGCCTACGGCGCCAAGGCCGACGCCCTGCTCGCCGGTGTCCATGACCGGCTGGGGCGCAAGGGCCTGTATGTCGCCCTGACCGACTCCGGTCTGGACGCGGTGCAGACCTACGGTGTGAGCCTGCCGGGTGCCCAGGACGCGGACACCGCGACGCTGTACGAGCTGCCGTACGACGCCACCCCTCGCGAGGTCTTCCGGCACTTCGTCGAGGTGGCCACCTCCGGGCAGGCGCATCAGCGCGCCGAGCAGGCGCGTGCCAAGTACGGGGACGGGTCGGACGAACCGCCCGCCCTGCACATCAGCGGCACCGACCGCGAGAACCAGAGCTTTGTGACCGGTGCCGCGGTCACCTGCATCCCGCTGACGGCGCTGCTGATCACGTTGTACGCACTGCGCCGGCGGCGGGTGCGCCGCGCGGCGGCCGGGGGCGCAGCGGCGGGGCGCGGCGGGACGAAGGCGGGCGGCGGCACGAAGCCCGGCGGCGGTACGAAGCCGCGCCCGGGGAAGAAGGGCGGCGCCGGGAAGCAAGGGAGCGCCGGCAAGCGGCCGGCCGGCGGCCCCGGGCCGGTTCCGCGCGCGCAGTTGCTGCCTCTGCTGGCGGGGGCCGTGGTGCTGGCCGGCCTGATCGCCTTCACCGCGTCGCAGGTCTTCGACGACACCACCAGCGGCGACGGCTCCCGCCCCACGGCCGCCGACCTGCGCGCGCGTCTCGACCGTGTCGCCGACGGGCTGCGCCACGACCCGCTCTACCTCGACCCGGAGAGCACCCCCGCGCTGAACACCGCCGAACGCGACCGCCTCCGCAAGCGGCTGCGCGCGCTGGACCTTCCGGTGGTGATCGCCTCCGTGCCCAGCAGCACCGACGACGAGTCCGGTGGCGACAAGGAGCTGCTGGCCAAGTCGCTGCACGACCGGCTGCGCCGCGACCTGCTCATCGTGCTCGCCGAGCCGGTGTCCGGCGACATCGAGGTCGTCAACTACGGCACCCGCGTGAACGACATGTACCTCATCGACCGTCCGCGCGACCTGTCGTACCCCGAATCCACCGCCCCCGAGCTCGGCCGCCGCCTGGACCGGCTGCTGACGTACCTCGCCAAGTCCCCCAAGGACAGCACGGGCAACGCCCCCTATGTCCCGCCGCCGGCCGCCGACCCCGCCGAGGAGCAGGTGCTGCCCGGCCTGTTCGCCGGGGACTTCGCGCCCGGTCTGCTCGTCGGCGCCTTCGCCGCCGGCCTGCTCTTCGGACTGGTGGCTGCGGGGTGCGGCATCGTCCGCGTGACCACCCGCCGGGTGCGGACGGCGGACGGCGACCAGGACCCGGCCCAGGCACCGCACCAGCCCTCGCTGTCGTGGCTGCGACGCACCGCCCGGCAGGAACTCGACGCCCTCACCGCCGCCCTGGAACCGGCCGCCGCCCTGCCCGAGGACGACCGGCGCCGGGCATGGGAGTGCCTGGATGCCGCCGCCCTGCTGATCGACGGCGACAGCGACAGCCGGATCGACGCCGACGCCACCCCCACCGCGCTCGCCTGCGCCGTCGTACTGGCCCGCGCCGGCCGCACCGCCATCGAGGAACCGGCCGCCGCACAGCACGCCTGCCATCGCAATCCGCTGCACGGCGCGGCCCGCAAGCGCGCACAGATACGGCCGGACAAAGGCGGCCAGGCCCGGTCGCTGCCGGTGTGCGAGGCGTGCCGGGCGACGCCCGGCCCGGTGCTGCGGCTGCGCTCCGCGGGCGGCGCCGGGCGTGGATCGTCCGCCCCGTACCCCACCCTCCCCGGACCGCTGGCCGCGCTCGGCGACGGCGCCGGAATCGATCAACTCACCCGCGATGTACGGGAGTACTTCGGTGTGCACTGACCCCACCCACCGCCTCGGCCCCCGGCGCGCCGCGGCCCGCCGGCTGCGGACCGCCCTCGGCCTCGGCGCCTCGTCCGTGGCGCTGCTGTTCGCCGCGGCGGCGCCCGGTGCGGCCGCCGACGAGAGTCCGGGCGGAAAGAGTCCGGGGCAGAAGATCGCCGATGCGCTGCGCCGCTCGCCGGTCCATGTCGACCCGTCCCTCTCCACGGCCGTCGACGCCGACCAGCAGCGCAAGCTGGTCGCCCAGATCGAGCGGACCGGCCTGCCGATCCGGGTCGCGCTGGTGCCGCTGGTCGAGGGCGACAGCTGGGGCGGCAAGCCGGACCAGCTCGCCGAGGTCGTCCACGACCGGATGGGCGGCGGCCCGTCGATCCTGATCACGCTCGGGGACCTCCCCGGGGACATCTCCGCCCGCGAATGGCCCGAGGGCGCCCATCAGGCGTCGCACGCCGCCGCCGCGGTCTTCTTCCAGGACGACATGAAGGGCGCGGGGCCGGCTCAGCGCGTCGCCCGCGCGATCAGCATCATCAAGGCCGGCAACGGCGACGCGGTGTACGAGAAGGCCACCGCCGAGAGCCTGGGCACCTCGGCGCCCACACCGCACAAGTCGGCCGGCGCGGACAAGGCGGCCCCCTCGGCCGCGCAGGGCTCCCCGCTCCTACGGATCCTGTCCCTCGTCGTCGGGCCGGTGCTGCTGCTGACCGCGGCGGGGCTGCTGCTGCGCCGGCGGGCCCGGCTGCGCGACCTCTCGACGCCGTTCGCGGTGCCCCGTTCGGTCTTCGCCGCCGCGCGGAAGGCCGACGAGGCCGGGCTGCGCGACCGCGCGACGGAGGAGGTCGTCCGGCTGGGCGAGGAGGCGCGGGCCGCGCAGGGCGAACCGGCGGCCCTCGAACGGGCCCTGGACGCCTATGCCGCGGCCGGCACGGTCCTGGACCGGGCGCGCGGAACCGCCGATCTGGCGGGGGTGTTCGCGCTGGTCGCCGAGGGCCGCGCGGCGCTCTCCAAGGCCCCCGTCACGCTCCCGCTGTGCTTCTTCCACCCGCTGCACGGGCCCGCCGTCCGCCGCATACCCTGGCGGCCCCTGGGCCGCCGTGAGCAGCTGCGGGTGGCCGCCTGCGAAACCTGCCTGCGCGCCGTACGCACCCGACGCGCCCCGGAGGTGCTCACCGACCGGCGGGACGACCGCCCCGTCCCGTACTTCGAGGTCCCCGCCGAGGACAGCCTCTGGGCCGCCACCGGCTACGGCTCCCTGCTCAGCGGCGCGGACGACTCGCTCGCCGGCCGCGTCCAGCGCGGCGACTTCACCCGCACGCTGGACTGAGGACACTTCACCCGCACGCTGGACTGACGGACTGACGGCCAAGGCCGGCGGCCGTGGCGACCGAAGCGGCTCGGGCGCTCGGGCGGCCGAACCACTCGGGCGTCGCCCCGGGCGGGCTCAAGCGTTCAGTCGGCCAAAACCTTCAGGCGGCTGAAGCAACCTCAGCCCGCCCGACTGGTCGTCATATCGCCGTGCCGCGGCCGCCGAAGGGGCCCGCGGCACGCCCGGCATTCCGCCGCGCGCCGCCCCGCCCCGCCCGCCTCTCAGCCCGGCGTCGTCGCCGTATGGAGGAACGGTTCGATGGCGTCGCACCAGGCGTCGGGCTGTTCCCAGGGAAGCAGATGGCCGGCGTCGGAGATTTCGGCGTAGGCGCCCCTGGGAAGGACGCGGACCATCTCCTGGGCTTCGGCGCGGCCCAGTTCGGCGTCGAGGCCGCGGATGACCAGGGCCGGGCACGGCACCTGGGCGAGCTCGTCCCAATGGGCGTCATGGACCCAGGTCTCACGAGCGGTGAGCATCTGCCGGCGGGAGAAGACCGGTCGCCACCCGTCGGCGCGCTCGGCCATCACCTCGGCGAAGAACTCACCACGGGCCGGCCGCGGCCGCTCCAGGGTCGGGTCGTCCTCGCCGAACCACTTGCGGACGTCCGCGAGCGTGGCGAACGGCACCGGCCAGGAACGGAACCACTCGGTCCACTCGCGCTGCGAGGCCGCCCCCAGCGCGGACGCCCGCATATCGCAGATGACCAGCGCACTGACCAGATCCGGGCGCCGGGCCGCTAACTGCCACGCCGTCAGGGCCCCCATGGCATGCCCGACCAGGGCGACCGGAGCGAGGCCCAGCTGCTCGACGGCCGCGATGGCATCCTCGACATACGCCTCACGGTCGTACGGCCCGTCGGCGGGCTTCTCGCTGCGGCCGTGCCCTCGCTGGTCCAGGGCGACCGGGCGGTGACGGGCGCTCAGCCGCCGGGCGGTGTCCGCCCAGTGCGCGGCGCGCCCCATCAGGCCGTGGAGCAGCAGCACGCCCGAACGGTGCTCGCCGCCTTCCAGCCCGCCACCGGTCTTGGGCGGGTCGGTGAATTCCCAGGCGGCGAGTCGTACGCCGCCGGTCCCCGTCACATCGATGCGCCGCACCATGTGCCCTGGCACCCCCAATCGTCCCTTGGCCAGCTCCACACTATCGAACCCCTATTCGAACGCACCGCTCCCGCGCAGAACACCCCTCGTTCGAGTGACCTCGCTCAAGGATTGGCCGCGCTCACCACGGGGAGACATCTGCCGGGAGGCGGGCCCTACCGGGAAGGGGGCCCGTGGGGGAAGACCCTGAGAGCTCGGGGCTCCGGGTCTTGGGTGGGGGACATGGGGAGGCAGGGCCCCGGCTGCTCGCAGCGCCGGGGCCCTGACCGTCTCCCGATGCAGTGGATGCATCCGAGCCCCCTCCCTGGCAAGGACAGGCTGACGCATGGCCATGCGTCAGCGTGACACGAGACCGGCCGTATCGCACGGATTCGCACAAGTCCGTTCAACGCGCAAGGACTTACCGAGCCCGCTCAGCGGCGCGTCGGCGCAGCTCAGCGGGCTCGTGAGGGGCACTCGGAGAGAGTGCGAAAAGAAAGAAAACGCTCGCGGCAAGCCGCGGTCAGCACACCGCTTCAGCGCTTGGCGACGAAGACGTGCGAGGCGATCTCGGAGTCCAACTCGGCCGCCTCGCCGCTGCTGCCGACCAGCACACCGGCCGGCGACTCCGTCACGCTCACCACCGCGCCCGGCTGCACGCCGGCCCGCCGGAGGGTGTACATCAGCTGGGCGTCCGCCTGGATCGGCTCACCGATACGGCGCACCACCGCCGTCTTGCCGTCGGCACCGGCGTCCAGGTCCATCAGGCTCACCATGCCCGCGTCCAGGAACGGATCGGCCTCGGCCTTCTCGCCCAGCTCCTCGAGGCCCGGGATGGGGTTGCCGTAGGGCGACTCCGTCGGATGCCGCAGCAGCTCCACGACACGGCGCTCGACCGCCTCGCTCATCACATGCTCCCAGCGGCACGCCTCGGCGTGGACCTGCTCCCATTCGAGCCCGATGACGTCGACGAGCAGGCACTCGGCGAGGCGGTGCTTGCGCATCACCCGGGTCGCCAGCCGCCGGCCCTCCTCCGTCAGCTCCAGATGCCGGTCGCCCGCGACCGTCAGCAGCCCGTCTCGCTCCATGCGCGCGACCGTCTGGCTCACCGTCGGGCCGCTCTGTTCGAGCCGCTCCGCGATGCGGGCGCGCATGGGGACCACACCCTCCTCTTCGAGTTCGAGGATGGTGCGGAGATACATCTCCGTGGTGTCGATCAGTCCGGACATGCGTGCCCCTTGATGTGTGGTGCGGTGGCCCCGGACTCAATTCTGACGCATCCCGCCGACAACGGTGCCCCGTCGTCCGCGGAGCGGACCCCGTCGGTCCGTATTGACAGGGCACTGGTCCAGACCGCAACGTGATCCGCGCCACTGATCAGATACCACGAGATCCGACGTGATCCGACGAGAGGGGCCCGCGGCAATGGCTGACAGCGACCGGAGCGACCGGCTGGCCGGACAGTACTTCGACGCCGCGATCGACCTGCTGCAACGGGTCCGCGACGAGGAGGGCGAGCGGATCGCCGCCGCCGGGCGGCTGATCGCGGACACCGTCGAGGCGGGCGGCCGCGTCTTCTCCTTCGGTGCCGGCCACTCCTCGCTCCCCGCGCAGGACACGGTCTACCGCGCGGGCGGTCTGGCGGTCATGAATCTGCTGTCCGTGCCGGGCGTCGTCGGTGTCGACGTACGGCCCGCGACGCTCGGCAGCGCGCTGGAGCGGGTCGACGGGCTGGCCGCGGCCGTCCTGGACACCAGCCCGCTGCGGCCGGGCGACGTGCTGGTGATCATCTCGCTGTCCGGGCGCAACGCGCTGCCCGTCGAGATGGCGATGAACGCGCGGGCCCTGGGCATCAAGGTCGTCGGCGTGACGTCGGTGGCGTACGCGGAGGCGACCACGTCGCGGCACGCCTCCGGCAGCTTCCTCAAGGACCACTGCGACCTCGTCCTGGACAGCCGGATCCCGGTCGGTGACGCGGAGCTGACGCTGCCCGGCATCGACGCGCCGTTCGCCCCCGCCTCCACGGTGGTCACCAGCGCGATCATGCAGGCCGTGGTGGCGACGGCCGCCGGCACCCTCACCGAGCGGGGCATCGACCCACCGCTGCTGCGCTCCGGCAACGTCGACGGCGGGCACGACTGGAACGCCCGGGTGATGAACGAGTACGCGGACCGGATCTTCTACCGGGAGTGAGGGGCCGGGGGGCGGGGTGACGTCAGGTTGACGCCGCGCCCGACAGGTCCAAGGAGGCGGCGATGCGGGACGCGACCTCCTCCGCGTAGTCCGCGTCCGCGCGGTCGAAGGGGCGGCGGGCGGGCGAGCGCAGGAACGTCACGACGCCGAGCGTGCGACCGCGGCTGCGCAGCACCGCGCACAGGCCGTGCACGGTGCCGTCCGGCCAGTTACGGGCGGCCGCCCAGCCCTCTGCCGGGGCGGAGCCGGCGCTGCTGCGCACCGACCCGCGGCGCTCGTACGCCTGGAACGCCGGATGGCCCCGCACATACGGCACGGGGATGCCGGTCGCCGAGGACGCCTCCGAGGGGCCGGGCGAACCGGCCGGGGAGGACAGCGTCCTCACGAGAGCGCAGGCCGCGCCCGCCCCCTCGTAGCCGCCGTCCCCGTCGTCCGCCTCCCGGGCCTCGTACGTGTCGTCCCCGGCGACCACCCCGTACGGCGCCGGAGCGGGCTTCGTGGCGAGGTCGACCAGGCCGTGGTCGGCGAAGCCCGCCAGCGCGAAGTCGAGGTGGACCGCGGCGGCCTCGGCCGGGTCCGGGCACTCCGCGGCCGCCCGGCCGGCGCGGTGGAGCTGATGGGCCCGGAAGCGCAGCAGGGAGTTCTCCTGTTCGGTGCGCTTGGCCTCCGTGACGTCCTGGAAGAGCCAGGCGACGCCCAGCGGCACCGGCTCCTCCGCCAGTGGCGAGGCCAGCCGGACGAAGCCGCTGCGCCAGCACCGGCGCGGCAGCTCGGCCTCCTCGGAGCGCAGCGTCACCCACAGCTCGGCGGCGGCCGGCGGCGCGCCCTCGGCGAGGACGTGCTGCAGGGCGCACTCCAGCTCCTCGACGCCCTGCGCCAGCAGCTCGGCCAGCGGGCGCCCCAGCAGGGCCGTCCGCCCCACGCCCAGGATGCGGGCGGCGTGCGCGTTGACGACGGCGGGCCGCAGATCGGCGTCGACCAGCACCACACCCCACGACGCGTCCTCGAAGAGGGCCTCGCTGAGCGCGATGGAGCGCTCCAGGTCGATCTGCGTGTGCACCTCGCTGAAGGCGCAGTACGCGCCCGAGACCCGGCCGCCGGGGCCGCGGACGGCGGAGGACTGGGTGCGGACGAGAACGCGGTGGCCGTCCTTGGCCAGCAGGGCGAACTCATGGACCTGGCGGCCCGGGGAGCGCATCGCGGCCGTAAGGGCGGCGTCGACGCCGTCGGCGTCCTCCTTGCGGACGGCCCAGCCGGTCAGGCCCGTACGGCCGACGGCCTCCGCGACGGTCCAGCCCAGGATGCGCTCGGCCTCGTGGTTCCAGTGGGTGACCGTGCCGTCCGCCGAGAAGGCGACCAGGGCGGCGTCCATGCCGTCCAGGAGCGCGGCGAGCAAGCCGGAGTCCTCGGTCTCCTCGGCGGCGCAGCGCGCCGAGGCCGAGGAGCCGGACAGACCGGAAGAAGCCGACGATGCAGACACTGGCACCCCTCACGAACGCGGCCGCACGTGCTCCACCTGGGAACATTCAACTGGAACGTGACACACCCCACAGCCGATTCGCGGAAATCGTTGCTCCCGGAAAAATTTGGTTGTGCGGTGCCGGAGCGCTTCCTAATGTGTGGGGCACACGAGAAGGGAGGTGGTTCGGCCAATGATTTCGCACCGGACGCGTGAGGTGGCTGCGGGCTAGCGGCCCGTCGCTTCACCGAAGTGCAGCGCCGGACCAGCGCATACTGCAGATGCGCAGCCGGCCAATTCCCAGCAGTCACCCGACCCGCGGGCTGTCGGTTCGTCCGACCGGCCCTTCGCGCCACCGAGCGCGGAGGAGCAGCCCGCGGGTCGCCTGCGTTTTCACGCGGGCCGCCCGCGGTCGTACGGCCGGTTCGGGTGCTCCGGCTCGGGCATCCGGGTTCGGCTCAGGGGCAGGGCCCGGCCGCAAGGGTCCAGGCCCCGTCCGCAAGGCGCAGGCCCCCGCCTTACGGCGCCAGGCGCTCCACCCTCCAGGTCACTCCCCCGGCCTCGGTTCCGGCCTCGGTCCCGGCCGCGGCCTCGGTCTCGGCCTCGCGGACGTATCGGAGCCGGTCGTGGAGCCGGTTCAACCGGCCCTGCCAGAATTCGATCGTTTCGGCGGCGATCCGGTAGCCGCCCCAGTGCGGCGGCGCGGGCACCTGCTCGCCCTCGGGGTAGCGGGCCGCCAATTCCTCGTAGGCGCGCTCCAGTTCCTCGCGCGAGGAGACCGGGGCCGACTGGTCGCTGGCCCAGGCGCCCAGCTGGGAGCCGTGCGGGCGGGTGCGGAAGTAGGCGGCGGTCTCGTCCCGGCCGATGCGCTCCGCGGTGCCGGTCACCACGACCTGGCGGGAGAGCGGGTGCCAGGGAAACACCAGGGAGATATGGGGGTTCTCGGCCAGCTCACGGCCTTTTCGGCTGTGGTAGTTGGTGAAGAACACAAAGCCGCGGTCGTCGAACGCCTTGAGCAGCACGGTCCGCGAGCTCGGCCGGCCGGCGGCGTCCGCCGTCGAGACGACCATGGCGTTCGGCTCGTGCAGACCGGCCACCGTCGCGTCCTTGAACCAGCGCGCGAACTGGTCGTACGGGCTGGCGGCGAGGTCGGACTCGGCGAGTCCCTCGGCGCGGTAGTGCGCACGCATGGTGGAGGGATCGGGGGTCTCGGCGTGAGGCGCGTCGGCTGGGTGCACGGCCTCATCTTGCAGCATCGCCGCGGGCGCGGTCAGGTGGGAGGGGCGGAAGTCTGCCCCTCGTCGACCAGCCGTAACCCTCCCGTCGGCCAATCGACCGATGTGCCGGATCTCACGCTTCCCCGCAGGTGAGGGACCCGACAAAATCATGGCTCGGCGCACTGTGGCCCCCGGACAGGGGGAGCTATCGTGTTCCGTCCGGCCCGAGGGGACGCACCACACGCCCTGACCACACGGCCTGACCGCAAGAGCACCGCACCGACCCCGCCCGCCCGCGGCCCCGACCCACCGCGGGCAGGACCCTCGCGTGGCCCACGCCCTGGCGGGGCATCACCGGGGTGACCGGTACGGACCGCGAGCTGCCCGCGCAGCCGCGTAACCGCGCCGGCACCGCACACCAGACTCGACCGCACGGCAGCCGGTCACAGGCCGTATGCCGTCCCCAGCTTGAGGAGCCGCCTGATGTCCGACTTCGTACCCGGACTCGAGGGAATCGTCGCGTTCGAGACGGAGATCGCCGAACCGGATAAGGAGGGCGGCGCGCTCCGCTACCGCGGGGTCGACATCGAAGACCTCGTCGGGCACGTGTCGTTCGGCAACGTCTGGGGGCTGCTGGTCGACGGGGCGTTCAACCCCGGTCTGCCGCCCGCCGAGCCGTTCCCGATCCCGGTGCACTCCGGAGACATCCGGGTCGACGTGCAGTCGGCGCTCGCCATGCTCGCGCCCGTATGGGGCCTGAAACCGCTGCTGGACATCGACGAGGCGACCGCCCGCGACAACCTCGCCCGCGCGGCGGTCATGGCGCTGTCCTACGTCGCCCAGTCGGCGCGCGGGCAGGGCCTGCCGATGGTGCCGCAGAAGGAGATCGACAAGGCGGAGACCGTCGTGGAGCGCTTCATGAAGCGCTGGCGCGGCGAGCCCGACCCCAAGCACGTCAAGGCCGTCGACGCCTACTGGACCTCGGCCGCCGAACACGGCATGAACGCCTCCACCTTCACCGCCCGGGTCATCGCCTCCACCGGGGCGGATGTGGCGGCGGCGCTCTCCGGCGCGGTCGGCGCGATGTCCGGTCCGCTGCACGGCGGCGCGCCCTCCCGGGTCCTGGGCATGATCGAGGAGATCGAGCGGACCGGCGACGCCGGTGCCTACGTCCGCAAGGCGCTGGACAAGGGCGAGCGGCTGATGGGCTTCGGCCACCGCGTCTACCGCGCGGAGGACCCGCGTGCGCGGGTGCTGCGGCGCACCGCCAGGGAGCTGGCCGCGCCCCGCTTCGAGGTCGCCGAGGCGCTGGAGAAGGCCGCGCTGGAGGAGCTGCACAACCGCCGCCCGGACCGGGTGCTGGCCACCAACGTCGAGTTCTGGGCGGCCATCGTCCTGGACTTCGCCGAGGTCCCGGCGCACATGTTCACCTCCATGTTCACCTGTGCGCGGACGGCCGGCTGGAGCGCGCACGTCCTGGAGCAGAAGCGGACCGGCCGCCTCGTGCGCCCCTCGGCCCGCTACGTCGGCCCCGGGGCACGCGGGCCGCAGGAGATCTCCGGCTACGACGACATCGCGCGCTGAGCCGCCCGGCCGTGGGGCGCGGCGGCGGTCAGAGCTTGCCGCCGAGCTCCACGGTGCGGTGCCCGCCCAGGCGCGGGGAGAACTCCGCGATGAACTCGTCGCGGAGGTTCGTCCAGTTCCAGAACGTGAAGCCCAGGTGGCCGAAGGCGAAGAAGTCGTCCTTCCACCGCCACTGGTCCACCGGCGCGGCCCGGCCGCAGGACCGGCAGCGCACCTTCGTGGCCTCGGTGTCGCCCTCGTCCCAGCCCTGTATGGCGCCCCGGAACGGCTCCCAGGCCGCCTCGTCCGGCTCCCAGGGCCGGTCGGCGAGGGTCAGCTCGGTCCGCGCCGAGCAGTGCGGGCAGGTCGCCGCCTCCGGATGGCCCTGACCGGAGTCGAACATCGTGCGGCCGACATGGACGTACAGCCCGCCGTTCTCGTACGTGTCGTCATGGACGGCGGCGCCGTAGCGCGGTCCCGCACCGTGCCCCCGGCCGTCGCCGTCGAGCACGCAGGTGCTGAGCTCCGCCTCCACGATGCCCTCGGCCACCAGCCAGGCCACGACCTCCGCGCCGAGCCGCGCGGCGTCCTCGGCCGTGGCGTCGACATCCACGATGGTCTGGAAATAGTCGCCCATGTCCCCCTGCTTTCATGGTCGTTGGCGTGGGGGGAACGATAGGGCCACCCACTGACACGCTGCGCTTGGGCTTGCTTCCCACGTTGTCGGCTTTCCCGCCGTGCCTCGTCTCGCCGTTGCGCCTGCGGCGGGCGGTTGTGTGTCGGGTGCGGCCCCGTGGTGCCGTTTCGCCGTTGCGCCTGCGGCGGGCGTGGTGTTGTCGGGTGCGGTGACAGCCCTACGGACTTCGTCCTACGGTCTGTCCCCTCCCGTGGGTGGGTGGAAAGAGCGGCCGGTGGGGGCGAGCCCCGTCCGTCGACTACCGGCACACGAAGGCTGACGTTCGGGCCCACCGGTCTTCCCTCCCCCCTCCCACGGGAGGGGGCGGACCGCAGGACGGAGTCCGGAGGGCCGCACCCGCTGCCGAAACGCCCCGCGCAGCGGCAACCAGCCCGCCGCTGGGGGTACCTCCCACGCCCTTAAGGCAGTGGGGGAGCAACGGCGAGAAGGCACACGGTGCCGCAGCCGAAAACGTTGGATCAGGCCGAGCGCAGCGGATTCAGCTCGGTGTCGATGATTTTCGCCCACTGCTCCACCACCCGGTCGCGGCGGGCCGAGTCGTCCGTCAGGAGGTTGGCCAGGCCCAGGCCACGGGCCATGTCGAGCAGGCCCTGGACGGTCTCGCGTACGCCGGGCACGGCCTCGTCGGCGTCCAGCAGGGCCACCGCCGTACGGTGCGCCTCGCGGCCGACCCGCGCCTCCAGGGCGGTGACCCGTTCGCGCAGCTGCTCCTCGTCGGAGGCGGCGACCCACAGATGCAGCGCGGCCTTGAACAGCGGCCCCGTGTACAGGCCGACCAGCTCCTCGACGATGATCCAGGTGCGGGCGACGGACCCGGCGGGCGGCAGGTTGTGGGCGACCGCCTTCAGGGCGCCCTGCCGCTTGTCCGCGACATGCTCGACGGCGGCCGTGAACAGGTCCTCGCGGGTACGGAAGTGGTGCTGGGCGGCGCCCCGGGAGACGCCCGCCCGCTCGGCGACCACCGAGACGGTACTGCCGCTCCAGCCTCGCTCGGCCAGGCACGAGACGGCCGCCTCCAGCAGCTTCTGGCGGGTCGCCCGGCTGCGTTCCTGCTGGGGCGGGCGGGCGCCGCGAGCGGGGGTCAGCGCGTCCATGCCGGGGCCCGTCGCTCCAGGAAGGCGGTCATGCCCTCGCGGGCCTCGGCGGAGCCGAAGAGTCGCGCGGACTGCTCGGCGAGCGCGTCGGTGTCGCGGTCGAAGGCGCCCAGCACCTCGGCGGTGACCAGCTTCTTGGACTCGGCCAGGCCCTGGGGCGAGCCCTTGCGCAGGCCCTCCAGTACGGGGGCGAGCCCGGCGTCGACGTCCTGGGCGGCGAGGGTGACCAGCCCGATCCTGGCCGCCTCCGCCGGGCCGAACTTCTCACCGGTCAGGTAGTAGCGGCTCGCGGCGCGCGCGTCGAGCCGCGGCAGCAGCGGCAGGGAGATCACGGCGGGGGCGAGACCGAGGCGGGCCTCGGTGAAGGCGAAGGTGGCGGCCTCGCCCGCCGCGGCGATGTCGCAGGCGCCGAGCAGCCCGAGGCCGCCGGCGCGTACGTGCCCGGTGACCCGGGCGACGACGGGCCGGGGCAGTTCCACGATGGCGCGCAGCAGCCCGGCCAGGCCCAGCGGGCCCGCCGTGGCCGCCCCCGAGGTGGCCTCGGTCAGATCGGCGCCGGCGCAGAACGTGCCGCCGGTGTGGGTCAGTACGACGGCGCGGGTGGCGTCGTCGGCCGCGGCCTCCGCCAGCGCCGTGTGCAGCTCGGCCATCAGCCGGGCGGAGAGCGCGTTGCGGTTGTGCGGGGAGTCCAGGGTGAGGGTGGTGATGCCGCGCTCGTGGGAGCGCGCCACCAGGGGTGTCGCGGGTGCGTCGGTCATCGGTGGGTCGGGCTCCTTTCCCTGGCGCGCGGTGCACGCCGCAGGATCGTGCACGGGCGGCCTGCCCGGCAACTCGCCGTCCGTGAGGGGGGCGCTGCTCGGGGGCGGGCGGGCGCCGGGCAGGTGGCTTGTCGGCCTCAGCAGGCCGCAGTGGGCCTCAGTCGGCCTCAGTGGGTCTCAGTACGACTTGGGCAGTCCCAGGGTCTGGTGCGAGACGAAGTTGAGGATCATCTCGCGGCTGACCGGTGCGATCCGGGCGACCCGGGCGGCGGTGATCATCGAGGCGAGGCCGTACTCCTGGGTGAGGCCGTTGCCGCCGAGGGTGTGGACGGCCTGGTCGACGGCGTGCACCGCGGCCTCGGCCGCCGCGTACTTGGCCATGTTGGCGGCCTCCCCCGCGGCCATGTCGTCGCCCGCGTCGTAGAGGTGCGCCGCCTTCCGCGTCATCAGCCCGGCCAGTTCCAGTTCGATATGGGCCTGGGCGAGCGGGTGGGCGATGGCCTGGTGGGCGCCGATGGGCTCCTTCCACACCTGGCGGGTGCGGGCGTAGTCCACGGCCCGGTCCAGGGCGTAGCGGCCCATGCCCAGGGCGAACGCGGCGGTCATGATGCGCTCGGGGTTGAGCCCGGCGAAGAGCTGGAGGAGTCCGGCGTCCTCGTCGCCGACGAGGGCGTCGGCGGGCAGCCGCACATCGTCCAGGGTCAGCTCGAACTGCTTCTCCGGGGCGGCCAGTTCCATCGGTATGGCGCTGCGGCCGAAGCCGGGGGCCTCGCGCGGGACGACGAACAGGCACGGCTTGAGGCGGCCGGTCCGGGCGTCCTCCGTGCGGCCGACGATCAGTGTCGCGTCGGCGATGTCCACGCCCGAGACGAACACCTTGCGGCCGCTGAGGACCCAGTCGGCGCCCTCCCTGCGGGCGGTGGTGGTGATGCGGTGCGAGTTGGAGCCGGCGTCGGGTTCGGTGATGCCGAAGGCCATCGTGCGGGAGCCGTCGGCCAGGCCGGGCAGCCAGGCCCGCTTCTGCCGCTCGGTGCCGAAGCGGGCGATGACCGCGCCGCAGATGGCGGGGGAGACGACCATCATCAGCAGCGGGCAGCCGGCCGCCCCCAGCTCCTCCAGTACGAGGGAGAGTTCGGTGATGCCGCCGCCTCCGCCGCCGTACTCCTCGGGGAGGTTGACGCCCAGGTAGCCGAGCTTGGCGGCCTCCCGCCACAGGTCGTCGGTGTGCCGGCCCTCGGCGACGGCGGCGGCGAAGTACTCCCGGCCGTAGCGGCGGCCCAGCGCGGCCACGGCTTCGCGCAGGGCGCGGTGTTCCTCGGTCTCGATCACAGGGTTGCTCATGACGGCTCCTTGTGTGCGTGGGTGAGGTGCGTGCGGTCCGGGCGTGGCCCCGCGGTTCGGTCCGTGCGGTTCGGTCCGTACGTCTTCAGTCCGCGACCACGGCGAGCAGCGCGCCCACCTCGACCTGCTGGCCGGTGCGGGCGGGCAGCGCGGTGAGGGTGCCGGCGGCCGGCGCGGTGATCTTGTGTTCCATCTTCATCGCCTCCAGCCACATCAGGGTCTGCCCCGGCTCGACCCGGGCTCCCTCGGCCAGCCCGTCGGCGATGCGGACGACCGTGCCGGGCATGGGGGCCAGCAGCGAGCCCGGCTCCGTACGGGCGGCGGGGTCGGGGAAGCGGGGCAGCGCGGTGAGGGCCCAGGAGCCCTGCGGGGTGTCGACGTGGACCCGCTCGCCGTAGCGGGTGACGGTGAACTCCCGGCGCAGACCGTCCACTTCGAGCACCACCGCGGTGGCGGAGGAGGCCAGCAGCCGGACGCCGGGGAGGTCCTCGGCGTGCAGGTGGCCGCGGGTGAGGCGGTAGCGGATCTCGTGTGTCGTGCCGTCGCAGTCGTAGGCCTTGGCCTGCGGAGCGGAGGGGACGTTGCGAAAGCCGCCGAAGCGGGACCGGCCGTGGGCGTCGGCCAGGGCCGCGGCCAGCGCCGCCACCCGCGCCGCCGCGGGGTCGCCGGGCCCGGTCAGCTCCGCCAGGTTGCGGTCGTAGAAGCCGGTGTCCAGGCCCGCGGGGTCGGTGAACTCCGGGTGGCGCAGGGAGCGGACGAGCAGTGCGCGGTTGGTGGCGGGGCCGTGGATGCGGGCGCGTTCCAGGGCGCCCGCCAGCTTGCGCACCGCCTCCTCGCGGGTCGGGGCCCAGGCGATGGCCTTGGCGAGCAGGGCGTCGTAGTGGACGGTGACGGTGTCGCCGCCGGTGACGCCGGAGTCCAGGCGGACGCCGTCGGGCAGGGTCAGCCGGTGCAGGGTGCCGGTCTGCGGCTGCCAGCCGGCCGCCGGGTCCTCGGCGTAGAGGCGGGCCTCCACGGCGTGCCCGCAGGGCTCGGGCGGGCGGGCGTCGAGCGGCCGGCCCTCGGCCACCCGGATCTGCAGGGCGACCAGGTCGAGGCGGTAGATCTCCTCGGTGACCGGGTGCTCGACCTGGAGGCGGGTGTTCGTCTCCAGGAAGTACGCCCGTCCGTCGGCCGACACCAGGAACTCCACGGTGCCCGCGCCGCGGTAGCCGATGGCGCGGGCGGCCCGCTCCGCGGCCCGGTGCAGGGTCTCGCGCAGCTCCTTTGGCAGCCCGGGGGCGGGCGCCTCCTCGATGACCTTCTGATGGCGGCGCTGCAAGGAGCAGTCGCGGGTGCCGAGCGTCCAGACGGTGCCGTGCGCGTCGGCGAGGATCTGCACCTCGACGTGCCGGCCGCCGACGACATACGGCTCGACGAAGACCTCGCCGTCCCCGAAGGCTGCGGCCGCCTCGGCCTCGGCGGCCTTCAACGCGCCCGGAAGGTCCGCCAGTTCGCGCACCACACGCATCCCGCGTCCGCCGCCGCCCGCGGCCGCCTTCACCAGCAGCGGCAGCTCGGCCGCGGTGGCGGCGGCCGGGTCCACGGGGGACAGCAGCGGCACCCCGGCCGCCGCCATCAGCTCCTTGGAGCGGGTCTTGGAGGCCATCGCCTCGATGGCGGCGGGCGGCGGGCCGATCCAGGTCAGGCCCGCGTCGGCCACCGCCGCCGCGAAGGCGGCGTTCTCGGAGAGGAAGCCGTAGCCGGGGTGGATCGCGTCGGCGCCGGCGGCCAGCGCCGCCCGCACGATCAGCTCGCCGCGCAGGTAGGTGTCGGACGGGGCGTCGCCGGGGAGCCGGACGGCGGTGTCGGCCTCCCGGACGTGGGGAGCGCCGGCGTCGGCGTCGGAGTACACGGCGACGGTGGCGATGCCCAGCTCGCGGCAGGTGCGCAGGACCCGGCGGGCGATTTCGCCGCGGTTGGCGACAAGGACGGAACGGATCACTTCTGCCTCACATCCGGAAGACGCCGAAGCCGCCCCGCGCGCCCTCGACGGGGGCGGTGTGCAGGGCGGACAGGCACAGGCCGAGGACGGTGCGGGTGTCACGCGGGTCGATGACGCCGTCGTCGTAGAGCCGCCCGGACAGGAACATCGGCAGCGACTCGGACTCGATCTGCTGCTCCACCATGGCGCGCAGCCCGGCGTCCGCCTCCTCGTCGTACGGCTGCCCCTTGGCGGCGGCCGAAGCGCGGGCGACGATCGACAGCACGCCGGCCAGTTGCTGCGGGCCCATGACGGCGGACTTGGCGCTCGGCCAGGCGAACAGGAAACGGGGGTCGAAGGCGCGGCCGCACATGCCGTAGTGCCCCGCGCCGTAGGAGGCGCCCATCAGGACGGACAGGTGCGGGACCTTCGAGTTGGACACCGCGTTGATCATCATCGCGCCGTGCTTGATGATGCCGCCCTGCTCGTACTCCTTGCCGACCATGTAGCCGGTGGTGTTGTGGAGGAAGAGCAGGGGGATGTCGCGCTGGTTGGCCAGCTGGATGAACTGCGCGGCCTTCTGGGACTCCGCGCTGAACAGGACGCCCTGGGCGTTGGCGAGGATGCCGACGGGGTAGCCGTGCAGCTCGGCCCAGCCGGTGACCAGGCTCGGCCCGTACAGCGGTTTGAACTCGTCGAAGTCGGAGCCGTCCACGATCCGGGCGATGACCTCGCGCGGGTCGAACGGCGCCTTGAGGTCGCCGGGGACGATGCCGAGCAGCTCCTCCTGGTCGTACTTCGGTGGCGCCGCGGGGCCCGGATCGGCGTGCGCCTTGCGCCAGTTCAGGCGGGCGACGACCCGCCGGGCCCGGCGCAGCGCATCCGGTTCGTCCAGCGCGAAGTGGTCGGCCAGGCCCGATGTGCGGGCGTGCATCTCGGCGCCGCCCAGCGACTCGTCGTCGCTCTCCTCGCCGGTGGCCATCTTCACCAGCGGCGGCCCGCCCAGGAAGACCTTGGCGCGCTCCTTGACCATGATGACGTGGTCGGACATGCCGGGGACGTAGGCGCCCCCGGCGGTGGAGTTGCCGAAGACCACCGCCACGGTCGGGATGCCGGCCGCCGACAGCCGGGTGAGGTCCTTGAACAGCGCCCCGCCCGGGATGAAGATCTCCTTCTGGCTGGGCAGGTCGGCGCCGCCGGACTCGACGAGGGAGACCACCGGCAGGCGGTTGGCGAAGGCGATCTCGTTCGCGCGCAGGGCCTTCTTCAGCGTCCAGGGGTTGGAGGCCCCGCCGCGCACGGTCGGGTCGTTGGCGGTGATCAGGCACTCCACGCCCTCGACGACGCCGATGCCGGTCACCAGCGAGGCGCCCACCTGGTAGTCGCTCCCCCAGGCGGCGAGCGGCGACAACTCCAAAAACGGGGTGTCGGGGTCGAGCAGCAGCTCGATCCGCTCCCGGGCGAGCAGCTTGCCGCGCGCCCGGTGCCGGGCGACGTACTTCTCGCCGCCGCCCGCGATCGCCTTGGCGTGCTCGGCCTCGACCTCCGCGAGCCTGGCGAGCATCGCCGTGCGCCGCTCGGTGTACTCGGCGCTCGTCGGGTCGAGCCCGGTTGCCGGGACGGTCAACACAACACCTCCGGTATGTCCATGTGCCGCGCGCGCAGCCACTCCCCCACGGCCTTGGCCTGCGGGTCGAAGCGGGCCTGCGCCGCGACGCCCTCGCCGAGCAACCCCTCGACGACGAAGTTGAGTGCGCGCAGATTCGGCAGTACGTGTCGGTCGACCGGCAACTCGGCGGTCTCCGGGAGGAGTTGCCGCAGCCGCTCGACGGTCAGGGTGTGGGCCAGCCAGCGCCACGCCTGGTCGCTGCGGGCCCAGACCCCGATGTTCGCGGAGCCGCCCTTGTCCCCGCTGCGGGCGCCGGCGACCAGGCCGAGCGGCGCCCGCCGGGTGGCCCCGGCCGGCAGCGGCTCGGGCAGCGGCGGGTCCGGCAGCCGCACCAGCGGCCACGTCCGCCGCGGAGGGGGGATGCGGGTGCGGGTGCCGTCCGGCAGTACGGCGGTGTGCTCCACCTCCGCCGCGGGCACCGCCACCGCTTCGAAGACCCCGTAGGGGGAACCCCTGCCGGGCGGGGCGGTGACGTGGAAGCCGGGGTAGCTGGCGAGCGCCAGCTCGATCGCGGCGCCGCTGACCGTCCGCCCCACCGCGTCCTGGTCGCCGTCGCGCACCACCAGCCGCAGCAGCGCGGCGGCCTCCTCCTGGACGTCGGCGTCGGCGCGGTCGGTGCGCGCCAGCGTCCAGCGCACCTCGGCCGGGCGGCGGCCGGCGGCCTCGAACGCCGCGTCCATCTGCGCCTTGACCAGCTCCGCCTTGTCCTGGACGGCCAGCCCGGTCAGGACGAAGGTGACCTCGTTGCGCCAGCCGCCGAGGCGGGTCAGCCCGGCCTTGAGGTCCGGCGGCGGCGCCTCGCCGCGCACCCCCTCGATCCGGACCCGGTCCGGGGCCTGCGCCACCACGCGCGCGGTGTCCAGCCGCGCGGTGACCTCCGGGCCGGCGTAGCGCGCACCGGAGGTCTCGTAGAGCAGCTGGGCGGTGACCGTGCCGACGTCGACCACCCCGCCCGTCCCGGGGTGCTTGGTGATCACCGACGAGCCGTCCCGGGCGATCTCGGCGAGCGGGAAGCCGGGCCGCAGCACGTCGTGGTCGCCGAAGAACGCGTAGTTCCCTCCGGTCGCCTGGGTTCCGCACTCCAGCACATGCCCGGCGACCACCGCGCCGGCCAGCTGGTCGAGGTCCTCCGGCCGCCAGCCGAAGTGCGCCTGGGCGGCGCCGCTGACCAGCGCGGCATCGGTGACCCGCCCGGTCACCACCACCTCGGCCCCGGCCCGCAGGCACGCGGCGATCCCGCCGCCGCCCAGATAGGCGTTGGCGCTCAGCACGCCCTCGCCCCAGCCCCCGCGGGCCAGCAGGTCGTCGCCCTCGACGTGCGCCACCCGTACCGGCACCCCGGCCTTGTGCGCCAACTCCCGTACGGCGTCGGCCAGTCCGGCCGGATTGAGCCCGCCCGCGTTGGCGACGATCCGCACCCCGCGCTCGACGGCCAGCCCGAGGCACTCCTCCAGCTGGCGCAGAAAGGTCCGGGCGTAGCCGCGGGCGGGGTCCTTCAGGCGGTCGCGGCCGAGGATCAGCATGGTCAGCTCGGCGAGGTAGTCGCCGGTCACTACGTCCAGGGGGCCGCCGGTGAGCATCTCGCGCAGCGCGTCGAAGCGGTCGCCGTAGAAGCCGGAGGCGTTGCCGACGCGCAGGATGTCGGGGTCGGCCCCCAGGGGGTGCGCGGGGGCGGCATCGGCCGCGGCGCCGTCGCCGCTCATGCGGGGTCGCCCTTCCCGGAGGGCGCGCGGCCCGTCCCCGGCGGTCCCGCGAAGGCCTGCGCGATGCCCAGCCACCGCTGCGCCTCGGCCCCCTCGGCCCGTAGGGAGGGCAGGTCGTCGTGGTGCGCCCGCTGGGTGACCAGCAGGCAGAATTCCAGCGCGCCTCCGGTCACCCGCTGCCGGGCGTCGGGCGGGCCGTAGGCCCACACGCTGGCGTCCGGCGCCCGCAGCTCCACCCTGAACTCCTCCTCGGGCGGGGTGAGGTGATGCGTCGCGAAGGCGAAGTCGCGGGTCCGCACCCCGATCCGGGCGATATGCCGCAGCCGGGCGGTGGGCAGGCGGGTGACGCCCAGCGTGTCGGCGACGTCCTGGCCGTGCGCCCAGGTCTCCATCAGCCGCGCGGTGGCCATCGACGCCACGCTCATCGGCGGGCCGTACCACGGCAGCTTCTCCCCCGCCGGGTGTGCGGCGAGCGCCCGGGACAGCTCGTGGCGGCCGGCGCGCCAGTCGGCGAGCAGCTCCGCCGGCGGCGTCCTGGCACCGGCCTCGGCGGCCTCGTCGACGAAGGTGAGCGGCGAGGCGAGCGCCTCCTGGGCGGCGCGGGCGAAGGCCTCGGGGTCGGTGGCCGAGAGCAGCGCCTGACGGTCGGTCCACGCCAGATGCGCGATCTGGTGGGCGAGGGTCCACCCCTTCGCGGGCGTGGGCAGCCGCCACCGCGCGGCCGGCAGCCCGGCGACCAGCGCGTCCAGTTCCTCGCTCTCCGCCCTGAGATCCGCCAGTACGGGACCGGCATCCAACACGCGGCACTCCCCTCATCGGCCCATGTGCCGGGCGGCCAGGGCGGGTTGACAGGCGTCGTGGTGCGTTACGGGTTCCGCACCGAGGGTGGCAGCGCGCGGAGAAACAATCAAGCATGCATGCATGATTTTTGGGGCCGCGCAGGCCCGGGGCCGCGGCGCCGGGCCGTGCGGGATCGCCGGCGCCGCCCGCGGGCGCGCACTCACGGGCCATGAGTGCCATCAGGCCCGCCCGTCATCACGCCGTGCGCGTCATCACGCCGTGCGCGTCAGCGGCCCGCCGCGGACCGCACCGCGCCCACACTCGCGACGACGACCAGCCCGATCGCGACGATCTCCGCCCAGCCCAGGGCCTGGCCCAGCACCAGGAAGCCGGCGGTGGCCGCCGCGGCCGGCTCCAGGCTCATCATGACCGCGAAGCCGGAGGCCGGGAGCTTGCGCAGGGCGAGCAGCTCCAGGGTGTAGGGCAGGACGGACGACATCATGGCGACCGCGGCGCCCAGGCCCAGGGTGACCGGGTCGAGCAGTGCGGTCCCCGCGCTGAAGGCGCCGAGCGGCAGGCTGAGCAGCGCGGCGACGGTCATCGCCAGCGCCAGCCCGTCGGCCTGCGGGAAGCGCGCTCCCGTACGGGCGGAGAGCAGGATGTACGCGGCCCACAGGCCGCCCGCGGCCAGGGCGCACCCCGCGCCGACGAGGTTGAGCCCGTCGAACCCCTCACGCCCCAGCAGCACCACTCCGCCCAATGCCAGTGCCGCCCACACCAGGCTGAGCAGCCGGCGGGAGGTGGCCACCGACAGGATCAGCGGCCCGAGGAACTCCAGGGTGACCGCGGCGCCCAGCGGGATCCGGTCGATCGCCTGGTAGAAGAGCGAGTTCATCCCGACCAGGGCGACGCCGAAGGCCAGCACCGTGGCCCAGTCGCCGCGCGTGTGGCCGCGCACCCTGGGGCGGCAGAAGAGCAGCAGGACCAGGGAGGCGACGACCAGGCGCAGGGTGACCACGCCCAGCGCGCCGGCCCGCGGGAAGAGCAGCACCGCCACCGAGGAGCCGAACTGCAGCCCGACGATCCCGCCGATCACCAGCGCCACCGACCCCAGCCGTCCGCGCGCTCCCGGCGCCCCGGCCCGGGCGGCCCCGGCCTGTGCCGCGCGCACCTCGGGCGAAGGCGGCACGGGGTGCGCGACGGCCCCGTCACCGGGGGCCGTGGGGGTGAGATCTGTGGCGGGGATGCGTCCCTCGGGACCGGCAGGCGAAGCGTTCACCCCACCACGCTAAGGCCCGCCGTTCTCGTCCGTGAAATGCCTTTTCCCCTGTTGTTATGCTCCGCGCGCATGAGCATCGAGCTGCGTCACCTCCGCTGCTTTCTCGCCATCGCCGACACCCGCAGCGTGACCCGTGCCGCCGAGCGGCTGCACCTGACCCAGCCCGCCGTCTCCCGCACCCTGCGCCAGCTGGAGCAGGAGCTGGGCGTCCGCCTCGTCGACCGCTCCACCCACCACCTCGCGCTCACGCCCGACGGCGCGGCCTTCCGCGACCGGGCCGCGGTCGCCGTGGCCGCTTTCGACCGCGCCCTGGGCTTCGCCCACCACCCCGGCTGGCCGCTGCGCCTGGGGCACGCCTGGTCGGCCGCCGGTACGGACACCACCGCGCTGCTGCGCCGCTGGCACCAGGAGCACCCCGGCACACCGCTGGAACTCCTGCGCGTCGACGACCGCACGGCCGGCCTGGCCCGCGGCGCGGTGGACGCCGCCCTGCTGCGCGGCGACGTCCACACCCCGGGCCTGGTCACCGAACAGCTCACCACCGAACCCCGGGTCGCCGGTCTCCCCGCCGACGACCCGCTGGCCCACCGCGCCGCCCTGTGCCTGGCCGAGCTGGCCGACCGCACCATCGCCCTGAACACGGTGTCCGGCACCACCACCCTCGACCTGTGGCCGGCCTCGGCCCGCCCCTCCTCGACGATCACCATCGGCAACACCGACGACTGGCTCGCCGCCGTCACCGGCGGCCGCGCGGTGGGCGTCACCACCCGCGCCACCGCCGAGATGCACCCGCACCCGTCGATGGCCTACGTCCCCCTCACCGACGCCCCGCCGGTCCCGGTGGTCATCGCCTGGCGCGACGGGCCGGGACATCCGCGCATCCCGGACCTGGTCGCCCTGGCGCACGAGGTCATGGGCCGCCACCGCAACGAGCCCTGATCGTCGGGCCGCCACACACCGCCGCTACAGCTGCCCTTCACGGGTAGCCATAGCGGGTGGTCTAGCGCAGCGGACACCGGTACTCCGGACGCACCCGGTGCGGGCTACAGGCGATCAGATTGAGAGAGAGAAACCGGTCGCCGACCACCCACCAACCGCCGACACGATCCTCCCCCGCAGCCAGGATCCGTACGGTCTCCTCATACCGCTCACGTGAAAACTCCCCCGCACACGAGCCGGCGAAGAGCTCGGCGTACACGTCCAGTTGCCCGGCAAACCAGTCGGCCCCCTCCCGCGGCTCGTGGAACGTCCCCTCGACCCGGGAGGCCGGCTTCAGCAGCCAGTCCGCACACTCCAGCGGCATCACCTGGGCGGACCGGAACTCCGCGTGCCCCGGCCGCCGGTGAGCGTCCCCCGGCTTCACGAGGACGTCACCGTGCCCGAGCCAGACGTAGGCGTGGTGGTGGGGCGTGATCATCGCTCTCCCTGCTCAACGACTGCGAGCACTCGTTCGCGCCGTCGCCTTCTTCTCCGGGCCCGGTGCTTGTCACTTGTCACTCATCGCGGGAGAGCAGGCAGCCCACGCCCAGCGAAGGCACACGGGCCACCCGCCTCCTTCATGGGCTACTGACGACCGCAGCCCTGCCCGTCGCCGCACCCTCCGCTGGGGTTGCCGTCCTGGCCGTCGTCCTCGTCGCCGTACTTGACCGGGTCGAGGCGGTATCGCATGGTGATCTCCTCGGTGCTCTGTCGACGCACGGTCGGTCCGCGCGTCGTCGTGCACTAGCGAGGGCCCCTTGGCGGGCCCCACCCGCTCCGGCCGTGCCCTGCCAGGGAATGCCGGCCGGGGCGGGAGTCTTTTGCGGCCACCTGTGCTCGCCCTTGGCCGGCTTTACGGCCTCTCCGCGTGCGTCATCCGATGCCGGACGATCAGCACGTTGAAGTCGGTCACCGACTGAGATCTCGCCTCACTTGGGCCTGCTTCCGGCCGCGCTCCAGGTCTGCGCACTCGGAACAACGGCGTTCCGTCCAGCGGTGCGTCTTCGGTGTGGTCACAGCCAGGACGCTAGGGAGCCGCAGAGGGAGTCACTACGCGATGTTCTCCGATGTTCTCGAAGAATGGCCGAATGTTCTCGCCTGTTCTCATTCGAGTGGGGGCAAGCTGTGGTGTGGGACCCCGGAGCCCCGTGATGCTGGAGGCTCGCACCTCCGCCACGAAGGGGCAGCCATGGCTCGGCGACTGCGTTTCAACGGCACCAACAGCGGAAACGGCGGGTGCCCCGCCCTACATGAGGACTTAGGCACCGGCGAATGGATCGTGCAAGGCAAACCGCTCACCGAACCCGAAGACCTCTGCCAACTCCAGCACTTCCATGACGGCGAGATCGCAGTGGTCGTCCCGCCAGAGTTGCTTGTCGACTTCGGCCCCAAGGAGGTCACCCGCGTGCCCAAGATCATCGACCTGGACGATTTCTCCCGGCTCTTCAAGACGTTCGAGCACTCGGCATGGCGCCTGGAGACCCGCCGCGGCTACGCCTCCGACCGCAAGGAAGAGACCTACCGCGAGTTCGTCGAGAAGGGCACAGTGACGTGGGATCTCGACGACGCATGGTGCAGGAACATGCGTGCTCAGACCTCGGCCGGTAAGCGCGTCGGCCGAGTACGCATCGTGGACAATCCTCCAACTACCGGCCAGCTGTACCTACTCGACAACGCGAAGCGCAACTCAGCCACAGGAGAGGACATGCGCAACCTGTGGCGTGCCGACGCCGAGCGGCTGCAACTGCCTGCCGAAGACTTCTGGATCTTCGACTCACGCTTCATCGCGCTGTTGCACTTCGACGAGGACGACACGCTCCTCAACGTCGAATTGATCACGGAACCCGCGGAAGTTCTCCGGTACGCCCAGGTACGCGATGCCGCACTGCATCACTCCTCCCCCTTCGAAGAGTTTGCGGCACAGGTGGCCGCAACCGAGAAGTGAGCCATACCCGGTGAGCACGGACTACCAGAAAGCACGAGTCGCGCTCGGAGTGCGTCTGCGTGAACTCCGCTTCTCGCGCCCTGGAGGCCGGCTCACCGGAACCCAGCTGGCACAGCTTCTCGGCTGGCCACATTCAAAGATCTACAAGCTGGAAAACGGGAAGCAGACCGCCACCCCGGAGGATCTTCGAGCGTGGGCGGACGCAACTCAACAGCCCAGGGCATTCGACGAACTCTACGCACGCCTTCAAGGATTCGAATCCCAGATCCGGTCGTGGCGACGTCAACTTTCCTCGGGCCACCGCCCTGTGCAAGAAAACTGGAACACCGAAATTTCTCGGACCCGCGTCATACACACCTGGCAGGAGTCCGTCGTCGAAGGAATGCTCCAGACGGCTGAATACGCCCAGCACATCTTCACCCGCTACGCGGAACTTCAGAACTCCCCACGAGATATAGACGAAGCCGTACGCGCCAGGATGCGGCGTCAAGAACTGCTGTACCAACCCGGCCGCAAGTTCCGCATCATCATGTGGGAGGCGGCGCTCCACGCTCGGGTCTGCCCTCCCTCGGTACTCTCAGCCCAACTCGACCGCCTCACAGGCGCCATCGGCCTGGACACATTGGAACTAGGAATAGTGCCCTTTGGTGCGCCACTCAAGATTCCTGCTGCCAACGGCTTCTACGTGCTGGACGACCGCCTGGCAGTTACCGAGGACTGGCACGCAGAATTGTGGCTGGAAGACAAAGACAGCATCACCACGTACCTCAAAGTTTGGAACTTGCTCAGGGAGTCCGCCGTCTACGGCACCGAGGCACAGAACGTGATCAACAGGGCCCGACGTTCGCTCTGCTCCAATGAAGCCCGCTAGTGAGTAAACAAGGTGCACGCATGCCACAGCCCGAAAGCCCGTCGTCGCATTCTGGCGTCACCTCTCAGGCCGAGGAGCAGACCGCCGACGTTGTCACGCAGTCCCCGAACGCCGACCCAACCAGTTGGTGGCACAGCAGTTAGGCGCACCATACGACCGAGTGGTGCCGGGTCATGGCCGGCGGCGGCCGGTCGCGGGCGGAGTGGTGCCGACACGGCATCCCCCTCCGGGCACGGGGCCGATCACTGTTCCCTTGTGAGTGGCCAGGAGTACCGTTCTGAGTGTCTGTTCAGAACGGAGTTCAGCATGCCACGAGGTAATGACGCCCCGGCAGACCGCCTCCGGGACTTCCGCCGCAGCCGGGGCCTGACTCAGGAAGGGCTTGCTCAGCGCGCTGGGCTGAGCCTAGGCGTGATCAAGAAGATCGAGCGCGGCGGCACTGCTCGCATCGAGACCTATCATGCCCTTGCCCGCGCCTTGAAGGTTCGTACCTCCGCACTCTTCGAGCCGGGGAGCCCGCACTCCACACTCCGGGATGACGGGGACAAGATGACCTTGATGCTGATGCGTCAGGCCGTTGCTCCACCCATAACCGTCTCTGGACGGCCCGGACTGGGCGACACCATCGCGGTGGACCCAGACCTCAGTCATCTGCGCCGAACGTCCGATGCGCTGGCGAAGTCCTACTACAGCGATGACTACGGACAGGTCGCGGAACTGCTCCCCGCCTTGGTGCGCTCGACGGGTGTAGCGCTCGACTATTTCGACGGCGGCCCGGAACACGCCAAGGCGCTGAAGCTGCGAGCGGACGTGCTCCAGATGGCCGGGCGATACCTGACTCAAGTGCGAGCCTACGACTTGGCCCAACTCGCACTACGGGATGCTGTGCAGGATGCAGCTGCGGCAGCCGACCGCACGGGGGCCGCGTCGGCGATCTACTTGCAGGGGTGGACGCTGGTGCGTCAGGGGCGCCTGGACGAAGCCGAACAGCTCGCGGTAGTCACCGCAGACGAGATCGAGCCGCGCATCTCCCGTGCGTCGCAAAAGGAACTGGGAGTGTGGGGGCGGCTGCTGATTCGGGCAAGTAGCGCTGCGGCGCGGAACAACCGAGCTAGTGAAGCCCGGGAGGTGCTACGGCTGGCACGTACAGCTGGCGCCGCATTGGGCGGCAGCACCGCGACAGAGCTGTGCAGTTGGGGCCGCTTTAACTGGTCTGCCGTGGCCTTCCAAGCGGTTGAGAACCAGCTGGTGGCGGAGAAGCCCGATCGGGTCCTCGGGCTTGCAGCGCGAATCCCGAAGTCGGCCACGGCTACGTCGAACACCTGGAACCGACACATGTTGGATGTGGCGCAGGCACACGCGATGCTAAGGCACAGCGACGAGGCGACGGGCCTGATTGCCGGGCTTCGTGAACAGGCACCGGAGTGGCTGCGGCACCAACGCCTGGCAACGGAGACCTTCCGGACTGTATTGCGCTCGAATAAGCGGCGATTGACGCGGCAGCAGCGAGACTTGGCGCAGTTCTTCGCGATCACGTAAAGGGACACGAAGCGTGGCCCTTCCTGGTGAGGAATCCGGGAAGGGCCACTTTTCATGTCTGTATACGCACAGCTGGTGCCCATACCGTCGGTCCCTGCCAAGCCACAGAAGACCCCCGCGACCGTGCGACCGGTCCGGGGGCGTGGCCACCAACCGCTAGGAGGTTGACGACATGGCGAAGACTATCGCCACGATCTTCGGGACGCTGCTGTGCTGGTTACTGCCCGCGCGAGGGCGTCACCGGTCCGCCGGCGCACTGCCCGCTGCGAGGGGTTCGGACGCTCCGGCACTTGTGCTTACCCGCGTGCCCGTCCGGCAGCAGGGGCTGCTGCGTGGTGAGGACGTGCACCTGATCCGCCCGTACGTCCTCACCCCTGAGGAACGGCAGAAACGGCGGTTGCAGCGCCGGCGGCGGCGCTCACTATGGCTGGCGGTGCATGGCTACGACGCGGGTCCGCGTTGGATTCACGGTGTGGAGGTGCTGGGCTGATGCCCCGCAACTGCCGCCCTGTTCACCTAATGGATCCGGTTCCGGTGCAGGAGCCTGAGCCGGTTGCCGGGTGCGATGTGTGCACGGCCTTGGCCGGACAGCGCGAGGGAGCGCGGGCCGTCGGGGACCTGCCGAAGGTGATCGACTGCAACATCGAGATGCGCCGCCACCCCCACCCCAAGGCGGCGCGGTCATGAGCGCAGGCACATGGTCGCGGCTGTGCTGGTGGGTTGAGGAAGCGTGGCACCGGCACATCAGGTACCGGGAGCTGTACCGGCAGCTTGACCGGATGCGGGCGGACCTCAAGGCCCGTACGGCGTGGATGGATGACCTTACCGAGGAGGAGATGGCGGCGATGTTGTGCGGTCTCGCCGAGTGCATCGACGCTATGGAGACGGCAGGCGGCGATGCCCGGGAGCGTCCGGAGCGGCTGGTATGAGGGCGCGCTATCGGTTTGCCGAGTGGACGCTGGCGGCTGATTCGGAAGTGCGGTTCGTCGGCGAGTGCCTGGACTGCGGGGAACGCTGCGTCGATACCGCGTCCGCCGATGATGCGCAGGGGTGGTGCCTCCAGCACGCCGGGCTCACCGGGGACAGGCACTTTGAGATGAAGGGCTTCCAGCTCTTCACCGCCTACATGACCAACGCGGCGGCGGACAGCGCTCCTCCTGCGACGTAGGCCGGGGGCGGGGGCCGCAGTAGCACGTCCTCCGGCCGCCCCGTCCGCACAACTTCCCCCGACCGTACAAGCCCGGAGCAGGGACAGCACGTGTCCCGCCTGAGTCGACGGACTCACGCCTGGCCCGGTCTCCCGGTGCCACACCACCGAAACGACGTGATGAGGGGAGGTGAACATCCATGTGCCCTGTTGAAGGTTGTGGAGGCAAGCTGGTCCACAACGGCAAGTCCGCCACGTGCGACACGTGCCACAACGCGTTCGACACTTGACATCGCATCAGCCTGCGGCACCGGCCCCCTCTCTCCCCCCCCCGAGAGCCGGTGCCGTCGGCCGTCCGCTTACCCAAGTCGGGCGGCCGGGGTGCCCATTGGGGGTGGGTGGCGGGGGTGGGTGGCGGGGGTGCCATGCCCTACAGGGGCGATGGCACCCCTAGGGCCGTACGACAAGCGCTCCCGTCGATGGCGTACAGAGAGGACGGAAGGCACCGGGCGGCGGGTAGCGCCGGGGCCGCGCGGTCCCGTCTCCTGCTGTCCCAACTCCCGGACACCGGTGCCGGGTCGGGGCTAGCGTGAGCACGGGGCGTCACCCGCTCGGTGCGCAGCGTGGCGGCCGGGACGAGAGTGCACGGGGGTGCGATGAGGGATCCGTCAGCCAACTGGGACGTGCCGTTCGACGCGGAGGAACTCCCCGACCAGGGCCTCACCGCGCGGCTCGCCCACAGTCGGGCGCACTACGCCTGGCAGGCGCTGGTGCTCGCCCAGCAGCAGGCCGACGAGAGCCCCGCGCACGCCCACGCGTACGGCGTGGCACTGCTCGGCTGCGGGATGCCGTTCGCCGCCGGGGACGCACTGACGGACCTGGCCCCGCGGCCGGACGGCGACCGGCCGGCCCCGTCGTCGTACGGGCTGCGTGTGGACCTCGCGACGGCCGGTGTCCGCAGCGGCTTCTGGGACCTCGCCATGGCCCAACTCCTGGAAGTCGCCGAGGAGTTGCTCCGCAAGGGACTCGATCACGGGCGGCGCTGGGGCGATCTGGCGGACCGCTGCCGGCAGCTGCACCGCTCCCTGGCCCTGCGGGACGAGGAGCGGACCTTCCAGCGGCTGCGCATCGCGTGGTTCCAGGAGCTGGCCGACGCCGGGGAGGCCACCGTCGAGCACCGGCTGGCCTGGGCCCGGGCGCACCTCGCACTCGGCGAACTGGACGCGGACGGGCAGGAGTACGACCGCGCCGGCCGGCTGCTGTTCGCGCTGGCCGACGACCCCGAGGCGGCCGAGACCGCGCTGGAGCTCCTCGTCGGCCTGCACCTGCGGGCCGGACCCGAGCACAGGGAGGACCGGGAGCGGGCCCGCGGCCTGCTGCACAAGGCCAACCCGCACTCGCGGTTGCTCCGGGAGGGCGCCCGCAACGACGAGGGCCGGCGCTGGATGGCCGGGCTGGAGGCCTACCACGCGACCACCACCCTGCTGGTGCTCGCCCGCGAGACGGGGGACACCGAACCGGGGCTGCGGGCCCGCCGGCGGCTGGCGCTGCTGGCCCGCGCCCATCCCGACCAGCCCCGGTACGCGGTGGCCGCCGCGCTCGCGCTGCTCGCCCACGGCGAGCCCGCCGCGGCGACCGACGCGCTCGCCCTGGCGCAGGCCCCGCTGACCGTCGAGGACCACCGGGCCCTCGCCGACGCCTTCACCAAGGCCGGGCGGCCCGACCTGGCCCGCGCGCATCGCGCACCGGACGACCGATCCGACCCCACCGGCACGGAGTGAGCGATGGACGACCCCGCGAGCACCGACCTCCTCGTGACGACCCTGAGCCTGACGTACGGCGGTATCGAGGACCTGCTGGACGCCCTGCACACCATGCCCGAGTTCATCCGGCCGCAGGTGCGCACTGCCCTTGAGGAACGGGCCCGGACCGCCGCCGCGCACGGCCGCACCGCGCACGCCGCGTGGCTCGGCCATCTGCTGGCGGTGGCCCGGCGCGCGCAGTGCGACGATCCGCCGCACGCGGACGGCACGGGCGGGGAGGGCGGGCACGAAGACGGCGGGCACGGGCCGCGCACCCCGCACGGCGGTGCGGCGCCGAAGGCCCCGCCGGCGTTCGCGTCGCTGCTGGTGCGCACCGCGCAACTGCCCGGTCTGCTCGACCAGTTCCTGGTCTTCCGCCGGCATCGCGACGCCCTCCCGGCGGAGCCGGTAGCCGAGGCCCGGCGGATCCTGGAGGACCGGCCCGGGATCGAGATGGCGGAGTACGCCTCGGTGCTCGCCGCCCTCGCCATGGCCGCCGGCGGAGCACTGCACACCGTCCGTGCGCGGACGTGGTGGGCGTTTTCCCTGATGGAGCGGGCGGCGCGGGCCGAGCGGCTGGGCTTCGGCGGGACCCGCGCCAGCAGCCGGGACCGCCGCCACGCGCTGCTGCACGCCACCCGCGCCGTCGCCGCGCTGCCGCCGAAGGCGCCCACCGACGAGCCCGATCCGGCCTTTCAGGCCTACCACGCGCTGGCCCGGGCGCATCGCGGCCTGAACGACTACCGCGCCGGGCTCGCCGTACTTCTGGAGGGCGAGCGGGAGCTGTTCCCCCGCGGCGTACCGGACGACGACGAGGGCCGCCGCCGGTGGATGCACCACGCGTGGACGGTGGCCGACGAACTGTCCGGTCTCGGCTACCACACCGAGGCGGTGCGCCGCTTCGACTCCGCCCTCCAGGTCTGCCAGGTCCTGTCCGGCGGCGCGCCGGTGAGCAGCCTGGTCGAGCTGCTCACCCAGCGCGGCAAGACGCTGCTGCACGCCGACCGCCCGGCGGCGGCCACCGCCGACCTCGAACGGGCCGCGGCGGCCGCCGACCGCCTGGGCATGATGATCCCGGCCTGCCGCGCCCGGGGGCTGGCCGCGAGCGCGCTGACCATGCGGGGGCGCGAACGCGAGGCGCTGCGGCTGCTGGAGGAGAACCTCGCGGCGGCCCGCCGCGGCGGGGACCAGCTGCTGCACGGGCACCGCTGCGCGCTGGCCGCCCAGTTGCGCACGGTGGGAGAACTCGCCGCGGCCGAGGAGCAGTACCTCCTCGCGCTACGGGAGATGCACGCACAACCGGCCGGCAGCCGCAACGAGATCGCATGCCTGTTCGGCCTGGGGCAGCTCGCCGACGACCTCGGCAACCACGAGTGGGCCCTGGAGTGGTGCCGGCGCGGCATGGAGGCCGGGCGCCGCCACCGCCGCGAGCAGGAGGCCGCCGGGCACTTCGCGCTGGCCCTGCGACGGATGCTGGACCGCGACACGTCCGTCGCGGCGGCCGAACGGCTGCTCCCCCTGCTGCGGTCGCTGCTGCGCGACACCCACGACGACGGCTCCCCGGCCCCCCGCTCGGCGGTCGCCCGTACGCTCGTCAGCTGCCTTCAGCGGCTCGGCCGGCACGGCGAGGCGCTCGATCTGGGGCGCCGCCTGATCGCGCTCGCCGACGAGACCGGCGATGCGGCCGCCGGCCGGCAGGAACGGACCTGGTTCGCCGGCGCCTTCGCCTCCCGCGAGGAGCTGCGCCAGGAGCGGCTCGACCTGCTGTGGTGGTGCCGGGAGGCGACCTTGCGGCAGCTCGCGGACGCCGCCGTCCCGCATGTCCGCGCCGAGGTCGCCGGCCGCGCCCTCGGCCTGTACGAGCAGCTGTTGGAGCTGCTGCTCGACCATGGCGACACGCTCGACGTACCGGACGGGGCCGCGCCCTTGGACCTGTGCTTCGCGCTGCACGAGGAGGTCCGGGCCCGCGACCTGCTGGCCGACCTCGCGCACGGCCCGCTGCCCGTGCCGCCCGAGGTCCCCGAGGCGGACGCGCGGGAGGAGCGCGAGCTGCTGGCGGGGCTGCGCGCCCAGCTCACCCGGTCGGTGCTCGACCCCGCCGACGACTTCACCGACCAGACGCTCGCCGCCCTGCTGGCCCGGCTGGCCGCACTCCGGGAGCACATCCGCCCGCACGCCCCCGGGTACGCCCTGCTGCGCGAGGGCCGTACGGTCGGCGTCGCCGGGGCCCGCGCGCTGCTGGAGCGGCACGCCCCGCCCGGCGGGATGGCCCTGGTCTCCTACTTCTGCGGCCACCGCGCCACCTACTGCTTCGTACTGGCCTCCGGCGGGGTGCCCCTGCGCGTCCACCGCGTCCCGCTCTCCCGGGAACGCGTCGCCCAGCTCGCCCGGCGGCTGCGCGCCGACTTCAACGGCGATCCCCATGCCGAGCGGCCGACGCCCCCGATCCAGGCCCGTCGCCCCCACAAGCGCAAGCTGGCCTACCTGGCCGAACTGACGCCGCTGCTGGCGCCGTTCGACGACCTGCTGGAGCGCTGTCCGCTGCTGGCGGTGGCCGGGCACGGCCCGCTGACGCAGCTTCCGCTCGCCGCGCTGCCCCGCGGGAACGGCCGGCGGCTGGGCGAGTCCGTCGCCGTCGTGGACGTCCCCGGCATCAGCGCGATCGGCCATCTCACGGCGCCCCCGGCCGCACCGCCGGCCACCGCGATGACGGCCGGCTGCGCGGCCCGGGAGGACGAGGACCCCGCGATCGTCGAGGACGACGACGCGCTGCTGCGGCCCGGCCCCTGGCACACCGCGCCCCCGCTGTCCGGCACCGAGGCCACACCCGCCGCGGCGCTCCAGGCCCTGCACGGCACGGACCTGGCCCACCTGGCCGCGCACGGCTACGCCGGCAGCGACGACCCCCTGGACGCGGCGCTGCTGCTCTCCGACGGAAGGGGCCGCCCGAGCAGGGTGTGGGCCGCGCACGACCTGCCCGCGCACGCCCCGTACCTGCTGCGGGCCCGGGACGTGGCGGCCGCCGGTGCCGCGCCCGGCCGGCTGGTCCTGCGCGCCTGTTCGGCCGGCTGGAGCGACCCCGACCACCCCGGCGCCGATCTGACGGGGATGACCTGGGCGTTTCTGCGTGCCGGGGCGCGGGCGGTGCTCGCTCCCCGGTGGAACGTCGATATCGCCCTCTCGCGCGAGCTGCTCGCCGGCTTCTACCGCCGCCTGGGTGCGGGCGAGCCGACCTGGCGGGCCCTGTGGCTGGCGCAGCGCGCCATGGCCGAGGACACCGACCGTCCCTGGCTGAGCCACCCCTATCACTGGAGTGCCTTCACTCTCACCGGTGACTGGCGCTGACCCCGGCATCCCCGGTGCCGCCTCAACGACCGAGAAGGAGACCGATGTCCCTCCCCGCCACCCTCTCCAACCGCTCCGTGGTACTGGCCCTCCAGGAGATCACCGAGGATCTGCTCCCCGACGGCGAATCCGTGGCCCGCACACTGGAGGAGGCCGAGCAGATCCTGGTCCGCCTCCTCGGCGAAGGCGCCGGCGGCGACGCCGGTCCGGTCCGGCTCCCCGCCGACGAGGGGTCGGCGCTCGCCGCCGGGCGGCGGCTGCTCGACCTGCTGGCGGCCGACGAGGACACCGCGGCCGCCGCCGCACCGGTGCTCGAAGACCCGCCGGTGGACGAGCAGTTGGCGGTGGTCGAGGTCTCCGCCGTCACCGTGGTCGTCTTCGCCCTGGTCACCTGGCTGCAGACGAAGGTCCACATCAAGGTGCACCGGCAGAGCCGCAACAACACCGTCGACTTCGAACTCACCAAGGAGGGCATGCGGCCACGCGATCTGGCCGCCCTCGCGCAGACCGCCGAGCAGGTGCTCAACGACGGCACGGGGCCCCAGTTGTAGGCCTGGTGCGGGCCTGGTGGGCCGAGAGGGGCGGGCCGCCCGCGGGGTGCGGTGGGGCCCGCGCCCGGCGTCGTCAGCGGACGTCGTCAGCCGCCGTCGCCCCGCCAGACGTTGTCGAAGGCCGCCTCGTCGATGGCGCGCCGCTGCCGTTCGAACCGCAGGTGCCGCACCGCGTCGTCGACGGCGGCGAGCACGGTCGCCACCGCGTCGTCGGCCACGCCCGGGGAGTCCTCGGTGCCCTCCTCGCGGATGCCGACGGCCGCCGCGAGGGCGGCGAGGACGGGCTCCTGCCCCGTCCAGCGGCTCACCGCCCGGCGGCGGTCGGCGGAGTCGGCCAGGCCCACCCGGCCCGCGTCGAAGGGCTTCCAGCGGCGGCGCTCCCGGGTGAGCTGCCCCTCGGTCTCCAGTGCGGCCAGATAGACCCCGTGCAGACCGCGGCCCCTGCGCCACAGCCAGTCGTCGACCGTCTCGTACGGCGCCTGCCCGACGAGCGACGACGCGGCCTGCTCCAGCAGGTCGTCGGCGAGTGCCGGCCGGTAGCCCGGCACGATGCGCTCGCCGTCCAGCGTGACGGCTCCGGCGCCGAGGAGGTCGATCACCTCGGCTCCCGCGAGCGCGAGCGACAGATCGCCGCGTTCCAGGGGGCGGCTGGACTCCACGTCCATCGCCACGATCAGCAGGTCCCGCGGTGTGGTCATGAGCGGCTCCCGTATCGGGCACTCCCGTATATCGAGCTTACGGAGCGCCGAGGGCCGCTGCATCCCGGTCAGTCGCGGCCCTCCTCCCCCAGCGCCTCGGCCAGCACCTCCGCCAGGTGGCGGCCCCGCCGGCCCGCCAGCTGGTCGAGCTGGGTGCGGCAGGAGAAGCCGTCCGCGAGGATCTCCGCCTCGGGCGGCGACTGCCGCACCGCGGGCAGGAGTTGCTCCTCGGCGCAGGCCACGGACACCTCGTAGTGGCCCTGCTCGAAGCCGAAGTTGCCGGCCAGGCCACAGCATCCACCGCTCAACTCACCGGTGAGTCCGGCCCGTTCGCGCAGCCGGCGGTCGGCCGCGTCGCCGAGGACGGCGTGCTGGTGGCAGTGGGTCTGGCCGGCGACGGGGCGGTCCAGGCGCGGGGGCCGCCAGTCGGGGGCCAACTCCTCCAGGGCCTCGGCGAAGGTGCGCACCTGGGAGGCGAGGTGGGCGGCGCGGGGGTCGTCGGCGAGCAGTTCGGGGAGGTCGGTGCGCAGGGCGGCGGCGCAGCTCGGTTCGAGGACGACCAGCGGCCGGCCGGGCCGCACCAGGGGGGCGAGGACGTCGACGGTGCGGCGCATCACCGCGCGGGCCCGGTCGAGCTGCCCGGTGGAGACATAGGTCAGGCCACAGCACAGGGGGCGGTGGCGGCGCGGGAGGCGGACGGGCCCCAGCCCGCCGGACGCGGAGCGCAGCGGCGCGGTCGGCGGGAGGAGGGGGCGCAGACCGGCCGCTTCCAGGACCCGTACCGCGGAGCGGCCGACCTGCGGGGAGAGGTGGTCGGTGAAGGTGTCGGGCCACAGCACGACCGTACGGGCGGCGCCTGCGCCCGGCTCGCCGGTGGAGCGGTGCCGGCGCCACCACCAGCGGGTGAAGGTCTCGGCGGCCAGTTCCGGGACGGGCCGCTCGGGGGCGATGCCGGCGAGGCGCTTGCCGAGCGCAGCCAGGGGCGTACGGGCGAGGACGTTGAGGGCGGGGGCCGCCGGCGCCGCGGCGTGCAGCCACTGGGGCAGCCGGCCCATGGAGTAGTGGGCGGCGGGGCGGAGCCGGCCCTCGTAGTGGTGGTGGAGGAACTCCGCCTTGTAGGTGGCCATGTCGACGCCGACCGGGCAGTCGCTGCGGCAGCCCTTGCAGGACAGGCACAGATCGAGGGCGTCGCGCACCTCCGGTGACCGCCAGCCGTCGGTGATCACTTCGCCGGCGAGCATCTCGTGCAGCAGCCGGGCCCGGCCGCGGGTGGAGTGCTGCTCGGCGCCGGTGGCGCGGAAGGACGGGCACATGACGTCCGTCGAGCCGGGCGCCGCGTGGGCGCCCCGGCATTTGGCGACGCCCACGCAGCGGCGTACGGCGGCCGAGAAGTCCCCGCCGTCGTGCGGGTAGCCGAAGGCGACCGGGACCGGGCCCTTGGGCAGGGACGCGAAGCGCAGGTTGTCGTCGAGGCGGGCGGGGCGCACGAGCATGCCGGGGTTGAGGCCGGCGGCCGGGTCCCACAGGTCCTTGAAGCGCTCGAAGAGGCCGACCAGCTCCGGGCCGTACATCTTCGGCAGCAGCTCGGCGCGGGCCTGACCGTCGCCGTGCTCCCCCGACAGCGATCCGCCGTAGGAGACGACCAACTCGCCCAGGTCGTAGGAGAACTCCCTGAAGCGGCGGATGCCGGGGGCGCTTTGCAGGTCGAAGTCGATGCGGACGTGGATGCAGCCGTCGCCGAAGTGGCCGTAGGGGGTGCCGCGCAGGCCGTGCTGGGCGAGCAGGGCGCGGAAGTCCCGCAGGTAGGGGCCGAGCCGGGCGGGCGGTACGGCGCAGTCCTCCCAGCCGGGCCAGGCCTCCGTGCCGTCGGGCAGCCGGGTCGCGGTGCCGGAGGCGTCCTCGCGGATCCGCCACAGCGCCCGCTGGCCGGCCGGGTCGGTGACCAGGGTGTGGTCGGTGGCGCCGTCCGCGGCCGCCGCCCGGCAGAGCGCCTCGGCGCGGGCGGCCGCCTCGGCGGGGCTCTCGCCGCCCATCTCGACGAACAGCCAGGCGCCGCCCTTGGGCAGCCCGGACGCGCTGCCCACGAGGTCGGCGGCCATCCCCTCGACGGTCATCGGCTTGTGCGGCAGGAGGGTGTGGGCGGCCTCGGCGGCCGCGCCCTCGTCGGGGTAGCCGAGGACGGCCAGGGCGCGGGCCGCGGGGGTCCGCACGAGCCCCACGGTCGCCTCGGTCAGCACGCCGAGGGTGCCCTCGCTGCCGGTCAGGGCGCGTGCCAGGTCGGTGCCCGCCTCCGGCAGCAGCGCGTCCAGGGCGTAGCCGGAGATACGGCGCGGGAGGTCGGGGTAGCCGGTGCGCAGCAGCGCCAACTCCCCGTCGACCAGGGCCTTGACGCCGTCCCGCAGGCGCGGCGGCAGTCCGGTGGGGGCGCCGGTGGGGTCCGTGCCGCGGCCGGCGCGCACCCGCTCGCCGCCGTAGGTCACCAGCTGCAGTTCGCGGACACTGTCGGCGGTGGTGCCCCAGGCCACCGAGTGCGACCCGCAGGAGTTGTTGCCGATCATGCCGCCGAGGGTGCAGCGGCTGTGGGTGGAGGGGTCGGGTCCGAAGGTCAGCCGGTGCGGGGCCGCGGCCGCCCGCAGATCGTCCAGCACCACGCCGGGCTGCACCACGGCCGTGCGGCTCTCGGCGTCCAGCGACACGATCCGCCGCATGTGGCGGGTGAAGTCCAGCACGACGCCGACGCCGGTCGCCTGACCGGCGATGCTGGTCCCGCCGCCGCGCGCCACCACCGGCACGCCGTGCTCCCGGCACACCCGCAGCGCCGCCGCGACATCGGCGGCGTCCCGGGGCGCGACCACCGCCCGGGGCACCCGCCGGTAGTTGGACGCGTCCATCGTCACCAGCGCCCGGTCGGCCGCGGTGGACGAGACCTCCCCTCGTACCGCGGCCGCCAACTCCTTCACCAGGTTCCGCTGCTCCGTCACGTTGCGATCAGCCATGTCCCCAGCCTGCCCACTGAAACCGGTCCATGAGGCCTTCGGCGGGGCCGTTCCTCGACGACGGGGCCGTCAGACGGCGCGGGAGGACGCCGCGGCCGCCGGTTCGCCCTGCGGCACCGCGGCCGCGTTCGGGTGGAAGCGGAAGACGTTGTGCGGGTCGTGGGCGGCCTTGAGCCCGGCCAGCCGGCGGTGCTCGTCGGCCTCGTGCGCGCTGCGCGCCACCTCCGCCGCGTCCGGCCGCCGCCCGTGGCCGCCGAAGAGGAAGTTCACGCTCCGGCCCAGCCGCCAGGGCTCGACGGCCGCGAGCGCCCCGGCGTGCAGCGCCCGTACGGCGGCCAGGGCGGCGCCGGTGTCGTCCGCGGGCAGCGGCGACAGCAGGCGCAGCGCGTAACGGGCGGTGCGGTGGCCGACGGTGCCGGCCGCGCCCGGCGCCGCCAGCGCGCCCCCCAGATGATTGAGCTGCACCACGCACATCGCCGGGGCGGCCGGCCCGGTCAGCGCGGCCACCCGGCGCAGCGCCGCCGCGTCCAGCCCGCCGAGCAGCGCGTTGTCGCCGTCGTAGGCGTGCGGATCGCTCGGGTCGCGGTGGATGGTGTGCGACTCCTCGTACGCCATCTCGCGCAGATCGTCGCCGACCCGCGGGCCGACCGCGCGCAGCGGCGCCACCAGCCGCTCGCCCTCCTCGGCGCTGCCGGTGTAGGCGATGCGGATCTGCGCGAGGTAGCGGCCGCGCAGCTCCGCCGGCAGCTGCGGCAGATCGGGGTAGGCGATCAGCGCGAGCGAGGAGGTCAGCTCGTCGGGAACGGTCTCGGTCCAGCGCAGATACGCCGCCAGCGCCTCGTCGACCCGCTCCGCGCCGAACACCAGCTTCCCGCCGTAGAGCCGCGCCACCGGCACCAGCCCGAACTCCATCGCGGTCACCACCCCCAGGCCGTGGCCGCCGCCGAGCAGCGCGGCGAACAGCTCCGGGTCGCGCTCCGCGGTCACGTGCAGCTGCCGGGCGTCGGCGGTGACCAGGTCGATCGACCGTACGTGGTCCGCGGCGAAGCCGTAGGTGCGGGCCAGCACGCCGATCCCGCCCCCGAGGGTGTAGGAGACGACGCCGACGCCCGGGGAGGAGCCGTTGAGCGGCGCGAGCCCGTGCGGGGCGGCCGCCTCGACGACCTGGCCCCAGACGACGCCCGCCGCGACGTGGGCGGTGCGGGCCGCCGCGTCGACCCGTACCTCGTTCATCCGCCGGGTGCTGATCAGCAGTCCGCCGTCGGTGGCGGCGGACAGTCCGTGCCCGGTGGCCTGGACGGCGACCGGCAGCCCCTGGGCGCGGGCGAAGCGCACCGCGGCGCGCACGTCGTCGGCGTGCGCCGCGCCGACGACGACGGCCGGCCGGTGCCGGGCGGCCAGTTGGAACCCGGACCGCTCCGCGTCGTAGCCGTCGTCGCCGGGGACGAGGACGACTCCGGTCACCTCCTTCTTCAGGGCGGTGAGGGCGGCGGGGTCGAGGGGCGGGGCGGGGTGCGCCGGTGCGAGGTCGTTGATCTCCATGCCCGTACCTTGACGCGATAAGTTGACACGCGCCGTCATATATAAATCGGTCGGTGAAGTCCGACCGCCTGCTGTCGATCCTGCTGCTCCTCCAGACCCGCGGCCGGGTGCCGGCCGGCGAGCTCGCCGAGCGGCTGGAGGTCTCCCGCCGGACCGTCTACCGCGACATCGAGTCCCTGTCGGCGGCCGGTGTGCCGGTCTACGCCGAGCGCGGCCGGCACGGCGGCATCGCGCTGCTGCCGGGTTTCCGCACCGACGTCACGGGGCTGACCACCGACGAGGCGCGCGCCTTGTTCGTCCTGGCCGCACAGGGCGCCCACAGCGCCCTCGGCCTGGACGGCGCGCTCGGCTCGGCGCTGCGCAAGGTGATGGCCGCGCTGCCCGCCCCGCACCGCCCGGCCGCGGAGCTGACCAGCCGCCGCATCCTGGTCGACCCGGACAGATGGCTGGCCCGCCCCGCCGACGCGGTCGACCTGGACGTCCTGCACACCGCCGTCTTCACCGATGTGCGGCTGCGCATCCGCTACCGCCACAGCGGCGAGACACAGCTGCGCACCTACACCGTCGATCCGTACGGGCTGGTGGCGAAGGCCGGCACCTGGTACCTCGTCGCCGACCGGCGCGGCCGCCCGCGGCTCTTCCGGGCCGACCGGGTCGACCGCGCCACGCTCACCGACGCCCCGGTGCGGCGGCGCCCCGGCGTGGAGCTCGCCGAGGTCTGGCGGCAGCTGCGGCGCCAGGTCGAGGACCGGCCCGCGGACGTACGGGTCACCGCCCGCATCCGCCGCACCCGGCTGGATCTGGCCGTACGCATCCTGGGCGGGTCGCTGACCGGGCCGCCCCGTACGGGTGACACCGAGGCGGGCGGCGAGGACTGGGCCGTGCTCGAACTGGCCTACCCGGTCCTGCCCGCCGTCCGCCAGCTGCTCCAGTTCGGCGACGACCTCGAAGTGCTCGGCCCGCCCGCCGCCCGCCGGGTGATCGCCCGGGCCGCGGCCGCCGTCGCCGGGGTGTACGACACGGACGAGGCGCCGCCGTGATGCGCCGCCCGTCCTGTCCACCGTACGATCGGCGCCCATCTCACCCGCTGGACGTGCCGCCGGAGCCCGCAGCGCGACGGATTAGGCTTCGCCCGTGGCTGATATCCAGATTCCCGCTGACATCAAGCCCGCCGACGGACGCTTCGGCGCGGGCCCCTCCAAGGTGCGTACGGAGGCGCTCGGCGCCCTGGCCGCCACCGGTAGCTCCCTCCTCGGCACGTCCCACCGCCAGGCCCCGGTCAAGAACCTGGTCGGCAAGGTGCGCGACGGCGTACGCGACCTCTTCCAGCTCCCCGAGGGCTACGAGGTCGTGCTCGGCAACGGCGGCTCCACCGCGTTCTGGGACATCGCGACGCACGGCCTGATCGAGCGCAAGTCCCAGCACCTGTCCTTCGGCGAGTTCTCCTCGAAGTTCGCCAAGGCCGCCAAGCTGGCGCCGTGGCTGGCGGAGCCCACCGTCATCTCCGCCGACCCGGGCAGCCACCCGGACCCGGAGGCCGAAGAGGGCGTGGACGTCTACGCGTTCACCCACAACGAGACCTCGACCGGCGTCGCCGCGCCCATCCGCCGCGTCGCGGGCGCCGACTCCGGCTCCCTGGTCCTGGTCGACGCCACGTCCGGCGCCGGCGGCCTGCCCGTCGACATCGCCGAGACCGACGTCTACTACTTCGCCCCGCAGAAGTCCTTCGCCGCCGACGGCGGTCTGTGGCTGGCGGTCTTCTCCCCCGCCGCCCTGGAGCGCGCCCGCGCCGTCCACGCGTCCGGCCGCCACATCCCGGAGTTCTTCTCGCTGCCCACGGCGATCGACAACTCCCTGAAGAACCAGACGTACAACACCCCGGCCCTGTCCACCCTCTTCCTGCTCAACGAGCAGCTGGAGTGGATCAACGGCCAGGGCGGCCTGGACTGGGCGGTCCGCCGCACCGCCACCTCCGCCCGCACCCTGTACGGCTGGGCCGAGGAGTCCAAGCACGCCACGCCGTTCGTCGTCGACCCGGCCAAGCGCTCGCAGGTCATCGGCACGATCGACTTCAACGACGACATCGACGCGGCGGCCGTCGCCAAGGCCCTGCGCGCCAACGGCATCGTCGACACCGAGCCCTACCGCAAGCTGGGCCGCAACCAGCTGCGCATCGCGATGTTCCCGGCGATCGACCCGTCGGACGTCGAGGCCCTGACGGCCTGCGTCGACTACGTGATCGGCGAGCTGTAACGGCCGACCCGACACCACAGCGCACCGCGGGCCCCGGCTATCACCCCCGGGCCCCGCGGTGCGTCCGCGCCCGGCCGCGCTCTCGCGAACACGCCCGAGTCCCGCCCGGAAACGCCCGAACGACAGCCCGAAGCACCCCCCGAACGGACGCACCGCGAAGTGACGAAACGGGCCGGATATGCCTGTATGGGGGCATGACCACTCCCCCCAGCCCCGGCCTGACCCCCTTCGAGCGGCAAGGGGCGATTCTGCTGACCACGTACAAGCGGGACGGGACCGGTGTCGGCACACCGGTCAACATCGCCGTCGACGGCGACCACGCCTACATCCGCACGTACGGCAGCGCCTGGAAGGCCAAGCGGATGCGGAACTTCCCCGAGGTGGAGATCTGCGCGTCCACCTGGCGGGGCAAGCCCACCGGACCCGCCGTCAGGGCACGGGCGCGGCTGCTGGATCCGCAGACCCGGGAGTACCGGCGGGCCGAGCGGTCGCTGACCCGGAAGTACCCGCTGATCCACGGGCTGCTGGTGCCGATGGCGCACCGGCTGAAGAAGGAGCGGACGCTGCACTACGAGCTGCGGCTGACGGCTGAGGCGGACGCCCGGCCGCCGCAGGCCCCCCAGGGCCCGTCCGGTGACGCGGCGTCGGACACCCCCTAGGACCGCCGCCGCAGCAGCCGCCGTACGGCCACCACCAGCGCCGTCGCCGCCGCGAGGACCAGCGCGCCCTTGACGACACCGGGCTTGAGCTCCGTGCCGGAACTCCCCTTCCCGTCAGGGCCGTCGGCGGACCCGGCGCCGTTTGCCGGGTCGTCGGGTCCGCCGGTCTCCTTCGCCGACGCCGGCAGCTGCTCGCCGCTCAGCCCGACCGGCCGGACCTCGCTGCTCGGGCCCTCGGAGCCGTACATCAGGGTGCGGCCGTCGGGCGTGAAGGACACCGACTCGCCCTGCTGCTGGATCGGTACGCCCACGCTGCCGATGTCCCGCGGCCGCCCGTCCTGCCACCGGTAGATCCGGGCGCCGAAGTAGCTCCGCATCACCAGCCGCGTACCGTCCGGCGAGAACGCGCCGTCGGTCACCCACAGATCGATCGGCGCGACCTTGCGGAAGGTGTTGGGGCCGGCGGTGGTCAGCCGCCGCGGGCCCTCGTAGAGCGCACCGCCGCCGCCCTGCTTCTTGCTGGCGATATAGACCCGGCCGGTCCTGGGGTGCACCATCAGCGCCTCGGCGTCCCGCGGCCCGTCCGCGTACACCACGTCGAACTGGGTGGCGGTGACGGTGGCGTCGCGCAGCTTCGCGGGCTCCGGGAAGCGGTAGACCCACACGTGGTTCCACGTACCGCCGAGGTTGTCGCCGATGTCGCCGACGTAGACGTCGCCGTCCGGGCCGACCGAGACCGCCTCGACGTCCCGCGGCGTGCCGATGCCGCGCAGCGTGATCCTGGCGACCGTACGGCCGGAGGAGCCGTCGACGGCGTAGACGTACGGGCCGTCGTCGCTGTCGTTGTGGGTCCAGTAGACGCCGGGGTGCGCGCGGCTGGCGGCCAGCCCGCTGGACTCGGTGATCCGGGGATCGCCGATGGTGAAGCCGTCGGGCTCGTCGGCGGCGGCCGGCCCGGCCGCCGCCACCCACAACACCCCCGCGGCACCGGCCGCGCACAGAAGCGAACGCATGGGCACAGACTGCCATCTCGGGCGGTGGTGCGCGGAGCGGGCGGTGGACCCCGGCCGGCGGGCGTGGTCAGCGTCACGTACCAGGTCGCAGGGGTTCTCGGCCATCATGGCCCGATGAGGATCATGTTCGTCGGTGACTCGATGACGATAGGGAGCACCGGCGATTTCACGTGGCGCCACCGGATGTGGCAGCACCTGAACGCGACCCACGACGGCCCGTACCGCATCGTCGGACCGCGCCACACCCTCCACGACCCCGCCGCCGACGCCGCCACCTCCCACGCGTACGGCGACCCCGCCTTCCCCCAGGAGGCCCGGCGCCATCTCGCCGGGTGGGGCGAGGGCTGGCTGCACATGGCGCCGCTGATCGGCGAGGCGATCGACCGCCATGAGGCCGACACCCTGCTGGTCTCGCTCGGCCTGATAGACCTCGGTTTCTACACCAACGCCGAGCAGACCGCCGAGAACGTACGGGAGTTCGTGGCACGGGCACGGGCGGCGGCGCCGCACGTCCGGGCCGTGCTGATGCCCGTCATCCCCAATGTGCGGGCGGCGGCGGACGCCGCGTTCGGGGCCCAGTGCGTGCGCTTCAACGAGCTGCTGGCCAAGGCCGTCGGCGATCTGTCCACGCCCGCCTCGCCGTTGCTGCTGGCCTCCGAGCCCGCCGGCTGGGACATCGCCCGCGCCACCTACGACGGCACCCACCCCTCCGCGTGGGGCGAGCACCTGCTGGCGGGGGCGTTCGCGGACGCGATGCACCAGGCGTGGGGGGTCGGCGGCCCGTACCGGCCGAAGGAGCCGCACGGGGCCGGCGCGGCGCGGTGAGCCGGGGCCGCCACGCCGCGGCCGCCCCGCGAACGTCCTTGCTTCGAGCGCACGTCAAGGCGTTGGCTGAGCCACCATGGAGTACACGCAGCTCGGACGCACCGGACTCAAGGTCAGCCGACTCGTCCTCGGGACGATGAACTTCGGACCCCAGACGGACGAGGCCGACAGCCACACCATCATGGACGCGGCGCTCGGCGCCGGCGTCAACTTCCTCGACACCGCCAACGTCTACGGCTGGGGCGCCAACAAGGGCCGCACGGAAGAGATCGTCGGCTCGTGGTTCGCCAAGGGCGGCGGCCGCCGCGACAAGACCGTGCTGGCCACCAAGGTCTACGCGAACATGGCGCCCGACGGCGACACGGTCTGGCCCAACCACGACAAGCTCTCCGCCCTCAACATCCGGCGGGCGGTGGACGCCAGCCTCAAGCGGCTGGGCACCGACTACATCGACCTCTACCAGTTCCACCACGTCGACCGGGACACCCCCTGGGACGAGATCTGGCAGGCCATCGACGTCCTCGTCCAGCAGGGCAAGATCCTCTACGCGGGCTCGTCCAACCACGCCGGCTGGCACATCGCCCGCGCCAACGAGACGGCCGCCCGACGCGGCTCGTACGGCCTGGTCAGCGAGCAGTGCCTGTACAACCTGGCGGAGCGGCGGGCCGAGATGGAGGTCATCCCGGCCGCCGAGAGCTACGGCCTGGGCGTCATCCCCTGGTCCCCGCTGCACGGCGGGCTGCTGGGCGGCGCGCTCCGCAAGGAGCGCGAGGGCGGCGCGGCCCGCTCGGTCTCCGGCCGCTCGGCCGACTCCCTGGCCGACCCCGCCCTCCGCGCCCGGATCCAGTCCTACGAGGACCTGCTCGCCAAGCACGGCCTGGAGCCCGGCGAAGTGGCGCTGGCCTGGCTCCTGGCCCGCCCGGGGGTCACCGGCCCCATCGTCGGCCCGCGCACCGCCGACCAGCTCGCCTCCGCGCTGCGCGCCGTCGAGCTGAAGCTGCCGGCCGAGCTGCTGGCGTCGCTGGACGAGATCTTCCCCGGGCCGGGGCCGTCACCGGAGGCGTTCGCCTGGTGACGAAGGGCGGCGTGCCGAAGGCCGCCGGGCCGGGCCGGGCGGCCGTCAGCGCAACGCCGCCGCCACGATCACGACGACGAGCAGCACGGCGAGCAGGCCGGACATGATCCGGTTACGGGTTTTCGGGTCCACCCCCTGAGCGTAACCGGGGTGGATCCGAACATTTCAACGACCCGGGTGCACGGACGGTCCGCGCCCACCCCCGCACCCCTCTCGGCGGCCGGGCTCCCCGGCCGCTCAGCGGCCCAGCGGCCAGGAGGCGATCTCCTCGTAGCGGGGCTGCGCGCCGGCCGGCCCGGGGACGGGCGGGTGGCTGCGCATCAGGGACAGCGCCCCGACGGTCCAGGAGGAGCCGTGGAAGTCCTTCAGGGCGGCCGCGTACGGGGCGAGGCTCAGGTGGGCGGTGCGGTTCCTGGCGAGGGTGAGGTGCGGGGTGTAGGGACGGTGCTCGTCGGTCATGGGCACGCCGGCCCGGCGGGCCGCTGCCGCCGCCGAGTCGGCGAGCCGGCCCATGGCGGGGCGGTCGCCGTCGGCCCCGGCCCACACCACGCGGTCCGAGAAGCGGCCGCCGCCGGCGATCCGCAGCTCGTACGGGTCGCGGCGGTGGGCCGCGCGGGCCAGCCGCTCGTGCAGCTCGGGCAGCAGCGCTTCGGGCACCTCGCCGTAGAAGGCGACGGTGAAGTGCCAGCCGTCCCGGCCGGTCCAGCGCAGCCGGTCGGCGGCCGGGAGTTTCTTCAACTGCGCCACCTCGACGGCCAGTTCCTCCAGGACGGGGGCGGGCGGCAGGACCGCGGCGAAGAGTCTCATGCGGTCAGTCTGGCCCACGCCGCCCGGCGGACCGGGCGTACGCGGGCCCCTGCCGCACCGGTGCGGCGGGGATCAGACCCGCCGGGGGCGGCCGAAGAGGAGGTCGTAGTCCGGGGGCAGCTGGAGCAGGACGCTGCGCATCAGGTCGTCGCCGGCGGCGTCGGCGACGACGCTGAGCACGGCGCTGACGTCCCATTTGGCGGTCTCCTCGGTGGCCCCCTCGATCCAGGCCGCGGTGGCGCGGACGAACCGCTCGGGATCCAGCGGCTCGACGGCCGGCAGCGGGTTGAGCAGGATCAGCTCGAAGGTCTCCGGCAGGCAGCCGGCCAGCTCGGCCCGCTCCGCACCCACCAGATGCGCGCCCAGCAGCGCGAGCACGACCCGTGCCGCCCGCTCCGCCTCCTGCGCCGAGGCGTACTCACCGCGCTCCTGGACCTGCGCCAGGAACGCCTCCCATCGCATGGGCACCACGGCTGTCCCCTTTCCGCGGTCCGTGCGGTACCGGGGTATCCGCGCGGACCGCTCTGTGCCGTTGGGCCCATGGTGGCCTCGCGCGGCGCGGCGCGCGCGGCGACCACGAGCACAGCGGGTGCGGCGCGGCTACGCGGCCGGTGACAGCTCCTTCTCGCCCGGTGGGGCGGGGTGCGCGGCCCGCGGCACGAAGGCGACGTGCCGGTGGCCGCGGCGGAGGTCGATCTGGAGGCGGAGGCCGCCGGTCCGGGCGAGGACCAGGCCGATCAGGGTCGCGGCGGCCAGGGAGACCACACCGCCCGCGAGGAAGCCGACACGGGCGCCGAAGGCGTCGGTGACCCAGCCGACGAGGGGGGCGCCGAGCGGGGTGCCGCCCATGAAGACCATCATGAACAGGCTCATCACCCGGCCCCGCATCAGCGGGTCGGTGGCCAGCTGGACGCTCGAATTGGCGGTGACGTTGACCGTCAGGCCGACCATGCCGATGGGCGCGAGCAGGGCCGCGAAGATCCAGAAGGAGGGCGCCAGCGCGGCGGTGATCTCCAGGACGCCGAAGAGCGCGGCGGCGCCGACCAGCAGGCGCAGCCGGGAGCCGGCGCGGCGCGCGGCGAGCAGCGCGCCGATCAGCGAGCCGGCCGCCATCAGGCCGTTGAACAGGGCGTAGGTGCCGGCGCCCTGGTGGAAGACGTGGTAGACGAACGCGGTCAGCCAGATCGGGAAGTTGAAGCCGAACGTGCCGATGAAGCCGACCAGGACGATCGGCCAGACCAGGTCGGGGCGGCCGGAGACATAGCGCAGGCCCTCGCGCAGCTGCCCCTTGCTGCGGGGGACCCGCTCGACCTTGTGGAGTTCGGCCGTCCGCATCATCAGCAGGCCGACGACCGGCGCCACGAAGGACAGGCCGTTGAGCAGGAAGGCCCAGCCGCTGCCGAACGCGGTGATCAGTACGCCGGCCACCGCGGGGCCGATCAGGCGCGCGGACTGGAAGTTGGCGGAGTTGAGGCTGACGGCGTTGCGGAGCTCGTCCTGACCGACCATCTCGGAGACGAACGCCTGCCGGGCGGGGTTGTCGACGACGGTGGCCAGGCCCAGGACGAAGGCGACCAGGTAGACGTGCCAGACCTGCACCTGGCCGCTGAGCGTGAGCGCGGCCAGGGCGAGGCCCGTCAGGCCCATGGCGGACTGGGTGAGCAGCAGCAGCTTGCGCTTGGCGAAGCGGTCGGCGATGACGCCGCCGTAGAGGCCGAACAGCAGCATCGGCAGGAACTGCAGCGCGGTGGTGATGCCGACCGCGGCGGACGAGCCGGTGAGGCTGAGCACCAGCCAGTCCTGGGCGATGCGCTGCATCCAGGTGCCGGTGTTGGACACCATCTGGCCGGTGGCGAAGAGGCGGTAGTTGCGTATGCGCAGGGAGCTGAACGTGCCCTTGCGCGGGGCGGTCACGGTCGGGTCGCGCGGGACCGTGCCGTCTTGGGGGTTCGGTGCGGGGGCGGAGTCTGCTCCGGATCCCGTACTCAAATCGGGTTCGCCTCCTTGGCGTCGTTTCTACAGCTGTGCCAGCTTCTCCAGCACGGGCGCGGCGGCCCGCACCTTCGCCCACTCGTCCTCGTCCAGTCCGGAGGCCAGCTCGGCGAGCCAGGCGTTGCGCTTGCGGCGGCTCTCCTCGAGCATCGCCTCGGCCTCTTCGGTCTGGGTGACGACCTTCTGGCGGCGGTCGTCGGGGTGCGGTTCGAGCCGGACCAGGCCCTTGGCCTCGAGCATGGCCACGATGCGGGTCATCGACGGCGGCTGCACATGCTCCTTGCGGGCCAGCTCGCCGGGCGTGGCCCGGCCGCAGCGGGCGAGGGTGCCGAGCACCGACATCTCGGTGGGGCTGAGCGACTCGTCCACCCGCTGGTGCTTGAGCCGGCGCGACAGGCGCATCACGGCGGACCGCAGCGCGTTGACCGCGGCCGCGTCATCAGGGTGCACCGCCCGGCCGTCAGGCTGGGGGTGGGGCAGTTCCGGCATGGTCTTTAGCATAACTCATTACCCTCTCTAAGTAAAGCGGTGGGCGGGTGTCCGTCATGGATCACCCATATGAGTGAGGACGCGGCGGAAAGTGACACGCCTGACCGGGAGGGGACGGGACCGTGTCCGTATGGGATCGCGAGTGCTCAGCCTGCGCGTGGACGGGGAGCTGCTGGAGCGCATTCGGCAGCACGCCGCAAAACGCGGAATGAGCGTCCAGGACTATGTCGTCCGGACGCTCATCCGCGAGGACTTCGACGAACGGTTCCAATCGTCCGTCGACGAGACCGAGAAGCTCGGCGTGCGGTGGTCGGCTCCTTCTACTTGACCCCGAGGATCTGCTCGATCGGGTGGAGCAGGAAGTAGACCAGGAAGCACAGGCCGACGGCGTTCAGCAGCCAGGGCACCTGCCGGAAGCGGCCGGTGGCCGCGCGCAGCAGGATGAACGCCAGGACCCCGATGCCGATGCCGTTGGTGATGCTGTAGGTGAACGGCATCGAGACGATCGTCAGGAACGCGGGGATGCCGACGGTGAAGTCGCCCCAGTCGATGCCCTTGACGTTCGAGGCCATGATCAGGAAGCCGACGACCACCAGCGCCGGCGTCGCCGCCTGCGACGGGACCACGGTCGCCAGCGGCGTGAAGACCAGCGCGAGCAGGAACAGCCCGCCGGTCATCAGGTTCGCCAGGCCCGTGCGGGCGCCCTCGCCGACGCCGGCCGTGGACTCCACGAAGCAGGTGTTGGCGGAGGCGGAGCCGAAGCCGCCGCCCGCGACCGCGATGCCGTCCACCATCAGGATCCGGCCCATGTTCGGCAGGTTGCCGGTCTCGTTGTCCAGCAGCCCGGCCTCCTCGCCGACGCCGATGATGGTGCCCATCGCGTCGAAGAAGCCGGAGAGCAGCACGGTGAAGACGAACAGGCAGCCGGTCAGCAGGCCGACTTCCTTGAAGCCGCCGAAGAGGCTGATGTCGCCGATCAGACCGAAGTCCGGCGCGCCGACGATCTTCTCCGGGACGTTGGGGACCGCCAGGCCCCAGGCCGCGTCCGGGATGTCGGCGACGGCGTTGACGACGATCGCGACGACGGCCATGGTGACCATGCCGATCAGGATCGCGCCCCTGGTCTTCCGCACGATCAGCACGAACATCAGCATCAGGCCGAGGACGAACACCAGCACCGGCCAGCCCTTGAGCTGACCGCCCTGGCCCAGGCCCATCGGGACGGTGGTGTGCGCGGCGTCCGGGTTGCGGGACACGAAGCCGGCGTCGACCAGGCCGATCAGCGTGATGAACATGCCGATACCGATGGCGATGGCGCGCCGCAGGCCGCCCGGGATCGCGTCCATCACCCGCTGCCGCAGGCCCGAGGCGACCAGGATCATCAGCACCAGACCGGCGAGCACGACCATGCCCATCGCGTCCGGCCAGCTCATCTTGGGGGCGAGCTGGAGCGAGACCACGGCGTTGATGCCCAGGCCCGCGGCGATGGCGATCGGGACGTTGCCGATGACGCCCATCAGGACGGTGCACAGCCCGGCCATCAGCGCGGTCGCGGTGACCAGCTGGCCGTTGTCGAGATGGTGGCCGAACTTGTCGACTCCGGAGCCGAGGATGATCGGGTTCAGCACGATGATGTAGGCCATCGCGAAGAACGTCGCCAGACCGCCGCGCAGTTCGCGGCTGACCGTCGACCCCCGCTCGGAGATCTTGAAGAAGCGGTCGAAACCGTTCTTGGGAGGCGTCGGCGCCGGGTTCTCAAGGGGGTCGACCGGCGTGGTGGCCGAGGGGGGCATGCAGGGACCTCAGTCGGACGGGCCTGGGGAAGGCGCGGGGGCCCATGGGCCCGGAACACGTACAGAGCATCAATAACCGGATCACGTTGGATGAATCGACGATCCGATCCGGTCAGATCCAGAAAGGTTCAGTATGAATAAACAAGGCGCTGATCGCTATCTCCGCGCGTAGACCCCTGTTGCGCTGGGCCGGAGGTACGCCCTCCCGCCACGGGACCACTCGCCCGCCACCCCCCGTCCGGCCCCCCTCGGGCCCCGCATCCGGCCCCCGTAAGCTGAACACCATGTGGAAGAAGTCCGAACTGCGCCCGGCCCCGGCGCCTCTGGAGGGCCCCGTCGTCGGCACGATCACCGGCGGCACGATCATCTGGTTCGTGCTCTTCCTCGGCCAGCTGCCCTTCTACGGCTGGTACGCCGACAACGGCCACGCCTGGTGGGTGTGGACCTGCCTGGCCGGCGGCGCCCTGGGCCTGCTGGGCATCTGGTACGTCCGCAGGCGCGACGCCGCGATCAAGCGCGCCGCGGCCGCCGCCGGCGACGCCTGACCGCGGCGCCCCTCCCCCACACCTCCCGCCCGGCCGGCCGGCGGGTGAAGTGCGCGCCGCGCCCGTAACGTCGAGGGCATGACGGATCGGGCGAGGACCGAAGCCGGGCAGCACGAAGCGGGCGGCGAGCCGGCCGGAGCGACCGTCCACGCCCCGGCCCACCCCGGCCTGACCTCCGCCGAGGTCGCACAGCGGGTGGCCAGGGGCGAGGTCAACGACGTCCCCGTACGGTCCTCCCGCTCCACCGCCGAGATCATCCGGGCCAACGTCTTCACCCGTTTCAACGCGATCATCGGCGTACTTTTCGTGATCATCCTGATCGTGGGGCCCCTCCAGGACGGCCTCTTCGGGTTCGTCATCGTCGCCAACACCGGCATCGGCATCGTCCAGGAGCTGCGGGCCAAGAAGACCCTGGACAACCTGGCGGTCATCGGCGAGGCCCGGCCGACGGTCCGGCGCGACGGCGTCCCCGCCCCGATCCCCACCGCCGGCGTCGTCCTCGACGACGTCATCGAACTCGGTCCGGGCGACAAGGTCATCGTCGACGGCGAGGTCCTGGAGACCGACGGCCTGGAGATCGACGAATCGCTGCTGACCGGCGAGGCCGACCCGGTCGTCAAGAAGCCCGGTGAGCCGGTGATGTCCGGCAGCTTCGTCGTCGCGGGCGGCGGCGCCTTCACCGCGACCAAGGTCGGCCGCCAGGCGTACGCGGCCCAGCTCGCCGAGGAGGCCAGCCGCTTCACGCTGGTCCACTCCGAGCTGCGCTCCGGCATCAGCCAGATCCTCAAGTACGTGACCTGGATGATGATCCCCACCGCGCTCGGCCTGATCCTCAGCCATCTGCTCACCCTCGGCCTGCCGGGCGACGAGGCGATCCGCCGGATGGTCGCCGGCATCGTCCCGATGATCCCCGAGGGCCTGGTCCTGCTCACCTCCGTGGCCTTCGCCATCGGCGTCGTCCGGCTCGGCCGCAAGCAGTGCCTCGTCCAGGAACTGCCCGCCATCGAGGGCCTGGCCCGGGTCGACGTCGTCTGCCTGGACAAGACCGGCACGCTCACCGAGGGCGGTATGGACGTCAGCGCGCTGCGGGTCATCGGCCCCGCCGCCGAAGGCCTCGACGACAGCGAAGACGCGGCGGAGCGCAGCGAGCGCGACCACGCCTACCTGGAGCAGGTCCTGGGCGCGCTGGGCGCCTCCGACCCCCGCCCCAACGCCTCCCTCCAGGCCGTCATCGACGCCTACCCCGCCGACGGCGGCTGGCGCTGCACCCAGTCGCTGCCGTTCTCCTCCGCCCGCAAATACAGCGGGGCGTCCTTCAACGACGCCCACGGCGAGAGCACGACCTGGCTCCTGGGCGCCCCCGACGTCCTGCTGCCGGCCGGCGACCAGCGCCTGACCGACATCGACGACCTCAACGCCCGGGGCCTGCGGGTCCTCCTGCTGGCCCGCGCCGAACGGGAGCTGGACGACCCCGACGTCGCCCGGGGCGTGCACCCCACCGCGCTGGTGGTCCTGGAGCAGCGGCTGCGCACCGAGGCCCCCGACACCCTGCGCTACTTCGCCGAGCAGGGCGTCCACGCCAAGGTCCTCTCCGGCGACAACGCGGTGTCCGTCGGCGCGGTGGCCGACAAGCTGGGCCTGCCGGGCGCAGACGCCCCCGTGGACGCGCGGAGCCTGCCCGCCCGTACGGAGGCGATGGCCACCGCCCTCGACCGGGGCGCGGTGTTCGGCCGCGTCTCCCCGCAGCAGAAGCGGGACATGGTCGCGGCCCTGCAGTCCCGCGGCCACACCGTCGCCATGACCGGCGACGGCGTCAACGACGTCCTCGCCCTGAAGGACGCCGACATCGGCGTGGCGATGGGCTCCGGCTCCGAGGCCACCCGCGCGGTGGCCCAGATCGTCCTGCTGAACAACAGCTTCGCCACCCTGCCGTCCGTGGTCGCCGAGGGCCGCCGCGTCATCGGCAACATCACGCGCGTGGCGACCCTCTTCCTCACCAAGACGGTCTACTCCGTCCTGCTGGCCATCCTCGTGGCCTGCTGGCAGATCCCCTACCCCTACCTCCCGCGCCATCTGACGCTGCTGTCCACCCTGACCATCGGCGTCCCGGCGTTCTTCCTGGCGCTCGCCCCCAACAAGGAGCGCGCCCGCCCGCACTTCGTCCGCCGGGTCATGCGCTACGCGATCCCCTCCGGCATCATCACGGGCCTGGCCGCCTTCGCCACCTACCTCCTCGCCCGTGCCCACTACACCGGTCCGGGCGCCCTCTCCGCCGAGACCAGCGCCGCCACCCTGACCCTCTTCCTCACCGCGATGTGGGTCCTGGCGATCATCGCCCGCCCCTACACCTGGTGGCGGATCGCCCTGGTGCTGACCATGGGCCTGGGCTTCCTGATCGTCCTGGTCACCCCCTGGCTGCAGGACTTCTTCGATCTGCGCCTGGTCGGCGGGACGATGCCGTGGGCGGCGGTGGGCGTCGCCGCGGCGGCGGCGGTGCTCCTGGAGCTGGCCTGGCGCCTGGTGGACCGCCGCTTCCCCGCCTGAGCCACCGCACGCGCGGGCGGCCGCCCCCTCGCCCGGCGGCCGGGCAGCCCCGGCGCGAGGTCGCGGTCAAGCCTTCCGCCGCGGCCTGGCCACGGTCCGCCCCCTGCCCTACCCTCCGCCCCATGACACTGATTCCGGGGGACCTCACGTACCGGGTGCTGGCCGGCTCGCACCGCCACCACTCCCACCACTCCCACTACGGGGGCGACGGCGTCCTGGACTGGTGGGAGTGGCTGATCCTCGCCGTCGGCGCGATCGTCGTGGTCTGGGCCCTGGTGAAGAAGTTCACCTCGAACTGACCGGGCCGACCGACCGGCCCGACCGAACCGAAGCGCCGCCGTCCGGGCCGGGACGACACGCGCCCCGGCCCGCGGTGCGCCGCAGCGCCGGCGGTCAGTCGAACCAGCGCGCCCGCGCCAGCTCCTCGCCCCGGTCCGGGTCCTCCAGCAGCGCCGCGACCTCGAAGCGGCGCGGCCACTGGCCCGCCGCCCAGGCCAGGCCGGCCGCGACGCCCTCCAGGGTCGCGGCGTGCAGGGTGCCGTCGGGGCTCCGGCGCCAGTCCAGTTCGGCGGTGGCGTCCGGGCCGTCGCCGACGACCAGCTCCTCGTGTTCCAGATACGACTCGGGGGTGGCGGGGCCGAGCAGGACCCGTACGGCCTCCGGGACCTCGTGGCGGACGCCCTCGGAGCGCACCTCGGCGCTCACCACCTCGCTCAGCCTGCGCACCTGCAGCAGCTCGGCCAGGTCCGCGGCGCGCGCCGGGCGCACCGGCAGCAGGGGCAGCCCCGCCGCCAGCGGCATCAGGTCCGGGGCGTCGGCGACCACGGCGTCCGCCGCGTCCACCACCCGCACCTCCCGGTCGAGCACGGCCCGCAGCTCGTCGGGGAGCGTCACCTGATCGGGGTCCAGGTCCGCCAGCAGGCCGTAGAGGCCGTGGAGTTGGGCCGCGTCCACGGTCAGGTCCGGGTCGGCGAGGCGGGCCAGCAGTTCGGCCGCGCCGCCCGGCTCGTCCAGGAGGGCGGCGACGGAGGTGCGCACGCCGAGTGCGCGCAGCACCTGGGCGTCGACCCCGCCGGCGTCCGCGGACTCGTAGAGACCGGCCAGCAGCCGGTCGCCGCCCGCCGCGCGCAGACCGGCCGGCCGCCGCCCGTCCAGCACCGGGTGGCCGCGCAGCCACCAGGCGGTGTAGGGGCGTACGGACTCGGTGGTGCCGTCGGGCAGCAGCACCCGGGCGGGCGCGGTGAGCGCGTCGCGCAGCGGCGGCCGGGAGAGCATCTCCAGTACCTGCGGCCAGGCGTCGTCGTCGACCAGGTCCAGGTCGCGGACGGCCACCAGTTCGGTGAGCACCGGCGGGACGGGCGTGTCGGGCAGGGCGTCGAGGAGGTCCTCGCACCACACGTCGACGGCGTCCAGCAGCCCGGCGTCGTCCGGCTCGGCGAAGTCCCCGTCGCGGGGCTCCAGCTCGTCCGGGTCGAGGACGACATCGGCGGCCCGTACCAGCGCGAAGTCGGCCATGACGCCCACGGCGGTCAGCGGCTGCTCACCCCATCGGGCGGCCAACTCCGCGTCGCACGCGGCGAGTTCACCCTCCCGGATGACCCGCTCGAAGGCGCTGCCCGGGTACACCAGCTCGCCCGCCGGTGCCGGCTCGCCGTCCTCGTCGGGCAGCGCGAGGGCGCCGAGCCAGGGCTCGTCGCCGGGCGCGAGGTTGGCGTCGCGGACCAGCCCGAGCACCGTCTCCGCCAGCTCCTCCGCGCCCAGCGGGGCCCCCGGCCCGAAGTCGTCCGCGAAGACGTCGTAGGCGTCCTCGTCCGCGTCCAGCGAGTTCTCCACGGCCGCCCGCACCTGGGGCGTGGTCAGTACGGCGCGGGGCGCGGCCGGAGTGGCGCCGAGCTTCTCCAGCAGCGGGTGCACCGCGTCGGGGTGGGCGACCTTCAGCCCGAGCCGGGCGAGCGTACGGTGCCGGGCGGCGTCCTCGCCGCCCCCCGCGGGGCCGCCACCGGGCAGCGGCAGCAGCACCTGACGCGGCCCGATGGTGGTGCGTACGGTGCCGCTCGCTCCGTCGGGGCCCTGGCCGCCGGCGTCCGCGAGCGGCACCGGCAGTCCGCTGAGCCGGTCCGGGTCGGTGCCGGCCAGCGCGTCGTAGAGCCGCCACCACCACTCGGGGGCCCGCTCGACGCCCGCCAGGCGGTCGACCATCTCCCCGAGCGGCACCCGGGCCACGCCCAGCGCCCGCAGCTCCGTGCGCCGTTCGAGGCCGGCCGGCAGCAGGCTGGGGAACAGCTCGGCCAGCACCGCGACCGTCGCGCTGCCGGCGCCCTCGACCACCTCGGCCTCCACGGGCCGCAGGACATACCGCACCGCGTCCTCGCCGGAGTCCCAGGCGTCCTTTGCCGGGGCCTCGGGCTCGGCCCGCTCCCCCGCGCCCGGCGCGCCCGCGCTCGGCAGGAACCGCACCCGCGGCAGCAGCGCGAGCACCTGCCGGCGCAGCTCGCCGTCCAGTCCGCCCTTGCCCAGCGGGCCCGGTACCAGGTCGAGGGTGGCGACGGACACCGGCTGCCAGTCGCCGAGCAGCGCCGCGTAGGCGGCGGCCACCCGCTCCACCAGGAAGTCCGTCAGCGGGCCCGGGGCGACATGACGCCGGGTCGGCTCCAGCGGGAACGAGGCGATCAGCAGCCCGGGCAGCCCCAGCGGCTCGTCCGTCGGCGTCGGCGCGTGCACCACCGGCGCGGTTCCCGGGCGCGTCGGCGCGCCCTCGGAGTCCACCGGAACCGCCCAGGTCACCGACCACGACGGCCGCAGCCGCTCCTCGACGGGCCGGTCCGCGAGCAGCGCCGGGTCCAGCGGCCCGCCGTCGGTCGCCACCCGCCATCGGGTGGCGCCCCGCTCACTGTCCTCGATCAGGACGTACGGGCCGTCCTGACGCCGCCTCAACTCGCGTACGCCCTGCGGGGTCTCGACCACGACCTCGGCCAGCCCCGGCAGCGTCAGCAGCAGCGCCGCGTCGATGCCGTCCAGCAGCCGCTCGGCGAGGTCCTGCGCCGCGACGTCCCGCAGCGGCAGCACGACGGCGGTGTCGTACCCGTCGGGCGCGGTGCCCTCCGCGGGCATCGGCAGCCGCAGCAGCGGTACGTGCCCCTCACGGCGGCGCAGTTCGCCGCCGAGCCCGGGGCTGTGCGCGGCCACCTCCTGCGCCAGCGTGCGGGCCTCGGCCAGCGACCACCGCACCCCGCCGGTGCGTCCCACCAGGGCCGGCTCGTCGCTCACGGACAGCACCGCGGCGAAACCGACGCCGAACCGGCCGACCGCGCCGGCCGCCACGCTGGGCTCCCGTTTGGCGGAGGCGCGCAGCGTCGACAGCGACTCCACGCCGGTGGCGTCGAGGGGGGCGCCGGTGTTGGAGGCGACGAGGACGGCGGGGGTGTCGCCGTCGGCCGGGTGCAGGGTCAGCCGCAGCCGCCCGGGGACCCCGGCGCGGGCCGCCGCGTCCGCCGCGTTCTGCGCCAGCTCCACGGCGAGCCGGTCGCGGTAGCCGCCGAGCGCGAGGTCCTCCTCCGCGTTGGCGTCCTCCCGGAACCGGGCCGGTGACGCGGCCCAGGCGTCCAGCACGCCGCGCCGCAGTCGAGCCGTCCCGAACGGGTCTCCGGCTGCGCCTCGCACCCACGACGTTGCGGTCACGTCTCTCGTCTCCCTCGCTGAGTCTGTGTCCAGACGGTATCGCCCCCCGTTGCCGGCCGGCCCGTCCTGGGGGCTTCTGTTTCCCGCCTTCGGCGGGGGTGAGGCACATGGGGCCGTGGCCCCTGGTGTGTGGTGGTGCCGGGGAGACAAGTCAAGGACCGGCAGAAGCCCGGCTGCGCCACGACGCGGCCGAGCTTCTGGCTCCTTTTCCTTCGCCCCCGCAGGGCGGGGGCGCCTCACCGGGCGGTAGGGGGGCCGCAGGACCGTCCCCGGCACCCACCACCCACCGGGCCCCGCCCGGACACACCTCAGCTGTGGCCCAGCTCCTCCGCGGGCCCGGCCTCCTCGACCGAGCCCCCGTCCCGCTCCGGCCGCAGGGACAGCGGCTCCACCACCGTCTCGTCGACCACCGGCGGGGCCGGCCGCGGCGTCTTGGGCATCACGGCGGCCTCGGAGTGCGCCCCGCAGCCGTACGACAGGGAGACCACCCGGCCGTCCGCCGGGGCGAACTCGTTGGCGCACACGCCGAAGGCCTGGCGCAGGGAGCCGGTGAGCGGGGTGAGGAAGCCGCAGGTCAGGCAGGTGGCGGGGGCCGCCTGGGCCATCGGGGTCTTCGCGCCGTACGCCTCTTCCCAGCGGTCGGCGGCGGCGTGCAGGCCGTAGCGGGACAGCACCCGGGCGCGGCGCATGCCGAGCTCCTCGGCGAGGTCCGCGATGCCGCCGCGCGCGGGCGCGGGCTGGATCGCCGGCGAGCCCGCAACGACGTCCGCCTCCTCGGTGTCGGCGACCTCGGCGGCCATGCCCTCGGCGACGGCGGAGTTCGGCGGCGGGCCGTCCTCCCCGGAGAAGCCCGGCTCCAGCCGCAGGTCCTCGGCCTCCGTGGGCAGCAGATCCCCGGGGCCCATGTCGCCGGGGCGCAGCCGCTCGCTCCAGGGCACCCACTCCGGCGCGAGCAGCGCGTCGGGGCCGGGCAGCAGCACCGCCTCGTCGAGCGTGACGACCTTGGCCCGCGAGGCCCGCGCGACCGTCACCGCCCAGCGCCAGCCGCGGTAGCCGGGCTCGTTGGAGGCGAAGAGGTGGGTGACGACGCGGTCCGCGTCGGCGACGGCCTCGATGTACTCGCCGACCATCCCGGGCAGGGCGACTTCCTCCGCCGCCGTCCGGGCAAGGTCGACCGCCTCGGCGCACAGGCGGTCAGGGGTACGGCTTCGCATCGCAGCACTCACAAGAATCGATTCTCTCTTCCACGCCGTCTCACGAGTGCGCCAGCCGGAGCTGTCCTTGTCCTGTCCGGACGACCGGCGGGCCGGGGGCGGGCGGAGCGGACCTGGGGACCGCGTCGACGTCCGCGCCCGATCGGTTCGGTCGAGCGCACCTCATAGACCCATTCTGCGGGATCGCGGAACGCAATGAGACACGCGGCCAAAACCGACCGCCGGTGGCGCGCTACACACGCTACCCCTTCAGCGGTGTACGACTCCTCGGTGGGAGCGCAAATGTCCGCGGCGGCGACGGCGCGCCGGGGCGCCTCGCGCGGCAGTGCGGAGAAAGTGCCCTCTCCTGGGCGAGTTGGGGCACTATGGCCGAGTGGCTGCTGCCGCAAGGGCGTCGAGGGTGTCGAAGGTGGCGAAGGCATCGCGGAAGTCGTCGAGAGCGTCGTCGCACGAGCCGTCCCGGGGCGGCTTCGGGGACGGCCCTGCCCGGCGGGCGGGCCGGGCGGTCGGCCGTGCGCTGCACCGGCCGTTCACCGGCGCGGCGCGCCGGGTGCGGCGGGCGACGCACGCGCACGGCGCGGGCGAGTCGGGACTGGGCAAGCTGATCGAGCTGCACGCGGTGAACTCGGCCGGCGACATGCTGATCACGGTCGCGCTGGCCTCGACGGTGTTCTTCTCGGTGCCGACGCAGGAGGCGCGGGGCCGGGTGGCGCTGTATCTGGCGGTCACGATGGCGCCGTTCGCGTTGCTCGCGCCGGTGATCGGACCGCTGCTGGACCGGGTGCCGCACGGCCGCCGGGCGGCGATGGCGGGCGCGATGCTGGCCCGGGCGCTGCTGGCGGTGTCGATGTCGGGCGCGGTGGCGACCGGCGGGCTGGAGCTGTATCCGGCGGCGCTGGGAGTGCTGGTGGCGTCGAAGGCGTACGGCGTGGTGCGCAGTGCGGTGGTACCGCGGCTGCTGCCCCCGCGGATCTCGCTGGTGCGGGCCAACTCCCGGGTGACGCTCGCGGGGCTGCTGGCCACGGGGGTGGCGGCGCCGGCCGGTGCCGGGCTGCATCTGATCGGGCCGGGCTGGCCGCTGTACGGGGCGTTCGCGGTGTTCGCGGCCGGTACGGTCCTGTCGTTCTCGCTGCCGCACAAGGTCGACTCGGACAAGGGCGAGGCGCGGGCCCGCCTGGCCTCCCGTGAGGCGGCGGGAGAGGACTCGGCGGGCGGCCGGCCGGCGAAGCCGGGGCTGCGCACCGTCGGGCCGTCGGTGCTGCACGGGCTCCAGGCCAACGTCTGCCTGCGGGCGCTCTCCGGCTTTCTGACGTTCTTCCTGGCCTTCCTGCTGCGCGAGCATCCGCTGGGCGGACTGGGGCCGGCCGCCTCGCTGGGGCTGGTGGCGGTGGCGGCCGGGGCGGGCAACGCGCTGGGGACGGCCGTCGGGGCGTGGCTCAAGGCCCGCGGACCGGAGCAGATCGTCGCGGCGGTGCTGGGGCTGGCGCTGGGTACGACGGTGCTCGCGGCGGTGTTCTACACCGCCGCCGCGATGGTCGTGGTCACCGCGGCGGCGGCCTGCGCGGGGCTGTGCCAGGCGCTGGCGAAGCTGTCGCTGGACGCGATGATCCAGCGCGATGTGCCGGAGGCGGTGCGCACCTCGGCGTTCGCCCGCTCCGAGACGGCGCTGCAGATGTCGTGGGTGGTCGGCGGCGCGATCGGGATCTCGCTGCCGCTGGTCGGGGTGCTGGGGATGTCGGTGGCCGCGGCGCTGGTCGCGCTGGGCGTGGCGCTGGCCGTACGGGGGCTGCTGAGCGCGGCGCGGCGGGGCGGCGGGCCGACGCCCCGGGTGGCCTGAAAAGACCGGTGGACCGGCCCGCCGGGGGCACGGCTTCGCACCGGCCGCGCGGCACGCCGCACCCGCGCGTGGCGTGAGCTGGGGCGCCCGATAGCCTGCCCGTATGACCGCTGCGTTGATCTCCTGGGGCAAGGGCCGCCGCGCCGCTGCCGCCATCGGTGCCGTGTCCCTGGGTCTTGTCACCCTCTCCGCCTGCGAGAAGCCGACCGCGCTCGCGACCGTGACCGTCGGTTCGACGACGGTGACGGCCGAGGCCACGCCCGGCTGCGACGGCAACGGCAAGGACCTGTCCCGGAAGCAGGTCGCGGCCTGCCTCACCAAGAAGGGCGGCAAGACGATCACCGTGCACCCGGGTGAGCAGGTGCGCGTCGGCGTCGACCCGGAGGTCGCCAAGTCCGGGTGGGTCGTCTTCGGCGGGGGCCCCGTCATGCGCGAGCCCAGCAAGCAGACGTACCGCAGCTTCGACGCGGACACCCTCTTCATGCAGCAGAACCCGCAGACCGGCCAGACGTCCTACACCAAGGACGTCACCCTCCAGGTCGCGGAGATCGGCACCGGCCAGGGCCCCAAGACGATGTGGCACTTCACGCTGAAGCAGAAGGACTGAGCGCGCTGAGCGCGCGGCGGCCGCGCAGGGTGCGGGCTTCGTGATGCGGGTCCTGGTCGTCACGGCGGTGGCGGCCGAGCGCGACGCGGTCCGGGCCGGCGGCGCCGGGGCCGACGGTTCGGGCGAGGCGGAGCCCTGGTCGCTGCCCGGCGGTTACGAGGTGCGGCCGGTGGCCGGGCCGACGGTGGCGCTCGACGTGCTGGCCGCCGGTGTCGGCCCGGCCGCCGCGGCCGCCGGCACGGCCACCGCGCTGACCGCCGCCGCGCTCGCCGGCGCACCGTACGACCTGGTGGTCTCGGCGGGGATCGGCGGCGGATTCACCTCCGCCGGCGTCCCTGTGGGGTCGGTGGTCGTCGCCGACGCGATCGTCGCCGCCGACCTGGGTGCCCAGACCCCCGACGGCTTCGTACCGGTCACCGAACTCGGCTTCGGCACGGTGGCGCACCGCCCCGACAAGGCACTGGCCGACGCCGTGGCGAAGGCGTCCGGCGGGGCCGTCGGCACCGTCGTCACCGTCTCCACGGTCACCGGCAGCGCGGCACGCGCCGCGGAGCTGGCACGACGTCACCCCGGCGTGCTGGCCGAGGCGATGGAGGGCTTCGGCGTCGCCGAGGCGGCCGCCGCGCAGGGCGTGGCGGTGCTGGAGCTGCGCACCGTCTCCAACGCCGTCGGCCCCCGCGACCGCGCCGCCTGGCGCATCGGCGACGCGCTCGCCGCCCTGACCGGCGCCTTTCGTACGTTCCCCGAAGCCCTGGCCGCCGCCCACGGGCCGGCCGGGGAACCGCACCGTCCCTAGTAGGAGGACACCGTGACCCGGCCGCTGCACATCGCGTACTCGCCATGCCCGAACGACACCTTCGTCTTCGACGCCCTGGCGCACGGCCGCGTCCCGCACGCGCCGGACCTCGCAGTCACCTTCGCCGACATCGACCTCACCAACGGCATGGCCGAGCGCGGCGAGTTCGACGTGCTGAAGGTGTCGTACGCGGTGCTGCCGTGGGTGCTCGAGGAGTACGCGCTGCTGCCCTGCGGCGGGGCGCTGGGCCGCGGCTGCGGGCCGCTGGTGCTGTCCAGGCAGCAGGGCACGGCCGCGGATCTGACGGGCCGGACGATTGCGGTGCCCAGCGAGCGGTCCACCGCGTATCTGCTGTTCCGGCTGTGGGCGGCGGCCGAGGTGCCGGGCGGCGTCGGCGAGATCGTGGTGCTGCCGTTCCACGAGATCATGCCGGCGGTCCGGGACGGCAAGGTCGACGCGGGCCTGGTCATCCACGAGGCCCGCTTCACGTACCAGAACTACGACCTGGTCTGCCTGGCGGACATGGGCGAGCACTGGGAGCACACCACCGGCCTGCCGATCCCGCTCGGCGCGATCATCGCCAAGCGGTCGCTGGGCGAGCGGACGCTGCGCGACCTCGCGGCCGCCGTCCGCACCTCCGTGCGGATGGCCTGGGACGACCCGGAGGCCTCCCGTCCCTACGTCCTGGAGCACGCCCAGGAGATGGACCCGAAGGTCGTCGACCAGCACATCGGGCTGTACGTCAACGAGTTCACCGCCGACCTCGGCGAGGACGGCTATGCCGCGGTGCGCGGGCTGCTCACCCGCGCCGCGGCCGAGGGGCTCGTGCCGCCCCTCGGCCGCGATGCGCTGCGCTTCGTGTGAGGTGGGTGGCCCTGGGCGGGCCCGCTTCAGACGTCCAGCTGGTCGGCGACCGCGCGCAGCATGCCGGCGATCTTCGAGCCGTGCGCCTTGTCGGGGTAGCGGCCGCGCTCCAGCTGCTGGGTGACGTTCTCCAGCAGCGTGGTGAGGTCCTGCACGATCGAGGCGAGTTCGTCGGGCTTGCGGCGCTGGGCCGCGGCTACCGAGGGGGCGGGGTCGAGGAGTGTCACGGTCAGCGCCTGGTCGCCGCGCTGGCCCGCGACGACGCCGAATTCGACGCGCTGGCCAGGCTTGAGCGCGGCCACGCCGTCGGGCAGCACCGACGAGTGCACGAAGACGTCACCGCCGTCATCGCGGGAGAGAAAGCCGAAGCCCTTCTCGCTGTTGAACCACTTGACCTTGCCGGTAGGCACGTCTGTCCTCGTCCTCGTACTCGTTGGAAAAAACTGGGCCGCATCCACCGCGAAGCAGCGGCGGAATCGGGTCTGGATAGCAATGCAGCGGGCCGCAGGACCCGCCACCACCAAGGCTAATGGTCCCCGGGCCGGTGACAAGACGCCGCCGGGTGGATCCTCAGCGCTTCTGGCCCGGACTTACCCTGGTCAGGTGTCTGACGAAACTCCCCAGGCCGGGGATCTGCTGGTCCGAATCGGCGCGATCATGTTCCTAGTTGGCGCAGCGGCCACTCTCGCCACGGTGACGCCGCTGTTCCTCGGGACCCACCCGCTGCCGTCCGCCTTCTACTGGGTGTGCATGCTGATGGGCCTCGGCTTCCTGATCGCCGCGACCGGAGTGGTCCGCTCCGCCGCCGCGCAGCGCCGTCAGGCCGAGGCGGCCTCCGAGGGATCCGCCCCTTCTGCCCCTTCCGCGACGTAGCGATCCAGCCACGCCGGGAACTGGGTGAGGTCGTCGAGCAGCACATCGGCGCCGGCCGCCAGCAACTCGCCGCCCTCGCACGGACCGGTGGCCACGGCGACCGACAGCGCGCCCGCGGCGCGCGCACCCCGGACGTCACCGGTGTGGTCGCCGACGTAGATCCGCGCACCGTGCTCGCGCAGCGCCTCGGCCTTGGCCTCCGCCCACAGCGAGCCGATGACGGCGTCCGGTTCGATGCCCAGGTGCGCCAGGTGCAGTTTGGCGTTCGGCTCGAACTTGGCGGTCACCACGATCGTCCGGCCGCCCGCCGCCGCGACCGCGGCGAGGGCCTCCCGGGCACCGGGCATGGCCGGCGTCGACGCGATCGCGTACTGCGGGTACAGCGAGCGGTACAGGTCGCTGATCTCCGCGACCCGCTCCTGGGGGAACCAGCGGCGGATCTCCTGCTCCAGCGGCGGCCCCAGCCGGGTCACCGCGGCCTCGGCGTCGACGAAGGTGCCGGTCCTGGCGGACAGCTCCTCGTAGGCGGCCTTGATTCCGGGGCGGGAGTCGATCAGCGTCATATCGAGGTCGAAGCCGACCGTCAGGGGGTACGCAGCCATGCCAGCCATTGTGCAGGCGACCGCGGGCGGCCCGGCGGCCAGGCCGTACTCTTAGCCCTGCCTTACCTAACTTCCGGCCATCTCTCCGCAAAGTGACCTGCCTATGACGCCCCGGACGCCCGGCCGCCGCCTCGGCCTCGTGGCGGCGGCGCTGCTCGCCCTGCTGCTGGCGGTGGTCCTCTCGCTGGCCGTCGGCAGCCGCGCGTTCGCCCCGTCCGAGGTGCTGGACGCCCTCGTCCACGGCGGGGACGGCGATGCCGCGCAGGTGGTCCGGTACCTGCGGCTGCCGCGCACGCTCATCGGCGTGCTGGTCGGCGCCGCGCTGGCGATGGCCGGCACGGTCATGCAGGGCATCACCCGCAATCCGATCGCCGACCCCGGCATCCTCGGCATCGGCCAGGGCGCCTCGGCAGCCGTGGTGATCGCCATCGCCTTCGCCGGGGTCCACAGCCTGACCGGCTATGTCTGGTTCGCCTTCGCCGGCGCCGGGATCGCCGCCGTCGTCGTCTACGCCGTCGCCACCCGCGGCCGCGGCGGCGCCACCCCGGTCAAGCTCGCGCTGTCCGGGGCCGCCGTCAACGCCCTGCTGGTGTCGGTGACGATGGCGATCCTGACGACCAGGGCCGCCGCCCTGGACGAGTTCCGCTTCTGGCAGGTCGGCTCGCTCACCGGCCGGGACACCGAGGTGGCCGCACAGATCTGGCCGTTTTTGCTGGCGGGTGCGGTGCTCGTGCTGTCCGTCGCGCGCGGCCTGGACGCGCTGGCGCTCGGCGAGGACGTCGCGCGGGGTCTGGGGCAGAACGTCGCCGCCGTACGGATCGTGGGCGGGCTGGGCGCGACGGTGCTGACCGGCGCGGGTGTCGCCGCGGCCGGCCCGATCGCCTTCGTGGGCCTGGCCGTCCCGCACCTCGCCCGCGCGATGGTGGGCGGCGGCCACCGCTGGGTACTGCCGATGGCCGCGCTGCTCGGCCCGGTCGTCGTACTGGTCTCCGACACCGTCGGCCGGGTCCTGTTCCCGCCGTCGGAGGTCCCGGCGGGTGTGATGACCGCGCTGATCGGGGTGCCGTGCCTGGTTGCTCTGGTGAGGCGAAGGGCAGCGGTGGCGGCATGACGGACTCTGAGAGGTCGCCGGGGAGGCCGCTCCAGAGCGGCATGACGGACCCTGAGAGGTCGATGGGGACGCCGCTCCCGGGCGGCACGGCCGATCTCGCGGCGGCCGCCGCGCCCGGCCGCCGTGTCGCACTGCGGCCGGCCGGGTACGCGCTGGTACGGGCCGGGCGCGGCTCGTTCCTGCTGCACCGCCGCGCGGCCGTGGTCGCGGCCGTACTGACCGTCCTGCTGGCGCTGGCGTGTGTGGGCTACCTCTGCGTCGGCGAGCGCTTCGTGGCCCCGTCCGAGGTCGTCGACGTCCTCCTGGGCCGGCCGTCCGCCCAGGAGGTGGTCGTCTCCACCCTGCGGCTGCCGCGGATGACCGTCGGCCTGATGGTCGGCGCGGCCTTCGGGGTCGCCGGCGCGCTGATCCAGACGGTGGCCCGCAACCCGCTCGCCAGCCCCGACATCATCGGCATCAGCCAGGGCGCGAGCGCGCTGACGGTCGGTGCGATGACCTTCGGCGTCACCTCGTACGCCGTCCTGCCGTATCTGTCCGTCGCCGGCGGCGTCCTGGCCGCCGCACTGGTCTATCTCTTCGCCTGGCGCGGCGGCCTGCACGCCACCCGCTTCGTCCTGATCGGCATCGGCTGCGCGGTCGCGCTCCGCTCCGTCACCCATCTGTTCCTGACCAAGGGCGACTACCTCGTCGCCCAGCAGGCCCAGGTGTGGATGACCGGGTCGCTCAACGGGCGCGGCTGGGCCGAGGCGGCGCCGCTGGGCTGGGCGCTGCTGGTGCTGCTGCCGGGCGTGCTGTGGGCGGCCCGCGCCCAGCGGACCGTCTCGCTGGACGACGGCACCGCGACGGCGCTGGGCGTCCGGCTGGGCCGCACCCGCCTCGGCCTGGTCGCGGTCGGTGTGGTCCTGGCCTCGCTGGCGACCGGGGCGGCCGGCCCCGTGGACTTCGTGGCGCTGCTGGCCCCGCAGATCGCCCGCCGGCTGACGCGCGGCGCCCAGATACCGCTGCTGTGCTCGGCTCTCCTGGGTGCCTTCGTCGTCGTCGCGGGCGATCTGCTCGCCCGCAAGCTCTTCGCGCCGACGGAGCTGCCGGTGGGCGTGCTGACCGCCGCCGTCGGCGCCCCGTATCTGATCTGGCTCATCGTCAGGGGCCACCGGGCCCGTGGCCGGGCCGCGGCAGGAGGAACAGCGTGACCGGGACCGGGCAGACGGGCGGGCGGGGCGAGGGCGCCGTGACCGGCGAGCGGGACGGGGACGGCGGCGACGGGATAGAGCCGGGCGCCGTGAGCCGGCTGACGGCCCGTGCGCTCACCCTCGCCTACGAGGACCGCATCGTCGTCGACGGCCTGGACCTGGACGTGCCGCCCGGCGCGGTCACCGTCGTCGTCGGCCCCAACGCCTGCGGCAAGTCGACGCTGCTGCGCGCCCTCGGGCGGCTGCTGAGGCCCCGTCACGGTGCGGTCCTGCTGGACGGCACGGACCTCGCGCGCCTCCCCACCAAGAAGATCGCCCAGTCCCTCGGGCTGCTGCCGCAGACCCCCGTCGCCCCCGAGGCGATCACCGTCGCCGATCTGGTCGCCCGCGGCCGCCAGCCGCATCAGCGCTGGTGGCAGCAGTGGTCGGCGGACGACGAACGCGCGGTCGGCGAGGCCATGGCGCGGACGGACGTGGCGCAGCTGGCCGACCGCGCGGTGGACGAACTCTCCGGCGGCCAGCGCCAGCGGGTGTGGATCGCCATGGCCCTGGCCCAGGAGACCGATCTGCTGCTCCTCGACGAGCCGACGACGTACCTGGACATCGCCCACCAGGTCGAGGTGCTCGACCTGGTACGGCAGCTGAACCACGACCGCGGCCGCACCGTCGTCGCCGTGCTCCACGACCTCAACCAGGCCGCCCGCTACGCCGACCACCTGGTGGCGATGAAGGGCGGCCGGATCGTCGCCCAGGGCCACCCCGGCCAGGTCGTCACCGCCGAACTGGTCCACGAGGTCTTCGGACTGGAGTCGGTGGTCGTACCGGATCCGGTGACCGCCTCGCCGCTGGTCGTCCCCGCTCGCCCCTGGCAGCCGCCCCGCCGGGAGTAGCGGCCCGCCGGGAGCATCCGGCGGCGCCCGTCCCTCCCCCGCCGCCGACCCTCGCCACCCCCCTCCCCGCTCTGTCCTCCCTCCGAGCCGAAAGGACATGTCATGTTCCGTTCCACCGCCGCGCGCCGCGCCGCCGCCGTCTCCCCCACCGGCGTCCTCGCCGCCGCCGGCGTGCTCGTGGCCTCCCTCGCCCTGACCGGCTGCGGGTCCGGCCACGACGCCTCCGACGGCTCCTCGGGTTCCTTCAAGGCCGCCGACTGCCCCGAGCAGCCGGCCACGACCTGGGCGAAGCCGGCCGCCGGCGGCGGCACCCACCCGGTGCGCACGGCCATGGGCGAGGTGCGGGTGCCGAACTCCCCGAAGCGGGTGGTCGTCCTGGACACCGCCGAGCTGGACTCCGCGATCACCCTGGGCGTCAAGCCGGTCGGCGCCACCCGCTCCGACGTGGCCTCGGGCTTCCTGGACTACCTCGCCAAGGACCAGGTCGCCGGCATCAAGGACGTCGGCAAGATCGGCGCCCCGAACCTGGAGGCGGTCGCCGCCCTCAAGCCCGATCTGATCCTGACCAGCAAGGTCCGCGACGGTCAGCGCTACGACCAGCTGACGAAGATCGCGCCGACCGTGATGACCGAGACCACCGGCTACCCCTGGAAGCAGAACTTCGCCACGCACGCCGACGCGCTGGGCAGGATCCCCCAGGCGCGGCGCGCGGTCGCCGCGTACGAGGCGCACGCCGGGCGCGTCACCAAGGCCCTCGGCGGCCCGGCGGCGGCCCGCGGGCTCCGCACCAACATCGTCCGCTTCGTCGAGGGCGCCGACACCCGCATCTACGGCTGCCGGAGCTACATCGGCACCGTCCTCGCCGACATCGGCACCGGCCCGACCGACGTCGTCGACGGCTCCAAGGACGGCCTGATGGTCGAGGTCGGCCCCGAGCAGGTCAACAAGGCCGACGCCGACGCCGTCTTCTACGCCTCCTACGGCACCCCGGAGAAGTCCAAGGAGGCCCAGATCACCACCGGCGGCCTGTGGAAGCACATGCGGGCCGTCACCGGCGGCCGGTCCTTCCGCGTCGACGACCAGCTCTGGATCCAGGGCATCGGCTACACGGCCGCCGGCAAGATCCTGGACGAGGTGCAGCAGCGGCTGGTCAAGAAGTAGCCGGGAACCAAGGCGGCGCCCCGCCCCACCCGGGTGCGGGCGCCGCCGGGGCACACGGCAAGATCGAGCAGGCCGGCTGAGCCGGAACTGCACTGTCCGGTGGCCCGGCTGATGAGCCGTCAATGGAAGACCTGATGAGACACATACGTTTGACCAGACCCGCACTGTGGACCCGCGCCCTCGCGGTGGCCGTCTGTGCCGCGCTCGCCGGCGGCGCCACGGCGACGGCGACCACGGCCGATTCCCCCGGGCCCTCGCCCTCCCCTTCCGCCGGCTCCTCCGCCCGCCCGCAAGAGCGGTCCAAGGGCGTGAGCGACGGCGACATCCGGCCGGCCCGGGAGGCGGAGCGCTACTGGACCCCGGAACGGATCCGTGCGGCCGTCCCGGTGGAGGACGCCGCAAGCGCGCCGGCCGCCCCCGACGAGCGGCGAAAGCGCTCGCTGCGGGTGCCGAGCGCCCCGGCGGGACAGGGCGTCGCCACCGTCGGCGTCTTCCTCCTCCGCGCCGGCGACGGATCGGCGACCGCCGACCAGTTCTGCACCGCCAACTCCGTGACCTCCCCGACGAAGAGCCTGGTCATCACGGCCGCGCACTGCCTCAAGGGCGACAAGCCGTACCGCAGCGTCGCCTTCGTCCCCGGTTACCGCGCCGGCGCCACGAAGCCGGGCCAGCCCGGTGAGATGCCGTACGGGATCTTCCCGATGCTGCCGGGACAGGTCTGGATCGACGGACGCTACCTGCAGTCCAAGCCCGACGACGACGTGGACTTCGCGCTGCTGCGCGTCGGCCCGAACGCGCAGGGGCAGCTGCTGGAGGACGCGACCGGCCGCGGCAACGAGCTCACCGCCGTCCCCGCCTCGCAGCTGGCACGCGACAACGTGACCGTCGTCGGCTACCCCGGTGGCCAGAAGACGCCACTGCGGTGCACCAACAGCACCAAGGCCTTCCAGGGCAGGTTCCTGGAGATCGAGTGCGCCGGGTTCCGGTCGGGCGTCAGCGGGGGCCCGTTCCTGACGGACTTCGACGGCCGGCGCGGCAAGCTCATCGGCGCGATCGGCGGCTACCAGACCGGCGGGCGCTACGACCACATCTCCTACAGCTCGCAGTTCGACGAGGACGTCTTCCGGCTCTACCGCCAGGCGGTCGACGGGGCACGGCCGGACACCCCCAGCCCCCTGGGGGACGCCACGGCCTGGCAGCACACCAAGGTGATGGCCGGCGGCCGCTTCCACAGCTCCTCGGTACGCAACGGCAACGGCGACCTGATCGTGGGCCGGTCCGACGGCGAGGTGACGCTGTACCCCGGCAACGGCGCGTACGGGTTCGGCAAGGGCGTCCGGCTGGCGGCCGCCGGCTCCACCTTCCGGCACGCCGCGTCCCTCACGGCGGGCGACTTCACCGGCTCCGCCACCTACGACCTCGTCGTGCGCTGGTCGGACGGGGAAGTGACGCTCTACAAGGACGTCGACGAGACCACCAAGCTCGGCAACGAGATCCGGCTGCGCCCCCGCGGCAGCTTCTGGACCCGTGCGCACGGCATCGCCGCGGGCCGCTTCGGCGGCGGCAACCAGCGCGCCGACGATCTCCTCGTGCGCTGGTCCGACGGCCATGTGAGCGTCTACACCAACGTCGACGACAAGGGTCTGCACGCCGAGAAGCAACTCATCGGCCCCAACCGGACCTGGACCTACGCCCGGGACATCGCCGCCGGCGACCTCGCCGCCTCGTCGGCCGGCCAGGACCTCTTGGTCCGCTGGGCCGACGGGGAGGTGTCGGCCTTCGAGGACGCCGCCGGAGCGCAGCTCAAGAAGGAGCGGCGGCTGCGGGCGCCGAAGTCCCCGTGGCGCGACGTCGCCATGGCGGCCGTCGGGGCCTTCGGCGGCGACGGCCGGGCCGACGACGTCGTGGCCCGCTGGCGGGACGGAAAGCTCACCCTCAACCCCGACTCCAGCACCCGGGCCCTGGGCCGGGAGCGCACGCTGATCCCGAAGCCCGGCAGCTGAGCGGGGCGGCGGGCGGGCGCCCAGCCGGTGCCCGCCCGCCGTCGGCACGGCGTCCTCAGCGCGCCGCCCGTCGCATCCGCCACACCAGGAACAGTGCCGAGGCGACGGCCGCCGTCCGGGCCATGGCCGGCAGCCCGGCGAGGAGTTCCGGCCCCAGGTGGCCGCGGGCGATCGGGTCGCCCCAGCGGCCGTCGAAGCGGCCCCACAGCCACACCACCAGACCGGCGGCGACCAGACCGGGCAGGCCGAGCGCCGCGAACTTGGCCTCGGCGGGCGTCAGCCGCCGGGACAGGTAGGCCAGCGCCCAGCCGCCCGCCAGCGCGAGCCACGACCCCAGGACCGCGCCCGCCACCAGCAGGAGGACGGCCAGCGTCGGCACCGGGCTGAGCCAGGCCCGCAACGGGACCGGCCCGCCGGCCGCCGCCTGATCGCCCCCGGTCTCGTCGGCCGCGGTCTCCTCACCGGCCGCCGCGCCGCGCCGCCGGGCGAGCGCGCGGCGCAGCAGCCCGGGCAGCGGGCGCCGGTCGTCCGGCGCGGCCTCCTCGTCGGCGCTCCGCGGCCCCTCGCCGCCGGCCCCGGCTCCGCCGCCCTTCTTCAGCGACAGCTGGCCACCGTCACCCTCGCCGTCACCGTCCTTGTCGCCGTCGGCGCCGCTCTTCGGCCGGTCCCATATCTCGGGGATCTCGATCCCACCGACGAAGCCGGGCACGGTCTCACCCGGGCCGAACGGCGCCGGCTCCACGCGCCACCAGTCGGGCGCGTCCTGCGCGTCGCCCAGCTCGTCCGCACCGGCGAGGTGCGGGGGCAGACCGACCGTCGGCGCGGAGGACAGGGCCGACGAGGAGGACGTACCGGTCGCGGAGGGGCCCGCCGTACCGTCGCGCGGGGACGGCAGCGGGCCACCGCTCGTGTCATGGCCGGCCGTGGGGGCCCTGCCCGTCAGCCCGCCGCGCGCGGCCAGCTCGCTGAGCCTGTCGCGCGCGCCGGACCACAGCCGGGACGCACCGGCGGCCCTCGGCGGCCGCGGCGGCTCGGCGGGCCGGGTGCCGATCGGCACGGCGGGCCCGTCCGGGGCGGGGCCGCCTCCCGGGGCCCGCCCCGGGCCCGTGCCGCCCCCGAGCGCCCCCGGCGGCCGGTCGTCCGCGCCCTGCGCCGCCGCGACCACCGCCTCCGGCGTCCCCAGGCGCGCCAGCAGGCGCCGGACGCCGGACGCCGAACCGCTCTGTTGGCTGTCTATCTCGGCTCTGAGCCCGCTCACCAGGCGCATCCGTGTGGCGCTGGGCAGGCCCCGCTGCTGGGCCAGGTCGCCCACCCGGCTCAGGTAGTCAAAGACGAGCTGATCGCTCTCGATCCCCACGAAATCCCCTGCGGCGTCCGCTGGTTGCTGCCTCGACGGTACCCGGTCGGCCGGCTGCCGGACCGGAGGCGGGTGCGCCGCGCACGCGCGCCGCGGGGGAGGCCGAGTGCGCCGCGCACGGGTGCCGCACCGCAGGCCGGGTGCGCCGCGCACCGACGCCGTACCGCCGCTGACTGCCCCCGCCTCCCCGGCCCCGCTAACGTAGGACGAATGACCGACACGCCGCGCACCCTGGCCGAGGAGCTCCGGACCCGCACCGACAGCGGGCTCGTCGGGCTGCTGCGGGCGCGGCCCGACCTGCTCAATCCGGTGCCGGGCGATGTCACCCAGCTGGCGACCCGGGCCGGGACGCGGGCGTCGGTGGTCCGCGCGGTGGAGCGGCTCGACCGGTTCGCGCTGCAGACCGCCGAGGCGCTGGCGGTGGCGCCCGACCCGTGTCCGTACGGCACGCTGGGCGCGCTGATGGGCGGGGACACCGGGGACGAGGCGGTCGCGGCCGAGCTGCCCCGGGCGGTGGCCGAGCTGCGCGCACAGGCGCTGGTGTGGGGGCCGGACGACCGGCTGCGGCTGGTGCGCACGGCGCGTGAACTGCTCACGCCGAGCCCCGCGCACCCCTCACCGACCGGCCTGGGCCCCACCGTCGCCGAGGCCATGGCCGGGATGTCGCCGGGCCGGCTCCAGGAGATCATCGCCGCGGCCGGCCTGCCCGCCACCCACGATCCGGTCTCCGCGGTGGCCGCGCTCACCTCGCTCTTCCGCGACCGCGCCGGTATGGCGGCGCTGCTGGACACCGCGCCCGCCGAGTCCGTCGCCGTCCTCGACAAGCTGCTGTGGGGCCCTCCCTACGGCGGTGTCACCGACCGGCCGGCGCCCCATCTGCAGTGGCTGCTCGACCGGGGCCTGCTGATCCCGGCGGGCGGCCGCAACGTCGTCCTGCCCAGGGAGGCGGCACTGCATCTGCGCGGCGGACGCGCGCACCGCACCCCGGAGCCGGTGCCGCCCGCGCTGACGCCGACGACGGAGCGCGATCCACAGCTTGTGGACAGCGCCGCCGCGAGCCAGGCGTTCACGGCGCTGGCGACCGTCGAGGAGCTGCTCAAGGAGTGGGATCTGGGCGGACCTCCCGTCCTGCGCGCCGGGGGCCTGAGCGTGCGCGACCTCAAGCGGACCGCCGTCGCCCTGGACACCACCGAGCAGCTCGCCGCCTTCTGGCTCGAACTCTCCTACGCGGCCGGTCTGATCGCCTCCGACGGCGAGGCCGACGAGCGGTACGCGGCGACCCCGGCGGCCGAGGAGTGGCTGGAGCTGCCCGATCACGAGCGCTGGGCGGTGCTGGCGGCCGGCTGGCTGCCGGCGACCCGCACCCCGGGCGTGGTCGGCACCGCCGATGCCAAGGGCCGGGCGCTCGCCGCCCTCGGCCCGAACCTGGACCGCTCCGCGGCGCCCGAGGTCCGCCGCCGCGCGCTCGGACTCCTGGCCGGCCTGCCGGCGGGCACCTCCGCACCGGCGACGGCGGTGCTGTCCCGGCTGCGATGGGAGCGGCCCCTGCGGGGCGCGCAAGCCGCCGCGGGCCAGGACACGGCGGCCGCGTCCGGCGACGGGTCCCCCGCCGCGCCCTCCCCCGGAGACGACCTCCGCACCCGCCTGGCCCAATGGGCCCTGTCCGAGGCCGAGTTGCTCGGCGTGACGGGACGAGGCGCGCTCGCCACCCACGGGCGGGCCCTGATCGGCGCCGCGGGCGGCGGCCCCCAGGACGCCGCCGTCCCGCCCTCCCCCGCCGAGACCGGCGCCGCCGCGTCCCGCGCCGCGGACCTGCTCGCCCCCCTCCTGCCCGAGCCGCTCGACCACGTCCTGCTGCAGGCGGACCTGACCGCCGTCGCCCCCGGGCCGCTGCGCCGCCCGCTCGCCGAGGCGCTCGGCGTACTGGCCGACATCGAGTCCAAGGGCGGTGCGACGGTCTACCGCTTCACGCCCGGCTCGGTACGCCGCGCCCTGGACGCCGGCCGCTCCGCCGCCGAGCTCCAGGAGTTCCTGCGCACCCACTCCCGTACCCCGGTCCCCCAGCCGCTCGCCTACCTCATCGACGATGTGGCCCGCAGGCACGGCCAGTTGCGGATCGGCGCGGCCGCCGCGTACGTGCGCTGCGACGACGACGCGCTGCTGTCCGAGATCCTCGCCGACCGCCGCGCCGCCCCGCTGCGCCTGCGCCGCCTGGCCCCGACCGTGCTCGCCGCCCAGACCGCCCCCGACCAACTCCTGGACGGGCTGCGGGCGATGGGCTACGCGCCGGCCGCCGAGTCCGCGGCCGGCGACGTCCTGATCGCCCGCGCCGACTCCTACCGCACCGCACCGCGCAGCGCCCCCGCCCCGGTCCCCGACGGCCCGCCGTCCCCCGACCACACCCTCCTCGAAGCGGCGGTCCGCGCGATCCGCGCCGGCGATCTGGCCGCCACCGCGGAACGCAAGCCGGTACGCGCACCGGCCCCGACACCCGGCGCCCTCCCCCGCACCACGTCCGCCGAGACCCTCGCCACCATGCAGGCCGCGGTGCTGACCAACTCGGCCCTGTGGATCGGCTACGTCAACGCCGACGGCGCCGCCAGCCAGCGGGTGATCGCCCCCGTGCGGGTGGAGGGCGGCTTCGTGACGGCCTACGACCACACCTCCGACGAGGTCCGTACGTATCCGCTGCACCGGATCACGGGCGTGGCCGAGCTGGCGGACGACGCGGTCTGACGGACCTCCGGCGGGCACCGGCCGGAGGCCGGCGGACCGTCCGCACCCGAACGGATGAATATGCCAGGGGCATATGCACTCCCTTCGTTCTCCTTGCCGCACGGGCCTGCTGAACGCCCGTGCCGCCGGATCCGCGCAGGCCGGAGCGGCCCTCGGCCAGGACTGGCGGCGTGGAGGGCAAGCGGAGGGGAAGGCGCGGGGCCCGACCGGCCGCACTCCTGCCCCATGCGGCGGCGGCAGGGGACCCCACCACGATCTGCCAGGCTCGCGCGCAGGCCCAGACAGCAAAAGACCCGGGGGGACCCATGACGCAACCAACCAGCTCGGAGCGGGAGGCGGGACGGGCGCTGGCCGAACTGCTCAGGAAATGGTGGGAGTTATCGGCCCGCGACGGCCGCCCCAAGCCCACCCAGCAGTCCCTCGCCGGGCGACTGGGCGTCGACCAGACCACCCTCTCCCGCTACCTCAACCCCCGACACCCCTCGACCGCCCCCCTCAAGACCGTCGAGCTCCTCCACGCGGTCCTGCGCGCGCCGGACGCCGACCTCACCCGGGCCCGCGCCTTGGCCGACGCGGCGGCAGCCACCCCGGCCGGACGTTGACGGGCAGCGGCACGATCAACCTCGTACGGACGCCGACCGGACCCCTCGCCCGAACGTCACGCCGGACCGACCGGACGCGACCCCGGCACGAGATCACTGCACGAGATCCCGGCAAGACATCAGAGCGCGAGATCACAGCACGAGATCACAGCACGAGGTCACAGCACGAGGTCACAGCAAGACTTCACGGGGTACCCATTCCGCACCCGTGATCACCACCAGCACGCACAGCCGTCCGTTCCGCATCCCACGACGCACCCGCGAACCTGTGAGGTAGCTCTCAGCCCGACGGGCCGCACAAGATCGCGTCAGCGGCCTGTGGGCCCGCGCTCGGCGGCCCCCGCCCCCGCGCCGCGCGCCGCACCGCACGGGCGGCGGCTGCCGCTTCGCGGGCGAGCGCCTTCCCCAGTCTGCCGCGATGGGCGAGGATGGTGGGCTGCGCGCATGCCCGGCGCGCCGGCCGGGACGCCCTTCCGGCGCCAGGTCCGGGGGCAGAGACCGGGCCGCAATGGACTCGTGGGGTGTTTCACTTGTCACCAGGCGACCTATCCGTGGAGGTATGTGTGTCCTGCCTGATCGTCCAGAGCGACAAGACGCTGCTGCTGGAGGTGGACCATGAGCTGGCCGACGCCTGCCGGCGGGCCATCGCGCCGTTCGCGGAGCTGGAGCGGGCGCCGGAGCACATCCATACGTACCGGGTGACGCCGCTGGGACTGTGGAACGCGCGGGCCGCCGGCCACGACGCCGAGCAGGTCGTGGACGCACTGGTGCAGTTCTCGCGGTATCCGGTGCCACATGCGCTGCTCGTCGACATCGCGGAGACGATGTCGCGCTACGGGCGGCTGACGCTGGTCAAGCACCCGGCTCACGGGCTGGTGCTGACCACCACCGACCGCCCGGTGCTGGAGGAGATCCTGCGGTCGAAGAAGGTGCAGCCGCTGGTGGGGGCGCGGATCGACCCGGACAGCGTGGTGGTGCACCCCTCCGAGCGCGGGCAGATCAAGCAGACACTGCTCAAGCTCGGCTGGCCGGCCGAGGACCTGGCCGGCTACGTCGACGGTGAGGCGCATCCGATCGAGCTGCGCGAGGACGGCTGGGCGCTGCGGCCGTATCAGCAGCACGCCGTCGAGGGCTTCTGGCACGGCGGCTCGGGCGTGGTCGTCCTGCCGTGCGGCGCGGGCAAGACGCTGGTGGGCGCCGGTGCGATGGCGCAGGCGAAGGCCACCACGCTGATCCTGGTGACGAACACGGTCTCGGCCCGGCAGTGGAAGCACGAGCTGGTCAAGCGGACCTCGCTGACCGAGGACGAGATCGGCGAGTACAGCGGGACGCGGAAGGAGATCCGGCCGGTCACCATCGCGACGTATCAGGTGCTGACCACCAAGCGGAAGGGCGTCTACCCGCATCTGGAGCTGTTCGACTCCCGCGACTGGGGCCTGATCGTCTACGACGAGGTGCACCTGCTGCCCGCGCCGGTCTTCAAGTTCACCGCCGACCTCCAGGCGCGGCGGCGGCTGGGCCTGACCGCGACGCTCGTACGGGAGGACGGCCGGGAGTCGGACGTCTTCTCGCTCATCGGGCCGAAGCGGTTCGACGCGCCGTGGAAGGAGATCGAGGCGCAGGGCTATATCGCCCCGGCCGACTGCGTCGAGGTGCGGGTCAATCTGACCGAGTCGGAGCGGCTGGCGTATGCGACCGCCGAGACCGAGGAGAAGTACCGCTTCTGTGCGACCACCGCCAGCAAGCAGTTCGTGACCGAGTCGCTGGTCCGCCGGCACCAGGGCGAGCAAACCCTGGTCATCGGCCAGTACATCGACCAGCTGGACGAGCTGGGCGAGCATCTGGACGCGCCCGTGATCAAGGGCGAGACCACCAACGCGCAGCGCGAGAAGCTCTTCGACGCGTTCCGGGAGGGCAAGATCTCGGTGCTCGTCGTCTCGAAGGTCGCGAACTTCTCGATCGACCTGCCCGAGGCGACGGTGGCGATCCAGGTGTCGGGCACCTTCGGCTCCCGCCAGGAGGAGGCCCAGCGACTGGGCCGGGTGCTGCGCCCCAAGGCGGACGGGCACGAGGCGCGGTTCTACTCGGTCGTCGCACGCGACACCATCGACCAGGACTTCGCGGCGCACCGCCAGCGCTTCCTGGCCGAGCAGGGGTACGCGTACCGGATCGTCGACGCGGACGAACTGCTGGCGGCCGACGAGGACGCGTGACGGTGATGTAGGCGATCCGGGCGTGGGCCGCGGGCGTGGGCCGCGGGCGTGGGCCGCGGGCGTGGGCCGCGCCCGGGTGCAGGCCGCCCCGGGCGCAGGCCGCCCCGGGCGCAGGCCGCCCCAGGCGCGGGCAACCCCCGTACGCGGCGTGCAGCGTACGGGGGGGGCGCCGTACGCGGGGGGCGCCGTACGCGGGGCGCCGCAAGCGGGGCGCGCCGCAAGCGGGGCGCGCCGCAAGCGGGGCGCGCCGCAAGCGGGGCGCGCCGCAGGCGGGGTGCGCCGCAGGCGGGGTGCGCCGCAGGCGGGGTGCGCCGCAGGCGGGGTGCGCCGCAGGCGGGGTGCGCCGCAGGCGGGGTGCGCCGTACGCGGGCCGTACGGGCGTGTGCCTGCGACGGCGAATGCGACGGCCCGGGGCGCGAGGCGGATGCGACTCCCCGCGCCGATCGAAATAAAGCCCCGCCCCGCGCGTTGTGGCCCCGCAGGGGGCCCTCGCATCCCCTACGGGATCTGTTCCCCCGCTCCCTAGATGCCACCCCTAGATGCCGCCCCTAGGTACCCCCCGTAGGTACCGCCCGCCGGATCACCTCCGGGGCCGGGCCGGTAGTTCCTGTCCGCTCCCGGCGGCCCTCGGTACGGGAATGCCGCGGGCACCCGGGGTGCCGGGTGCGCCGGCCGGCTGCCGTGTCCACCAGACCACGGTCGCCAGCAGCGCGAGGCCCAGCAGCGGGTACGGGGCCGCCAGCGGCTGGTGCCACCACGGCAGGCGCAGGTCGAAATCGCCGGTGTGCGGCACGATCCACATCGTGCGGACGGTGAAGGCGAGCGTGACGGCGGCCAGCAGCGCCCGGCGCGGGCGGCTGCGCCGGGTATGGGCGGCGAGCGCGATGAGCAGCGGCACGCACCAGACCCAGTGGTGGGACCAGCTGATCGGCGACACCAGCAGCGCGGTGACGGACGTGCACAGCACGCCCCAGGCGTCGAGGCCGCGCCGCCGGTGGACGCGGCGAGCCACCGCGAGCCCGGCCGCCGCGGTCAGCACCGCCGGTACCGCCCACAGCAGGCCCGGCTCGGGATCGTGCAGAACGCGGCTGATCAGCCCCTGCAGCGACTGGTTGTCGACGATCCACACCTTGCCGACCCGCCCGGTCTCGAACATCCGCCGCGTCCAGAACTCGATGCTGGCGTCGGGCAGCACCAGCCAGCCCAGCAGCGCCGAGAGCAGGAAGCCGGTGAGGGCGGTGCCGGCGGCCTTCACCCGGCCGGTGATCAGGAGGTAGACCGCGAAGATCGCGGGGGTGAGCTTGATGCCCGCCGCGAGGCCGGTGGCGAAACCCTTGAAGCGCGCGCCGTCCGGGCGGGAGAGGTCCCACAGCACCAGGCAAGCCAGGGCGAGGTTGACCTGGCCGAAGACGAAGGTCTGGAAGACGGGCTCCAGCCAGAGGCCCAGTGCGGTGACGGTCAGGAGGGTGGGCGCGCTGTGCGCGGCCCTGCGCAGACCGGCGGCCTTGCAGGAGAGGTGGATCAGCAGGGCGAGCAGCGCCGCGTTGACGACCACGGCTGCGATCTTGAGGGTGCCGAGGGAGAGCCAGGTGGTGGGGATGAAGAGCAGGGCGGCGAAGGGCGGGTAGGTGGCGGGCAGATGCCACTGGGTGACCGTGAAGCCGTAGAGATCACCGCCGGTCGCGGCGGCCTCCCCCTCGGCGCGGTAGACGGCGATGTCGGACATCGGCATCGGCTGGAGCTGGTAGAGCACCCACAGTGCGGCGAACGACGCCACGAGCAGCGCGGCCGCGGGTATCACCCGACGGGGTCTCGTGGTGCTCAGGGCCCAGGTCCGTCTCCAGGTGCGTCTCCACGTCCGTGTCCCGTCGGCGGCACACACCCTTTGACCCCCTCGTCGTCGCCCTGGGCGCGCGCTCCGTCGCCCTGAGGGCACCCTGCGGCGACGCTAGTGGATCGAGGCCGACCTTCTGTAACGGTTTCCGGTCATCTGGGTGGCCGGGCGGAGTCGGCCCGGAGTCGGCCCCGTAGACGAGTCATACGCAGTCTGCTCGGCACACGCGGCAGCACGGCGTCGGCACCGCGTTCGGTCGATACGGACTCGGGTCGATACGGACTCGGGTCGATACGGACTCGGGTCGATACGCGCTCCGGTCGATACGCGCTCTGGTCGATAGACACTCCGGTCGATCCACGGTCGGCTCTGTGCACGACCGCGCACTGGGCGTCCGGCACACGGGGCTGCGGCCGGTGGCGGGGTCAGTCGTCCGCGTACTCGCCCAGGACGGCGACGCTGAAGGCCGCCGCGGCGAAGACCTTGATCGCGCGGAGGGCGTTGCCGACGAGATGGCGATGCCCGTGGACGACCGCCGCGCCGGCGGCGGAAGCGGTGCCGAGGGCGGTCGCGCCTCTGGCGGGGTGGAGTGCGGTGGAGGGGACGGCGGCTGGTGGAATCGCTGCGCTGCTCATGCCTCCATGATGGGATTCACCCGATTGCAGCACATCGGTCCATAGGCCCATCCCGCACGGGTTCTCCGTCAGCCTCCAGGCCTATCCCACCCCCTACGGCAGACCGACGTCCGTCAGGGTCGTCCCCCACGGGTACGGGCCGCCGCGGTGCCGGAGAAAATCCGTTGGCGCGGTCCGCGGAGGCTGAACTACACTCCCGCGTCTGCCTGCCTCCCGCCGAGGAGTGCCGCCGTCCGGTCGGAAACCGGCCGGCTCTTCGCTTCACGCCGCTGACCCGCCCCCGGAGGCAACGCCGTGCCCTCGCACGCCCCCCGAACCTCACCCCAAGACCCCCTGCAGCGCGAGAAGGACCACCTCGCCGCCTCCAGGGACGCGCTGCGCGCCATGCGCGAGGACGCCGAGGCGCTGAACATCGCCGACGTCACCGCGAACTGGGTCAACGCCGAGGTGCTCCAAGGGGAGATCGACGCCCGTACCAAGGCGCTCGCCGACCTCTCCCACACCCCGCTGTTCTTCGGCCGCCTGGACTACCTCCACGCACCGGGCCTCGACCTCGCCGAGGGCGCCGCGGGAGAGAACTTCTACATCGGCCGGCGGCACGTCCACGACGCCGACGGCGACCCGATGGTCATCGACTGGCGCGCCCCCGTCTCCCAGCCGTTCTACCGGGCCTCCAAGAAGGACCCGATGGACCTGGAACTGCGCCGCCGATTCGGTTACACGGGCGGCGAGTTGACCGCGTACGAGGACGAGCACCTCACCGACCCGGAGGAGGCGGCCCAAACCAGCCGGCTCCTGCAGTCGGAGATCGAGCGCCCGCGCGTCGGCCCGATGCGGGACATCGTCGCCACGATCCAGCCCGAGCAGGACGAGATCGTGCGCGCCGGCATCGGCGGCTCGGTCTGCGTCCAGGGAGCGCCGGGCACCGGAAAGACGGCCGTCGGCCTGCACCGTGTCGCCTACCTGCTGTACGCGCACCGCGAGCGGCTGGCCCGCTCCGGCACCCTCGTCATCGGTCCCAACCGCTCCTTCCTGCACTACATCGAGCAGGTCCTGCCGGCGCTGGGCGAGCTGGAGGTCGCGCAGGCCACGGTCGACGACCTGGTGGGGCATGTGGAGGTGCGCGGCGCCGACGAGGCGGCCGCCGCGACGGTCAAGGGCGACGCGCGGATGGCGGAGGTCCTGCGGCGGGCCCTGCGTTCGCACATCACGATGCCCGAGGAGCCGTGCGTGGTCGTGCGCGGCTCCCGCCGCTGGCGCGTACCGGCGTACGAACTCGAAGAGATCGTACGGGAGTTGACGGAGCGTGACATCCGTTACGGCGCGGCCCGCGAGGCGCTGCCCCAGCGGATCGCGCACGCCGTCCTGGTCCGTATGGAGCAGGCCGGTGAGGCCCCGGACGACCGGGTGCAGGACGCGGTGGCCCGCAACGCCGCCGTGAAGGCCACGGTCAAGGCGGTCTGGCCGCCGGTCGATCCGGCGAAGCTGGTGCTGCGGCTGCTGGGTGACGCCGAGTTCCTCGCCGAGCAGGCCGAGGGGATCCTCTCGCCCGAGGAGCAGAAGACGATTCTGTGGGCCAAGCCGGCCCGCAGCGTGAAGGGCGCCCGGTGGTCCGCCGCGGACGCGGTGCTGATCGACGAGGCGATGGATCTGATCACGCGCACCCACTCGCTCGGCCATGTCGTCCTGGACGAGGCGCAGGACCTCTCCCCCATGCAGTACCGCGCGGTCGGCCGCCGCTGCACGACGGGTTCGGCGACCGTCCTCGGCGACATCGCCCAGGGGACCACCCCGTGGGCCACCGGCACCTGGGAGGAGGCCCTGTTCCATCTGGGCAAGCCCGGCGCGGCCGTCGAGGAGCTCACCCAGGGCTTCCGCGTACCGCGCGAGGTGATCGGGTACGCGTCCCGGCTGCTGCCCGCCATCGCCCCCGATCTGACGGAGGCCACCTCGATCCGCGAGTCGGCGGGCGACTTCGAGATCCGCCGGGTCGAGCCGGCGGACCTGGTCGCCGCGACCCTCGCGGCCTGCGAGGACGCCCTGGCCAAGGAGGGTTCGATCGGCCTGATCGCGGCGGAGGCGCGGATCCCGCCGCTGCGCGCGGCCCTGGAGGCGGCGGGGGTGGTGTGCCTGTCCCCCGGTCAGGAGACCTCGGCCGCCGCCCGGCTGACGCTGGTGCCCGCCACGCTCGCCAAGGGCCTGGAGTACGACTACGTGGTGGTGGACGAGCCGGCCGCGATCGTCGACGGCGAACCGGACGAGCGGACCGGTCTGCGCCGCCTGTACGTGTGCCTGACCCGGCCGGTGTCCGGCCTGACGGTGGTCCACGCGGCCCCGCTTCCGGAGCAACTGGCCGACGACGAAGCGGCGTCGGGCATGCCTCGGGGCTGAGCCCCGGGCCCGCGCTCCAGGTGGCGGGCGCCGCGGGCTCGCGGAGACCGGGGCGACACCTCCGGGCCTCGGGGCGCGTCCGAGATCCAGGGAGCGATATCCCTGCGCCTCGGGCGCGTCCGAGGCCTACGGAATGGTCACGCCCTGGATCTCTTCCCCTTCGAGGGACGTCAGCAGCCCCTCCAGGAAGCCGGGGAACCGCGCGTCGAGGTCGGCTCGGCGCAGCTGCACATAGCGGTTGCGCCCCACGACCCGCGTACTGGTCAGCCCGGCCTCGCGCATGATCCGCATGTGGTGCGAGACGGTCGACTTGTGCAGGTGCGCGAGCCCCAGCCGCTCCGACGAGCAGTCGTACTGCCGCCCGCTCGCGTAGATCCGCAGCAGATGCAGCCGCGTCGGGTCCCCGAGCGCGTGCAGCACCTTCACCAGCTGGATGTCGGCGGCCGCCGGCTGCTCCAGCAGCGTGCCCTCGCCGTCACCCGCCTCGACGTCATTCACCACGGCGCCGTGCCTTCCTTCCGCCACTTCCCGGTCCCGTCCGGCCTCGGTTCCGCCCGGTCCCCGTCTCACCCGGCCTCACCCGGCCCACTCTATTTCCCGACCCGTTTCCCGAAGTTGTTTGACATCCATCCAACAGTCTCTATTGTTTGACGCACATCAAACTTACTCGCCCGCCTGCCCCGTCACCCGTACCGGGAAGGACACCCGTGCGTCTGCGTCTACTCCTGCTCGCCCTCGGCACCTTCGCCGTCGGCACCGACTCCATGGTGACCGCCGGCATCCTCGGCCTCGTCGCCCACGACCTGGACATCTCCGTCCCCGCGGCCGGCCAGATGGTCACCGTCTTCGCGCTGTCCTACGCCGTGCTCGCCCCGGTCCTCGCGACCGCCGCCGCCCGGTGGCCGCGCCGCCGGGTGCTGCTGACCGCGCTCACCGTCTTCACCCTCGCCAACGCGCTCAGCGCCCTCGCGCCGAACTACCCGGTGCTGCTCGCCACCCGGGTGCTCGCCGCGGCCGGCGCCGCGCTCTACACCCCGACCGCGAACGCCGTCGCCACCAGCCTGGTGCCACCGGAGCGCCGCGGCCGCGCGCTGGCCACCGTCCTCGGCGGCATGACCGTGGCCACCGCGCTCGGCGTCCCGCTGGGCACCTACCTCGGCCGTACGGACTGGCGGCTGACGATGTGGCTGGTGGTCGCCCTGGGTGCCGCGGCGTTCCTCGGCCTCGCCCTCCTGCTGCGCGGCCTCCCGGCCCCGACCGCGGCCCCCGACCTGCGCACCCGCCTCGCCCCGCTGCGCAACCGCCGCGTCCTGGAGGCCGCGGCCACCACCCTGGTGTTCTTCCTCGCCATCAACGTGGTCTACATCTACCTCGGTGCGGCGGTGAGCTCCGCCACCGGCGGCGACCCGGGCCGACTCAGCCTGATCATGCTGGTCTCCGGCGTCGCCTCGGTCGCCGGCAACTGGCTGGGCGGCCGGGCCGTCGACCGGCTGGGCACCCGCGCGGTGCTGCTGTCCGGCGGCGGCGCGGCCGCGGCGGCCTTCCTCGCGCTGCCCTGGCTCTCCGGCACGATGCCCGGCGCGCTGCTCTACGCCGCCGTCTCCCCGCTCGCCGCCTGGGCCGTCGCGGTCGCGCTGCCGCACCGCCTGGCCTCCATCGACCCGCCCAACGCGCCGCTGCTGATCTCCCTCAACAGCAGCGCCCTCTACCTGGGCATAGCCGCCGCGGGCGGGGTCGGCAGCCTCGCCCTCACCGTCCTCGGCGCCCGCTGGCTCCCGCTCGCCTCGACGGCGCTGACCCTGGCCGTAGTGGCCCTGTCGGCCGTCACGACGCGACGGTCGGCGGAGGGGCCGGGCGAGGGCGAGGGTCCACGGGCCGCGACACTCAAGGGCACCTCCGCCGACGGCACCACCGCCCCGCAGAACGGCGCCGCCCCTCAGGGCAGCGATGCCGCCGTCCAGGGCGCCGGCCGCCGCTGAGCCGTGAGACGCCGCCCCTAGAGGCCGCCGCCCGGCACCACCACCCGGTCCAGCGCCTCCCGCCACCGCCGTACCGCCGCCGCGTCCACCGGCGCGGACCAGCCGGCGGGCCGGGCGGCGCCCCCGATGTGGAACGCGTCCAGGCCGGCCGCGCGCAGCGCCGGCAGATGGCCGAGCCCGAGCCCGCCGCCGACCAGGATCCGCGGCGCGTACCCGGGCTCGCCCGCCGCCGTACGCGCCTGCTCCGTCAGCAGCACCGGCAGCCCCGCCTCGACACCGCCGGCGTCACCGGCCGTCAGATACGTGTCGAGCCCGGCGGCACCCGCCGTGCCCGCCAGCTCCTTGCGCAGCGCGTCCCGGTCGGCGGCCCGGTCCAGGGCCCGGTGGAAGGTCCAGCGGCAGCCGTCGACGACCTCGGCCAGCGCCGCCACCGCGTCGAGATCCACCCGCCCGTCCGGCGTGAGGAACCCCAGGACGAACTCCCGCGCGCCCTCGGCCCGCAGCGCCGCCGCCCGCTCGCACAGCGCCTGAAGGTCACCGGCCGCGAACCCGTCGGCGGCCCGCAGCATCACCCGCAACGGGATGTCGACGGCCGCCCGGACCGCCGCGAAGGTGGCCAGGGAGGGCGTGAGCCCGTCGGCCGCCATGTCGGCGACGAGTTCCAGCCGGTCGGCACCGCCGGCCTGGGCGGCGACCGCGTCCTGCGGCCCCAGGGCGATCACCTCCAGGAGCGCGCGCTTGCTCATATGACCCCATTCCTTCGACGACGGCGCGGCGGGCGGGGCCCGGCGCCGGGGAAGCCCACATCGGACAACAGGTCTAGTCCAATATCCCAGCGTACGGCCTGACCGGCGCTCCGGCACAATGATTCCCATGACCCCCGTGCCCCGTACGGCCGACACCACCGCCCTGCTGGAGGAACTGCACCGGCGCTGGGCCACCACCGTCACCGCGGCCCGCGACGGCCGGAAGTCCGCGGCGCCCGCCGACGCACCGGCCCCGGACCCCGGCCCGTACGCGGACAACCTCCTCGCCCGGTGGAGCGAGACACAGCGCCACTACCACACCGTCGAGCACCTGGCCGCGGTCCTGACGCGCATCGACGAACTGGCCTCGCACGCCGACGACCTGCCCGTCGTCCAGCTGGCGGCGTGGTTCCACGACGCGGTCTACCGGCCCGACCGCTCCGAGAACGAGGAGCGCAGCGCCGCCCTCGCCGAACGCGCACTGCCCGAGCTGGGCATCGGCGCGGCCCGCACCGCGGAGGTCGCCCGCCTGGTGCGGCTCACCACCACCCACGACCCGGCACCCGACGACCCCGACGGCGAGGTGCTGTGCGACGCCGATCTCGCGGTGCTCGGCGGCCCACCCGACGCCTACGCCGCCTACGCCGCGGCGGTCCGCGCCGAGTACGCCTTCGTACCCGACCCCGAATTCGCCGCCGGACGCTCCGCCGTACTGCGCCAACTCCTCGCCCTGCCCGTCCTGTTCCGCACCCCGCAGGGCTACGACCGCTTCGAGCACCTGGCGCGCCGCAACCTGGCCACCGAACTGGACCTCCTGGGCGGCGGGTGAGCGACCTCTCACACCCCTGGCGCCACAGCCGGGAATGCCCGCCGTCCTACCCCTGTTAGTAGCTGACATGCCAGCACCACCATCCGACCGCGCCCGCCTGCCCGTCGCCGTGTACGTCCTCGGCCTGTCCGTCTTCGCGCTCGGCACGTCCGAGTTCATGCTCTCCGGCATCCTCCAGCCGCTCGCCCGCGACCTGGACGTCTCCATCCCGCAGGCCGGGCTGCTGGTCTCCGCCTTCGCGATCGGCATGGTGGTCGGCGCCCCGGTGCTCGCCGCGGCCACGCTCCGCCTGCCCCGCCGCACGACGCTGATCGCGCTGCTGGCGGTCTTCGGCCTCGGCCAGGTGGCCGGCGCGCTGGCGCCGTCCTACGGCATCCTGTTCGCCTCGCGCGTGGTCAGCGCACTGGCCTGCGCCGGCTTCTGGGCGGTCGGCGCGGCCGTCGCCGTGTCACTGGTGCCGGTGACCGCACGGGCCCGCGCGATGGCCGTGATGGTCGGCGGCCTGAGCATCGCCAACATCGCCGGCGTCCCGGCCGGCGCGCTCCTGGGCCAGCACGCCGGATGGCGCGCCGCGTTCTGGGCGGTGGCCGTACTCGCCGCGATCGGCCTGGTCGGCGTGGTGGCGCTGGTGCCGCGTACGGCCGTGCCCACCGGCGACGACCGCCCGCAGCTGCGCCGCGAGCTGACCATCTACAAGGACAAGCAGGTGTGGCTGGCGCTGATCGCCACGGCCATGAACGGCGCCGCGGTCTTCGCGCTCTTCTCCTACCTCTCGCCGCTGCTGACCGACACCGCCGGCCTCGCCGAGAGCTGGGTGCCCACGGTGCTCGCCCTCTTCGGCGTCGGCGCGCTGATCGGTACGTTCATCGGCGGCCGGATCGCCGACGCGCATCTGTTCGGCACGCTCTTCGGCGGCATCTCCGCCTCCACCGTCGTCCTCGCCGTCCTGGCACTGACCGCGCACAACCCGTTCGCCGCCGTCGCGCTCTCCCTGATGCTCGGGGTGACCGCCTTCACCACGGCCCCGGCCCTCAACGCCCGGATGTTCAACGTGGCGAACGCCGCACCGACGCTGGCCGGCGCGACCACCACCGCCGCGTTCAACATCGGCAACACCCTCGGCCCCTGGCTCGGCGGCCTGGCCATCAGCGCGCACTGGGGCTACCCGGCCGTGGCCTGGACCGGTGCGGCACTGGCGGCGGTCGCCGTCGTCACCACCGCCCTCGCCTTCCGCCTGCACCGCTCGACCAGCCGCTCCCGGCTCGTCGCCGGATCGCCGAACGCGGCGGCGCCCCTGCCGGAGGCCGTCGAACAGCGCTGATCCGGGCCGGCGCCGATCCGGGCCGGGCGGGGGCGCCCCCATGGTCCCCGCCCGGCCCGCCGCGCCCTTCGCCCCCCGCCGTTTCGTTCACCCCCCGCCGTCGAACGTCCACCGCGTCTGGCTGAACTCCGCCTCGCCCCGCCCGAAACCGAAGGCCCGGCGGGGCTCGACGCGGAAGACGACGGCGCGTCCGCCCCGGTGGTCGAACGCCCCGTCGCGGACGTCGAACTGCCAGTCGCTGCCGTACTTGTCGACGTACAGCTCCGCCAGGCGGCGCAGCGTCGACTCGTCCTCGATCCGCTCCGCATCCCCCTCGACGACCACATCGAGGCCCACATGCAGGTCGTTGCCGCCGGCGGTGGAGGTGGTCAGCGCACAGTGCGGGTTGGCCGCGAGGTTCTTGGCCTTGCGTTCGCCGGGGCCGGTGGTGAAGTGCAGGGCGTCGTCCGCCCAGACGGCGAGCAGCGGGGTGACATGGGGACGGCCGTCGGGCCGGACGGTCGCCAGCCAGAAGATATCCGCCTCGGACATGCCGCCGACGGCCGCGGACCATGCGGTCGCATGGGCGTCCTGGCTGCTGTAGGCCGGATCGAGCTCGGTGACCGGTTCTCTGCCCGGTGCGCTGACTGACATCGCTTCCCCTCTCGGTACGCCGCTGTCGGTGCGGTGCGCTCGGCACGGCGCACGGCCAGGGCCCATCGTGCGGGGAGGCGACATCCGCCCGCCGCTACGACGCACCGCAGCGGGCCGTACGGGTGCGGGCCGTGCGAGTGCGGGCCGTGCGGGTGTGACCGCACCGGTACGCAGAGGGGCCTTGCGGATACGAAGCGGCGCCTCACGGATCCGGCGGCGGCCGGTGCTTGGGCCGGCGCAGGCCCGCGGCCGTCAGCCGGCGCAGCAGCTCCTTGCTGCCGACCTGGACCGCTCCGGCCCGCACCGCGTCGCCATAGCGCTCCGCCGGCAGGTCGTAGTGATCGCGCTCGAACGCCCGCCGGGGCACACCGAGGCGCGCGGCGAAGGCGTGCAGCTCGTCGAAGGACTCGTCGCTGACCAGATGCGACCACATACGACCGTGCCCCGGCCAGATGGGCCGGTCGATATAGACCGCCACGTCAGCCCTCCGGCCGAATCGCGCCGTCAGTCCCGCGCACGGGCAGCCACCTCAGCCTTCCGCCTGGGCGCGCAGTCGGCCGACCCGGGCCACCGCGACCGCCGTCTTGGGGCAGACCCAGTGCGGGTCGGGCCCCAACTCCGGTTCGACATCGAGGGCATGGGGATCGCCCGACTCCGTGCACACGGGGCACAGCGGCCAGCGGCCGTACCGCTCCAGGAGGGCGTCCTGGACGTCCTGCGCTATCAGTCCCGCGACGAATTCCGCGCCTTCAGGCCACTGCTCCACCCACCACCGGCGGTGAACGACCGCGTCCTCCACGAGCGAGACGATGTCGGCGTCGGCCACCTCGTCCGCCATCAGGTCGGCGAGCACCAGCGCCCGCGCGGCGTGCAATGCCTGTTCCAGCTCCATGTCCCCCATTGTCTCCCGGCGACGAGCCGGCGCCCGGCGTTGTCCACAGGCCCCGCCGCGGGTCGGGACGGGTATCCACAGCCCTCACGGAGGGTATTGACGCAACGAGCGGATGAAATTACTTTTCAAGGGTGAGTAGCAGCGTGAAGGAAACTTTCAAGAAGGAATCTCTCAAGGAAGCGCCGGTCGAGACCCGGCCGGCCCCGACCCCACCCGCCCCCGCGGCGCTCGCCGCCAAGGTCCGCACGCTCGCCCCGACGATGACCCGCTCCATGCAGCGGGTCGCCGAGACCGTCGCGAGCGACCCGGCCGGCTGCGCCGCGCTCACCGTCACCGGCCTGGCGGAACGCACCGGCACCAGCGAGGCCACCGTCGTACGCACCTCCCGACTGCTGGGCTACCCGGGCTACCGCGACCTGCGCCTCGCGCTCGCCGCGCTCGCCGCGCAGCAGGCGGCCGGCGGCGCACCCGCCGTGACCGCCGACATAGCGGTCGACGACTCCCTCGTCGACGTCGTCGCGAAGCTGGCACAGGAAGAGCAGCAGTGCCTGGCCGACACCGCGGCCGGGCTGGACGTCACCCAGCTCGAAGCGGCCGTCGCCGCGCTCTGCGCAGCCCGCCGCATCGACGTCTACGGCGTCGGCGCCTCCCACCTCGTCGGCCAGGACCTGGCACAAAAGCTCCTGCGCATCGGCCTGATCGCCCACGCCCACGCGGACCCGCACCTCGCCGTCACCAACGCCGTACAGATGCGCACCGGCGACGTCGCCGTCGCCATCACCCACTCCGGCCGCACCACCGACGTCATAGAGCCCCTCCGCGTCGCCTTCGACCACGGCGCCACGACCATCGCCGTCACCGGCCGCCCCGACGGCGAGATCGCCGCCTACGCCGACCACATCCTGACCACCTCCACGGCCCGCGAAAGCGAACTCCGCCCCGCCGCGATGTCGTCCAGGACCAGCCAACTACTGGTCGTGGACTGCCTGTTCATAGGAGTGGCCCAACGCACCTACGAGACCGCCGCGCCCGCCCTCTCGGCGTCCTACGAGGCCCTGGCCCACCGCCACTCCCCCCGCAACAACCGGCACTGACCCCCGCCCGCCGTCCGCCGCTGGAAAGAGCCGTCACGTCCATGACCTCCACCGCCGACCACGACACCGGCCTACGGGCCCAGCTCGACACCCTCACCACCGAGGCCTTCCGCCCCGACCTGGCCGACATCGACCGCCGCCCCACCCTCGACATCGCCCGCACGATGAACGACGAGGACGCCACCGTCCCCGCCGCCGTCGCCAAGCGCCTCCCCGAGATCGCCGCCGCGATCGACGCCACGGCCGCCCGGATGGCCCGCGGCGGACGCCTGATCTACGCCGGCGCCGGCACCGCCGGCCGCCTCGGGGTGCTGGACGCCAGCGAATGCCCCCCGACCTTCAACACCGACCCGTCCGAGGTCCTCGGCCTCATCGCGGGCGGCCCTTCCGCGCTGCTCACCGCCGTCGAGGGCGCCGAGGACAGCGAGAAACTCGCGGTCGAGGACCTGACCGCGATCGGTCTGACCGAACTCGACACCGTCGTCGGCATCTCGGCCTCCGGCCGCACGCCGTACGCGATCGGCGCCGTCGAGCACGCCCGCGCCCACGGCGCACTGACCATCGGCCTGTCCTGCAACGCCGGTTCGGCCCTGGCCGCGGCCGCCGAGCACGGCATCGAAATAGTGGTCGGCCCCGAGCTGCTGACCGGCTCCACCCGCCTCAAGGCGGGCACCGCGCAAAAGCTCGTGCTCAACATGCTCTCGACCATCACCATGATCCGCCTCGGCAAGACCTACGGGAATCTGATGGTCGACGTCCGCGCCTCCAACGACAAGTTGCGGGCCCGCTCGCGGCGCATCGTCGCACTCGCCACCGGCGCCACGGACCCGGAGATCGAGAAGGCCCTCAGCAGCACCGGCGGCGAGGTGAAGAACGCCGTCCTCACCCTCCTCGGCGACGTCGACGGCCCGACCGCCGCCCGCCTCCTCGACGCCTCCGGCGGCCACCTCCGAGCAGCCCTCGAAGCAGCCCAAAAGCACTAACCCCCAAAGAGCGCTACCCCCCTGACCACCCCAGCCGGCCACACCCCCACACCCCCAATACCTGTCACACACCCGGCGTACACCCGTCACACCCCACACCACCCTCATCCCCTCAGCGCCCCCATCCCCCTCAGCGCCCACAGGGCCCACAGCACCCGGTGTTCCCCACAGCAAGGCACCCCACATGCCCGAACCCAAGCACCGCGCCACCGCCGCCGCGATCCTCCCCCTCGTCGGCGGCGCCGAGAACCTCACCTCCATCGCCCACTGCATGACCCGGCTCCGACTCGGCATCCAGGACCGCGCACGAGTCCAGGACGAGGCCCTCAAGGCACTACCGGCCGTCATGGGCGTGGTCGAGGACGACGACACCTACCAGATCGTGCTGGGCCCCGGAACGGTCGCCCGCGTCACCCCCGAACTCGAACGCCTGGTGGACCAAACCCGCACGGCATCCGCCCCACCACCCCACCAACCACCACGGGAAACCACCCCCCACCAGGCACCAATCCGCAAGGAACCAATTACTCTCCGTAATCGTTGCCGCAATAAGAAGGAGGCCACCAAGGCGCACAGAGACAAGGCACCCACAGCAAAGACGAGAAAGCAGACCCCCCACACAACCCACAAGAAGGAGACGCCCCAGGCCCAGCCACCGCCCAGCCCACCCAACCCGCCCACCACACCAACCAATACGGGGCCCCTCACCCCGCAACAGCCACAGCCCACCACCACCGCTCCCGCCCCCGGCCCCACCGCCACCGCCGCTCCCACCACCGCCGCTCCCACCGCCCCCGCCACCACCACCGCAGAGCAACTCGCCGCCCAAGGCTCCGCCATCAAAGCCCGTCAGAAAGCCAGAAACGCCACCCCGGTCAAGCTCTACCTCCGCCGGATCGCGAACATCTTCGTCCCGCTGATCCCGGCGCTCATCGGCTGCGGAATCGTCGCCGGCATCAACGGGCTGCTCGGCAACCTCGGCTGGCTGCCGTCCGTCGTCCCCGCCCTCGCCGCCATCGCCTCCGGTTTCCTGTCGCTGATCGCCGTCTTCGTCGGCTTCAACACCGCCAAGGAGTTCGGCGGTACGCCCGTCCTCGGCGGCGCCGTCGCCGCCATCACGGTCTTCCCCGGCGTCGCGCACCTCACCGCCTTCGGCCAGCGGCTCTCCCCGGGCCAGGGCGGCGTACTCGGCGCGCTGGCCGCGGCGCTGCTCGCTGTCCAGGTGGAGAAGGCCTGCCGCAAGGCGGTCCCCGAAGCGCTCGACGTCCTCGTCACCCCCACCCTTACGGTCCTGGTCACCGGCCTGGTCACGCTCTTCGGCCTGATGTACGCGGCGGGCGAGGTCTCCACGGCCGTCGGGTCCTTCGCCAACTGGCTGCTCGCCCACGGCGGAGCGCTCGCCGGCTTCGTCCTCGGCGGCCTCTTCCTCCCCCTCGTCATGCTGGGCCTCCACCAGGCCCTGATCCCCCTGCACACCACCCTCATCCAGCAGCAGGGCTACACGACCCTGCTGCCGATCCTCGCCATGGCCGGCGCGGGCCAGGTCGGCGCCGCCCTCGCCGTCTACCTCCGCCTCCCCGGCAACCGCTCGATCCGCACGACCATCAAGTCCGCCCTCCCCGCGGGCTTCCTGGGCGTCGGCGAGCCGCTGATCTACGGCGTCTCACTGCCCCTGGGCCGCCCCTTCGTCACGGCGGGCATCGGCGGCGCGTTCGGCGGCGGTTTCATCGGCCTGTTCCACCAACTCGGCGACACGGTCGGCGCCACCGCCATCGGCCCCTCCGGCTGGGCCCTGTTCCCCCTGGTCAAGGGCAATCAGGGCATCGCCACCACAGTCGTCATCTACGCCCTGGGCCTCGCCGTCGGCTATGTCACCGGCTTCCTCGCGACCTACTTCTTCGGCATCAGCAAGCAGCTGCGGACGGACCTGAACACGGAGCGGGAAGCGGGCACCCCGGCCGAGGCAGGCACCTGAGAGCGCGCCCTCCATCTTGAGAGCGCCCCCTCCATCTTGAGAGCGCGCCCTCCACCTCCGAGGCGACGGCGGGCGGGACATGAGACACAGGAGCCCACTCCACACCCGAGACCACGTCAGGCCCCGCCCGGAACCACGGCGAGCCCCCCGGGGCTCCTCAGCCCGCCCGGAACCACACCTGGGACTACGGCAAGCCCCGGAGCCTTCAGCCCCCGCCCCCCGCCTCGCGTTTCGTCTCGCGCAGGGTCAGGGCGTGGTCAAGCAGGCCAAGGGCCCTCTGCCGCCCCCGTTCGCGGGATTCGATCTCCTGGGCGCTCTCGCCTGTCGCCGCGACCCGGGGGCACTCGGGGCACGACCACCGGTCCGTCCAGCCCCGGGCGGGCGGCCGCATCGCCACCTCGCAGTGCGGGCAGCGCACCGTCACGCCCTCGACGTGGCCGCAGAACGCGCAGACCCAGACCGGCCCCTCACTGTCCCGCTGTTGCCACATGGTCCGCCGGCACAGCGGACAGCCGGTCGTACCGATTCCCAGCGACCCCATGATCGGTGGTTCCGGCGTCGCGTCGGCATAGGCGACGATCTGCTTGCGCAGCCGGTCGTCCGTGGTGTTGGCCATCCTCAGCAGCCGCACAACACGGGAACGGACTTCTTCGACAAACTCGGTCATCGTCGCAGCAGCGTACGCCGCTCCCCACCGGGCCTCGCCCGCTTCGGTCAATCCCGCGACGCCGCCCCACCCGTCTGTGCCCGCCGCGAGTGACGTACCGTCACACGCTTGACGTCACACGGACGATTGACGTCACACGAGGGACGGCCGCCGGGACGCCCTGGCCAGCTCCACGGCCAGCAGGGCGAACCACACCCCCACCAGCATCAGATGCGCCCGCTGCGAGACGCCGTGCCAGCCGGGTCGGCCGAAGAGCGGCCCGACCGTGCACACCGCGGTCGGCAGGGCCAGCGCCAGGACACGCGGGCCCCAGCGTCCGACCAGGTGCCGACGGGGCCGTGCTGCCACGGCGGCCCGGGTGAGCAGCGCCATGGAGGCGAACACGAAGAAGTGGGCCAGTGCGCTGGTGAGGGTGTGGCCGGGGTGCACGGCCGCGCAGGCCGGTTCCGCCGAGGGCGCGCAGCGCATCGGCAGCAGGACGTCAGCGACGGAGGACACCCCGAAGCCGAGGAGCGCCAGCCAGCCGCACCGTGCCCAGCCGTCGTGCGCAGAGCCGTACGCCAGCAGCGCGCCCACGACGACGAGTACGGCGCAGACGCTCTCGATGCCGCCGAAGAGCGGGCGGAAGGGCTGGTCGGCGGCGTACAGCTCGCTGACGTAGGAGTGGCGCGGGTCCAGCCCGGTCGACAGCGCGAACTCCAGGAGCCAACTGTTGTAGAGCACGGCGGACACGGCGAACGGCAGGGCGTTCACGCGTGTCGTGCGCCGGGCCGGACGCGGGTCATGTGCGGCTTCCGGCGCCGTCACCGTTCGCAGTGGAGTCACCGCACCAGGTAATCACGGCAGCTCGCGGGCGGTCGGGAGCCCCGTCCGGAGTGGTGCGTACGGCCGCTCCCGGGGTGCACGGCCGCTCCCGGGGTGCACGACCGCGCCGGGGTGCACGGCCGCGCCCGGGTCCGCGGCCGAGCCCGGGTCCGCGGCTGCCCCCCCCGGCCACACCCTCACCTCGGAGGTTCGTTGCCGGGGGCGCCACAGAGAACCCACAAGATTGCCGCCTACCTTCCTGGTGCGGCTACCTTGCACGGCGTGCCGTCGGTGGAGGGGGTGGTGGACCAGAACGGCGTCGACAGTGAACTGCACACGATGCGGTGGCCCGGTGATCCAGGGCCCGGACGGCCGATGGTGCTGCAACAACTGTGGGGCGAGCGGCTGAGCCACCGATGAACGGCTGAGCCACCGATGAACGGCAACCACCCGACGAAGCGGCTCAGCCACCCGGCGAAGGGGCTGAGCCGCCCGGCGAAGGGGCTGAGCCGCCCGGCGAAGGGGCTGAGCCGCCCGGCGAAGGGGCTGAGCCGCCCGGCGAAGGGGCTGAGCCGCCCGATGAGACGAGAGCGGAGTCTGGAATGTGCGCGGCCAAGCGCCTGGACCGAGTCCTGGTCGTCGACGACGACGCGATGATCCTGCGGTCCCTCGGGCGCGGTCTGCGGTTGAACGGCTTCGCCGTCGCGCTCGCCGAGGACGGCCCGAGCGCCCTCGCGGAGCTGACGGAGCGGCCCCCGGACGTGGTGGTCCTGGACGTCTCCCTGCCGGGGATCAGCGGCACCGACGTCTGTCGCACGCTGCGGGCCAACGGGGACGAGGTGCCGGTGCTGATGCTCTCCGCGTTGGACGAGCTCGCGGACCGGGTCGCGGGGCTGCAGGCCGGGGCCGACGACTATCTCGTCAAGCCGTTCGCGCTCAAGGAGCTGGTGCTCCGGCTGCAGGCCCTGTTGCGCCGCCGGCCGCCCGTCGGCAGGGACGCGGTGCGGGTCGGTGACCTGGTCCTCGACACGGCCGCGCGCGAGGTGACGTACGGGGGCGCGGAGGTGCGGCTCACCCGGCGGGAGTTCGAGCTGCTGGAGGTCCTGGCCCGCAACGCGGGCGTGGTGCTCACCCGCGACCAGCTTCTGGACCGGGTGTGGGGCTACGACTTCGACGTACGCACCGACGCCGTCGACACCTTCGTCAGTTATCTGCGCCGCAAGACGGAGGCCGGGGGCCGGCCGCGCCTGGTGCACACGGTCCGCGGGGTCGGCTTCGTACTGCGGGCGGCCGGAACGGGACCGGAGGTCGCGCGATGAGGCTCTCCACCCGCATCGCCCTGGCCATGGGCATCGCCATGCCCCTGCTGGTGCTGGGCTCGGGGGCGCTGCTGCTGCGCCTGGTCACCCATGACGTGCACGCCGAGCAGGACGCCCATCTGCGGGAGCGGGCCGCGGTGCTGCTGCCGATGGCCAGGGGGCTGCTGCGGACGGAGGCGGGCGGACGGCCGCGGCAGGCGGCGAACCAGGAGCGGCGGCTGCTCGACGCGGGCCTCGACGTGGGGGTACGGCTCCTCGCGGTCACGGCCGGGTCGACGGCGGACGGATCGGCGGCGGCCGGGAGCGCGGGAGGCAAGCGCGGCGGCGAGGGCGGCGGCGAGGGCAGCCAGGGCGGCGACACGAGGAGCGGCGGCGCGGACGCCACCAGGCGCGGGCCGGACGCCGCCGCATACGGGTCGGACGCCGCCACACACAGGCCAGACGCCGCCACGCGCGGCCCGCGCACGACCACGCGCGGGCCGGACCCGGCCGAGGACGGTCCGGGCACGACGACGGTCGTGCGGCCGTCGTACCGGGTGGTGGCCGAGGCCGGTCCCCGGCCGGACGCCGGCACACCGCTGCCGGCCGCCGCGCCCGCCCCGGTGACCGTACGGGCCCGCGGGCACGCCTGGCGCGCCCTGTCGGTGCAGGTGAGCGGCGCGAGCGCGCGGTCCGGCCCGCACGGCGTGCTGTGGGTGTTCTCCCGCGGATCGGCCGGGAGCACCGAGATCGACGCCGTGCAGCAGCGCATCCTGGTGGTGGCGCTGATCACCGCGCCGCTGACCGGGCTGCTCTCCTGGGCCATCGCCGAACGCGCCACCCGGCCGCTGCGCCGCCTCCAGCACCGGGCCGGCGGCCTGGACCCCGGCACCAGCACGGCCCGCCTGGAGCACGCCCCGTCGCGGATCACCGAGGTGGACGATCTGGCCCGCACTCTGCGGACCGTCCTGGCCCGGTACGACGAGCAGGCGGCGCGGACCCAGGAGGCGCTGGCCACCGCGCGGGCGTTCTCCGCGACCGCCTCACACGAACTGCGCACCCCGCTGATGGGCATGCAGACCAACCTGGACGTCCTCACCGACCACCCGGATCTCGCCCCGGCCGATCGGGCGGAGGTCCTGGACGACCTGCACGCCGGGCAGCGGCGGCTGATGGGCACGCTGATCGCGCTCCGGGCGCTCGCCCAGGGCGACCTGGTGGGGGCCGACGCCTTCGGGCCCGTGGACCTCTCCGAGCTGGTCGCCGGGGCGGTGCACGAGGTGGAACGGCACCATCCGGGCGCCCGGCTGACGCTGCGCGTCGTCCCCGGGCTGAGGCTGAGCGCCTGGGAGCCGGGGTTGCGGATGGCGGTCGGGAACCTGCTGCGCAACGCGGTGGTCCACGGGAGCCGGCCGGGCGCGGCGACACGGGTCGAGGTGGTGCTGCGGCCGGGCGGTTCGCCGGCGGAACCGGTCGCCGTGCTCACCGTGGACGACGAGGGTCCGGGCATCGCGCCGGAGGAGCGCCGACAGGTCTTCCAGCGGTTCCACCGGCGCACGGGCAGCCCCGGCTCGGGACTGGGGCTGACCCTGGTGGCCCAGCAGATCGCCCTGCACCGCGGCACCGTGGAGATCATGGACCGGCCCGTGGGGACCGGCGCCCGGTTCGAGGTGCGGCTGCCGCGGCCCGTTGACGTGGAAGCCGACACCCGCACCCTTCAACTGCCGCTGCGCCGCACCTGGTTGAGCGAGATTCCGGCCGAGGGTTTCGCACCGGAGCCTGCGGCAGGGCCCGTACGGGAATCCGCGCCGGGGTCCGCGGCAGGGTCCATACGGGATTCCCCACCGAAGCCCACGTCAGGGCCCGTACGGGAATCCACACCGGAGCCCACGTCAGGGTCCATACGGGATTCCGCACCGGGCCCCTAGGGGATTCCCCGCCAGGCTCCCCCCGGGCCCCCGGGTTCCCCGTCCGGCTCCCCGCTGGCCTCCGCGCCAGGCTCCCCGCCAACCTCCCCGCTACCGCCCGGAGCCTGAGCCCGTCACCCCACCACCACCCCTCTGAGCCCGTCACCACCCCTCGTGGCTCCGGGGCTCCTTGACCACCCGCGTCGTCATCCGGGTCGCGCCCGCGGAGCACGTCACCGAGCGGAACCGCCCCCCGACCTCGGCGACCCAGAACGCATCGGCGAACGTGAGCGCCTGGACGGTCCGGTCGCTCCGCCACGCCCGGAAGGACACCTCGACGACGTCGGCACCGGGCGGCAGTTGCCCCCACGCCAGGGACCAGCGCGTCGCCGCCCGGCCGCTGTGCCGGCCGCCCCTGAGCGGGGAGAAGCACAGCGTGCTCACGACGGACACGTCGATCAGTCCGGCCTCGTTGTGCACCTCCAGCGCCGGGCGGCCCTCGGTGCCCCGCGCGAGGCGCAGCCGCCAGCCGCTCAGGGGCAACCGCAGGGCACGGGGCCCGAGGGCGGTGAGGGTGGCGGAGCCCGTACGGGAGGGCTCGTCCGGCATGAGGAAACCACCGCGGTCCACTGTGTCTCCCGGGGTTCGACGGCTCGATGCGTGCGCTGCCGCCGACGCGGCGCGGGCGCTCAACTGCCCCGGAGCGTAGGGACGCTCCTTGTGGATTCCTTGTGTACGCCGAACGCCCTCCGGACCCCTGCGGCGCACACCGCACCGAGTCACAAGATCCCCACAAAGAAGGCCCCTACGGTCTGCGGCACGGCCGGTCGGCCGGTCGGTCGGTCCGCCTCCCCGTGACGTGGGGACGGATGCGGCCGGGTCCGACCACTCGCAAAGACCCACTCGTTCCTGGAAGGGAGCACCACCATGCAGCGTCCCAAGAGCGCCGTGGCAGGAGTTCTGGCCGCATTCGCTCTCGCCGGTTCCCTGCTGGCCGCGGCAGGGCCGGCGAACGCGGCGGAGGACGGCCCGGCCCCCGCGGCGACGGCCTCGCAGCCCGACGGCAAGGACAAGAGCAAGGCCAAGGCCAAGGGCAATAGCAAGAACAAGGGCAAGGGCATGTGTGCGCGGGTGCCCCGGCTGGAGGAGCGCATCACCAAGGCGCTCGACCGGCTCAACGGCGACGCGGACACCAGGGGTTCGATCGCGCGGATGGAGGTGCGGGTGAAGAGGGCCCACGCCAGGAACCACGACGAGGTGGCGACGTTCCTCCAGGACCGGCTCACCCACCGCAGGGAGCTGAAGCCGACCCTCACCCGCGAGCTCCGTGACCTCAAGGCCGTTGCGGCCTGGTGCGCGAAGAAGGACGACGCCAAGGGTGGCAGCGGCTCATGAGGCGGCCCTCCCGCCGGATCGCGCTGCAGCTGACGGCGGTGGTGGTGGCGGTACCGGTCCTGGCGGCCACCGGCTGTTCGCAGGACTCCGGCCGGGCGTCCTCGGGGGACTCCGCGGGAAGCGGTGCGCCGTCCGCGGCGTCGCAGGGGTCTTCCGACTCCTCCAACTCCTCCGACTCCTCCACCGAGGAGGCGGAGATGGCAGAGATGGCGAAGAAGGTCCGGGACGCCGAGAGGGCGGCGGACGACGCCGACGCCGACGCGGCCGAGGACTCGCGGTGAGGAGCCGGTGAACGCCGTCGGGGCGGCACCCCCTGGGAGGAGGGTGCCGCCCCGACGTATGTGCGGACGTGTGATCCGGGAGGGATCAGCGTTCCGATCCGGAGGATCAGAAGTCCATGTCACCGCCCGGCATGCCGCCCGGAGCGGCCGCGGCGGCCTTCTCCGGCTTGTCGGCGATGACGGCCTCGGTGGTGAGGAACAGCGCCGCGATGGAGGCGGCGTTCTGCAGCGCGGAGCGGGTGACCTTGGCCGGGTCGATGATGCCTTCGGCGACCAGGTCGACGTACTCGCCGGTCGCGGCGTTCAGGCCGTGACCCGGGGTCAGGTTGCGCACCTTCTCCACGACGACGCCACCCTCGAGGCCGGCGTTGACGGAGATCTGCTTCAGCGGGGCCTCCAGGGCCAGCTTCACAGCGGCGGCACCGGTGGCCTCGTCGCCGTCGAGCTCCAGCTTCTCGAAGACCTGGGAGGCCTGGAGCAGGGCGACGCCACCGCCGGCGACGATGCCCTCCTCGACGGCCGCCTTCGCGTTGCGAACGGCGTCCTCGATGCGGTGCTTGCGCTCCTTGAGCTCGACCTCGGTCGCGGCACCGGCCTTGATGACCGCAACACCGCCGGCGAGCTTCGCCAGGCGCTCCTGCAGCTTCTCGCGGTCGTAGTCGCTGTCCGAGTTCTCGATCTCGGCGCGGATCTGGTTGACGCGGCCCTGGACCTGGTCGCTGTCGCCGGCACCGTCGACGATGGTGGTCTCGTCCTTGGTGATGACGACCTTGCGGGCGCGGCCGAGCAGGTCGAGACCGGCGTTCTCCAGCTTGAGGCCGACCTCCTCGGAGATGACGGTGCCACCGGTGAGGATGGCGATGTCGCCGAGCATGGCCTTGCGGCGGTCACCGAAGCCCGGGGCCTTGACGGCGACGGACTTGAAGGTGCCACGGATCTTGTTGACGACCAGGGTCGACAGGGCCTCGCCCTCGACGTCCTCGGCGATGATCAGCAGCGGCTTGCCGGACTGCATGACCTTCTCCAGGAGCGGCAGCAGGTCCTTGACGTTGCCGATCTTGGAGTTGACGATCAGGATGTACGGGTCGTCGAGCGACGCCTCCATACGCTCCATGTCGGTGGCGAAGTACGCCGAGATGTAGCCCTTGTCGAAGCGCATACCCTCGGTGAGCTCCAGCTCCAGACCGAAGGTCTGGGACTCCTCGACGGTGATGACGCCTTCCTTGCCGACCTTGTCCATGGCCTCGGCGATCAGCTCGCCGATCTGGGTGTCGGCGGCGGAGATGGAGGCGGTGGAGGCGATCTGCTCCTTGGTCTCCACGTCCTTGGCCTGCTCCAGCAGGGCGGCGGAGACGGCCTCGACGGCCTTCTCGATACCGCGCTTGAGGGCCATCGGGTTGGCGCCGGCGGCGACGTTGCGCAGGCCCTCGCGGACCAGGGCCTGGGCCAGGACGGTCGCGGTCGTCGTGCCGTCACCGGCGACGTCGTCCGTCTTCTTCGCGACCTCCTTGACCAGCTCGGCGCCGATCTTCTCGTACGGGTCCTCGAGCTCGATCTCCTTGGCGATGGAGACACCATCGTTGGTGATCGTGGGGGCGCCCCACTTCTTCTCGAGGACGACGTTGCGGCCCTTGGGGCCGAGGGTGACCTTGACGGCGTCGGCGAGCTGGTTCATCCCGCGCTCGAGACCGCGCCGTGCCTCCTCGTCGAACGCGATGATCTTGGCCATGTGAAGTGGTCCTCCCGGACGGGGTGGATTTCTCCGGATCGGCACCCGTGCCCGCGACGGACGGTCCGTGCGCCGTGTGGTTCCTTGCCCCACCCGGCGTCCGGACCTCACCGGCCCGATCCAAGTTCTGTCACTCTCACTCGGAGAGTGCTAACGCCAATGATTAGCACTCGGGCAGGGCGAGTGCAAGCCGCCTGGAGGGGGTCGGCGAGGGTCGGCGGGTGGGCGAGGGGTGAGCGACGGACGGGCGCCGGCCGCCCGGCGGGGTGCCGCCGGGGCGCCACGCGGCGGCGAGCGGCACGGAGCGGGCGCAGGCGGGACGGGGGGCGGGCGCAGGCGACGGGGGCTCAGGTCCCGCCGCAGGGAGGGCAGGCAGAAGGCCCGTACCCCGTGACGGGGTACGGGCCTTCTCTACGCTGCAGTCGGCCCGCGCCTCAGGCGCTCACCCTGACCATGTCCGCCTGCGGCCCCTTCTGGCCCTGCGAGATCTCGAACTCGACCCGCTGGCCCTCCTCAAGGGTGCGGTAGCCGTCCATCTGGATCGCGCTGTAGTGGACGAATACATCCGCACCACCGTCGACCGCGATGAAGCCGTACCCCTTCTCCGCGTTGAACCACTTGACGGTGCCCTGAGCCATGCCTAACTCCCCTATTACTGGCCCTTGCGCAGGACCGCACTCCGCGGACCCGGGTCAGACCTCACCCCGCGAAATGGCCCGTGGGGTGTGCGCCGGAACGCGTCGACCGCCGCTGAATGTATCTGCACCGATGCCCAGCGCAACAGGTCAATCGGACGAGAATTCTGGCGCCGGAGAATCGGCAATATGCGATGAAATCCCGTTTCTCCGGGGCAAGTCGGGCCGGGCATAGCGCACGTAAGCGACAAATGCCGCACACACTTTGAGCACAACTCTCCGCGCTTTCCTATGCGTTCGGCACGTGCGCGGAGTTATCCGGAACGGAGATCACCGCAATGGTATCCCCTTTCACTAAGCGGAATTGCCCCGTCCGATTTCAACGGACGGGGCAATTCCGGTCAAGTAGGTGAAGAGATGGCGCAAATTAGCGCTCACCCGTCGACCGATCGGGGGTGACCGGTCAACAGTCACCGGGCGCGTGCTTCCTCAGCAGCCGCCGGCGACCGCCGGGATGATGGAGACGCCCGCACCGTCCGGGGTCGGCGTCTCCAGGCCCTGCTCGAAGCGCACATCGTCGTCGTTGACGTAGACGTTCACGAAGCGACGCAGCTTGCCCGCGTCGTCCAGTACACGAGCCGCGATGCCCTGGTGGTTCTTCTCCAGGTCGGCGATCACCTCGGAGAGGGTCGCGCCCTCGGCGGTGACCTCGGCCTCACCACCGGTGTACGTACGGAGGATGGTGGGGATGCGGACCTTGACGCTCATGGTTCTGCCTTCCGGACAGGGTTGGGGAGTGCGGATTCGTAGAGCTGTGGACTCAGCCTGCCAGGCCGGCCTCGCGGAACGCGTCCAGGCTCGGGCGGATCGTGGCCGTGGGCCCGGACGTCGGCGCGACGGCGTCAAGCGTCTTGAGGCCGTCACCCGTGTTGAGCACGACGGTGGTCAGGGACGGGTCGAGCACACCGTCCTCGATCAGCTTCCTGGTGACGCCGACGGTCACACCGCCCGCGGTCTCCGCGAAGATGCCCTCCGTCCGGGCCAGCAGCTTGATCGCGTCCACGACCTGCTCGTCGTTGACGTCCTCCACCGCACCGCCCGTACGGCGCGCGATGTCGAGCACATACGGCCCGTCGGCCGGATTGCCGATCGCCAGCGACTTGGCGATGGTGTTCGGCTTCTGCGGGCGCACGACGTCGTGCCCGGCCTTGAAGGCCGTCGACACCGGCGAGCAGCCCTCCGCCTGGGCACCGAAGATCCGGTACGGCCGGTCCTCGACCAGGCCGAGGGCGATCAGCTCCTTGAGCCCCTTGTCGATCTTCGTCAGCTGCGAGCCGGACGCGACGGGGATGACGATCTGGTCCGGGAGCCGCCAGCCCAGCTGCTCACAGATCTCGTACGCCAGCGTCTTGGAACCCTCGCCGTAATAGGGGCGCAGGTTGACGTTGACGAAGCCCCAGCCCTCGCCCAGCGGGTCGCCGATGAGCTCCGAGCAGAAGCGGTTGACGTCGTCGTAGTTGCCCTCGATGCCGACCAGGTCACCGCCGTAGACCGCGGCCATGACGACCTTGCCGGCCTCCAGGTCGTGCGGGATGAACACACAGGACTTGAAGCCCGCGCGGCGGGCCGCGGCGCCGACCGCGCCGGCGAGGTTGCCCGTGGAGGAGCAGGACAGCGTCGTGAAGCCGAAGGCGCGGGCGGCCTCGACGGCGATCGCGACGACCCGGTCCTTGAAGGAGTGCGTCGGGTTGCCGGAGTCGTCCTTGACATAGAGCGCGCCGGTGACGCCCAGCTCGGCGGCGAGCCGGTCGGCCTTGACGAGCTTGGTGCAGCCGGGGTTCAGATTCGGCTTGTCCGCCACGTCGACGGGGACGGGCAGCAGCGGAGCGTAGCGCCAGATGTTGTCCGGACCGGCCTCGATCTGCTTCCGCAGCGCCTCGGGGTCGCCGCTCGGCAGCTCGTACGCCACTTCGAGCGGCCCGAAACAGGTCGCGCAGGCGAAGAGCGGGCTCAGGTCGAAGCGCTCGCCGCACTCGCGGCAGGACAGCGCGACGGCGGGCCCCAGAGCGACGGCGGAGGCGTTTTCGGTGACTTCGGTGCTGTACACAGCCATGGAGGCGAGGCCCTTTCTCCTCATCTTCCTCATGGCGCATCTCGCCATGAGACGGATTTGGCACCTTCCCTAGCCGGGAGCCTCGCGCGCGATGATCGCGACGGAGACCGGCTGGAGGGTTGCCGGGGCTTCAACGGGCCGTATCCCTCTGCCCCTCTGGATGAGCGGTATGGCGCTGGGTCGAAACCCAGGCGTTTGTGGTGCGGCGACCCCGACATGCGACGGCCGTCCGCGTTGTTCAAGACTGTAACCGAAGGCACTGACAGTTGAGATAGTCGTCCGAACCGCGAGATGGATCACAGAATGGCCCACCCGACGGATCGCATACCGGTCGCGGCACCGGCGGCCACCGAGGAGTCGTAGACGTGCTGGAAGAGGTGGAGCGCTGGCTGAGCAGCCGCTCCTGGTCCGCCGCGGACCGTCCGCTGGAGCAGCTGCTGGAGGCCAAGCGCCAGACGGGCCGCACGGTCAGCGTCGTGCTGCCCGCGCTCGACGAGGAGGCCACGGTCGGCGCGATCGTGGCCGCGATCCGCGCCGAGCTGATGTGCGACGCGGTCCCTCTGGTCGACGAGCTGGTGGTGCTGGACTCCGGATCCACCGACCGCACCGCCGAGGTCGCGGCCGCGGCCGGCGCCCGGGTCGTCCACCGCGACACCGTCCTGCCCCGGCTGCCCGCGCTGCCCGGCAAGGGCGAGGTCCTGTGGCGCTCGCTCCTGGTCACCACCGGCGACATCATCTGCTTCGTCGACGCCGACCTGCGGGAGTTCTCCGCCACCTTCGTCTCCGGGATCGTCGGCCCCCTGCTGACCGACCCCGACATCCGCTTCGTCAAGGCGATGTACGACCGCCCCCTGGAGGCCGGCGGGCACCCGGGCGAGCAGGGCGGACGGGTCACCGAGCTGGTCGCCCGCCCGCTGCTGAACCTCCACTGGCCGCAGCTGGCCGGCTTCGTCCAGCCCCTGGGCGGTGAGTACGCGGCCCGGCGCTCCCTCCTGGAGCGCCTGCCCTTCCCGGTCGGCTACGGCGTCGAGCTCGGTCTGCTCGTCGACGCCCTGCACACCGTCGGCCTCGACGCCCTCGCCCAGGTGGACGTCGGCGTACGCAAGCACCGCCACCAGGGCGGCCAGGCCCTCGGCCGGATGGCGGCCGCCATCTACCGCACCGCCCAGCTGCGCCTCGCCCGCGGCCACCTGGTGCGCCCCCGGCTCACCCAATTCGACCGCGGCGAGGAGGGCTTCGTCCCGCGCACCACGGACGTGGACACCGAGGAGCGGCCGCCCATGGCCGAAATCCCCGAGTACGCGGCGCGGCGGGCGGCCTGACCGTGTCCGTACGTTTGCGCGGTTCTGCGGCGGGTTAATGTCGCGACATGGTCTCCGAGCGCAGTGCGGTCCGGGCAGGTGCCGAGGTTCTCGTCGCGTCCAATCGCGGGCCGGTGTCGTACGCCGTGGGCGAGGACGGGGCGCTGAGTGCCAAGCGGGGCGGGGGCGGGCTGGTGTCCGGACTGTCGGCCATCGGTCCCGGTACCGACGCGGTGTGGGTGTGCGCGGCGCTCGGTGACGGGGACCGGGAGGCCGTCCGCCGGACGGGGGGCGCCCTGGCACCCGAGGACACCGGTGGACAGCGCGTCCGCATGCTGGACATCCCGTCCCAGGTGCACGCCGACGCCTACAACGGCATCGCGAACTCGGTGCTGTGGTTCGTCCACCACATGCTCTACCAGACACCGCTGGAGCCGGTCTTCGACGCCGGATTCCGGCAGCAGTGGGGCGCGTACGAGACGTACAACCGCGCCTTCGCCCACGCCCTCGCCGACGAGGCCGCCGAGGGGGCGGCGGTGCTGGTGCAGGACTACCACCTGGCGCTGGTGCCGGGGATGCTGCGCGCACTGCGGCCCGACGTGCGCATCGCGCACTTCTCCCACACGCCGTGGGCGCCGCCGGACTACTTCCGGATGCTGCCGGACGAGGTGGCGCGGCAGCTGCTGGAGGGCATGCTGGGCGCCGATCAGCTGGGTTTCCTCACCCACCGCTGGGCGGACGCGTTCACCGCGTGCTGCGCCGAGGTCACCGGCGGCACCGGCGGCACCCGGATCGGCGCGTACGGGCTCGGGGCGGACGCCGACTTCCTGCTGGAGCGGTCGCGGCGGGCGGACGTCGAGGAGCGGCTGGCCACCCTGCGCGAGCAGATCGGCACCGGTCCCGACGGGACGCCGCGCAAGGCCGTCGTCCGGGTGGACCGCACCGAGCTGTCGAAGAACATCGTCCGCGGCCTGCTGGCCTACCGGCAGCTGCTGGCGGAGGAGCCGTCATGGCGCGAGCGGGTGGTGCATGTCGCCTTCGCCTACCCCTCGCGCCAGGACCTGGCCGTCTACCGGGAGTACACCGCGGCGGTCGGCCGGCTCTCCGAGGAGATCAACTCCGAGTACGGGACGGCCACTTGGCGGCCGGTCGTGCTGCATGTGAAGGACGACTTCGCGCGGTCGCTGGCCGCCTACCGGCTGGCGGACGTGGCGCTGGTGAACCCGATCCGGGACGGGATGAACCTCGTCGCCAAGGAGATCCCCGTGGTGTCGGAGCAGGGCTGCGCACTGGTGCTGTCACGGGAGGCCGGGGCGCACGAGGAGCTGGGCGGCCACGCCCTGACCGTCAATCCGTACGACGTCAGCGCTACGGCGCGGGCGCTGCACGAGGCGCTGTCGATGGATGCCGGGGAACGCGGCGAGCGGACGGCACGGCTGGCGGCGGCGGCCACCGCCCTGCCGCCGGCGCAGTGGTTCCTCAAGCAGCTGCGCGCGCTGGTGGGCTGAGCCGGGGGCTGGGGGCGGGTGTTGGGTGGGCGCCGGGGGCGCCGGGGGTGGCCCTGGGCGGGCGCCGGGGGTGGCCCTGGGCGGGCGCCGGGGGCGGCCCTGGCCGGGCGTGACGCCGCCGACGGTCTCTCCCGCCGGGCGCCGGGCCGCCCGCCGAGCCACCCTCCGGGACCGTGACCGGCGTCACCCTCCTCCCCTTTGAGGCTCACATCAATGTGAACGTTCGAGGCTGCGTACCAGGAAGCACCGCACCAGTACGCACCCGACACGAGGCGAGAACGATGAACCAGACGCCGAACCACCAGCTCCTGGACGACGACCAGGCCATGGACGACCGGCCCGCGGAGAACCGGCCGGTGGACGACGGGCCCATGGAGAACCGGCCCGTGGAAAACCGGCCCGTGGAAAACCGGCTGTACGACTACAGCCCGATCGTCGACCGGGCTCCGATCCGGTGGCCGGGCGGCGCCCGGGTCGCCTTCTACGTGGGCCTGAACATCGAGCACTACCGGATCGACCGCCCGTCGACGAGCACCTTCCCCGGCACCGCGGAGCTGACCCCGGACCCGCTGAACTACGGCTGGCGCGACTACGGGCCCCGCGTCGGCTTCTGGCGGCTCCTCGAAAGCCTCGACCGCCATCGGGTACGCGCCAGCGTGCTGCTCAACTCCGATGCCGGTGAACGCTATCCGCAGATCATCGAAGCGGGGCGGACCCGCGACTGGGTATGGCTCGCCCACGGCAAGAACAACTCCACCTTCCAGGCCGACATGACACCCGACGAGGAACGCGCCTACCTGACGGAGGTGATCGCCAGCATCGAGAGGACCACCGGCCGGCGGCCGCGCGGCTGGATGGGACCGGCGCTCACCGAGACCTTCCGGACACCGGAACTGCTCGCCGAGCTCGGGCTGGACTACGTACTGGACTGGACCAACGACGACCAGCCGTACCGGCTGAACGTGCCGGGGATGCTGAGCGTCCCGTACTCCGTCGAGCTCAACGACATCGGCCTGTTCGTCAGCAAGGGCCTGACGGGGCCGGACTTCGTGCAGATCGTCAAGGACCAGCTCGACCAGCTCCACGAGGACGCGGCGGACAGCGGCCGGGTGATGTCACTGGCCCTGCACCCGTTCGTCATCGGCCAGGCGTTCCGCCACAAGTACCTGGACCAGGCCCTCGCCCACATCGTCAACCACCCCGGAGTGTGGCCGACCACCAGCGACGAGATCGCCGCACACTACGGGCGGACGACGGCGGGGGCTTCGTAGACGGGGAGCGTAGACGGGGCGTCGTCGTAGACGGGGCGGCATCGTAGACGGGGCGGCATCGTGGCCGAGGGCGTCGTGCTGTCACCGGTGCCGCCAGGGGTTCAGGTGGACCGAACGCTCAGGCCGAACGCTCAGATCACTGCGAGGCGGTCCGCGAGGGCCCCGAGCAGTTCCACCACCCCGGCGGGTCCGTCGACCACCAGATCGGCGCGGTCGGCGAGTTCGGTCACCTCGGCGCTACCGCTGCAGACGAGGACGCCCGCCAGTCCGTCGGAGCGGAGCTTGTCGACGGCGGCGAAGGCCGCGAGGTCGCCGAGGTCGTCGCCGGCGTAGAGGACGGTCGACGCACCGGTTTCGCGGACCCATTCGGCGAGGGCGACACCCTTGTCCATGCCCGGGGGGCGCAGCTCCAGGACGAGGCGGCCCGGTTCGACGATCAGACCGTGGCGTTCGGCGAGCGCGGCGAGCGGGGCCCGCAGCCGGTCGAAGGCGCCCTGGGGGTCGTCGGCGCGGCGGGTGTGGACGGCGATGGCCTGCCCGCCCTTGCGCTCGATGGCGGTCTCGACCCAGGTGCCGTGCCAGACGCCGGAAGCGTCCAGTACGCCGGGGAGTTCGGCCTGTATGGCGGCGACACCGGGGGGCGGGGCGGGAGCGTGGACGGTGCCGGTGGCCGCCTCCCAGCGCTCGACGCCGTAGTGGCCCAGGACGGTGAGGTGGTCCAGGCCGGGGACGGAGTCGAAGCCGCCGAGGCGGACAGCGACCGCGGCCGGGCGGCCGGTGATCACGGCGGCCGCGCGCAGCCGGGGCACGAGGCGGCCGAGGGCGGCGACGGCGCCGTGATGGGCGCGAGCCTTCTCCGGGTCGGGGACGATGTCGGCGAGGGTGCCGTCGAAGTCCAGGGCGATGACGGCGCGTTCGGGGTGGGCCAGCAGCGCGGCGAGGCCGTCGCGGCCGGCAGGCGTGTGCGGTGTCGGCACGGAGCCGGGCGCACGCTCGGGTTCGGGTGTCGGCTGGGAGTGCGGCGCGGCGTTCGGGGAGCTGCCCATGCGCCGACCCTACCGGCGTGGGACCGGCGCACGGCGGGTGTACGGGCGCATCACACCGACGGGTTGGGGCCGGGCGGGCGTCGAACCGGGCGGACGTCGAACGGGGCGGCGCCGAAGCGGGCGGCACCGAACCACCCTGCCGTCGTACCAGCCTGCCGTCGAACCGGCCTGCCGTCGGTACCGCCCCTGCCGTTCGAACCGGCCTGCCGCCGAACCGCACCGCCGCCGCCCGAGTGACCGCGCTCGCTCTCCCTGGCCGTGCCCCGCGCCACCCGGCCAACGCCCCGCATCGCCCGGCCGCGCCCCGCGTCGTCAGCGGCGGGCGCGGCGGGCTTCGCGTACGCGGCGCAGGCGGTTGACGGTGACGGGGTCGTGGGCCAGCGCGCGGGGGTCGTCCAGCAGGGCGTTGAGGAGTTGGTAGTAGCGGGTCGGGGACATTCCGAGCCGCTCACGGATGGCTCGTTCCTTGGGCCCGGGGCCCGGCCAGGAGCGGCGCTCCACGGCGAGCACGGCCTCGTCCCGGGCGGAGAGCCCCGATGCGCCTTCGTCCCCCGCAGCTTGCCCGGCGGCCGCACGACCTTCGGCACCCACACGGTCCGCGGAATCAGCACGGTCTGCGGAATCAGCACGGTCCGTGGCGTCCGCACAGTCCGTTGCGCCCGCCGCGCCGCTGGCGTCCGAGCCGGTGGAGTCCACCGCGCCCGCGGAGTCCGAAGCGCCCGCCGTGCCACCGGCGTCCGTGCCGCCGGCGTCCGTGCCGTCTGCTCCGCTCGCCCCGCCCATGGCCTCCGTACCGCTGTCCTCCGCACCGCTGGTCGTGCCGCTGGCCTCCGCAGCGCTGGTCGCACCGCTGTCCCCCGCACCGCTCGTCGTCACGTTTCCACGATAAGCGCATGGTCGGACAGGGCCCCCTGCCTCCTGCTTCCGGCCTTTGCGACGCTTGTCTGCTGCCTCGATGGCCTCCACTTATTACGGCAACGATTACGGAGAGTAATCAGTTCCCTCGGAGTGTAACCGCGGTGCACCTCGGGCCTCTACGCCTAGAAGCACCTCGGCGCCCTGTGCCGAGGAGCGCCTCAGCGCTCTCTGGATGGGCGCGCCTCGGGGTTCCATGACTTGTGTCTGCCCGGGGGGCCCGGGGTCGCATGCGTCTCGGTCGGTTTCTCTGAAGGGGCACCGCACACGGCCCGCCCACGAGCCACGTGCGGTGCCCACCCACGAACGACCGCTCACGAACGACCACCCACCCACCAACGCACGCCCGGAATGACCGCCCGCCCACGACCGCCCCGCCACCAACGAACGGCCGCCCCCTCACGGCCGCCCGCCCACAAACACCCCCGCCGGCTCGGCGCGGACCCGCGTCCGCGCCGGGCCGGGCCGGGCCGTTAGCCCGCCGCGCTGTCCGCGGCCTCTGCGGCGTTCTGGATGTCGGTGAGGACGCCGGCGGGGTTGCCCTTCGGGCCGACGGCGGCGCCCATCTTCGCCTTGACGGTCTTGGAGACCAGCGGCCAGGAGGTCTTGTCCGCGGGGTAGAACTCGGCGGCGGCCAGCTGCTTGAGGAAGCTGTGCAGCTTGGCGTACTTGTCGTCGGCGAGCATCGCCTGGGAGGCGGAGGTGGTGACCGGCAGCAGGCCGTACTCGCCGGAGAACTTCACGACGTTGCGGTCGCTGTAGACGAAGTCGAGGAACTTGCCGGCTTCCGCGCGGTGGCCGTTCTGCTTGAAGGCCATCATCCAGTCGGCGACGCCCATGGTGGCCTTGGCCTTGCCCTCGACGCCGGGCAGGTCGACGGTGCCGTAGTCGATGCCCTTGGCCTCGGCCTGCTTCATCAGGGTGGGGTGGCCGTTGAGCATGCCGACCTGGCCGTCGGCGAAGCCCTGGAAGGCGTCCTCGCGGTTGAGCTGGGCGGGGTCGGTGCCGGTCAGGCCCTTGCCGACGAGGTCGTCCTTCAGCCAGTTGAAGGTCTTGATGTTCTCCGGCGAATCGATGCGGTACTTGCCGATGTTGTCGGTGTAGCCGCCGCCCCCGCTGAGCATCCACATCAGCGTCTCGGCCTGGGTCTCCTCGGGGCCGAGCGGCAGCGCGTAGGGCATCTTCACGCCGCGCGCCTTCAGCAGCTGGGCGTCGCGGGCTATGTCGCTCCAGGACTGCGGCGGGTTGGCGATACCGGCCTTGGCGAACAGCTTCTTGTTGTAGAAGAGCCGCCGGGTGCTGGCGCCGAAGGGCAGGCCGTACTGGATGCGCCGGTATTCGCCGGCCTCCGCGAGGGAGGGGGTGAAGTCGGCCTCGGTGGAGACGGAGAGCAGCTGGTCGGCGCGGTAGAGCTTGTCGGCGGCGGCGTAGTCGGCGTACGCGCCGATCTGGGCGAGGTCCGGCGCGTGGCCGTCCTTGACCAGGTCCTCGACCTTCTTGTCGACGTCGGTCCAGCTGTAGACCTCGACGTCGACCTTGATGCCGGGGTTCTTCTTCTCGAAGGCGCGGGTGAGCTCGTCCCAGTAGTGCTGGGAGCTGTTGTCCGCGCTGTCGCCGTAGTCCGCCGCGATCAGCTTGAGGGTGACGTCGTCGTCGCCCGAGCCGCTGCCGCAGCCGGTGAGTGTCAGCGCCATGGTGGTGGCGACCGTCGCCGCCGCCAAGCTCAAGTACCGCCGCTGCACCGCTGTTACCGCCCTTGTCCGTGCCCGAAATGGAGTGCTTGCCGGGTGTGGCAACGCCGTCTGGGGATCGCCCTCGACCGGCGTGAACAGCGAAATTCTCCCGCGTTCCCCTCAAGGTCTACACCACCGGTGGTCCGGCTCCGGTATCGGGTTCCCACAGACTTTTCACCTGCCGGACCCCTGCGGTTCCCTTCGCGATCCCCCGGTGAGTGGACTAGACCTTTCAGGGCGGATCGCGCGAAACTGTTCCCGTGAGACACGTCATCGCCCTTGATGTGGGCGGCACCGGGATGAAGGCCGCCCTCGTGGGGGTGGACACCGCACCGTCGAAGGGGTCGCCGCCCGCCCTGCTGTACGAGGCGCGGCGCCCCACCGGCCGCGAGCACGGCCCCGACGCGGTCGTCGAGGCCATCCTCGGTTTCGCCGCCGAGCTGCGCGACATCGGCACGGCGCGCTTCGGCACCACCGCCGCGGCCGCCGGCGTCGCCGTCCCCGGCATCGTCGACGAGCAGTCCGGCACCGCCGTCTACGCCGCGAACCTCGGCTGGCGGGACGTACCGCTGCGGGCGCTGCTGTCCGAGCGGCTCGGCGAGGTGCCGGTGGCTCTGGGCCACGATGTGCGCACCGGCGGGCTGGCCGAGGGCCGGATCGGCGCCGGTCGGGGCGCCGACCGCTTCCTGTTCGTCCCGCTGGGCACCGGTATCGCGGGCGCCATCGGCATCGACGGGCGGATCGAGGCCGGTGCGCACGGCAGCGCGGGCGAGATCGGCCACATCGTCGTACGGCCCGGGGGGCGGGTCTGCGGCTGCGGGCAGCGCGGCTGCCTGGAGACGCTGGCCTCGGCGGCCGCGGTGGGCCGGGACTGGGCGGCGGTCTGCGGTGATCCGCGGGCCAGTGCGGCGGACGCGGCGAAGGCCGTTCAGGCCGGTGACGCCCGCGCCCGCGCCGTGTGGCAGGACGCGGTGGACGCGCTGGCCGACGGCCTGGTGACCGGGCTCACCCTGCTCGACCCGCGGACGGTGATCATCGGGGGCGGGCTCGCCGAGGCGGGCGACACGCTGTTCGTCCCTCTGCGGGAAGCGGTCCGCCGGCGCGTTACGTTCCAGCGTCTTCCCTCGATCGTTCCGGCGGCCCTGGGGGACGCCGCCGGGTGCCTGGGCGCGGGGCTCCTCGCCTGGGATCTTCTCTCCACGGAGGTAACCGCCTGATGGCACAGCAACAGTCCGCGCGGCCGGCCCCGGGCCCGTCCCGCACCACCCTGGCCGGCGCCCGGATCGCCCGGCCGTCCGGTGTGGTCGACAGCGGCCGGATCACCGTCGAGGGCGGCCGGATCACCGGTGTCCACAGCCGCGGCAGCGACCGGGACGCCGAGGCGGACGCGGGCGCGGCCGGGGTCGTCGTGGACCTTTCGGGGCATCTCGTCGTCCCCGGGTTCGTCGATATGCACGTCCATGGCGGAGGCGGCGGCTCCTTCTCGTCGGCCGATCCCGAGGAGTGCATGACGGTGATCGAGACGCACCGCCGGCACGGCACGACCTCGATGCTGGCCTCCACCGTCACCGGTGAGCTGGGTGAACTCGCCCGGCAGGCCGGGGTGCTCGCCGAGCTGGTCCAGCAGGGCGAGTTGGCCGGTATCCACTTCGAGGGCCCGTTCATCTCGCCGCACCGCTGCGGCGCGCACCAGCCGGGCCTGCTGCGCGATCCGGATCCGGCCGATGTCCGCCGGCTTGTCGACGCCGCGCGCGGCACCGCGGTGATGATGACCGTCGCGCCCGAGCTGCCCGGTGGCCTGGCGTCGGTGCGGCTGCTCGCCGACGCGGGAGTGATCGCCGCGATCGGCCACACCGACTCCTCCTACGACGCCACCCGGCAGGCCGTCGACGCGGGCGCTACCGTCGCCACCCACCTCTTCAACGCGATGCCGCCGCTCGGCCACCGGGCGCCGGGTCCGGTCGCCGCGCTCCTGGAGGACGAGCGGATCACCGTCGAGCTCATCAACGACGGCACCCATCTGCACCCCGCGATGCTCCAACTGGCCTTCCGCAGCGCGGGGGACGGGCGGGTCGCGTTCATCACGGACGCGATGGGCGCGGCGGGGATGAGCGACGGGATGTATCCGCTGGGCCCGATGCGGGTCGAGGTCAAGGACGGTGTGGCGCGGATCAGCGAGGGTCCCACGGCCGGTTCGATCGCGGGTTCGACGCTCACCTTGGACCGGGCGTTCCGGCGGGCCGTGACCGTCGACGGTCTGACGGTCGACCAGGCGGTGCAGGCGCTGTCGGCGACCCCGGCCCGGTTGCTGGGCATCGGGGGGCGGGCCGGTTCCCTGGAGGCCGGCAAGGACGCCGATCTGGTGGTGCTCGATGCGGCGTACGACGTGGTGGGTGTCATGCGCCGGGGTGAGTGGGTGGTGCGCCCGCGGGGGGTGTGACGCTCCGCGTCGGCACCAGGGCGGCTACGCAGGGTGCCGGCTGTTCCTGGTGGTCGGCGGCCGCACGGTGGTCACCCGGGGTCTGGGCCAACCACCGTCGGCGATGGCATGATCGCTCGCGCACTTGTCCGCATGCCACCGCCGAGTGCGGTCGCCCGCTCACGGCCGCCCGGCCATGACTGCCCGGAGGGGGGACCATGATCCTCACGGTCACGCTGAACGCCGCCCTGGACATCACCTACCGCGTGCCCCGGCTCCGTCCGCACAGCACCCATCGCGTCACCGAGGTGTCCGAGCGTCCCGGCGGCAAGGGCCTGAACGTCGCCCGTGTGTTGGCCGCGCTCGGCCACCGTACGGTCGCCACCGGCTTCGCGGGCGGCGGCACGGGGGAGGCGCTGCGGGCGCTGCTGGCGGACACGGAGGTCACCGACGCGCTGGTCCCGGTCGGCGGTGCCACCCGCCGCACGGTCGCCGTCGTCGACGCGGCCACCGGGGACACCACGCAGCTCAACGAGCCGGGCCCGACGGTCTCTCCGGCCGAGTGGGAGGCGTTCTTGGGGACGTATCGCGAACTGCTGGGCGAGGCGCGGGCGGTGGCGTTGTGCGGCAGTCTCCCGCCGGGCGTCCCGGTGGATGTCTACGCCCGTTTGACGCGTGCCGCGCGCACCGCGGGTGTGCCGGTCCTCCTCGACACCAGTGGCGAGCCGCTGCGCCGGGGTCTGGCGGCCCGTCCCGATCTGGCCAAGCCCAACGCCGACGAGTTGGCGGCGTTGACGGGCAGCACCGAGCCGCTGCGGGCGGCCCGTGACGCGCGGCGCCGCGGCGCCCATGCGGTGGCGGCGTCGCTGGGTGCGGACGGCATGCTGGCGGTCACCGCGGACGGTGCCTGGCAGGCGGCGCCGCCGCGTCGGTTCGCGGGCAATCCCACCGGCGCCGGCGACTCGGCGGTGGCCGGCCTGCTGTCCGGCCTGGTGGAGGAGTTGCCGTGGCCGGACCGTCTGACGCGGGCGGTGGCGCTGTCGGCCGCCACCGTACGGGCCCCGGCGGCGGGCGAGTTCGACGCCTCGACCTATGAGGAGCTGCTGGGGCGGGTGGTGGTGACGGATCGTCCGGCGGTGGCGTGAGGGGTGCGGCGACCGGGCCCGGCCGCGACGGCGTCATCCCCAGACAGCGACGCTCTTGACCGGCCACGGAGTCTTGGCCGAGTAGTGGCCGAAGGTCAGATCGAAGCGCCTGCCATAGCACCCGGTGTCGCTGTAGAAGGTCACGCGGTGCCTGGTCTGATTGGACACCGACCGAGCATCGCCGTTGAAGCCGTCGCACCCCGGCGTAGGGTTTATCAAGTTCATCGCACGGCCGCCGAAGTTCGGCTGCGTCCAGCCGCAGAGCAAGGTCGTCGAGCACCTGGGGGCGGCGTCGGCTGTTCCTGCGGTGAGCGGCAGCGTAGCCAGTAATGCAGCGCCGGTCAGGGCTATGGAGCGCATCTTCATGCGTCGTCTCCTCAGGTCAAGTGGGTTGACGCCGCCCTATTCCACTTGATCAAGGAGTCATGGGCAACGCGGTGCGCAGGACAAGGGACTTGTTCGGCCAAGGTGCGGAAGGGCGGGTATCCGGCTACTAGTTGGCGTTCGCCAGCCACACCTGATCCAGGATGGCGTTGCACTGGTTGCCCTGTCCGCACGCGATCTCGACGGTGTTGGTGCCCTTGTTCAGGGTGATCGGGGCCCAGGTGGACTGCCAGCCCTTCTTCCAGTCGCCCTGCGGGGAGTGAATGAAGTTCTTCAGGCCGAGCGGCTGGCTGTTCGGCTTGCCGTTGACCGAGAGCGTGGCGTTGGCGTCCTCTCCGGGGATGCTGTAGCGCACGTACAGCCGAAAATCGCCGTTGTCCGGCAGGTCCACGGTCCACTTGACCTTCGCCCCGACCTGGTTGAACCCGCCGACGTACGAGCCGCTCGCCGAGCGGGCGCCCTCGATGTCCTTGGCGGTTGTCGCACCGCCGTCGAGCCGCAGGCTGGCCGCCTCCTCCTTGGGGAGTTCGCCGGGCTTGGGCTTGCTGGTGGGCTTGTCGGGCTTGACGGTGTCGCCGGCTGTGGGGCCCGGCTTGCCGGCGTTGTCGGACTTCTTGTCGCCGGCGTTGTTGGTGAGCATGGCGACGCCGATGCCTATGCAGACCACCGCGACCACGGCGACGGCGCCGATCAGCAGGCCGTTGCGGCGGCGTGGTTCGTGGCCGCCGCCGTGGCCCGGGGCCGGGGTGGTGCGGGTGCGTTCGCCGCCGGGGAGGGTTTCGGGGGCGGCGTAGCTGGCGTTCTGCTGGCCGTAGGTGACCTGCTGCTGGGCCTGCTGGCCGTACTGGCGCTGGCCCACGGCGCGCACCTGGTTGTAGGAGGTGCGCGGGACTCCCGGCTGCCGGGTGGCCGCGCCGTCGCCCGCCGAGCCCGGTGCGCCGTCCTGGCCGCCTTCCGAGCGGTAGAGGTAGGCGAACGGGTCGTCGTTCTCCGGCGTGTCCGCGCCGTTGTTGCCGGCCGTCATTCCGTGTCACTCCCAAGCGATCTGTGCGCGTCGTGTACGCGTGTGGACGCGTGCGCAGAGGTCTCTGCGCGCTGTGTCTTCGGGGCCCCCGGCGGCGCCGCGCCGCATCGGCGCAGCCTACCCCGTGATGGCCGGGCCACACCGGCTCCGGAGGGCCACAAGATCGCTACAGATCGGTGAACGGATCGGTAAGCGGATCGGTGAACTGCTGGTGCGGTGGTCGGCGGGGGGCTGGTGTGAGATGCGCGGCATGCGGTGTGTCCGTGGCGCGGGCCGGGTCAGCCGGCGGCTCGCCGGTTGGCCTTGGAGCGGGAGCGTTTTTCGACGTACATCCGCTGGTCGGCGGACTCCAGTACTTCTTCGGCCGTCATCCCGCAGCTGGCCCAGCCGATGCCGAAGCTGGCGCCGACGCGGACGGCGCGGCCCTCGACGCGGATGGGCGGGATGATGGCGTTGCGCAGGCGGACGGCGAGGTCGGCGGCGTCGGCGGTGCCCAGGCCGTCGGCGAGCACCACGAACTCGTCGCCGCCGAGCCGGGCGACGGTGTCGCCGTCGCGGACGCCGCTGGTCAGCCGGCGGGCGACCTCGATCAGTACGGCGTCGCCGGTGTTGTGTCCGAAGCGGTCGTTGATCGACTTGAAGCCGTCGAGGTCGCAGAAGAGGACGGCGAGGCCCTTGGAGCCGTCGTCGGCCGGTCCCTCGGCGGGGGCGATGAGGTGGACGTGGTGGTCGAGGGGGACGGGGGCCTTGCCTTCGAAGCCGTCGATGCCGTCGAAGGGCTGGTCGCTGGGGTGGGCGCCGCCGGCGGAGGCGTAGGCGTCGGCCATCGAGCCCGGTGGGCGCGAGCACAGTCGGGCGCCGAGCCGGGCGCGCAGTTCGGCGCTGTTGGGCAGTCCGGTCAGGGAGTCGTGGCTGGCGCGGTGGGCGAGCTGCAGCTCGTGGCGTTTGCGTTCCTCGATGTCCTCGACGTGGGTGAGCAGGTAGCGGGGGCCGTCGGCGGTGTCGGCGACGACGGAGTTGCGCAGGGAGACCCAGACGTAGGTGCCGTCGCGGCGGGCGAGGCGCAGCTCGGCGCGGCCGCCTTCGGCGGAGGTGCGCAGCAGGGTGCCGATGTCCTCGGGGTGGACCAGGTCGGAGAAGGAGTAGCGGCGCAGGCCGGAGGCGGTGCGGCCGAGGAGCCGGCACAGGGCGTCGTTGGTGCGCAGCAGCCGTCCGTGCTGGTCGCCGCCCATTTCGGCGACGGCCATTCCGCTGGGTGCGTACTCGAAGGCCTGCCGGAAGCTTTCCTCGCTGGCGCGCAGGGCCTGCTGCTCGCGCTCCAGCCGGACCAGGGCGCGCTGCATGTTCGCCCGCAGTCGGGCGTTGCTGATCGCGATGGCGGACTGGAACGCGTACATCTGGAGGGCTTCCTGGCCCCAGGGGCCGGGGCGGCGGCCGTTGCGCGGACGGTCGACGGAGATCACTCCGAGCAGCTCGCCGCCGCCGTTGCCGGCGGTGTACATGGGCGCGAAGAGGCGGTCCATGGGGTGCCACTCGTCGGGGAAGCGGGGTGCGGGGCCGGCGGTGTGCCACTGGGGGACGTCGTCGTCGTCGAGGACCCAGCCTTCGGTGTACGGGATGAAGCACAGGTCGCCCCATCGTTCGCCCATGGACAGCCGGCGGTCCCAGGAGGCCCGGGAGCCGACCCGCCCGGCCATCAGGGCTTCGGCGCCCGCGCTGCCGGCGACGGCGGCGACGACGAGGTCACCGTCGGGGCGGACGAGGTTGACCGCGGACAGCTCGTAGCCGAGGCCGGCGAGCGCGCCGTCGGCGACGGTCTGCAAGGTGTCCGCAAGGCTGCGTGCGGTGTTCAGCTCGGCGACCACTTGGTGCAGCTGCCGCAGGGTCGCAAGACGGACGTATGGCTCCGACTCGGTCTCCATCGCTCGCTCTCCCTGAGACCTCGACAGCAAACTCCACGATTCTTCGTCGTCCGATTTCCACGCTCACTGAATCACAGTGAGCTGTTCACTCGGTACACAGGGTCAACAATTAGCGCCTGCTGTGACTCAAGTCACAGACTGTGAGCAGGCTTTGGCGATCTTCGGCGCCCCCATTATTCGAGTCCGCGTTCACTATTTCTACACTTTCTGAACGCAAATTCTGAGGTTCGCGGGCTTCCGGGCGCTTCCACCCCGGGCGACTGGGTCGTCGGACCTAGGTCGCATGTGGTCCCCGGGCCCGATGCGACCCGGCGCGGGGGGACGTTAGCGTTCGTGGCGTGTTCACGAAAACCCCCGCCGACGCGGCGTCCGCCGGGCCCGCGGCCCCAGCCACACCCGCCGTCGCCCTGACATCCGTGCCGGGCGGCGCACCGATCCCGCATTCTGTTGGGGTGAGTGACGACGAGTTCCGTGCCGCCCTGTCCCGCCTCGCCGCCGGCGTGGTGCTGATCACCGCCCACGACCCGGACGACGGGCCGCGCGGCGAGGACGTCGGCATGACCGCGACGGCGTTCCTGTCCGTCTCCCTCGACCCGCCCCTGGTGATGGTGAGCGTTCGCAACGACTCACGGATGGACGACCTGCTGGCGGCGCAGCCGCTGTGGGCGGTGTCGGTACTGTCCGGGCACCAGCGGCAGATTGCCGGACGATTCGCGATGAAGGGCCGCATCAGCGACAGACTGCTCTTCGAGGACATCGCGCATGTAAGGGGCGAAGCGTCCGGCGCCCCGCTCATCGGGGGTGCCCTGGCGACGCTGGAGTGCCGTACCGAGCAGCGGGTGGTGGCCGGCGATCACACGCTGGTCATCGGGCGGGTGCTGGCGACGTCGGTCCCCAATGAGGACGACGGGCCGCTGACGTACTTCCGGGGGAAGTACCGGCACTTGGGGTGAGCGGGGCGGCGGTGCCGGCGGCTCAGCCCCAGTCGCGGCCCGAGCGGCCGCGCTTGGTCTCGCCGCGCTGCTTCTTCTCCCGCAGCCGGCGCTCGTTGATGCCCCGTGGGATCCGCGACTTGCGGCGCGGTGCGGGCGGCGGCGCGGTGGCCTGTGCCAGCAGCGCGGCGAGCCGGACGGCCGCGGTCTCGCGGTTGCGCCATTGGGAGCGGTGCTCGGAGGCGCGTACGGACAGCACGCCGTCGATCAGCCGGCCGGCCAGCCGCTCCAGGGCACGCTCCTTCCACACCGGCGGCAGCGCCTGCGTCTTGACGAGGTCGAAGCGCAGCTCGACCTGGCTGTCGCTGGTGTTGACGTGCTGGCCGCCCGGACCCGAGGACCGCGAGAAACGCCATACGAGCTCGGCCTCTGGAAGGACGACCGAACCGCGGATGACATAGGGCCCGGACATGCGTCCTATGATCCCCCGGGCCAAGGGCTCCCGTCACCCTCTTTACTGGGCGCCCGCGGGGGCCTTCGGCATCAGGATTCGGCAAAGAGAGTAAAGACAGCTGGAACCTCGTGGTCCCCTCACGGCGTTGTGGTGAGTGACGGTAGCTTCGTGCGCAGTACGGAGCCCGACGAATCGACGCGTTGACAAGGAAAGGGACATCCCCATGGCTGTAAGCCTGTCCAAGGGCGGCAACGTCTCCCTCACCAAGGAGGCACCGGGCCTGACCGCCGTCACGGTCGGCCTCGGCTGGGACGTCCGCACCACCACCGGCACGGACTTCGACCTCGACGCCAGCGCGATCGCGGTCAACCCGAGCGGCAAGGTCTACTCGGACCAGCACTTCGTCTTCTTCAACAACAAGGCCACGCCGGACCAGTCGATCGTCCACACGGGCGACAACGTCACCGGCCAGGGCGAGGGCGACGACGAGCAGATCAACGTCAACCTGGCGGGTCTGCCGGCCGACATCGACAAGATCGTCTTCCCGGTCTCGATCTACGACGCCGAGAACCGCAGCCAGAACTTCGGCCAGGTGCGGAACGCCTTCATCCGCATCATCAACCAGGCCGGCGGCGCCGAGATCGCCCGCTACGACCTCAGCGAGGACGCGGCCACCGAGACCGCCATGGTCTTCGGTGAGCTGTACCGCAACGGCGCGGAGTGGAAGTTCCGCGCCGTGGGCCAGGGTTACGCGTCGGGCCTCGTCGGCATCGCGCAGGACTTCGGCGTGAACGTCTGAGGCAGCCGGGCGAGCACCCACGACGCGTGAGCGTCACGGGCGCGTAGGCGCACGAGGCTTACAGGGCCGGTCCCCTTCGGGGGGCCGGCCCTTCGTGCGTGGGCGCCGGCCGGCCCCGGGGGCGCCCGCGGGGGCCGGCGCGGATCAGGCGACCGCGTCCTCGGGGGCCGCGTCGGTCGGCGTGGCCAGCGCCGCCACCTCGTCCAGCGACAGTCCGAGCGTGCCGGCCAGCGCGGCGACGGTGAAGAACGCCGGTGTGGGCGCCCGGCCGGTCTCGATCTTCCGCAGCGTCTCGGCGGACAGCCCCGCCGCCGCCGCGACCTCGACCATGCTGCGCCCGCCGCGCGCCGTACGCAGCAGCGCGCCGAGCCGTTCACCGCGTTCACGTTCCCAGGGGGTCAGTGGAGTTCGCACCATGCCCGTGATACTAATACCGGTATAGAAATACCGGTAAAGAAATAACGCTTGCCTGGGTGGCGGGCGCTGGGGAGGTCGTACAGATGGTGGAGATCAAGACGGATGCGGCACTCGACGCGATGCGGGTGACCGGCCGGGTGGTCGCCGACGCGCTGGCCGCGGTGCGCGCGGCCGCCGCCCCGGGGGTGCGGCTGCTGGAGCTGGACGAGGTCGCCCGTACGGTCCTGCACGAGGCCGGCGCCACCTCGCCGTTCCTCGGCTACCGCCCGTCCTTCGCCCCCACCCCGTTCCCGGCCGTGATCTGCGCCTCCGTCAACGACGCGATCGTGCACGGCATCCCGAACGCGACCCGGCTGCGCGACGGCGACCTGGTGAGCATCGACTGCGGCGCCGTCGTGGACGGCTGGGCGGGCGACGCGGCCCTCAGCTTCACGGTCGGCACCGCGCGCCCCGAGGACCGGCGGCTGATGGACACCACCGAGCGGGCACTGGCGGCGGGCATCGCGGCGGCCGTGGTCGGCGCCCGCATGGGCGATGTCTCCCATGCGATCGGCAGCATCGGGCGCGCCGCCGGCTACGGCATCCCCGAGGACTTCGGCGGCCACGGCATCGGCCGCCGGATGCACGAGGACCCGCCGGTCCCCAACGACGGCCGCCCCGGCCGGGGCCCCGTCCTGCGCCACGGCCTGGTCATCGCCATCGAGCCGATGTTCCTGTCCGGCGGCAGGGACGACTACCGCGCGGACGCCGACGGCTGGACGCTGCGCACCATGGACGGCGGCCGCGCCGCCCACTTCGAACACACGGTGGCGGTGACGGACGAGGGACCGCGGGTGCTGACGGTGCCGTAGGGGCGGGCATGCCGTAGGGCCGGAGCCCGTCCGGCCCGTCGGGAATACCTCCCCGGCCCGGGCCCGTTGTGGCCCCGCAGGGGGCGCTCGCATCCCCTACGGGAAGCGTTCGACCCCGCCCTACGGGGCGCCTGCCGGGTGGCTGCCGCATGGCCACCGCTACTTGCCGAGCGCCTCGGCGCCGGCCGTGGCGTACTGCTCGTCGAGGGCACCGCTCGGGGCGCCCGCGACGCCGATGCCCGCGATCGGGGCCCCCTCGGCCTGTACCGGCGTGCCGCCCGCGAGGAAGAGCGTGCCGGGGATGTCCTTGAGCGTGGGTGCCTGGTCGAGCCGCTTGACCAGCTCCGAGGTCGGGGCGTTCCAGGAGACCGCGGTGAACGCCTTGCGCCCGGCCGACTCGTACGACTGCGGCCCGGCGCCGTCGCCCCGCAGCTGGACGAGCGTGTTGCCGTTGCGGTCCACGACGGCGACCGAGACCGCATGGCCGCCCTTCTTCGCGGCGTCCACGGCGGCCCGGGCGGCCCGGGTGGCGGCGCCGAGCGTGAGGTGGGTGCTGGTGCGGGTGAGGCTCTCGTCGACGGTGGCGGCGGCCGCGGCGGTGGTGGCCTGCGCGGGGGCGGCGGTCGCGGAGACGGCGCCGAAGGTGCCCGCGCCGAGCAGGGCGAGCGCGACGGCACCGGCGGCGATACGGGCGCGCGGGGACAGCTTCTTGGCGGCCGGGGTCTTGGCGGCGGCCGGGGAGTCGGTCGTCTGGGTGGTGGCGTTGTCAGTCATGTCCTCATCGTCGAGGGGACGCGGGGGCGCGCGAATCGGTGGTCCGGCCGGGATCGCCGTGCATGATGGGGGATACGGGTGTCGGCCGATCGGTTGATGCGGGACGCTCGCCGCGCGGGCTAGGACTTAGGACTACGGGGTCACCACGACGACCAGGTCGCCACGACGACAGAGTCGCCATGACCACGAGGTCGTCGTGACCACGAGGTCACAACGGCCACGAGGTCACCAGGGCCCCGAGGTCGTCACGGCCACTAGGTCGTCACGGCCACGAGGTCGCCACGGCCCCGACGAGGAGATCCACGTGCACAGCACCCCGCAGCCCCCGGCAGCGGACCCGCCGCGAGAGCCCCATCCGGACGCCCGCTGGCTGGGCCCGGTCATGCATATCGCGTTCTTCCTGCTGCTGGGCGCCTCGCTCGCCCGCTTCCTGACCCGGCACCCCGGTGAGCCCCGCACCCCCTGGATCATCGCCCTCAGCCTCGCCCTCGCCCTGCTGTACGTCCTCGGCCCGGCGCTCGGCTTCCGTACGCACGCCGAGCGGCGGCCGAACGCCCGCCGGCTGCTGTGGCTGGGCGCGGTGGTGGCCACCTGGGTCGTCCTGGTCCTGCTCGCGCCGAGCTTCGCCTGGTGCGCGGTGCCGCTGTTCTACACCGGCCTGCAGACCCTGCCCGCCGGTGCGGCGTCGCTGCTGGTGGGCCTGCTCACCGCGTTCGTCGTCGCCGCCCAACTGCGGCTGTCCACCGGCTTCGACCCGAATCTGCTGCTGGCCCCGCCGGCCGTCGCCGCACTCGCCACCGCCGTGTTCATCCATATGGAGCGGCAGGCCGAACGCCAGCGGGCGCTGATCGACGATCTGCTGCGCACCCGGCGCGAACTGGCCGCCACGGAGCGGCGCGAAGGCACCCTCGCCGAACGGCAGCGGCTGTCGATGGAGATCCACGACACCCTCGCCCAGGGGCTGTCCAGCCAGCAGATGCTGCTGCAGGCCGCCGACCGCGTCTGGGACTTCGACGCCGCCACCGCCCGCGGCCATGTCCGTACGGCCACCGAGATCACCGCCCGCAACCTCGCCGAGGCCCGCCGCTTCGTGCACGACCTCGCCCCCGCCGACCTGGCCGACGGCGCCTCGCTGTCCCAGGCGCTGCGCGAACTCGCCGCGCGGACGGACGAGTCCGGGTTGGGCGGCGAGTCGGGAGTGGGCCGGTCGGGGGTGGGCGGTGGGCCGGCCACCCGTGGACCGGCCGTACGGTTCCACCAGGACGGCACGCCCGCTCCGCTGCCCGACCGGGTGCAGTCGGCGCTGCTGCGCATCGCCCAGGGCGCCCTGGCGAACGTCCGTGAGCACGCCGCCGCGACCACCGTCACCCTGACCCTCAGCTACCTCGGCGACCAGATCGTCCTCGACATCGCCGACGACGGCCGTGGCTTCACCCCGCCGCCGGCCCCGTACACCCCCGTCTCCCCCGCCGCCTCCGGGCGTGAACGGGGGCACGGCCTGCCCGCCATGTACGCCCGGATGCGGCAGCTCGGCGGCACCCTCACCATTGAATCCGCACCGGGCGAGGGCACCGTCCTGTCCGCCGCCGTCCCCCTGGAGAACGCCCCATGACCCCATCCGCCGGCGCACCCGAGCACACCCCCGTACGCGTCCTGCTCTGCGACGACCACGCCGTCGTGCGCGCCGGGCTGCTCGCCCTGCTCAGCAGCGCCCACGGCATCGAGGTCATCGGCGAGGCCGGTGACGGCGAGGAGGCGGTGGCGCTGGCCGCCGCGCTGCGCCCCGATGTGGTCCTGATGGATCTGCAGCTCGGCTCCGGTATCGACGGCATCGAGGCCACCCGCCGCATCACCCGCGCCCAGGCCGCACCCGGCTCGGCACCCGCAGCACCCGGGTCCCCCTCCGTACCCGCCTCCGTACCCGGCTCCCCCGGCTCCTCACCTGCCGGCCGCGGCACCCCCCATGTCCTCGTGCTGACCACCTACGACACCGACGCCGACATCACCCGGGCCATCGAGGCGGGCGCCACCGGCTATCTGCTCAAGGCCGAGCGGCCGGAGGAGTTGTTCTCCGCGATCCGTGCCGCGGCCGCCGGCCGCAGCACGCTCTCGGCGCCGGTCGCCCATCGTGTCCTGGCCCAGATGCGCAGTCCGCGCCCCACCCTCACCGACCGGGAACTGGACATCCTCGGCCAGCTCGCGCGCGGGCTGAGCAACCGCGAGATCGCCCGCGCCCTCTTCATCAGCGAGGCCACGGTCAAGACGCACCTGGGGCGCATCTACGACAAGCTCGGTGTCGACACCCGCGCCGGCGCCGTCTCCGTCGCCAAGGAGCAGCGGCTGCTGCCCTGAGGCGCCGGCAGGCCCCTCCATGACCGCCCCCCACGACCGCCCCCATGTCCGACCCCATGGCCGACCCATGGCCGACCCATGGCCGACGCCGTGGCCCGCGCCCCCTTGGTTGCGGGCCGATGCGGGCGAGGGCCCGCCGCGGGGGCGTGACACCATCAAGACGTGATCGACCTCGGCTACTCCCTCTCCCGCCGCTTTCCGGATCCGCCGCAGACGGACTACCGGAGCGCGGACGTGCACACGCTGCGCCACGACCTCTTCTGCGGCGACGTCTACATCGCCGACACGAAGACGGACCGCGAGCTGTCCACGGCCTGGGGCTGGGTGCCGGTCCTCGACTTCGCCTGGGCGCTGTGCGACATCGTCGAGCGGCTCGACACCGACCCCCGTGGCAACCGCTCCGCCCGCCCGATCCACGCGGAGCTGGACTTCACCGAATCCGCCGACCGGATGCTCTTCGAGCGCCGCTTCGGGTGGGTGGACATCGACGCGGACTGGATGCCGGCCGACGAGGCCCCGCTCACCTTCAACCACTCCGCGCTGCGCCGCGAGGCCCGCGACTTTCTGCACGACCTGATCGCCGACCTCACCGACATGCACGACGGTCTCGGCGACAACCCCGCCATCTGGGACCTCCAGGCCCGCTTCCCCCGGGTCTGAGCCACACCCGGCGGGCTCCGGCACCCCGCGCGGCGCCTCCTCCTCGCGCGGGCCCGGCGTCACTCCACCCGTACGCCTATCTGCGCCGCGAACGCCGGCGCCAGATCCATCAGCTGGGTCGCGCTGATCACCGCGCCCGACAGCCGGTCGATGCCCCGTGCGATGTCCACCGCGGCCGCTCCGCGCAGATCGACGTCCTTCATCCGCGCCTCGGAGAAGTCCACCCGCGCCAGGGTGCAGTCGTCGAACGTCACCCGCTCCAGCTCAGCCCCCGCGAAGTCCGCCTCGATCAGCACACAGCCCTCGAAGGCGACGTCCCGCAGCTTGGCGCGGCGCAGATTCGGGAAGTCGATCTTCCCGCCGCGCACCACGACCCGCTCCAGCACCGCACCGTGCAGCTGCACCCCGCCGAGCCGGGCGTCCGAGACCTCCACATCGCGCAGCGAGGCCCCGGACAGGTCCGTCCCCACCCCGCGCACACCGCTCAGCACGCTGTCGATGAACCGCGCCCGGCTGAGCACCGTCTCGTCGAGTCCGCAGCGCCGCACCGCGCAGTCCATGAACCGCGCGCCGCGCGCCGACTGCCCGGCCCAGTCGGCCTCCGCGAACTCCAGCCCGTCGTAGTCCCCTTCGGCCTCCAGCTCCCCGCCGTCGTACGCCGCCAGCTCCGGCAACCGCACCTGAGGCCGCCGCACCGCCCGCACCGTCTCCTTACCGCGCCCCGCCACGCGCTCACCTTCTTCCGTCCTGGCGCCGTCCGCGTCCCGTGCTCGCGCCGTACGCGTTCCGCCCTCCGGTTCCGTCCCTGCCCATCCATCGTGGACCACCCCACTGACAATCCGCCCTGACCTGCGAAAACAGCGGATCCCGGGCCTCATGCGCGGCCCTCGGCGCATGCGTCTCGGCCGGCCGGACCGTCCGGCGGGCGGGGGTTGACCTCAACCGGGCTTGAGGTAACAGAGTGTTGGTGTTCGCCCGCCGGGTAGGGCGAACCGTCCACGTCCCAACCGCCAAGGAGACAGCGCCATGCACGCGATCCGGCTGCACGCCTTCGGCCCCGCCGAGAACCTCGCCCACGAGACCGTCGAGGACCCCGTGCCGGGCCCCGGTGAGGTCCGCGTCGCGGTGGCCGCGGCCGGCGTCCACCTCCTGGACACGGCTCTACGGGAAGGCCTGCAGGGCGGGCCGATACCGCTGCCCCCGCTCCCGACCGTGCCCGGCCGGGAGGTCGCCGGCACCGTCGACGCGCTCGGCGAGGGCACCGACCCCGCCTGGCTCGGCCGGCGCGTCGTCGCCCATCTCGGCGCGGCCCCCGGCGGCTACGCCGAACTGGCCGTCGTGGCCGCCGACCGGCTGCACCCGATCCCCGAGAACCTGACCGCGGCCCAGGCGGTCGCCATGATCGGCACCGGCCGCACCACCATGGGCATCCTGCTCTTCGCCGACCTGACCGCCGACGACATCGTCCTCGTCCCCGCGGCCGCCGGCGGTATCGGCTCACTGCTCGTCCAGTACGCCAGGAACGCCGGCGCGACGGTCATCGGGCTGGCCGGCGGCACCATCAAGGCGGCGTGGGCCCGCGAACTCGGCGCCGACCTCGCCGTCGACTACACGGACGACGACTGGCCGTCGCTGGTCCGCGCCTTCCTCGACGCACGCGGCGCGCCCGGCGCCACCATCGTCTTCGACTCGGTCGGCGGCGCCCCCGGACGCGCGGCCGTCGACCTCCTCGCCGAGGGCGGCCGCCATCTGGTCTTCGGCTGGTCCTCGAAAGGTGTGCTCACCGGTGGCCCGCTGGAGTTCACGGACGGCGAGCTGGCGGCCCGGGGGATCACCTCCGAGCAGGTGCTCGGGCCGCCCATGCTGGCCCGGGCCGGCGGCGCCGACCCGATCCGCACCCTGGAGACCGCCGCGCTCGCCGAGGCCGCGGCCGGTCGGCTCGTACCGGCGGTCCAGGCCTTCCCGCTGTCCGAGGCCGCGGCCGCACACCGCGCCCTGGAGACCCGCGGGACGATCGGGAAGGTGGTCCTGGTGCCGTAGTGGCGCCGCGGCCGGCGCGGGCCGGAAGGGCGGACAGGCAGACCGGCGGACGGGCGCACAGGCAGACGGACGGGCGGGCGGACGGGCGGACGGGCGGACGGGCGGACGGGCGCACAGGCAGACGGACGGGCGGGATTTTGCGGGCCCGGCCGGCCATGACCCGTCGGCCCGGCCCTGCGGCCCTAGTGCACCACCGCCATCTCCCGCGCCGTCTCGTTCAGCCGCCGTCCGCCCGCGTCCGTGCACGTCACGATGTCCTCGATCCGCACCCCGAACCTCCCCGGCAGATAGATGCCCGGCTCGATCGAGAAGCACATCCCCGGTACGAGCGGCAGATGTTCGCCCTCCACCAGGTACGGCGGCTCGTGCGTGGTCACCCCGATGCCGTGCCCGGTCCGGTGGATGAAGTACTCGCCGTACCCCGCCGCCTTGATCACCCTCCGGGCCACCCGGTCGATGTCCTGGCACGCGACGCCCGGCCGTACCGCGTCGAAGGCCGCCTGCTGCGCCTCGCGCACGATGTCGTGCACCTTGCGTTCCTCGGCGCCCGGCTCGCCGACGTGCACGGTCCGCGAGGTGTCCGAGCCGTATCCGTCCTTCAGCCCGCCGAAGTCGAGCACGACCATGTCGCCGTCCTCGATGACCCGCTCCCCCGCCTCGTGGTGCGGATTTGCGCCGTTGGGGCCGGAGCCGACGACCGTGAAGTCCACCTGGCTGTGTCCGTGCTCGATCAGCAGCCGCGAGAGGTCGCCGGCCACCTCCGACTCCCGCCGCCCGGCGAAGCGCACCCTGAGGATCTCCTCGTACGTCGCGTCGGCGGCGGCCCCGGCCGCGGCCAGCCGCGCCACCTCGTGCGCGTCCTTGACGGCACGCAGCATCGGCAGCACCTCCGTCAGCGCGGCGTACGCGCTCCCCGGGAGCGACCGCTGCAGCCCCAGCAGATGCAGCGCCCAGGTCGCGTCGGACACCCCGTAACGCCCCTGCGGCTCGATCCACTTGGCGATCTCCGCGTACGGATCCGAGCCGTCGCTCCACCCGGACACCTCCATCGCCCCGCCGCCCCCGGTGGAGCGCTCCGCGTCCGGCCGCTCCAACAGGGGTACCAGCAGCCGCGAGCGCTGCCCCGGCGCGATCACCAGGGCGGTCAGCCGCTCCGTGACCGCGGGCGGCCGGTAGCCGCACAGCCACGTCAGATCCGGCCCCGGCGTCACCAGCAGCCCGGCCAGGCCCGCCTCGGCGGCGGCCTGCCCCGCCCGCTCCATGCGCCGCTCGTAGTCCTCTTGGGTCATCGAAGTCACCATGCCCGTGAACTTACGCCGACGCCGGGCGGACGGCCCGTCAGAACCGGTCGTCCTCGGGCCCCTTCACCCCTCCAGTGTCACCACAGACGCCTCTTCGGTCCCGTCCCCGTGCCCCTCCCATCCCGGAGACTCCCCCTCCCGACCCGGGCTCCCGGCCCCCGCTCCCGGCCTTCGCCGGTCATCCTTCAGGCGTCCTCCGTGCCGGGCGGGTGCGACCAGAGGGGGAGAAGGAGATCGGTCGGCGGGTCGACCACCGGCCGTGTCCACCCTGAGTACGGTGGCCCGGAGAGCGAAGGAGCCGCGTGCCACAGCGCGGTCAGCGCCACGCGGGACGGGCCGCACAGCACGGACAGGACAGCACGGACAGGGCACAGGAACAGGCCGAGGTCACCATGGCACCACCGCACCAGCCGTCTCGCCGCCGCCGGGGCGACGCGCTTTTCGTGATCGTCTTCGTCGCGGTCGCGGCCCTCATCCTCGGCGGGATGCTGTGGGCCAAGAACAACGTGACCGAGATCAAGAAGTGGCGGGGCGGAAACGCCTGGTACCTCACGTACGAGGCCACGTCCTCCCGCGGCGAACCCCGGGCCGCCGCGGTGAGCTACCGGCACAACCCGGACCGGCACCAGCCCGACCGCAAGGACGTGACGCTGGGTCCCGTCAAGCTGCCCTGGAGCACGGAAGCCCTCGTCAACACCGGCGAGGAGGCGCGCGTGGAGGTCACCCCGGCCGGGAACGGGACCGTCTCCTGCCGCATCCTGCTGGACGGCGTCCGCGTCGTCGCCTCGGGCAGGTCTCCCGGCCCCGGCAAGCCCGCCGTCTGCCACGTGGTCACCAGCAGCACCCCGGAGGAGTGGCCCCGCTGACGAAGCGCCGGCATCTCCGGGGAGATCCACTCCCTCGCTCCCCAGCGCCCTCGCGCCGTCAACTCCTCCCCTCCGTGCGGCACCCGCCCGTGGGTCGTACGCCACCGGCAGGCCATGCGGTGTTCACCCGCTCCTGGTGAGCTGCGAGCGTCCGGCGACAGCCGGTCGTAGACGAGGAGATTTCATGCGAAGACTGCGCCTGTCCCGCCGCCGCGCCATCACCGGCGCCGCCGTGCTGCTCGCCGCGGGTGTGGCCATCCCCGCGGGAGCGGCCGCGTTCGGGCCCAAGGACCAGGCGGCGCGCGCGATCCAGGGCGGCAAGGCGAAGAACGTCATCCTGCTGATCGGTGACGGGATGGGCGACTCGGAGATCACGCTGGCGCGGAACTACACCGTGGGCGCCGCGGGCCGGCTCAACATGGACAAGTTCCCGCTGACCGGCGCGTACACGACGTACGCGGTCGACAAGAACGGCAAGCCGGACTACGTCACCGACTCCGCGGCCAGCGGCAGCGGTTGGGCCACCGGGCACAAGACGGTCAACGGCCGCATCTCCAAGACGCCGGACACCGACGAGCCGCTGCCGACGATCCTGGAGCTGGCGCAGAAGAACGGTTACGCCACCGGTTCGGTCACCACCGCCGAACTGACCGACGCCACACCGGCCGTGCTCGCCTCCCACGTCAGCGACCGCAGCTGTCAGGGCCCGGCCGACATGGCCAAGTGCGCGGTCGACACGATCGCCGCGGGCGGCCTCGGCTCGATCGCCGAGCAGAGCGTCAACCACAAGGTGGACGTGCTGCTGGGCGGCGGGAAGCAGCGCTTCGACCAGAAGATCACCCAAGGCCCGTACAAGGGTCTGACGGTGGCGGAGCAGGCGCGCAAGCTCGGCTACCAGATCGTCACCGACAAGCAGGGCCTGAAGGGTGTCGAGGGCGGCAAGCCGGTCCTCGGGCTGTTCGCGCCGGGCACGGTCCCCGTCGAGTGGACCGGCAAGCCCGCGGCCGTCGGCGGCACGGACCCGCAGCGCTGCACCACCAGCAACGCGCAGCGCCCCGCCGGTACCCCGGCGCTGGACGAGCAGGCCACCAAGGCGATCCAACTGCTGGAGAACAAGCAGAAGTCCCGGCGCGGCCAGGGCCGCCACCAGGGCTTCTTCCTCCAGATCGAGGGCGCCTCGATCGACAAGCAGGACCACGCCGCCGACCCCTGCGGCCAGATCGGTGAGACCGCGGCCTTCGACCGGGCCGTGAAGGTGGCCCGCGACTACGCCGCGAAGCACCCCGACACGCTGGTGGTCACCACGGCCGACCACGGCCACTCCAGCCAGATGGTGCCGCTGGAGGCCAACCCGCCCGGCCTGTCCTCCACCCTCGTCACCGACGAGGGCGGCCGGGTGAAGGTCAACTACTCGACCAACACGCCGGGCCAGCCGCAGGAGCACACCGGCACCCAGGTACGGATCGCCGCGCAGGGCCCGCAGGCCTACCGGGTCCTGGGCGTCACCAACCAGACCGACCTCTTCACCACTCTGCGCAAGGCGCTGCGGCTGCGCTGACCGCTGCCGACGGACGTCGGGGGGAGGGCCGGGATCCAGCGGCCCTCCCCTCATGCCGTCCTCGGGTCCGTCGGCGTCCAGGTGACCGGCAGTTCGTGGACGCCGTAGATGTTCATGTCGGTCCGCAGGCGCACCTCGCCTGCGGGGACGGCGAGGTGGAGGGTCGGGAAGCGGCGCAGCAGGCCGGCGAAGCCGGCGCGCATCTCGATGCGGGCGAGCTGCTGGCCCAGGCACTGGTGGATGCCGTGGCCGAAGGAGGTGTGGCCGCGGGCCTTGCGGTGGATGTCCAGGGTGTCGGGGTGGTCGAAGCGCCGGGGGTCGCGGTTGGCGGCCAGCAGGGAGACGACGACGGTCGATCCCTTGCCGATGGTCTCCCCGCCGAGTTCGAGGTCTTCGGTGGCGTAGCGGTAGAAGATGTCGGCGACGGACAGGTAGCGCATGAGTTCCTCGACGGCGTCGGGGAACAGGTCGGGGTCGGCGCGCAGTTCGGCGATCTGCTCGGGGTGTTCCAGGAGCGCGAAGGTGCCCAGTGCCAGCATGTTGGCGGTGGTCTCGTGGCCGGCGAGCAGCAGCAGGAAGGCGATGCCGGTGAGTTCTTCGATGGTGAGGTCGTCGTGGCGGGCCAGGTCGGACAGGATGTCCTCGCCGGGGGTGGCGCGTTTGCGGGTGACCAGTTCGGCGAGGTAGCCGTTCATGGCGCCGTAGGCGGCCATCTTCTCCTCGAGCACCTGGTCCTTGGCCATGAACTTGGCGGAGTTGGTCTGGAAGGTGTCGCGGTCTTCGTAGGGGACGCCGAGCAGCTCGCAGATCACCAGTGAGGGCACCGGCAGCGCGAACTCCTTGACCAGGTCGACCGGCGGGGCGAGGCGTGCCATCTCGTCCAGTTGCCGCTCGACGATGTCGCTGATGCGCTCTTCGAGCATCTTCATGCGTGCGACGGTGAAGGCGCCGGTGAGCTTGCGCCGCAGCCGGGTGTGGTCGGGCGGGTCCATGGCGACGAACAGGCCCGGGACCTGCGGGGACGGTTCGGTGACGACGGGCATGCCGGGGGTCTCGTACGGCAGGTGGATGACGCCGAGGTCCTGGCGGGAGCTGAAGCGGGTGTCGGCCATGAGCCGGCGGACCGCGTCGTAGCCGGTGACGAGCCAGCCCTGGTGGCCGTCGGGGAAGGCCATGGGGCTGACCGGGCGGGTCTCGCGCAGCCGGGTGATGTCGCGGGGCGGGTCGAAGGGGCCCGCGTCGCGGTCCATGGGCAGGCCCTGCGGTACGGGGGCGGTCTGGTTCTTCTGAGGCATCGGGATTCCTTTCGCGGCGGTTGGTGTTGCGGCCACGATCGCCGAGGGGCCTGACATCCGGCTGACACGGCTCTGACACGGCCAAGCCCCGGGCGCGGTCGGGGAGATGGCGCGGCCCCGGGCCGTTCCTCGCCCGTGGCAAAATCGTCCGGGTGCAGATCGGGATGCTCGGTTCGTTCGAGGTTCGCACGGATGACGGCGTCCTGGCCGACGTGCCGGGCGCCCGGTTGCGCGGACTGCTGACCGCCCTCGCGCTCGAAGCGGGTCGGGTGGTCTCGAAGGCGGCGCTCGTCGACTGGATTTGGGGTGAGCGCCCGCCGGCCGACGCGGCGAACGCCTTGCAGCGCCTGGTCTCCCGGCTGCGGAAGGCGCTGCCGGAGGGGTCGGTGGAGGGGCGGCCGAACGGCTACCGGCTGGCGGTGGAGCCCGACGCCGTCGACGCCGTGCGGTTCGAACGCCTCGTCGGCCGGGCCCGCGACGAGGAGGATCCGCGGCGGCTGCGCGAGGCTCTGGCGTTGTGGCGCGGTGCGGCCATGCAGGACGTCGGTGTGCGGGGCAGTGCGGCGTTCGACGCGGCGGTCAGCCGGCTTGAGGCGCTGCGTCTGACCGCCATGGAGGACCGGTTCGATGCGGAGATCGACCTCGGCCACGGCGTGAGGCTGGTGACGGAGCTGACCGACCTGGTGGCCGCGCATCCGGTGCGGGAACGGCTGGTCGCCGCGTTGATGCGGGCCCTGGTCGCGTCCGGTCGCGACAGTGAGGCGCTGCTGGTGTTTCAACGTACGAGGGAGACCCTGGCCAACGCCCTGGGTGTCGACCCGTCGCCGGAGCTGGCCGCTTTGCATGTCGCGCTGCTGCGCGGCGAGTTGGGGCCGCGGGAGGAGGGCCGCAGGACCAACTTGCGTGCCGAGCTGACCAGTTTCGTCGGCAGGGACGCCGATGTCGCCGCGGTCGGTGAGCTGTTGGCCGGGCACCGGCTCACCACCGTGATCGGGCCCGGCGGTGCGGGGAAGACCAGGCTGGCGACGGAGACCGCGCGCACGCTGCTCGGCGATCTGCCGGACGGGGCCTGGGTGGTGGAGCTCGCCGCGCTCGGCGCGGACGGCGATGTGGCGCAGGCGGCGCTCGCCGGGCTGGGCCTGCGCGACGCGCTGCTCGGCGGGGCGCCCCACGCGGAGCTGACGGACCGGCTGATCGCCGCGATCCGTGAGCGGGACGCCCTGCTGATCCTGGACAACTGCGAGCATGTGATCGAGTCCGCGGCGGTGTTCGCCCATCGGGTGCTCGGGGAGTGCCGGCGGCTGCGGATCCTCGCGACGAGCAGGGAACCGCTCGGCATCACCGGTGAGGCGCTGTGGCCGGTCGCGCCGTTGGCCCTTCCCGCGCAGGACGCCGACCCCGGCCGGATCGCGTCCTCGCCGGCCGTGCGGCTGCTGCGGGACCGGGCCGGCGCGGTGCGCACGGACCTCGCGGTCGACGCCCGCACCTTGACGGCCATGGCGCGCGTCTGCCGGGCGCTGGACGGTATGCCCCTGGCGATCGAACTCGCCGCGGCCAGGTTGCGCACCATGTCCCTCGACCAGCTCGCCCATCGGCTCGACGACCGGTTCCGCCTGCTGACCGGCGGCAGCCGCACCGCGCTGCCGCGGCACCGGACGCTGCGTGCGGTGATCGACTGGAGCTGGGAGCTGCTCACCGACGCCGAACGGACGGTGCTGCGCAGGCTCTCGGTGTTCTCCGGTGGTGCGAGCCTGGAGGCGGCCGAGCACGTCTGCGCGGGCGACGCGGTCGAGGCGGGGCAGGTACTGGAGTTGCTGACCGCGCTGACCGAGAAGTCGCTGGTGCTCGCCGAGGGCGACCGGGCGCCCCGCTACCGGTCGCTCGGCACGATCAAGGAGTACGCCGGGCAGCGGCTCGCGGAGGCGGGGGAGGCGGATCTCGCGCGCCGCGCGCATCTGGCGTACTTCACCGGACTCGCCGAGACCGCGGAGCCGCATCTTCGCCGCGCCGAGCAGCTGGAATGGCTTGCCGCGCTCGAGGTGGAGCACGACAACATCGCTGCGGCGATGCGCGGTGCGCTGGCGGCGGGCGAGGCGCTCGGGGCGATGCGGCTCGCGGCGGCCGCCGGCTGGTACTGGTGGCTCGGCCGGCACAAGGCCGAGGGCCATGAGCTGATCATGGCGGCCACCGCCCTGCCCGGCGAGGTGGCCGACGAGATCCGGGCCGTGGTGTACGCGTTCGTCGTCATGTACGTGACCTCCGGGCTGGGTGACCAGTACCAGGCGCAGGAGTGGATCCGCAGGGCCTACGACCTCAGCCGGCGGGTGCGGGGCCGGCACCCGGCGCTGGGGTTCGTCGCCCCGCTGGAACGCCTGCTGCGGGCGCCGGACGCCTCCCTGCCCGCGTTCGCCTCGCTGCTCACCGACGAGGACCCCTGGGTGCGTGCCCTCGCCCGGCTGCACCTCGGCAAGATGCGGATCATGCTCGGTCACAGCGGCCGGGACGCGGACGCGTATCTGGAGGCGGCGCTCACCGAGTTCCGCGCGCTCGGCGAACGGTGGGGGATGTCGTTCGCCCTGATCGAGCTGGCCAATCGCATCGCCATGCGCGGCGAGTTCGCCGCTGCGTGCGCGTACTACGACCAGGCGATCGCGGTCGTCACCGAGGTCGGGGCCCTCGAGGACGTGGCGCCGATGCGGTCGCGACAGGCCCAGTTGTACTGGCTGCTGGGCGACGAGAAGTCCAGCGCGGACGCGATGGCCGAGGCGCAGCGGTCCGCGGAACGGGTCGCCTGGCCGAATGCGCTGGCGGAGCTGGCCCTGGCGAAGGCGGCGCTCGCGCGCTGGCGCGGCGACGCCGAGCAGGCCCACCGGCAACTCGGCGTCGTGACGGCGATACTGGGCGACGACGCCGAGCGGGCGAACATCCGCGCGGGGATACAGGACCTGCTCGGCTACCTTGCCGAGGATCTCGGCGAGTCCCGCGGACACCGCCTCGCGGCCTTCCGTGCGGCGTCCGAGGCGGGGCATGCCCCCCTGATCGCGCAGGTGCTCGTCGGGATCGCGGATCTGGCGCTGCGTGACGGACGGTACGAGCAGGCCGCGCGGCTGCTGGCGGCGAGCGCCGGTGTGCGCGGTCTGCCGGATCGTTCCCAACCGGATGTGGCCCGCATCGAGCGGGCCGCGCGGCGTGTCCTCGGTGACGCGCGGTTCACCGAGGCGACGCGGGACGGGGCGCGCACGGGCTGGCGCGAGGTGGCCGCGGCCGCTCTCACCGGGTGAACGGGCGATGGGTGGTCGACCCGGCCACTCTCCTCGCGGTGCCGCGCGGCGCCGCGTGGCATCACATGGCATCACGTGGCACCACCTGACACTGCCCGGCGTCACCCGCCGCGCCCCATAAGGGGTCACCCACACTTGCACATGGCGCCATCATGGTGCCATCATGACGTCATGGACCTCACGCCGTATGTCGACACCCTGCGCCGCGAACTCGCGGTGGCCGCCGAAGCCGGCGGAGAAGAAGCCCGCGAGCTGGCCGAGCGGCTCACCGCTCCCCTGGAGTCGGCGACCCGCCTGACCATGCTCAATGTGCTCTCCGCCGCGATGGACGAGATCACCCGCGAACTCGCCCCCGGCTCGGTCGACGTACGGCTGCGCGGACTGGACCCCGACTTCGTGGTGACCCCGCCCACCGGCGGCGGCCCCACGGAAGCACCCGCCGGCCCCGCCGAACCGCTCCAGGCACCGGCACCCACCGAAGGCGACGAGGGCGGCACCGCCCGCGTCAATCTGCGCCTGCCGGCCCACCTCAAGGCGCGCGCCGAGGAGGCCGCGAGCCGCGAGGGCCTGTCGGTCAACGCGTGGCTGGTGCGGGCCGTGTCGGCCGCGGTCACCGGCGGCACGCAGCCCCGAAGCACGACGGGCAGGACCCGCACCGTCGGACAGAGCTTCACGGGCTGGGTGCACTAGCCGCGCCCGCGCCCGCGCCACTTCATCCACACCACGTCCCACCAGCAGGGACGCCACCAAGACCCAAGAGGACGGTACAGCCATGCCTTCTTTCGACTCTCCCGAACCGATCGCCGTCACCGCCCACGTGGAGGCCGGCTCCATCCACTTCACCGCGAGCGACCGCCTCGACACCGTCGTGGAGGTGCGGCCCCGCAACCCGAAGCAGGACCGGGACGTACGGGCCGCCGAGCAGGCCGAGGTCACCTACGCGAGCGGCAACCTGACCGTCAGGACCCCCAAGCAGCGCAATTCGCTTCGCCGCCCCGGCACCGTCGACGTGACGGTCGAACTGCCCACGGGCTCGCGCATCGACATGACCGGCGCCTGGGCCCAGGTGCTCGGCGAGGGCCGGCTCGGCGAGGTCCGCGTGAAGACCTCGTCCGGTGACACCCGCCTCGACACCACCGGACCGCTGCACCTGACCGCGGCGCACGGCTCGATCACCGTGGACCGGGTCGAGGGCACGGCCGAGATCACCACCAGCACCGGCAGCCTGCGCGTCGGCACCGTCAACGGCTCCGCCGTCCTGAAGAACTCGCACGGCACGACGATCGTCGGCGCCGTGAGCGGCGAGCTGCGGGTGCGCGGCGGCCACGGGGACATCGACATCGCACGCGCCGAGAGCTCGGTCGCCGCGACCACCGCCCATGGCACCGTGCGCGCGGCCGACGTGGCCCGCGGAACCGTCCAGTTGGAGACCTCCTACGGCGCCATCGAGGTCGGCATCCGCGAGGGCAGCGCCGCCTGGCTCGACGTCAGCTCGGGCTCCGGACAGGTACGCAACACCCTCACCGCCTCCGAGGCCCCCGAGAACACCGGCGACAGCGTCGAGGTCCGCGCCCGCACCCGACACGGCAACATCGACATCCTCCGCGCCAAGCCCTGACCACGGGCTCTACCGACTCACGCTCACCTTCACCCCTCACCCTGCCCCTCACTCCCACCCGCCCCAGCCACTTCGGGCTATCTGTCATGCCCACACCAAGACGCGCCACGACGCCCCGCACCAGGACACGCAGCCCGGTCCACTGCCGCCCGGCCCGATCCATTGCCGCCGGCCGCCGCCTCCACCACCGGGCCGCGCAAGTCCTCCGGCGACAAGCCCGCCCTCAACGCTCGCGTACGGTGCTCAGCCACGTGAACCGCTGATACGCGCGATGCTCGATCGAGGCCGCCCTCCCGCCCACCCCGGGCACAGCCGGCAGCTCGACATCACCACCAGCGGCATGGGACGCACCATCGGCATGGGGCCCACCAGCGGCATGGGGCCCTGCGGATGACTGCCGCAGACGAAGCTGCTCAACAAGCAACTCAGCAAGCAGCTAAGCAAGCCGCTCAGCACACCTTCCCCTGCTGTCGCAGCAGGCCGGGGTTCCGGGCCCCCTAGGTATCCCAGCCCCGGTCGCACCATGCACCCGGCACGGTCGTGCCCCGACCAAGAACCACCCCTGCGCCCTCAAGGCGCCATGCCGTGCTGCCCAGGTCCCAGGCGCCCCGATCACCGGGCCAACCTGGCCGCCCCGTCCCGCCTCGACCCCACCAACCCACACCCCCCCAACCCCACACCCACCCACCACATACCGACCAACCCCACACCCACCAACCAACCGCACTCCGGCCCACCAACCAACGGGAGCCCCACCGTGGCTACGTCCCTTTCCAGACTCGGCCGCCTCGCCTTTCGCCGCCGGGGGGTGATGCTGCTGCTCTGGCTGCTGATATTCGGCGGCGTGGGCTTCGCCGCCTCCTCCGCCCCGCTACCGCCCGCCGATACCTTCTCGATGCCGGGCACCGAGTCACAGAAGGCCTTCGACCTGCTGACGAAGAAGTTCCCGGACGCGAGTGCCGATGGCGCCAGCGCCCGGGTCGTCGTCCGGGCGCCCGAGGGCCAGAAGATCACCGACCGCGGCCAGCGGGCCGAAGTCCGCCGGCTCGTCGCCGAGTTGAAGGCATCGTCCCCGCGCGTGGTGGGCGCCACCGACCCGTACCAGACCCCCGCGGTCGCCATCAGCAAGGACGGTACGACCGCCTACACGGTCGTGACGTACAAGGTCCCCGCGATGGAGGTCGGCGACAAGGCGCACGACGCGCTCGACGCCGCCGTCGAGAAAGCCGGCAGGGCGGGCCTGACCGTCGAGGCCGGCGGGGACGCCGTCAAGCTCGACCAGACGATGGGAGGCACCGGAGAGAAGATCGGCATCCTGGTCTCCGCGGTCGTCCTCGTCCTGACCTTCGGCTCGATGATCGCGGCCGGCATGCCGCTGATCACCGCGCTGATCGGAGTCGGCATCGGCATCTCCGGCATCACCGCGCTCGGCTCCACCCTCGGCCTGTCCGGCACCACCTCGACGCTCGCCATGATGATCGGCCTCGCGGTCGGCATCGACTACGCGCTGTTCATCGTGTCCCGGTACCGGGCCGAGCGCGTCGAGGGGCGCAACCCCGAAGAGGCCGCGGGCCGCGCCGTCGGCACCGCGGGTTCGGCGGTCGTCTTCGCGGGGCTGACGGTCATCGTGGCCCTCGCCGGACTGGCCGTCGTCCACATCCCGATGCTCACCAAGATGGGCCTCGCCGCGGCCGGCACCGTCGCGGTCGCCGTGCTCGTCGCGATCACCCTGGTCCCCGCCCTGCTGGGCTTCGCGCCGGTCAAGGTGATGGCCCGCAGGAACCGCCTGCAGTACGCCGTCAAGCCGCTGTCGGCACGCCGGCAGCGCAAGGCCGCCAAGCGCGCCACCGATCCGGCCAAGAGCGCCCGGCCCAACCTCGGCACCCGCTGGGCGAGTTACGTCCTGCGCCACCCCGTGGCCGTCCTGCTCATCGGCGTGGTCGGCCTCGGCACGGTCGCCGTACCGGCCGCGAGCCTGGAGCTCGGGCTGCCGGGCGAGGGGTCGATGTCGACGAAGACCACTCAGCGCAGGGCGTACGACATGCTCTCGGAGTCCTTCGGTCCCGGGTTCAACGGACCGCTGATGGTCACCGTGCAGGCGAACGGCGCCAGGGCCGCGGGCGACAAGGTCGGCGAGGCCCTCCGCAAGACGGACGGCGTGGTCTCGGTCTCCCCGGCCGCCGCCAACAGGGCGGACGACACCGCGATCCTGAACGTCGTCCCGACGACCGGCCCGACCGACGAGAAGACCGAGGAACTGGTCCGCGAACTGCGCTCCACCGCAGGCGACTTGGAGCCGCGCACCGCGTCCCAGATCCTCGTGACCGGCCAGACGGCCATGTTCATCGACTTCTCGCAGACCCTCGACGACGCACTCCTGCCCTACCTCGGCCTGGTCGTCGGCCTCGCCTTCCTTCTTCTGATGGTGGTCTTCCGCTCCCTCCTGGTACCGCTCAAGGCGGCCCTCGGCTTCCTGCTCTCGGTGACCGCGGCCCTCGGCGCCGTCGTGGCGGTCTTCCAGTGGGGCTGGCTCGCGGAGGTCGTCGGCGTCGAGCAGACCGGCCCGATCATGAGCACGATGCCGATCTTCATGATCGGTGTGGTCTTCGGCCTCGCCATGGACTACGAGGTCTTCCTGGTCAGCCGGATGCGTGAGTCCCACGTCCACGGGGCACGCCCCGCCGAGGCGGTCGTCGACGGCTTCCGCCACGGCGGCCGGGTCGTCGCCGCTGCCGCGGTCATCATGATGAGCGTCTTCTCCGGCTTCATCGTGGAGGACAACGACTTCATCAAGATGATCGGCTTCGCCCTGGCGATCGCCGTCCTCTTCGACGCCTTCATCGTCCGCATGGCGCTCGTGCCCGCGCTCCTCGCCCTGCTCGGCAGGTCCGCCTGGTGGCTGCCGAAGTGGCTGGACCGCATCCTGCCCCGAGTGGACGTCGAGGGCGAAACCCTCGACCAGCACCCCGCCCCCACCCCGCACTCCCCACAGGCCCGCGTCCTCATCAACTGACACCCCACCAAGCGAACGGTGCCACTAGAGCATCCCCGCACCGGCCTGGGACCGGCGCGGGGATGCCGCACTCGACAGGGATCGGACCGGACGCTGGTCTACAGCAGTCCTCTCTAGTCATCCTCGCCGAAGCCGTACCGAATGTTCTCCTGCTTGCAGGACGGGCAGACGATGTAGGGGTGTGAGTTGCTGCCATCTTCATAGGGCAGGTAGCTCGTTCCACCTGAGAGCGAGGACTGACACCACTGACAGGTGCGGCTGCCGCGGCTCTTGGCGCGGTTCGGCGGGTCAAAGAGCATGCCGCCTTCGTCGAAGTAGACCCGAAACCCAAAGCAACTACCGTTGCGGCATTCGTACCGGCCTGCAAGCTCTCCTGAGTCGGCCCACAAATCTTCCCCGCAGTCGGGACATGCTCGCCCCGAGCCGCCGCCGTTGCTGCTCGCGGACTTGCCGAAGACGCCCATGGTTGCTCCCTAGATGCCGTTCGTGCGGCGGTACGTCCTTGCAGAGGATCTTGCCAGTTGGCGAGCTCGGCTGGGCCGTGCCTGGGTCTACCCGGGCGAGGCGGCCCTCCTGGCAGCGATCTCCTGACCGTCCTTGGCCCCGCCCTCGGGGTACCCCGTCCAACAACACCCCCACCTTCCTCCGGTGGATGAAGGGATGTACGTTCCGGGCCTGGCAGGCCAAGCAGGACGCCCTGCGCGCTTCCCGGTAAGAGCCCGTCCTACTCGATACCTGAGTCAACTGCCGTCGAGTCGTCGAGGTCGCCGTAGCCGAGAGCCTCCCGCGCGCGGCCTGGCGGAACGCCGTCCGAAGCTCTGTGACGCTGGAGGGCAACGGCCCCAGGTCTCAGCGCGAGGGACGCCTCTTCGGGGGAACCGGCCCAGGGATCACATCCTTGCCAAGGTGTTCCTTAATCAGGTACTTGAGTTCCGGCCCTTCGATGAGCTGGAGCCGGCCATGCTGGCGGGCGAAGTCGTGACTGGCCCTGCCGAACCACGATGTGGTGATCAAGACCCCCTTGGCGGCACGTTTGTGCTCCACGACTCCGGCGAGTGCCTGGACGGACTCAACACCCACAAGTTTGCTGTAGCGCTTGGCCTGGATGATGCACTCACCGTTGAAGACGGGGTCCTTGCTGACGGCCACCGCGTCAACGCCCTCGTCCTTGGACGCCTGGGTGTTCCAGGCCTCCATGCCGATCGCCTCGAACAGTTGGCGAATCAGGTGCTCGAACTCGGTGGGTGTCAACTTCACCAACACGGGCCTGCTGTCCAGGTCGGCGACTACGTCCATGCTGTCCATGAGCCGGTACTTCGACAGGTCGAACTCGACGATGGGACGGATCGGTTCGAGATCGTAGGGGTTGGGAGACACCAGGGCGTTGAGCCCCCTGAGGCACTGCGCTGGATCAACCTGACTGAGGCGGAGCTTCCCGAACTGCTCCCTGCTGGCGCTGAGCGTCACCAGACAGGGTGAGACCTCCTGGCCAGTGGCCCGATCAATGGTTCTGACATGGCCGTTCAGGATCACGTCATTGACGACCCGGTCCAGATCACTCGTCAGGACCTCGTGGACTGTCCTCAGGGCGACTTGTGCCAGGACGGAGGCGTAGATCTCCTTGCGCTCCTTCTCCGGACGAGGCAGCACGGTCGTCTCGTCTCGGTTCTTCACGTACCGGTAGCCCCGCGCGCTAGGAACGATCGCCTCAGGAGGCAAGTGGATCTCAACGAGCACGTCACCGGTGGCAGGGCGAAAGGCGATCCGATGCTCGTGGGGGAAGCCCACTGGGTACTCTGACGCATCCAGAACTGCCCCGAGATGAGCCTCGACCGCCGCGGGCTCCCCGGCCCTGTACGCCTCGTGCTCCTCGTCCAACTTCCCGTTGAAGGTCGCCACCTCGTCGAGAGCCTGCGCTTCGGTCTGGCGGTGCTCGGCACGCTTCCGCTCCAGCGTTGCCAGCCGCTTCGCCTCGGCTCGCCTGTGGCGCTCATGCGCCTCGCCGAACCGCAGACGCGCCTCGGCTACCTCAGCTTCATAGCGCTTTCTGCCAAGACCCAGGACGGCAGCCAGGCCGCCGGGCTCCGGTGGTGCGAACTCCTCCCAGCGCGGGGAAGGCTCCGGACGAGACCAAGGACGTTCGTCTAACTTCCTCGGCGTGTGGGTCCTCCGCCGGCGCTCAAAGGTGGTTGGCGGATCGCCGACCAAAGCGTCACGGAGCAGCTGCCCGAGCTGCTCGACCTCGTGCTCGACCCCGATCGTGCGCACCTGCGCCTGCTCGGCCTGCTGCTCCTGATACGCAGCCTTCCGCTCGCGTTCCTGCCGCTTGCTGGCCGTCTCAGCGGCCTTGCGTTCCCGCTCCACTTGCCGTGCCCGTTGCTCCTGGGCACGTCGTAAAGCTTGCTGCTGCCGCTGGTAGTCGTTGCCTCGGCCGCTGCCCCGCTGCGCCACCTGTTTACCCCTCCCCTGGCCTTACTTCGCCACAGGGCTGCATTCCCCTTCCACCTAGCAGAATCACGCAGGCCAGGGACGTGACCTACGGTGCACCGTCGAGCCAAGTCGCCTGCGCCTCAACCGACGACAGTCAGCCACGATGGCGGGTTTGCCGACCGACCAGGCGCGCGTGCGCCTCGCTGCACTTTCACTGACCTCAGCCACGCTGTGACGGTGTCGTCTACCAGAGGAGGCTAAGGCGACCGGCCCGTGAGCACACTGCCTCAGCCATCAGCTTGGGCATCACCAGCGGTTCGCCTCGCTTACGGCCGTTGACCAGGCAGAACAGCTCGCCGGGGCGCTGTCGCGAACCCTCGGATCGAACCGCCGTTGACCGCGGTTCTCCGCCGCAACTGGTGCGCTTCTGGCGCGCCAGTCGTGCGGCGCGATCGGGGGCGAGTGCCTGGCCGCCCACAGCCAGATCAGCCTGACCATGAACGTCTACACGCACGTGGCCCAGGACACCCAGCGGGAGGCGATCAGTCACATGGACCGGCTGCTGAAACGACGGCTCGACCGGGACTGATCCCGACCGGCCGCCCCGTACCGACCGCCCCGTTGATGTCACCCATAGATGTCAGAAGCCCCAGGCCAAGATCGGCCCGGGGCTTCTTCCCTGGTCACGCTGAGAGCCCCCTGTCGGATTCGAACCGACGACCTTCGCTTTACAAGCCCAAGAGCGATCATGACAAGGGGGCTCACCACATGCCGCCGCAGGCCAATAAGTGCAGGTCAGCGGCTTGCGGCGGCACCTTGAAGATCAACCGCTGTCACCCCATCCGGTACCGTCCGGGCACGCACCGGGCACGCAACGGCACCCGATGACCTGCGCCTTTGAGGACACTCGGGGATACGAACCCTTCCGGGCAGTGCGTGCCCACAGGGCGCCAAAGGGCCGCGCGGCATAAGCCGCGCGGCCCTTCTGATTGCGTGCACGAGGCCGGCTAGGCAGCTCGGCGGCTCTGGGGCGGGATGCCCCGGCCTTTCCACTGCTGTACCCAGTGACGGTTCTCGGTCAGGTACCGGAAGCACACCGCGAACTCGTCGCGCGCCTCCTCCGTCATGGCACCACGAAGGACGAGCCAGCGCAGCTCGCCGTCGCGCTCCAGGGGCAGGACCTGCCTGCCACCGGGCAGCTCATCAACGAACTTGATGGTCATGACAGGAGTGGACAAAAGGCCCCCTAAGGTATCCAGGAACGCATACGCCGACGGTTCGTCACACGGTGCATAGATCACCTTATCGGAGGCATCTGACACTGCCTCCGATTTGCACTGCTACGCTCGTCGGCTAAGCACGCCCCAGAGCGGGCGCCACCGTCAACCTGTCGATCGGCTACGCGCGAACGCCTCGACCATGGCTTTGACTTGGCGCCGTTCGGCCTCGCTCATGTCGTCGAGGTGTGCCACGAGCGCGCGGGCCTCCCCGCCTTCGCTCTCTACCTCGGAGACGATCCCCATGAACTGAGCGCCCGCTGCCTGTTGAACGATCCGCAGCGGTAGCTCCAGCCCTGCCGCAAGCGCGCGGAGGCCGGGGAGCTGAGGCGGGATCACGGCCTCACGCTTCTCCAGCCGGAACAGCCATCCGAACTTGAGTTGCTCGCTGCTCTCCGGATCCGTACATCGGTCCGCGAGGGAGCGCAGTCCGAGCTTGAGCTCAGCCCGCCTGTCTCGCACGAGGTCCGATAGGTCCGTTCGCTGCATCTCAGACACGACTCATCCCATCGCCCCAGTGTGGTCCCCCGCCCCTTGAGGCGGCCATCGCTTCGCATCACGCTCTGCCCATATCGACCGCGCGAGGTGTTTCACGCGATAGACAGCATGTCCAGGATGATAGACGACAAGTTGTTCACGTTACCGGAGCCCCAACGACTCCCTAGCGCCTCACACTCTTGACCTCGAACCCCGGCACCGCACCTGCAGCAGCGTTCATCTCGATAGACAGATCGTTTAGGTCGTGCCATGATCACGATGTTCATTGAGTTAAACGAATCGCTTACGGGGGTGAACGTGTCTCCTTCCCTGCCCATGTACCGGTTGGTCGACCCGAACCTGCTGCGCACATTGATGCGCCGCACCGGCACCGGCGCGCCCGTCACCATTCGCGGCCTCGCCGACGCGGTCGGGTGCAGTCACAGCACCATCGGGAACCTACTCGTCGAGCAGCAGCACAGCGTCCCGGCCGCAACCGCTCATGCCATCGCCGCCCGGATCGGCGTCGACGTCCTCGTACTCTTCGCGCCCACGGGACGCGCAACTCCTCTCGCCGTTGCTGCCCCGGCGCCGGCCGCCATGCACGGAGCCGCCGCATGAACCTCCCCGCACACGCCGAGGCCAGCCCGTTCGACTCCATCCGGCACATTGACGACGAAGGCGTTGAGAACTGGAGCGCTCGCGATCTGATGGCCCACTTCGGATACGCGAGATGGACCGAGGTGCGCGACGGCATCGCACGCGCGCGCGTCGCCATCGCCAACACCATGGGCGAGGCCGCAGGTCAGAACCATATTGAGGCCGGTCTCAAAATGGTCGCGCTAGGGAGCGGCGCCCGCCGAGAGATACCGGACTTCCGTCTGACCCGGTACGGCGCCTACATGTGGGCAATGAACGGCGACCCGCGGAAACCGGAGATCGCGGCGGCGCAGACGTATTTCGCGGTCAAGACGCGCGAGGCCGAGACGCCCCCGGTCGCCCCGGCGGTTGCCGACCTGTCCTCGCCGGCCGGTGTGCTGGCGCTGGCAGAGCAGTACGTCGACACCGCCCGCACCCTGGTCGCACAGACCGAACGTGTCAAGGAACTGGAGCCCAAGGCCGCCGCGCACGACGCCTACCTCGCCGCACACGACTCCGACCGCCTGGTCCGGGAGACTGCCAAGCTGCTTGGCGTCCGTGAATCATGGCTGCGTGGCTTCCTGGTCGACGATGGGCTGATCTTCCCCCGCTACGCGCCGTGCGGCACCCGCTTCTACGACGCGTATGCGCAGTACCGGGCGCACTTCCGTCCCACGGAGACCGTGATCAGCCACAACTCGACGGGGCCGTGCGCGCATTACACGCTGCGCGTCACCCCGCGTGGTGTCGAGCTGATCCGGCAGCGACTGATCCGTGCTGGTCACCTCACCACCGCGGCACGCGCGGAAGCAGTTGCCCCTTCTGGCGCAACGTGCTCGGCCACGTCCCGCCGCCGCTCGCCGGCAGTGGGGCGGCCCGGCGAATGCTCGGCCGCTCCTAGCCGGCCTAGGCCGAAGCGGTGACGGCGGCTGGCCGGCGTCTGATCGGCCGGCCGACTGCTTTTCGGTGTCGGCACTGGGACGGGCCGGGGCACCGGTACTGCGGCGCCCCGGGCGCCCGCCGCTACGTCACCGGCAACCGATGCCCGCTCCACACCCCAGCCGCCCTCATCGGCCACCCCGAACCCCCAACCACCCCGCCCCGCAGCGCGCACCGAAGAAACGGAGGGCCGGCCCGTGCCGTGGTTCAAGATCGACGACAGCAGCCACTCGCACCCCAAGTTCGTCAAGGCCGGTAACGCCGCGCTCGGCCTGTGGCTGCGCTGTGGCGCCTACGCCGCCCAGCATCTGACCGAGGGCACCGTGCCCGGTGTCGTGGCGCAGATGTACGGAACCGCCCCGCAGGCACGGAAGTTGATCGCAGTCGGTCTGTGGCACGAGCAGGGTCACGACTGCGCTCGCTGCCCGCAGCCCGCAGCCGGCGACTACGTCGTGCACGACTACTTCGAGGGCGGGCGCAACGCCACCCGCGCTCAGGTCGACGCCGCCCGCACCAGCGCCGCGGAACGGAAAGCGCGCAGCAGAACGCGCACGAATCGAGGGCGAATCGACGACGAATCGGCCGCGAATCGCGATCGAAACGCCAGCGATCCCGCACCGAATCGGGAACGAAAAGCACCCCATTTTTCAGAGGAATCCGCAGGTCAGGCGGGGGTGTCACACCGTGACCCTGTCGAGGGGGTCACACCCCTCCAAGCCAGCCCCAAGCCAAGCCAGTCCGTTACTTCCTACGGAAGTAACCAGCAAGCTAGCCCGGACGGTCCGCACATCGCCGAACCCGTCCGGCCCCTGGTTGACGCCATGACCGCCGCCGGCATGTCCGTCTCATGGGAGCTCGCCCCGGCCGAGTGGTTCCTGTTGCAGTCCCTGATCGAACGCTGCGGGATGGCGACTCTCGTCGACCACGCCGGCGGTGCCTGGCAGGCCGCCCGTACCCGCCCTCGCTCCGCCCGCTACTTCCTGCCCGGCTGGCGTTCCCTCCCCAGCGCACCAACCAACGCCGCACCGATGCCCGGTCACGGTCCCAACGTCGTCCCACTGCGTGCCGCCCGCTCCTCCACCACCGACCAACGCGTACGCGACGGCCTCGACCTGGCCGCCCGACTCCGCCAACAGGAGGCCATCCCATGACCCCGGCCGACGCCGCCGAACTGCTATCTCTTTGCGCCGCGTTCGACCGCCGCACCATCGGTGAAGCCGACGCCCACGCCTGGGCGCGTGCACTGAACGACATCCCCCTCGATGAGGACACCCGCACCGCCGTCGCCGAGCACTATGGCCACACCGACAAGTGGATCAGCGCCGCCCAGGTACGGGAGATGCGCACCCGGATCCGCAACAACCGGATCGGCGCCGCCCATCCGGTGTACGACGGCAACCCCGACGAGACCGGAGCCGAGTTCACCGAGCGCCGCCGTGCCCAGATCGCCTCCGCGGCCGACGGCACCCTGCCCGCCCGCACCATCACCCACGCCATAGGTGCCACACCCCCGCCCGACGTGCTAGCCCTCACCGCCGGCGTCGGCCGAGCCGTCTACAACGCCCAGTCGCGCCCTTACGTCCCGCCCGCGGCGGCCGAGCAACTCGCGGAGCAAGGGTTCGGCGCCCGCCGCCGCAACTTCCCCGAGCTGGAAATCGAATGCCCGCTGCACACCTGCCGCGCCCGCAAGCGACACCGCTGTAAGCGCCCGAGCGGGACGGAACTGCGCGAGCACACCCACGACGTACGGCAACGCGCCTACACCGAGCACCTCGGCCGCCTCATGTGCCAACCCCCCGCACCCCGCCAACACCGTGCCCGCCACACCACCGGAGGAGAACACCGATGACCCCGCCCGCAGCCCTCGCCACCATCGCCGCCCGCCTGACCGACCACCTCGACGTAAGCCCGGTCCTCGCCCGCCTCACCGCCGCCGACATCGTCACTGACCTCACCGACGAGGGATGGGCCATCACCCAGGCCGCGCGACCGGTCGCACCTCGCGCGCGGGACGCTGAGCGCCTCTCAGACCCGATCCCCGAAGATCACCACGACTGCCACGCGAACGCCCCGCAGAGGGCCGTACAGCGCGATCAAGCGCCTGTCCGGCTCCGTCTCGACGTGCTGCTCGACCGGGCCGAGCGCGGCGTGCTGCTCCCCGCCGAGGTCACCCTGCTCCGCACCCACCCCACCGCCCCACAGCGCGCGCCCGCGGCATAGCCAGCCCTCAACGTGACCACCATCGACCGGGAGCACCACCGCATGACCTACACCGCCGCCGTTCACGAGGCTGTCGCCGCCCTGCGCTCCATCCGTGAGCACTGGGGCGAGCTGCTGCTCGCCATCGAGACGCCGCCTGCGGACGTCTGGCCACCGCGGCAACTCGCGCACACACTGCGCGCCGACGTCGACGAGCCGCTCGTCGTCCAGGACCGGGCGCCGCTCGTGCTGCGCGAGCACCCTGCCCCAGCCAACCTCGACGCGCTCGACGCCGGCCTCGCCATCGAGCGCCAAGTGTTCGACCTCGCCGACACTCTCGCCGCCGTCGTCCAGCGCGCCGACCCCGGCGATCTCCGCCGGTGGGACTTCCAGAACCCGGGCGCAGCAGATGGTCGGGGCGCGGCCGGATCGCGGGCGCATGGGTTGCACTTCGCTTGTGTGTGGATCGAGGGGCGCCTACTCGACGAGGACACCGAACCCGAGAAGCAGCTCGACGACGCCCTCGCAGCCCCACCGTTCGCTCCCCTGCCCCCGTACCTACTGCACGAGGTACGACGGGCCGCTCGGATCGCCGAGGGCCGGCTGCTGCGCACCCTCGGCCTCGACACCCGCAGCACCCCGGTACCGGACCGGGCGTGCCCGTGGTGCGGGGGCGACCTCGATCTGCACACCGGACCGGACACGGCACCGAACGTGACCTGCTCAACCGGGTCGGAGTGCACCGCGCCCGTACCGCTCGACGAGCAGGGGCGGCGCGTGTGGCAGTGGGCCGACCTCGTCGCCCTGGTCGCCGCGCTCGCCGAGGGCAGACAGCCAGCGGAGCAGGCGGCGTAACGCCACGGCAGACAGGGCCTCGGGACTCTCGACGCCCTGTCTCATTTGCATAACGATGCGTCACTTACCCCTGTACGTACCGATATTTAGCCGCAATCCTGATTGAGGAATCGCAACCACGGGTTCGCTCGGTCTGAATTTATTTAGTTTCGCTAAGCAACTTCAGACTTGGACGGCGCTAATAACGAACGTCAGCTAATGAATGAACTAATTGGGGAGGCGCAATGCTCAAGCGCATGCTGCGAATCATCGAGGAAGCATTGAAGAGTGGAGACGGCACATTGCGGCTCATCTTCTTCATGGGCGCGGTCACGTGCACCGCCCTGACTCTCGGTGGCTGCGCCTGGCTCGCAGGCCTGCTGTAGCGACGCAGGATGATGCATCACGGGGGGTGCGGTAACGACATCAACCCCCCGCCGAAGGAGGCGGGTCGACCTTCACCCCGCCCCCCCACCGAAGACCACTTGCGCCGTTATCGTTTCGTGACCTAATGTTGGCCGTGCCTCCGGCGTGCCCGGAAACTCTGGCCCCTCACTCGTACGCCCTGCCCCAACTCCCCCTTGCGGCGGGGCGTACGCATATCCCGTCCGGGAGGTGAGCACGTGGCCGAGCCGATCACCGACCGCGACCGCGAGGCCGTGCGTCGCCTGCACGCCGAGGGCAAGTCCCGTAACGCGATTGCCCGCGAGCTGAACCGAGGCACCGCCACGGTCTCAAAGATCGCCGCCGAGCTCGGACTGACCTTTGCCGGCGGCGCCCGTGTCGCCGCAGCTACCGAGGCACACCGGGCCGACGCCGCCGCACGGCGCGAGCTGCTCGCCGAGGAGGCGCTCGACGGCGCCCTCGGGCAGGTCACCAAGACCGCCGGCGCCGAGTCGGCACGCGATGCTCGCGACCACGCCACCGCCGCCCGCGCCCTTTCCGAGGTGCACGCCCGCGTGGCCGAGCTCGCCCGGCAGACCGGCACCGGCACCAGTGCCGGCTCGATGCTCGACCGCCTCGCCGATGCCCTGCTCGGGCCGACGGGAGGTGACGGACAGGGGGTGTGATGGCCTCGCGCCTACCCCTGTCCGACAAACAGCTCGCCTCGATCCGGAGCGCAACAGCCCGGATCAATATCTGGCACGGCAGCGTGCGGTCGGGGAAGACCATCGCGAGCCTGGTCTGCTTCCTACTCATGGTCCGCCGGGCGCCGGCCTCAGGCTTGATTGTCATCGTCGGGCGCAGCCTGCAAACCATCGAGCGCAACTGTCTTGACGTGCTGCAAGACCCCGAGTTGTTCGGGGACCTCGCCACCCAGGTCCGTCATACCCGCGGCGCCACAACCGCCGTGATCCTAGGGCGCGTGGTGCACCTGGTCGGTGCGGCGGACGCGAGGGCCGAGGGCCGGCTGCGGGGCATGACTGCTGCCCTGGCCTACGCCGACGAGGTCACGCTGCTGCCCGCCGCGTTCTTCCGGCAGTTGCTCGCCCGCCTGTCCGCGCCCGGGGCGAAGCTGATCGGGACCACGAACCCCGACTCGCCGCGGCACTGGTTGCGGACCGACTACCTCGACCGCGCCGGCGAGCTCGACCTCGCGCAGTTTCACTTTCAGCTCGCTGACAACCCGAGTCTTTCCGAGGCGTACGTCGCCGCGCTGGCCAAGGAGTTCACGGGTCTGTGGCGCCGGCGCATGATCTTGGGCGAGTGGGTGGTCGCCGAGGGCGCGATCTACGACTCGTACGACGAGCAGCGGCACGTCGTCGACGAGCTGCCCGCCATGCGCCGGTACTGGGTCGGAATCGACTACGGCACGAGCAATCCGTTCTCCGCGATCCTGCTCGGCCTGGGCGACGACGACCGTCTGTACGCGGTGAGCGAGTGGCGCCACGATGCCCGTGCCGCCCACCGGCAGATGACCGACACCCAGTACAGCCGCGCCGTTCGCGAATGGCTCGCGGCGCTCGACGTTGTACCGGAGTGGACATTCATTGACCCGAGCGCCGCGAGCTACTCGACCCAGCTTTGGACCGATGGGCACCCCGGAGTCGCCCGCGCGGTCAACGAGGTTCTCGACGGTATCCGAAGCGTCTCGGTCGCCCTCGGCTCCGGGCTGCTGCGCATCCACCGATCATGCTCGGGGCTACTCGCCGAGCTCCCCAATTACGTGTGGTCCGCAGAGGCCGCCGACCGGGGTGAGGACAAACCACTGAAGAGGGACGATCACAGTGTCGACGCGCTGCGCTATGCCCTCCACTCGACCACGCACGAGTGGCGCCATCTACTGTGAGGCCGAATTAGATAAGAGGCAGCTCTCGCACTTGGCGAACCGCATCTCTAAATCGCAGCAAATCCACTTCTAAAAGTTTTTCGTAACGCTTGTAATCTTTCTTCCAGTCCGCTGGAGCCTCATCGGGAACATTGACGAAGTCGCACGAGTACCACAACAGGGTTGCGTTTCGCGCCACTGATCGCGCCGGCTCAAAGATGCTCGATGGGCCGACCACGCGAATTGCCTTTTCACACTTACCCAGTTCCATCAGACGCGAGGGCATATTCGTAGCTAGGTCCGTCCAAGTCAGAAAATGTCGAGTGGACGCATTGCGATAGAACCGCCTCGTTGGACGCGTACCCCACCCCCGAAGGGCTCTTTCTTCCTCCGCGAACTTGATCCACTTCTCGCTGGCGGCAGTCATTTCATGCATGTCTGCCTCTACGGACTCGGCAGTTTCGAGAAACGCTGCACACGCAGATAGTCGATCTTCCCTCAGCGACCGAGCGTGCTCGACCTGAGCCTGAGTTGCCCCATGTAGCACGACATCGCCATGCACTTCCCCGGCCTGCACCACATGACCCGCCACCTGCCCGCTGAGGTCATTACTGCTCCGCCTTTCCATAGCACGTGAATCTACGGCAGATGACGGTGCCAGACAGCAGACTCTGCCCACCTGTGAGGTGATCCGCTTGCCGCTCCCTGACAACGGGGCTGCCTGGCCGCCGGTCGAACTTGCTGGCCTGCACCGTGAGCTGCGTGTCGACGACGCCTGGTACTCCGGCGACCGTAAGAAGCTCGCCGACGTGTACCAGCACCAGCAGCGGCGCCAGGACGGCCAGCGCCGACTGTGGGCCCGACACCGACACTCCCAGCCCGGGAAGCGGGACGCCCGTCTGCATGTTCCGCTCGCCGGCGACATCGCCGCCACGAGCGCGGACCTGCTGTTCTCCGAGCCGCCGACGTTCACCGTCAGCGACACCGGCACGCAGGATCGACTTGCCGAGCTTGTCGAGGCCGGCGGCGTTGAGAACACCCTGCTCGAAGCGGCCGAGGTCGCCGCCGCCTTGGGCGGTGTGTACCTGCGGATCACGTGGGATACCTCGCTCGCCGCACGACCTCTTCTGACCATCGTGCACGCCGACTCCGCCGTACCCACCTTCCGTTGGGGACAGTTGAGCGAGGTCACGTTCTGGCGTGATCTCGCCTCGGACAGCTCGACGGTGTGGCGCCATCTCGAACACCACGAACCCGGCCGCATCCTGCACGCACTGTACGAGGGAACCGTCGGCCGACTCGGCCGACGCGTGCCGCTCGCAGAGCACCCCGAGGTCGCCGGCCTCTCCGAGTCTCTCGGCCCCGAGGGCGACGCGATCGAGACCGGCATACCCGAGCTCACCGCCGCCTACGTCCCCAACATCCGGCCCAACCGACGTCACCGAGCCAGCCCATTCGGACGCTCGGACTACGCCGCTCTGCATGACCTCATGGACGCGCTGGATGAGACCTGGTCCTCGTGGCTGCGCGACATCCGCCTCGCCCGCGCCCGCCTGATCGTGCCCGACGGCTACCTGCGCGACCACGGCCCCGGCCGCGGTGCGAGTTTCGACGACGACCGGGAAATCTGGCAGGCCCTCGCCATTCCACCCACCGAGGCCAGCGGGATCACCCTGTCCCAGTTCGCGATCAGAGTCGCTGAGCACCAGTCGACCGCCGACGCGATCGTGCAGCAGACCGTACGGTCCGCCGGATACTCCGCGCAGAGTTTCGGACTCGGCGACCAGGGCGCAGCGATCACCGCGACCGAGGTCACCGCCCGCGAACGCCGCTCGATGATCACCCGTGACAAAAAGTCCCGATACTGGCGACCCACTCTCGCGCACACCCTCCTCGTCATGCTTCAGCTCGATCGCGCCATGTTCACCCCGAGCCTCGTGGTCGAACGACCGCGCATCACCTTCGGTGACTCCATCAGCGAGGACCCGCAGACCGTTGCGCAGACCCTGTCGCTGCTCCAGCAGGCGCAGGCAATGAGCACCGACACGAAGGTGCGCATCCTGCACCCAGACTGGGACGACGGCGCCATTCAGGCCGAGGTCGACCGCATCCAGATGGAGACCGGCACAGCAGTGCCCGACCCGATTGCCGTGCTTCCCATGTGACGGCTCTCAACGGGCACCGAACATGATGCGCAACAAGCGCTCGGCGGTAGCGCGGAGCGAAGGGTCAGGGTGAGCGAGCGCAACGAGGGCGAGCGACATGACGATGGCGCCCAGAGCGCCGAATGATTCGTTCATGGCCCGGACCGTATCCAGGCTGCGCCTGCCCTCGCGCAACGGCCGAATGCCTTCGGACAGGTCCAACGTAGGGGCGTTGCCTTTGAACAAAACCCTGAAATGACGCGCATGTATATACATCCGTTGGACAATCATTGGGCGCCAATTGTGCAGGTAATGACGGCTTGAAATAACCCCTCTCGTATCAGCTCTGCCTTTACGCAAGGAGGGGCCGTATGCCGATCCACCCCGGGATGGTGGAGGACCTGTCGGCCAGCGTGCGCAACCTCTATGCGGACGCCGAGGCGCGCCTGCTGGGCATCGTCGCCCAGCAACTCGCCGTCGGCCTGGAGGCGCCCGGGTGGGCGGTTGCCAAGCTGCGCGATAATCAGCCGCTACGCCGGGCCGCGCAGAGTGTCGTCGACGAACTCGCCAAGGCAACCACCCTGGACGTTTTCGACGTGATCGCCGAGGCATACAACGCCGGCGCCCGCGCCGGACTTGCCGAACTCGGTGCACTACATGACGAGGACGCTCGGCGGATCGCAGAAAACACCCCGAACGGCCGAGCCATTGACCGTCTTGCCTACGAGACCATCGACCGTGTCACCGCCACGCATCGCGGCATTCTCCGCGGCGTTGAGGATGGTCATCGGCAGGTGGTTGCCGAGGTGTCCGGCACGCCGCTACTGGGCATCGACACCCGGCGCCAGGCGACCCAACGCGCGATGGAACGATTTGCCGATCGCGGTTTGCGGACATTCGTCGACCGCTCCGGCCACTCGTGGAGCATGACTTCGTACGCCGAGATGGCGGTTCGCACCGCGGTTGGTCGGGCCGCGGTCGAGGCGCACGGCGACCGGATCCGCGCCGCCGGAGTGTCCCTGGTGATCGTGTCCAACGCTCCGCACGAATGCCCGCTGTGCCGCCCATACGAGGGCCGTGTGCTGGCCCTGGACGGGCCGGACGGTGCTCGCACCGTGGAAGTCGAGCACGCCGTCGAGGACGGTCGCACAGTCCGCGTACATGTGGCCGGCTCCCTCGACGAAGCACGCCGCCACGGCTTCCACCATCCGAACTGCCGGCACTCTGTTGCCGCCTACCTGCCCGGGGTGACACGGGCGCCGGTCGAGCACTCCACCGACCCTGACGGCTACGAGGCCACGCAGAAGCAGCGCGCCATCGAACGCGGCATCCGCAAGTGGAAGAACCGCGTCGCCGCCTCGACTACGCCCGAGGGCAAGCGCACCGCCGAGTTCAAAGTGCGGCAGTGGCAGAAGCGTCAGCGCGAACTGCTCGCTGCACACCCGGAGTTGATCCGTAAGCGGTACCGCGAGCAGCCCGGCGCCGGGAACCTTCCCAGCACCGCGGCCCGCCCGTCGGAGGAAGCTGTCGAGGCTGCCCGTGTGCGCGGCGGGGACGACGCCACGCTGCGCGAGATGGGCGACGACCAGCTCGGCGCCGCGATCGGCACGGGCGTTCTCGACGACCGCGACCGCCGACGTGTTGCTGCCGAGTTCGACCGGCGCTACCCCGTCGTCCCGCCGCCGGCCACTGCGAGTGGGACGGTTGCCGACTATGTCGCCGATCGAGCCGTGCTCGACCGACTGCTCGACCCCCTCCGTCTGGACAACCCACTGCCAGCCGACACCGACGAATGGGGGACTTTTGGACGCGACATCACCCGAGGCCCGGACGGCACCGTGCACATGTCGGCCGTCGAACGCTGGGCGTACGAACGGGAGCTCGCCGACCGCCTCGCGCAGACCGCGTACACCCGCCAGGAGATACGCGCGATGTACGAGGAACACATCTATCTCCAATGGCTGGCCGCCGAGGACGCCACCCGCGGAAACATGCTCAGCCGCAAGGCCGAGGCCGACAGCGTCGACCCCCGCTCACTGTTCACCGGCCCGTCGCATGTCGCCTACGCCCGCGCATCGGAGGACCTGATCAGATTCTGGGAGGAGCAATCGCCCCGCGTGACCCTGGCCGAGTTCACCGAGCAGGTGACCGGCATCCGCAGCAGCGCGGCCGATACCGCCCGCCACGCCCGCCAGGACCAACGCCGTAAGCTCTGAAGGAGGTTAGCTATGGGGTTCCGTGAGGACGCCGTTCGCGCGCGTCACGCCGGATACGTGGCCGCCCGTGCCGGCCGCCCGGTGACCGACTGCCCGCACCCCGCCGACTCCCTGCTGCGCATGGCGTGGGTCCGCGGCTATGCGACTGGTCGAAGTTCGCCGAGCACCTCGTTGAACTAGGCCCTACCGCGGGCCACTGCACCTACCTCTTCCTGTCCACGCAGGCCCACCGGCTGAGTAGATCGATGGACGCAATAAGGCACGATTAGTGACGCGCGCTGTACTATTTCGAGGGCAGCAGCATGTTGCAACCCCTTGTTGCAACTGCATGTTGCTCTGAGCGGCCCGTATCGGCCCTGAATTGACGGGGCCCGCTCCTGGTTCCAGCCAGAAACGGGCCGATCAAGCAGTTCGGAGCCCGGTCGTCCATCGAGCGGCCGGGCTCGCTTGAGCCCACGGCCGGGTCCGGCATCCAGTGCTTACTGGAACAGCTGCGCTAACTGCTTAATGATCAGGGCTACAACAGGACTCCAATCCAACAGAGCCTGTCGCCAACGCCGATGCCTGCTATGGCAACGACAGTCGCACGCCTCTTGATCGTCCATCTACGCTCCTTTTCGCTTGTCCAGCAGCCCGGTTGACGTGACATCAACCGAGTTGCCCAGACGAGCGAGGGGGAGCAGCACCAGATTACAGGGAAAGTGCAGGGGCTTAGCGAAAATCGACCCGCTATCCACTTATGTTGCCATTGGCATATTACTAAGCGGAAATAACTGCGTGTACATGCAGCCACCACACTCACCAAGCTCCGTCCCCCCCGGGCCCGCAGACCTGCGGGCCCTTTCCTTTGCCCGCACCACATCAGAGGCCATGCCCCCATGCCTGACACCCCCGACGCCCTACCGACCGGAACCGCCCCGGACACCGCCGGCCCACCCACCACGCACGTCACTGGTGGCACCAACGCCATCGAGGCGACCACCGTTGATCCCGCCGCCGCGCAGCGCCCCGCCGACACCGAACAGGCCGCACAGCAAGCCACCGCGGAACGCGACGAGCTGCTCGCCGCCCTGCGCAAGGTGCTCGACCCCAGCGGCGGCGCCAGCGAGCAAGACCCGGCACGGCTTGCCGAGCAGGCCACCGTCGAGCGTGACGCCGCCCTCGCCGAGGCGCGTCGGCTGCGCGTCGACCTCGCCGCTCACCAGGCCGCCCATAAGTCCGGTGCAGATCCCGCGCGGCTGCTCGACTCCCGCACCGTCGAAAGACAGCTCGCCGAACTCAACCCCACCGACGCCAAGTTCGGTGAGCGGCTCGATGCCGTGATCGCCGCGGCGGTGGAAGCCAACCCCCTGCTGCGCGCCAAGCAGGCTCCGACAGGGCCGGCCAAGGGCGGCGTCGACTTCACCCCCCGCGCCCCGCAGGCACCGAGTGCTGAGCAGTTCGCGCGCATGACCTACGGGCAGCGCGTCGAGCTCCACCAGTCCGACCCCGATCTGTACCGGCAGCTGTCTGCCGCGTCTGAGTAAGTAGGAGGCGCCAGATGGCGACCGGAAAGACCACCTCGGCACAGATGATCGTGCCGGACGTCTGGGCCGACATGGTCCAGGCGAAGTTCAAGGGCAAGCTCGTCATCGGCTCACTCGCCCTCGACGACAACACCCTCGAAGGCAAGCCCGGCGACTCCGTGCACTTCCCCAAGTGGCACGCCCTGGGAGAGGCCGAAGAGCTCGACGAGGGCACCCCGATGACCCCCGAGCAGCTCAGCACCAACCCGGGCGCCACCGCCACGATCAAGGAAGCCGGGAAGGCCGTCGAGCTCACCGACAAGTCGCGTCTTGTGGCCTTCGGCGACCCGTTCGCGGAGACGCAGCGGCAGCTCGGCGTCCTGATCGCCCGGAAGATCGACCGCGACCTCATCGCTGCGGCCGAGGCGCCCGGCGCCCTCGACGTCGACGCGACAACCGAGCCTCTGTCCTGGCAGGTCATGGTCGAGGGCATCGAACGGTTCCGGGACGAGTGGGAACCGGACAACATGGCCGGCATCATCATCCACAGCGTGCAGCGGGCCAGCCTGCTCAATGACCCCAACTTCATCAGTGCCGACAAGTTCGGTACTGGGGCTGTGATTCCCCGCGGCGTGATCGGCCAGATCGGCGGCATCAACGTCTACGTCTCCGACCGCGTCACCACCACGCCCGGCGCCGAGGGGAAGCTGACCACGTACAACGCACTGATGATCCGGCGCGGTTCGCTCGGCCTGCTCTACAAGCGGCGCCCGCTGGTCGAGACCGACCGCAACGTGCTCGCCCGCACCACCGTGATCACCACGAACGTGCACTACGCCACTCACCGCCTCGACGACGAGGGGATCGTCGTGCTGCGCACCGCGGCCGGGCGGCCCACCACCGACACCGGCACGGACGGGGACAAGGCGGCGACGCAGCGCACGAAGAAGGCGGCATGATGCGCATGGGGCGGGCCTACGCCACCCCCGAGCAGCTCGCCGCATGGATCGGTGAGCCCGCGCCGGAGGGAGCCGAGCGACTGCTCGCCCGCGCCTCCGAGGACATCGACAGCGCCCTGCTCACCGCCGTGTATCCGGTCGACGAGGACGGCGACCCGCTCGACGAGCGCATACGTGCCGCGCTGCGGGATGCCGTATGCGCTCAGGTCGAGTGCCAGCTCGCCGCCGGCGACGACGGCACGGGCGCAGCCGGACAGTGGGACTCGGTGTCCATCGGACCCGTATCGCTGTCCGGCCGCGCCGGGCGCAGCGCGGGATCATCCGGCGTCGACCTCGCCCCGCGCGCCGACCGCGTGCTGCGCCGCGCCGGATTGGAACCGGGACGGGTGTTCGCGTGGTGACCCGCGTTCCCCCGGCCCTGCTGCGCCACCGGATTGTGGTCGAGCCGTACGCCGGGGAAGGCGCCTACGGCGCCCAGTACCGCCACGCGATCCCCGACGTCCCCGCTCTGGTCGACGAGTCCCCGCGCCTGGTGCGCACGACGGACGGGCGACAGGTGACCGCATCGGCGACCTTCATCGCCGGCCCGCTGCTCGACTGCCCGCCTGGCAGCCGCATCACGCTCCCCGACGGACGCACCATCACCGCGATCACCACCGCCCTCCACACCGCGCCGGGACTTCCTATCCCCGCGAATACGGAGGTGAGTTGCGAGTGACCGCCCAACGCGCCCACCTGCACTGGAACGGCCCCCAAGTCTCCGCAGCACTCAGACAGGCCGCCGCCCGCGGCGCGCTGCTGGGGGCCGAGCATGTGCTGCAGAGCAGCCGGCAGAAGGTGCCGATTGCCGAGGGCACCCTCGAACGATCCGGCGCCGCCAGCGTCGACGAGCAGCAGCTCACCGCCGCAGTCAGCTACGACACCCCGTACGCCCGCCGGGTGCATGAGGACCTCAACGCCCGTCACTCACCCGGCCGTTCGGCCAAGTACCTAGAATCGGTGCTGCCGCAAGAGGCAGCCACGGTACAGGCGTTGATCGCGGCGCAGATCCGGCGGGCGCTGCGCTAAATCGGCTGCGCGTCCTTCCAGTTTTTGATGAACTCGCGCCCCTTGGGAGTGAGCGAGATGAAGGACGTACTGAGATCGGCAGGCGATTCTAGTTTCACGACCCCCTTAGAACTATCCACCACATCCCCAACTGGCTTGAGTTCGACAATTCCATCCCCCAGAAGGTTGGATAGCATCCAGCTCATCGAGGAATGAATCCTCACCCCCATGGAAACCACCACGTGTTCAAGAATGTTACGCAGAAGCTCCTGCGGTGGCCTCACTGCGCCTTCCGTGACATCGACACGCTCCGCCACATCGCCCTCAGTTGCAAACTCCAGGTTGTGAAGGAGGACTTTCAACAGCTGACGTTCGACATCCGTATACCGATGATTCAAGACCTCCAAATTGGCCTTGTACTGAAGCATCGACCTTTTGTCGATCTCACCTTTGTCGAAGCGAGTGTGGCAGGTCGGGCACAGCGCAATTAGGTTGTCGAACGTATGCTCCTGGATTCTTGCCCACGGGACGATGTGTGCAAGCTCGACCGTCGGATGACGGCACGTCGGGATGGCGCACCGGTGCCCCGCTTCAACAAGTACCGCACGCTTCAACGCCGTTGGGACGTCAGGTCTGCCTTGAGCCATGCCTCAGAGCATATGCAGCACCTTGGACAACAACTCTATGAGCTACACCCCCGACCTGCTCGACGGACTCGCCCGCCTGCTCGAAGAACACGGAGTCGGCACCTACCGCCCCGACGGCATGTACGCCCCGGGCGAGACCGCAATCACCATCGCCGCCACTCCGCCCGCCCCTGACCGCGTCATTTGCCTGTCCGCCTATCCGGTCACCGACTCACCGGTGCTGACTGACACCACCACCGGCATTCAGGTTCGTACCCGCGCCAGCCCGGATCCGCGCGAGGTCGACGCCCTCGACGACCGCGTTTTCGACGTGCTGCACGGCGCCGGCCCTCACACCTGGGGCGCGGCTTGGGTGCAGCTGATCTATCGGGCCTCAGCCGCTCCGATCGGTGCCGATGGCAGCGGGCGCGCGGAGCGCAGCAGCAACTACTACGCCCGCGCCCACCGCGCGGCCCGACACCTCGAATAGGAGACGCGCCCCATGGCAACCCCCACGCCGCCGGCGGAGACAATCACCGCGCTAGCCCGCCGCTACCGCCTGGAGCTCGACATGGGCACCGACGGCACCCCTGCGTGGACCCTGGTCCCGGGGATCACGGAATTCACGCCCAAGGTCGAGCCGACGCAGCAGGACGTGACCACATACGACGCCGACGGCTGGTCGGAGCAGGCGGTAACAATGCTGGCGTGGTCCATCGAGACCACCCTCGCCCATCGCGCCCACCCGACCACCGGCGCGTTCAACGCAGCGCAGGAGACACTGCGCCGGGCGTCGATGTCGTTTGGCGCTGGTTCGTACGTCCGTGTCCGCTACTACGACCGCAACGGCGCCCCCGACGCGCAAGAGGGTACGGCCCTGGTGACGTGGGAGCCCGAGGGCGGCGGACCAGACGAAGTGGACACCATCAAGGTCACCCTCACCGGGTCCGGCCCACTGATCGAGATCGCCAACCCGGTAGCCGGCGTTCCCGCGCCCGTGAACAAGAAGGGTGACGCGTAGTGGCCTTCAAAGCGCTCGATGAGCTGCTCGACGAAACGATTCAGCTCCCGATCGGCGGCACCGTCTACACCGTTCCGGCGCCCTCGGCCGAGGTGGGTCTGCGTACGCAGGCCCTACTGAACGCTGCGGCGGTAGCGGCCGACGGCGGGCGCGTCGACGAACAGGTGCTCTCGGATGCCGCGGAGCGCGATCTGTATCGAGACGTGCTCGGCAGCGCGCACGACCGCATGATCGCCGACGGCGTCACGTGGCCAGCCCTCAAGCACGCAGCGCTGACCGCCATGGTGTGGATCACCCAAGACAAGGCGGCGGCCGAGAAGTTCTGGAATGCGAGCGGCGACCCAAATCGAGCAGCCCCGAATCGGCAGGCGCGCCGGGCCCGGTCGGGCGCGGCGAGGTCGACCCCGAATCGGGGCTCTACGAGTGGTACGAGTGGCCCGAAGGCAGCCGCTCCAGCGCGGCGCAAGGCCAGCACGCCGCGCTGAGCTGGCCCAAACTCCTTGATCACTGGCCCCTGATCGAGGCCGACCTGCACGAGGTCTACGGCATCGATGTCGGCGACCGTGGGCTGTTGCGCGCCCGGTCCTGGCGCTGGCTGCGCGTGCGCATCCTCGCTCTGCTCTCCGCCGAGTCCCGGCTCGCCCGCGTCCTCACACCCCCGCCTACCGCCCCCGCACCCCCGGGAGGCACGACCCACCGGAGGTGATGAGCCGTGGCTCTCCGCGTGGGCGAACTCGCCGCAACGATCAGCATCGACGATTCCGGCGCCCGTACCGGCGTGCAGCGGGCCGAGGCTGCACTGCGCGCCAGCGGCGACCGGATGACCGCGGATGCGGACCGCTCCGGACGTGAGGCGGGCGAGGAGCTCGGCGACGGTGTCGAGGGCGGTGCAGAGCGCGGCGGCAATCGTGCCGCGGAGGCCATCCAGAAAGGGTTAAAGAAGCTCGCCGCCGCTGCGGTCGGGCTCGCCATCGGTACGGCGCTGGTCGGGGGGATCGGCGAGGCGCTCGACCAGTCCAAGGTTCCCGGACAGCTCCAGGCACAGCTCGGCACCTCCGGGCCCATGGCCGCGCGGTACGGCAAGGTCGCCGGAAAGCTCTACAGCAGCGCGGTTGTGGACTCCGTCCAGGACGGGGCCGAGGTTCTCAAGGGCATAGCGCGGGCTGGTCTGTTGCCTCCGGAGGCGACCGAGCAGCAGATCAGCACCATGGGCCGGCGGGTCGCCGATACGGCCGCCGTGATGGGTGAGGACGTCTCGGCCGTCACCCGGTCCGTGGGGCAGATGATGCGCACCGGTCTCGCCAAGAATGCGGACGAGGCCATGGACGTGCTCGTACGCGGCACGCAGCGCGGCGGGAACGCAGCCGAGGATCTGCTCGACACCTTCACCGAGTACAGCACCCAGTTCCGGAACATGGGCCTGTCCGGTCAGCAGGCCATGGGGCTCATTCAGCAGGGCCTCAAGGGTGGCGCGCGTGACGCCGATGTCGTCGCCGACACCATCAAAGAGTTCTCGATCGAGGCGGTTGCCGGATCGGACAAGGTCCGGGGAGGGTTCGAGAAACTCGGCCTGGACGCCGACAAGATGTTCGCCGCCATCGGCAAGGGCGGCAGCAGCGCGACCGGCGCGCTCGACAAGACCCTCGACACCCTACGGGCAGTCGAAGATCCGATCGAACGCAACGCCATCGCAACTGAGTTGTTCGGCACCAAGGCCGAAGACTTGGGAGCGGCGTTGTACTCCCTGGATCCGTCCAGCGCGGTCAAGGCGTTGGGGGACGTCAAGGGTGCCGCCGATGGTGCGGGTAACGCCATGCGGGACAACGCCGCGACCAAGGTCGAGGCGTTCAAACGGCAGTTCATGCAGGGGGTCGTCGAGGTCCTCGGCACCTATGCCATTCCGGCGATCGAGAAGCTGGTGAACTGGCTGGGCGACGGTGGCCTCGGCGGCGCGTTCAAGACCGCCAGCAGCTTCGTCTCCGACCACTCCACCGCGCTCAGCATCGGGGCCGGCGTGATCCTCACGCTCATGCTTCCCACCCTGGTCACGCTCGCCGCTCAGGCTGGCACCACGGGTGCGGCGGTAGTGACGAGCTGGGCCACGCAGACCGCCGCCGGCGCCACCGCCGCCGGCCGCTTCGTCGTCACCAATGCCGCGATCCTTGCCGGATGGGCGGCACAGGGCGGCGCCGCCGTCGCCAACGGGGCACGCGTGGCGGGGGCATGGGTCCTCATGGGCGCACAAAGTCTGATCCAGGGCGCACGGATGGCCGCAGCGTGGGTGATGGCCATGGGCCCCGTGGGCTGGGTCATTACCGCCGTGGTGGGTCTGGTCGCGCTGATCGTCGCCAAGTGGGACGCCATCAAGAACGCCACCGCCGCCGCCTGGGACTGGGTCTGGAACAAGATCAAATCCGTCGGTCAGTGGCTGCTCGACCTGTTCCTGAACTTCACCCTCGTCGGGATCATTATCAAGCACTGGGACGACATCAAGGCCGGCACCGTGCGCGTGTGGACCGCGATCGTCGACTGGGTCAAGGCGCTGCCACGGCGCATCGTCGCCTTCTTCCTGAACTGGACCCTCGTCGGACTGATCATCAAGCACTGGTCGGAGATCAAGGAGGGCACGAAGCGCAAGGCCGGCGAGATGCTCGACTGGGTCCGCGGCCTCCCCAGACGCATCGTGTCGTTCTTCGGTGACTTCGGATCGATGCTCTACGGCAAGGGACGTGACCTGATCACGGGCCTGTGGCGCGGGATCCAGAACATGGGTCCTTGGCTGGCCCGCACCCTGGCGAGTTGGGCGAAGAACCTGATTCCCGGCCCGATCGCCCGCGCCTTGGGCATCCATTCGCCCTCGCGCGTGATGCGCGACCAGATCGGCCGCCATATCCCCTCGGGCCTCGTCGAGGGCATCAAGGCCGGCGCACCCGCCGTCGACCGCACCATGCGCGACCTCGTCACCGTGCCGTCCTCCCCGCGGTTCGCCACGGCTGGCGGTGCGCCAGCCGGCGCAGCTTTCGCTGCTCCGGCGCCCGCGGTGCATATCGAGAACTGGCACTCCGGATCAGCAACCGCGGAACAGACCGCCGCCGCCCTCGCCTGGCACGCCAAGGGCAGGGGGTGAGCCAGAGGGGGTGATCAGATGGCCTCTGGTGATCTGGTCACCCTCCCCGGGCACATACAGTTCGGCGAGCTGCTGCTCGGCCCCGCCACCCCCTACCGGTGGCAGACGCTCACCGGGTGGGAGGACTCCCCCGGCCTCGATTCCGGCACGGTCAACCGCTCCAGCGCTCACGGTGCGTTCCCCGGGCGTCTGCTGGCGCAGCCGCGCACGATCACGGTTGACGGACTGGTCGTCCGTGCCGAACCGGGCGCTCTGGGGACCGTGGTGCGGCACCTGGCCACGGCAACCGCGCTTGGTGACGACGAGGTACCGCTCGTGGTCATGCTCGACGACTCCGAACCGCTGTTGTCCTGGGCCCGGTGCATACGCCGTTCGATCCCGGTCGGCCGGGGCGGGTACGCGCTCGGCATCGCCGCTGGCGGCGCCTTGCAGTTCGAGGCCACCGACCCGCGCCGGTACTCGCTCACCGAGCAGCGCGTCGAGACGCGACTGCCCATGCCCGAAACCGGCCTCGACTGGCACCTCGACCCCGGCCCCGAACGCCTCGACTGGCCGCTCGCCTTCGGCGCTCCCGGCTCGACGGGAAGTCTCGTTGCCGTCAACGAGGGCGACACCGCCGCGCACCCGATCATCATGTTCCGCGGGCCGGTCGACCGCCCCTCACTGGCTAACCTGGCCACCGGCGACGTGATCGAGTACGACCTCACGCTCGCCGCCGACGACGAGCTGCTCGTCGACACCGCGGCCGGCACGGTCACGCTCAACGGCACCGCCTCACGGCTCTACACCGTCAGCGCCCGCAGCGTGCCCGAGGAAACGTTCACCCTCCTGCCCGGGACCACGAACTACGCCTTCCGGGCCGCCCCCGGATCAACCGACCCCCGCGCCGCCTGCTCCGTGCGGTGGCGCTCCGCTTTCTGGTGACAGGAGGTTGCCCGTGACGGTCCGCGCCGCGTGGCTGCTGCCCGAAGGACAGACCCGAGAAGACACCCGTCTCGCACCCGTGACACCGATGGCGCCCGAGAGCGAGCTACGGTCCCGCGGGGGCGTGATCGCAGGAGGTGACCCACTCAAGGCCACCGGCGCCGGCCTCATGCAACTGCGGATCGGCACCGGCCGCGCCATCGTCCAAGGCACCGACGCCCAAGGCGCCTACCCCATCGCCGTCACGTCCCCCGAGACTCTGACCGTCGCCGACGGCGACCCGCAGCACTCCCGTATCGACTCGGTCATGCTGCGCATCTACGACGGGCTGTACGACACCAGCGAAACCACCACGGCCACCGTAGAGATCGTCCAGGGGGCCGCGGCAACAACCCCGGTCGCGCCGCCCCTTCCACCCGCGTCGCTGCGTCTGTGGGACGTGACCGTGCCCGCAGGCGTCTCGGCCGGCGTCGGCGGGCTGGACTGGTCGAACGCGCTCGCCGACCGACGCCGCTACACCACCGCCCTCGGCGGGATCATCCCGCGCGGCTGGGGACTGGCTTTCGACGGTGCACACGACGGCCAGTACCGCGACGACGGCGCCGCGGGACTACAGCGCTGGAACTCCGCCGCCGGCGCCTGGCTGCCCTATCCGTATGACTCCGGTTGGCGGCCTCTCGCCCTGACCGCCGGCTACGGCAACCCCGGACACGGCATGCCCGCAGCATGGCGCCGCCTCGGCTCCATGGTGATGCTGCGCGGCCGGATCGCCCCCACCAAGACCGGCACCACCATCGCCAACGGCGCCACCATCGCGACCCTGCCGGCCGATATCCGCCCCGCCGGCGGCAAAGAGTTCGCCTGGGCCTCACCTCGCGATCAGACGAACAAGGGCCCCTCCGTCACCCGCGTCGAGATCAACGTCGGCGGCACGCTGCGGATCTTCGAGTCGCACGACCTGCCCTCGTGGATCAGCCTCGACGGCGTCACCTACTGCACCGACTGACACAGAGCAGGGGGTGAGCGCATGCCCACCCCCGCCTATCGGGCGCTGTTCTGCGATCTGCGCACCGACCAACTGCTCGACGTCCTGCCGCTGCAAGGCGTCGCGCTCGACGACTACCTCGGCAAGACGGGTACCTGCTCGGGCACCATCCCGATCCCGAACGCCCAGATCGCCGCGCGTGTGCGCGCCGCCGTTGTCCCGGGCCGGACGGCCTTGTGGATTGAGCGGGGGCGCGAGATTTGGTGGGGCGGGATCCTGTGGACCGCTGCCGTTCAGTCCAACGACCGTGGGTATCTCGACATGCAGGTGCAGGCCGGCACCTTCGACAGCTACCTCGATCACCGGCGCTTGTTCGACACGTTCGAGGCCCGGGGCGTCGATCAGTACGACATCGTCCGGCGCCTGATCGACTACGCGCAGCAGACTGCCGGCGGCGACATCGGCATCGAGTGCGGAGCGGACGTCTCCGGCATGCTGCGGGACCGTATCTACAGCCGGTACGACGTGCCCTCGATACGCGAGCTGATCGAGCAACTCGGCGCCGTGGAGAAGGGGTTCGAGTGGCGCATAGCGGCTCACCGCGACCCAGAAAGCGGCCGGCGCATCAAGCGCCTGCACATGGGCTCACCGGTGATCCGGACCGGGACGAGTGAGATCGTGCTCGACCACCCCGGTCCGGTCACGTCCTACACGTGGCCGGTCGACGCCAGCGTGCTAGCCAACGGCTGGCAGAGCCGCGGTGCCAGCGACAACCAGAACCAGGCCGCGGAGACTGTGCCACTGCTGTCCGATCTGCTGGTCGACGACCGCGCGATCGCCGCCGGCTGGCCGCGCCTCGACGGCACGTCGGACTACTCCACCGTCATCGAAAAGAAGACGCTCAACGCTCACGCCGTAGCCGACTGGAGCACCGCCCGGCAGCCGCGCAGCATCCCCGAGGTCACCGTGCACATGGGCCGAACTCCCCTGTCCCCCGCGCTGCTCGGCGCCACCATCCGGCTCCGGATACGTGATCTGTGGTGGCCCGACGGACTCAACGAGCGATACCGCGTCGTCGGCATGGCTATCACGCCCCCGGAGCGCGGCCGTCCCGAAACCGCGAAACTCTACCTGGAGGCGCCCTGATGGCAGCGATCCCCCTCGACCTCCTCGACCGCATCCGCGCCCTGGAACGGCAGGTGCGCGAACTCGCCGGACGCGCCCACATGCGACCAGCCCTGAACCAGATCAATCACGGTGCCGTCCGGATCGGGGAAGGCGGCAGCCTCGACGTACGCTCCCCCAACGGCGCCCAAGTCCTGGGCGTGGGGCAGTTCGGTACGGGCCGGTACGGCGTCAGCGCAGCCCGCGAGGACGGTACCGGCGTCGCGTTGGAGATCGGCGGTAATGCCGACACTTCCGCCCAGATGATCCGCCTGTTCGCGCGCGGCGGCTACCAGTCGCCGATTGTGATGGACGACGCGCACGCCGACGGCTACCTCGGCCGCCCCTGGATCCCCATCCCCTGCGCCCCCTACGTGGACTTCACCAGCGGCGATGAAGTTGCAGTGTTCTCCGGGCAGATGCTCACCCAGCACAAGGTGCTCCGGGTGAATCTTCAGCTTTCCGGCCCCATCGGCACGGCCGCGGAGGTTCTGATGCGGATCGGCGGCACGCAGTACGGACCGACATGGACCCTCAGCAGCACCGCCAGGACGCGTGATGTCAACGAGCGCATCGTGCTACCTGCTGTCGATTTCCCGTACGGGACGGACGTCTCCGTGGTCATGTGGGCCCGCCGCACCGCCGGCGCCGGTACATGCGCTCTCCGCGTCCGCGGCATCTGGGGCCTGAACACCATCAACGCCAACGAAGCTACCTAGGAGACGTGTGCTCCCCGAAGCCATACCCGTTGTGACCGTCACCGGACGTTTCCTCAGCCCGGACGGCCGCCCCCTGTCCGGCAGTGTCACTTTCCGCGCGCCGGCGCAGCTCACGTTCCCGGAGGCCGACGTGATCCTCGGCGGTCCGGTCGTCGCCGCCCTTGATTCACAGGGGCAGATCTCCGCGACCCTGCCCGCAACCGACGCCCCGCGCATGGATCCGGCCGGCTGGTCGTACACCGTGACCGAGCAGCTCACCGGCATCCCCAACGGCCGCGCCTACAACATCCTGTTGCCGGCTGCCGAGCCGCAGGTCGACCTCGCCGACATCGCCCCTACCGACCCGACAAAACCGAACTACGTGGCCGTAGTCGGCCCCGAGGGACCGCGCGGCGAGCCGGGCTCAAGCGCGTACGAGGTTGCCCTCGCCGAGGGTTTCAGCGGCGCTCCCGCCGACTGGCTCGCCAGCCTTGTCGGCCCCCAAGGCGAACCGGGCCCTGCCGGCCCGCCCGGCGCCGACTCCACCGTGCCCGGCCCCGAAGGAGCACAAGGCCCGCAAGGCCCCGAGGGACCACTGGGTCCGACCGGCCCCCGCGGACCCAAGGGTGACCCGGGCTCCGGATCCGTGAATACCGTCAACGGCAACCCCGGCCCGGACATCACCCTCGCCGCGGCCGACGTGGGCGCGCTCGACCAGGCCGCCGCCGACGCCCGATACCTACAACCGACCGACGCGCCCGTGCAGTCGGTCAACCACAAGACCGGCGCCGTCGTCCTGGACGCCGCCGCCGTCGGCGCGATCCCCGCCTCAGCAGCCGGCGCTGCGGGCGGCGTCGCCGCCCTCGACGGCGACGGACGCGTGCCCGCCGCGCAGCTCCCCCCGGCGAGTGGTGCCCGCAATGTCTGGACGCCGCAGGCCCTCGGGTTTCAGGCGTGGACGTGTGACCCGTACACGATCGCCAACCCCGTAGCGAAGTACCTCACGCCCCAACGGCTTTACGTGTGCGGCATCAACATCACAGAGCCAACCGAGGTCGACAGGGTGATCATGTTCGCCCGTGGTTATGGGGGCGTGTCCGCCAACCGTTTCGCCGCGGGCATCTATCGCGAGGATGGAACGAGGGTCACCAGCAGCACCACGCCGGTCACCCTCGCCATGGCCGGGCAGACGGCCGGCAGCCCGCCGCAGATGGTCGACAACCACATCGGGGCAACGCCGGTCCCCATGCCACAGGCCGTGACCCTGTCGCCCGGCCGCTACTGGGTGACGTGGGTTCTCACCACGGGCGGCACAGCGGATTACGCGTTCTACCACGTACAGAACGAGGCCCCCGTCGCCGCGGCGAACTTCTTCCTCGGCACACCGTTCGCCCGCGCCTGGTACCTCAACGCCCAGTCCAACACGCCCACCCGGCTGAACCAGGCCGCGCCGGGCGTGCTCACTGATCACGACATTCCGATCATGGCTCTCGCCCTGGCCTGACCACCCCTACCCCGCACGCCCGAGCGCACCGCGCCGGGCGTTTTCTCATGCTTGGAGGCATACCGCATGGCATCTCCCCTGTCCGCCGACCGCCTGCTCGCCGCGCTGCGCGCCGAGGGCGTCAACGTCATCGAGTACGGCAACTGGCGCACCCACAACCGCAACCACAAGGGCGCATGGGGCCCGATCAATGGCGTGGTGATCCACCACACCGTGAGCTCTGGCACCGATGCGTCGGTGCGCATGTGCTACGACGGCTATGCCGAACTTCCCGGCCCGCTGTGTCACGGCGTGATCGCCAAGAACGGCGACGTCTACCTCGTTGGCAACGGCCGCGCCAACCACGCTGGCAAGGGCGACGCCGACGTGCTTTCTGCCGTCATCGGCGAGCGTGCCCTGCCCCGCACCACCGACAACAACCGTGACGGCAACCCCCACTTCTACGGCTTCGAGTGCATCAACCTCGGCAACGGCGCGGACCCCTGGCCAGAGGCGCAGCTCGACGCCATCGAGCGCGTCAGCGCCGCCCTGTGCCGCGCGTACGGCTGGAGCGCGGCGAGTGTGATCGGCCACAGGGAGTGGACGTCCGACAAGATCGACCCGCGCGGGTTCTCCATGAACACGATGCGCGAGCGCATCGACCGGCGCCTGGAGCACGGAGGCCGTAGCGGTTCGTACACCGTCAAGGCCGGCGACACCCTCAGCTCGATCGGCCGGGCGCACGGTGTGCCGTGGAAGGAGATCGCCGCCGCCAACGGACTCCGTGAGCCGTATGTGATCAAGCCGGGCCAGTCCCTCACTCTCCCCGGCAAGCCCGCTCCCGCCCCGCGATTCGAGCCGTTCCCCGGCGTCGAATTCTTCAAGTCCAACCCGCGTTCCCCGGTCGTGACGGCCATGGGCCGACGCCTCGTCGAGGTCGGTTGCTCGGCCTATGGCTCCGGGCCCGGTCCGCAGTGGACCAGTGCCGACCGCGCAGCGTTCCGCAAGTGGCAGGAGCACCTCGGCGACGACCCGCAGTACTGCGACGGCTGGCCCGGCCGCAAGCAGTGGGACGCACTGAAGGTTCCCAAGGTCTGACCCCGCCCTCACCCGCCGGCCCGCACCCGCGGGCCGGCGGGCCTGTCTACCACTTCACGAAATGAGATACCCCCATGACTGACGCCACCCGCCGCACCATCCGCACCGTCCTACAGACGACGGTCGCCCTCGCCGTGCTGCTGCCCACCATCGTCGAAGCCTCCGGCATCCCCGCATCCCTGCCGTGGGTCGCCGGCGCCCTCGCCGTCGCCGGCGGACTGGCCCGAGTGATGGCTCTGCCCGGCGTCCAGGCGGTCATGCCCGGATGGCTGCGCTCCGAGCCACGCCCCGACGACGAGCTGCGGGCACTCGCAAAGGGCGACGGGGGCGGCGCATGACCGAACGCGACCCCGGCGACGTTGCTCTCGAACTGGAACGCCTCCGCGGCGCCGTCGACAAGGGTTTCGCGCGCGTCGACGGCTCCCTCGCCCTCCTCGTCCAACGATCCGACCAGTCCGACAAGCAGCTCGCCGACCACGAACAACGGCTCGACAGCCTAGAACGGGCCCGCTGGCCGCTCCCCAGCCTGGCCGCCCTCGTCAGCGTCGCCGCACTCGCCCTCGCCCTGTGGCAAGCCACCACCGCCCACTGATCAACACGCCCCGTCGCCGACTATGCCGGCGACGGGGCGTGTTCTGGTTGATCAGCAAGTGCAGACGAGATTCCGCCAAGGCAATTGGTTCGGCCCCCTGGCCCCGGATGGTGCCGTGCTGCCCGAGGACCGCGAACTAGCAGCCAGCCCCAACGTCACATCGTGGCTGGATTGCACCGCCACCAGGTCGATTGTCAGTGCTGTATGCCATCGTCACCACTGAGAGCCGCAAGCATGTCAGCGGCTCTCGACAGGGTACGAGAAGTGAGCCAAGGGGGAGGCATGGCTGGCGACGGCTTCGATGTAGATATCGACCAACTCAAGTCCGCCGCACCTACATTCCACCGGGAGTCTGTCGCTCTGGAACGTGCGACGACCAAGCTCCGGCATGCCCTCAACGGATTAGGGGAGCCGTGGGGCGCTGACGAGCAGGGCAAGAAGTTCGAGCACGTCTACGCCCCGCACCGGGCGCAGATCGAGAAGGCAGCCGCAGCTCTGACCAAGGGCTTGTCCAGCATCACCAAAGCCATGAACGACATGGCAGCCAACCACCATGACGCGGACCAGTCGGCCAAGTCCGGCTTTGAGGGCGGTAAGCGATGAGCGCTGCCGACAAAGCCAAAGAGATCGTCCAGGACCTTACCGGCATGTGGTGGCCGGAAGGCGACGAAGACGAGTTACGCGAAGCCGCGCGGGCCTGGCGTACGTACGCCGACGACGTCCAGGACTGCACGGCGGCCTGCCACAAGAAGGCCCAGGACGTGATCGACAACAACAAGGGCCAGTCGATCGAAAAGTTCGGCGAGTTCTGGCGCAAGTACCACGGTGGCGGCAAGGGCTACCTCGACGATGTAGCCACCGCCGCTCGCGACATGGCCAAGGCCCTGGACAAGTACGCGGACCAGGTCGCCGAGGCCAAGAAGAAGATCGAGCACGAACTGGAGATCGCCGGCGCGGTCCTGGTCGCCGGTACGGCCCTGGCCATCTTCACCGGCGGCATCAGCGAAGTCGCGGCAGTGGGCGCCACCGAGGCGATCGTCGCCGCAGCCAGCACAGCCGGGGTTGCGGTCTCCGCCACCGTCGCCGAAATCGCCGGAACTGTCCTCGCCACCGCTGCCATCGGCGGCATCGAAGCCATCACCGTGGACGTGGTGGTCGCACAGGGCGGCCGGAACCTCCTCGGCGACCAGCACGGGATCAACCTCCAGGAAGCCAGCGACGCCGGCAAGACCGGCGTCCTCTTCGGAGGGGCCTTCGGAGCTGGAGCCGGCGTGGCTTCTCGGGTCGCCAAGGGGATGGGCGCAGAGTCCGCCCTCGGTGCGACCAGAATCGACCTTCAGGGGATCAGCTCCCTGCGCGTGCCAAGGGCCGGCTCGCACAACATGAGCCGCCACTACGACGCCCGGGTTGCCCCTGACTCCACGGTCCCCGCGCCACCCAAGACAGCAGGTGATGCTCATCTTGCCGCCGGCGATCCTGTGTACTACCGCCCCGGCTCAACGGGGATCGGCTACGACTCGGCAACTCTGAAGAACATGGACTGGGTGAAGCCGAAGGACGGTTTCCACGATGTCGTCATCCACGGCAATGACCGTGGGTTCTTCGAGCCGGGCCGCGTCAACGCGCACGGCAACGGATTCTCCGGTGGGAACACGCACCCGGCCCAGATCGCGGAAGCCATCCGGAACAATCCCAACTATGACGGCGGACCGGTCAGGCTCGTATCCTGTCATTCGGGAACGGCCGGTGAGGGTGTGAGCGTCACACCGGCAGCGCAGCAGGTGGCGAACGAACTAGGCGTCCCGGTTATGGCCCCCACCAACAAGGTGGGCGTGATGAGGGGCGCCGGTGCCGGCCAGGAGCCGATCATCTTCGGCGACGGTTACTGGCGTACCTTCCTGCCCATAGCCCAGTGAGCACTGACACCAAGGACCCTCGATGAAAATTCTCGGTCATTACCAAGAGCTGTGGCTGGAGCGCGCTGGGACCCCCGACGGGAAACTCCAGGACTTCACGCAGGAGACAGGCGAACCGGACGAGAACCGCATCGTGCAGTATCTCCGCGCCGGCGAAGAGCTGTTCTCAGCCATGGGCACTGTCAGCGACGTTCTGGGATCGGACGAGCGCATCCTGGGCGGGGACTCCGTCCTCACCGATGGCGAGTGGATCTGGCGCGGGGATCTGTGGTTCTACCTGAGCCGCTACCACGTGCGCCTTCCGGACGACTTCCTCTCCCGTGTCCGCGAGCATGGGTACGCCCTGCCCGTTGTGGATGAGGCGCGCCTGATTTCTTTGTCTGACGAGTTGCACGAAATCCTCTAAACCCTTCGACGCACTCGACAGAAGCTCGCCATGCCTCCGCTTCGGCCATGTGCCGGAGCGGAGGCGTTTCACCGCATGGCTGGGCTCCTCCAGTCCCTATGCAAACCTGGGTCAGGCCGCCACGGGCAGAGCCTGGATGCGCTCTCGAAACTCACGAACCGCAGGAACCGACCGGTGTGGGCTGAGCCGTTCGGAGAACTCCTTCAGCCGGTCCAGTGCCCGCACCGAACTGACCTTGTCTTCGAGCAGCTCGGCACCGTAGTTCGCGGCGTCGAGTGCTCCATCCAGGTCGTTGCCGGCGAGTCGGGCTTCGGCCAGACGGCTGGACCTGACGGCCTTGTCGCGGGGTGCGGCCTTCTTGACGGCGGTCTCTAGAGAGCTCGTGGCGCGTTCCACCTGGCCGGAGCGCAGCATGACCTTGCCTTCAGTCGATTTCAGCTGCGCTTCGCCGTACCAGTCGAGCCAGTCAGGAGATTCGTCTTCCGCGTGGCGGTCCCAGAGGGAGAGGGCGCGGTTCAGTGCTGCGCCGGCCTTCTGGTGGTCGCCGTCGCGGGAGTGTGCCTCGGCCTGGTGCAGGTAGAGGAACGACTGGGTGTAGGGCGACAGCTTTCGAGGAGCGTTGTCGATGGCGGTCGAGATGAGTTCGACGCGCTCCGCGGTCCGCCCGGCCTCTGAGACGTGGACGCCCATCTCTGCGAGGACGAAGGCCCCGAAGGCATCGTCCCCGGCAGTGCGAGCACTGCGGAGAGCTCCCACGTAGTGCTGCTGTCCGGCAGACCGAAGGCCGGCGTCGTAGGCCATCCAGCCCGTCAGATGCGACACCCGCGCCGCCAGCGCGTACAAGCGGCTGCCTACTCCTTCGGTGTACCGGCCAGCGCTGAGGAGCCCGGTGATCAGGGCAAGGTCGCCGCGTGCCTGTTCCAGCAGCCGGGCGCCCCCGAGTTGGTCATCTAGCGTTCGGAGAGTGCTGACGCGCTGTTCGATCGTCGAGACCATCGTGTCCGTGACGCGATCTCCATCGAGAGCGGAGGCGAACGCCGATGGCGCTTCGGCCCAGCTCGCTGCCAACCCCGTCAGCGCAGCGCCCGTGATGGTGAGAAATCCCCGACGGTCCATGCGGCCACTCCCTACCAGATCAGCCAATGCCTCCACGGTACCGGCCTCGGTCCAGGGGACAGAAAGCCCGGTCACTTCCCATACGGGGAGCCATCGCGGCCACCCTTCGGCCTGTACGTGCTCGTGCGGGACGCACAACAGGTCGCCGAGCACGCGTTGAGCATCCGCGTCAGGCTCCTGCCCGTTCTCCCATTTCCAAACGGTCGTGCGGTTGGTCGCCAGCGGAACTCCCAGCAACTTCCCGTGTGCTCGCATGAGTCGTGCGAATTCCGCCTTGCCCCATCCGTGCGATTGCAGGACGAAGCTCAGCGGGTGGACTGGTAACGGTTCACCAAGCACGTCGTCGCTCCCGTCTCCCCCTCGCGGCGTAGTTCGGAGGCTACTCCCGGTGTGTGCTTCGTTGGGGTTGCGTCGCACAGGAGAAACCCCCGAGAAACGTTCCGCGTCTGCACTCTGACGCCGTTGACTGTGCATCAGCCGTTCCGAAGGCCGGCGCACTGAGCGACAGCCTCGCGAACGGCTACCCAGATCGGCGGCTCCATTACCCGCCCCCGTCGGGGATGGAGTCGCCTTTCCCATCCGCTTCGGAGGCGTTTGCCATGCCTACGCTCGTCGCTCGTATCGCCCTTGCTGGTGCGGAGGAAGAGGTCCCCGCTGCCCGACGTCAGGTCGTTGACCAGGTACGTGCGTGGGGCATCCCTCTGGACGACGAGACAACCGACGCCATCCGCCTCATCGCCTCCGAGCTCATCACCAACGCCGTGGTCCACGGACAAGGGACCGTCACCATCTGGCTGCACTACCAGCCCGGCCGATTGGTGATCGAGGTATTCGACGGCAACGGCCTTGCTCCGCTGATGGGTTGTGCCGGATCAGCGGACGAAAGTGGGCGTGGCCTAGCTTTGGTCGACTTGCTCGCGGTGCGATCGGGATGGCAGTCCGTCGAGCACGGGAAACGGGTATGGGCCGAAGTCGCGCTTCCGAAGCCGGTGCCCGCGATGCGAGTTGAAGTGCTTCGCAAGTTCTTCATGGCTCGGTTCAACCTGAACGTCAGCACATCATCGCGATGGCAACTCACCCTGGCAGTGGCCTGATGGGTCGGCACGCGTTACGCCCGTCACCTCTGCCCGATCCTGACGTCGTGTTCCGGCCCACCCGCCGGGATATCGACCCGATCGCAAGAGAGCCCACGGAAAACGCCCTCTGGGACCGCCACGATTGGCAGCCAGGTGGTGAGTGCTGGCTCTGGTGCGGGCGCGATGACGTCGAGGTGACGTGGATCGGCCCTGTCCGGTCCAGCGGCATGCATGCTGCCCTCTACGCCTGCCGCGCGTGCCTGTACCAACTGGACCAGCGAGTCCTGAACGCCAACATGCGCAAGGACGCGAGCGTCCTGCCCGGCAACCGCACAGCTCGACTTCGTGACACAGGCCGCGACCGCAGAGCCGCATCCCAGCGCGGCCCCCACTGACCCCGCCCCCACGTCGTTCCACATCTCCCACGGCCGTGGGGGCGGCCTTGCTTCCGCCGGAACCCCTGGCGGGAGAACCGAAGAGGAAGGAGCACGAGGTGGCACAGAGCACGACTCCGCCTCCGGCCCAGAGCGGCCTTCTCGTGACGGTGGAAGAGCTGACCGCCGTCCACGATCGGTACGACAGCCTCCGGTCCGACAACGCCGGCAGTTCCGGCGATGCACCGTGGCCAGGTGGTGACGGCAACCTGAGCGACACCGAGTAGTGCCGACTGGCGGGGGTCCGAGCGGTCTGCCGCGTCGGGCCCCCGCTGTGTCCACATCCCCTGATCGGACCTACGAGGAGGCAACGATGGAACACCAGTTGATCAGCGCCATCGAAACAACGCTCGGATGGGACGGACCGGAAGAGCTGGGCAAGGGCTTCGCGCGGGGAAGCATGAACGACCCCGCGCTCGTCTCCCGCATTCTGACCCCGAACCATCTGCTCGACATCGCGATGCGCCGGAGCCTGAACCGCCCTCAGTTCCGCTGTTTCCAGAAGGGCGAGGAAGTCCACCCCGCCATCTACTACACCGACAGCGTCAGCCCCCGGGGCCAGAGCATCCCCATGGTCAACATGCGCAGCCTGGGACGACTCCTGCGAGAGGGCGCAACGCTCATCCTCGATCAGGTCAACGTCTTCGACCCGACGATGGAAGTCACATGCCGCGCGTTGCAGTGGTGGTCCCACGAACGGGTACAGGTCAACGCCTACCTCACGACGAACGACGCCGCGGGCTTCCCCCTGCACTGGGACGATCACGATGTCCTGATCATCCAGCTTGCCGGCGAAAAGGAATGGGAGGTACGAGGCACCTCCCGAAAGGTCCCCATGTATCGGGACTCCGACCCCAACGACACCCCGACCGACGAGATCATCTGGTCCGGCACCATGAAGACCGGCGATGTCATGCACATCCCCCGAGGCCACTGGCACCAGGCGACCCGGACGGGTAGCGGTTCGGGCAAAAGCCTTCACGTGACGTTCGGGATCACCAAGCGCACGGGGGCGAGCTGGCTCGCCTGGCTGGCCGACTGGTGCCGTGAACACGAAGTATTTCGGCACGACCTGGACCGTCGGCACGGAACCGGCAGCGAAGCACTGACCGAGGCCGCTGTCCGTCTGATTGGAGAGCGCCCTCCGGCCGACTTCCTGACCGCGTACGAGCAGGAGACGACGCTGCCCCGGCACGTGCCGTACCTCGACATCCTCGGGCCGCTCGACGCCGTGGTGTGCACTACCTACTTCGCTCCCAAGATCCGGGAGAACGGCGAGACTGTCGACGTTGTGACCTCGGGGAAGAAGATCACCCTCGCAGCCAAGGCCCTGCCCGCGCTGCGCCTGCTGCTCAGCGGCAGGCCCGTACCGCTTGCCGAGGCTGCGGTTGTCGTCGGGACCGAAGTAGCGGAGGTAGCCGAGATCCTGGTGAAGGAGGAGATATGCGCGCCGCTGACCCCCGAATTGTCCTCGGGCTACACCGGTCTCGTCACGAACGCCGTCTCCTGACCGGCGCGCTCGACCTCGGCGTCACCGCACTCGACACCAGCGCCAACTACCTCGGCTTCCGCTCGCATCAGGCCCTTGCCCAAGCCGCGGGCGATCTCCTGCCGAAGTTCACGCTCTCCACCAAGGTGGGCTACTTTCCGGGGCCGGACAGAGCGGAGCACTCCTTGAGCCCCTTGCGGCTGCGTGGAGCCGTAGAACAGGCGGTTCGGGACCTCGGGCGGGAGCCGGACCTCGTGTTCCTGCACAACCCCGAACACCCTCTCCAGGGCACCGCGCCGCGCTGTCGAGACCTGCTGGCCCAAGCGTGCGCCGAGCTCGACGACGCCACGGCGAGGGGACTGTGCGGTGCCTGGGGCATCGCATCCTGGGACCCGTCACCGCTCCCGAACCTGATCGACACAGCTGCGCCAAAACCGTCCATCCTTATGGTCCGCGCCGGGCTGCTGGTCGGGATCAGAACACTCGACGCCACCGACGCCCTCACCAAGGCGTGGAGCCTGACTGAGAACGCGGTGTGGGGGATGAGCCCCTTTGGTGGCAGCGCTCGTACCCCGGTGTGGGAGAAGATCGACCCCCGACTATTCATCCAAGGCGATAGCGGCCTCTCCCGCATACAGGCAGCCTTCCGCACCGCCTTTCACCTCCCGCGCGTCAGCGCCGTCGCCGTGGGCACCGATGACCCCACCCACTTGGGTGAGTTGATCGGCGCCCTGGCCGGCCAGGTCGATGAGCGGGCGATCCGCGACTACCGGTCCCTGCTGCGAGGCCGGTTGCGCAGTCAGCCAGTCTGAAGCTCCGCGATGACCTGGTCCGCCATACGGCGGGCCGGCTCCAGCCGGGGATCCTCCGGGTGCGCATACGGCCCGAGGATCTTCGAGCACACGAACAGCGTCATCAGCTTGCCGTCCCGGCTCTCGAAGTCAGATAGCCGCTCTTGCAGCACCCGAGCAGCCAGGGCTGGGACGGCAAGGGAGCTCCCCCACAGGGAGGCGGAGTCGAGCCCCTGCGGCGCGTTCCCCCAGTCCTCCCAGTCGAAGAGGCTGAACGTCGGCGCCGTCATGTTGGCCCAGTTCAGATCCGCGTGCGCCGGCACCCAGCGCTCAACGGTCGTGTCGAAGTCGCTGGGGAAGGCACTGCGGATGGAGTCAGTGACGAGGGCCTGCGTGACGGTATCCGTGTCCGGCGTAGCAACGCGCTGTGTCTCGTGAGCTGCGAGGGCGTCCAGCGAGGAGTTGAACGCCTGCCACCACTCATCAGGCAGTCTCGGGTCTTCGCTGAGAATGGCGGTTCCGATAGGCGTTCCGGGCAAGAGCTCAGTCTCATCAGCCCGCCACATCACGGCCCCGTCTGCGTCCCGCCAGACCACGCAGCCCTGCCACGCGGGCTGGGCGACGCCGGCCAGACGCGCGGCGCACTCGGTTCCGTTCCACCCTTGGACGCCGATCTTGTCGAGCCCTCGCCTCTCGATGCGCACCCAGGTATCGCGATCAGTCCGAGCGCCGACGGAGCGGCGCTTACGCACCACTGAGGCCCGATCGAAGCGCGTCTGTAGCGACCGCTCCACACGATCAAGAAGGTCAGCGACCGGTTCAACCCGCAAGTCGACAGATGGGGTTGCGGATGCCGAGAGCGTCATACGGCGACCGTAGCAGCGGCCCAGGCAAGTGCGGGGCTACGTTGGTCCAACCCGTCTCCTCGCGTTGCGAGGCAAGGCGGTTCCGTGCCTCGGCCGCCCCATGTGGGGCGGCCGAGACGCTCGAACTCAGCGTCTCTACTGGTCAGGGCGGATTTTCACGATCCAGGGGTCTTGTCACGCCGCCTCGTCAAGAGCCTGCTCGCCAACGGCCACCGCAAGACCGAGGTGACGGTGCAAGTCGTAGCGCGTCACCTTGTACTGCCGCCCGTGGCGCAGAACCCGGACGGGGTAGGCACCACGTTTGGCCATGGCGTATCCGTTCGTACGGCCGATGCCCAGCGCCCGGTTGGCGACGTCCAGCGGCACGGCCACAGGCAGGGCCATGAGTTCCTCATGCGTCATCGCCTGTTCGTTGTTCGGCACGGCGTCCCCCTTGTCAGGTCTGCGCCGGATATGGCGCGTACAGATCGTTTTCTGCCATCAACGTACCGATACGAATTGATCTTGCGCAACATGCATTGCTAGCTTTGCGATATGCACAAAGCTCACGACAGGCCAAGTGACGTCGTCGGCGCCCAAGTACGCCGCCATCGCACCCGCCTAGGAATCAACCGCGAACTGCTCGCCGAACGCTGCGCCAACCTCGGCGCACCCGAGCTCACCTACTCCGCCCTGGTCGACATCGAGAACGGCCGCCGGACAAAGGAAGGGAAGCGCCGCCGGCACGTCACGGTCGACGAGCTGACCGTGCTGGGGCTCGCCCTCGCCGTTCCCCCGCTCCTCCTGGCGCTCCCTCTGGGCACCGAGGGGAACGTCCCCACCGCCCCCGCGGCCGACCCACGCGACCCCTACACGGTGTGGAAATGGTGGACAGGCGAGGAGACACCGACGCTCGCCGGCCCCCTCGACGGACGCCACTACCCCGACCCCCAGCCGATCGTCGAGAACGGCCCTAAGTGGTCCGCCGCGTGGGCCGAGGCCGCCTATCCCGCCTCGCTCTACCCCGAGTTCGAACGGCGCCGTGAGGCCGTCCATCGGGCCCACCTACGCGCCGAAACCGAGAAGTCGAAGGGAGGTGCCACCGCTGCACAGACCGAGTACCTGCACCGCCTTGAAGAACTCGCCCGGCACATCAACGACATGGGTCGCGCCGGCGTCCCGGTCCCCGCCCTACGAGCGGACCTGATCAAGGACATGAAGGGGCTCGACATCCTCGACGCTCCCAACACCATCAACCCGAGAGGCAACGAGTGAACGGCTCCACGACGAAACGTTGTTACTGCCGCAGCAAGGAAACTGGCAAGCCCTTGGGCGCCGCCTGCCCCAAGCTCAATCAGCGCACCCACGGCGTTTGGTCCGTGCGGCAGGAACTGCCGCCGAACAAGGACGGTGAACGACGCCTCTTCCGCCGCGCCGGCTACGACACCAAGACCGATGCGCAGGACGACCTCGACAAAGTCCGCGCCCTGCTCAACATCGCCGGCAAGGACGACACCGAGGGCCGGTGCCGCATCGGCGACATGCTCGAAACCGTCTCGGCGAGCAAGGACCCGATACCCGACTACGACGAGACAAAGCGCAAGTTCGCCACCGGCCAGTCCCTTACCCAGCACCTGACCATCGGCGAGTGGCTCGACCAGTGGCTTGCCGGGAAGAACGCACTCCGCAAGAAGGGGAAGGATAGGTACGAGAACGACGTCCGCCTGCACCTCAAGCCGCGGATCGGGCACATACGCCTCGACCGCCTCACCGTCGCGCACCTCGACGAGATGTTCGCCGGCATCGCCGAGACGAACATCGAGATCAACGACGCCAACATTCTCCGCCGCACCGCGCTCGACGAGCTCGCCCAAATCCCTTGGAAGGGAAGGGAGTACCGCCGCCAACGTAAGGCGCTCAAGGAGGGTATCGCCGCGATGCCGCCCTTCCGGCGCGTCACGGGAGTCTCCACCCAGCATCGCATCAAGACCACCCTACGCGCCGCGCTGAACATCGCCCTGGCTCGCGGGCTGATCGTGTTCAACGCCGCCGCGCACGTCGAGCTCGCACCAGCCAAGCGGGCCAAGGCGCTTGTGTGGACCGATGAGCGCATCGCCGAATGGCTGCGGACCGGCATCAAGCCATCCCCGGTCATGGTCTGGACCCCGGAACACGCCGGCGAGTTCCTCGACTTCCTCGCCAACCGGGAAGAGCGCCTGTACGGCCTCTTCCACGTGATCACCTTTCGCGGTCTGCGCCGCGGTGAGGGGTGCGGCCTGCGTCGTACGGACCGCAACCGAACACAGAAGACCCTCACCGTTGCCACGCAACTCGTGCTGGACGGTTGGGAGGTCATCGAGAACGCACCCAAGACGGACAGCGGCGAGCGCGTCGTCGTTCTCGACGACTACACCGACGAGGTACTCGACGAGCAGGAGCGGCGCCAGGAGGCCGAGCGCCTCGAATGCGGCGAGGCGTGGATCGACTCGGGCCGCTTCTTCACCATGGAGGATGGGTCGCCCATCCACCCTGGGTGGCTGACGGACTACTTCGAGCGGCTCGTCGAGCTGTCCGGACTGCCGCCGATCCGGCTGCATGATCTGCGGCACGTCGCCGCCTCGCTCATGCTCGCCGCCGGCGTCGACGTCAAGATCGTGTCCGAGACCCTCGGGCACAGCGACACCCGGATCACTCGGGATATCTACCAGTCGGTCATGCCGAAGGCGGCACGCGACGCCGCCGAGGCAACCGCTGCCCTGGTTCCTCGCGGTGGGGCGCGCAAGCCCGCCGAAAAGCCGGCCGCCCTTGTCTCCGTTGCCGGTGGTGGGGCAGCCGCTTGGACCGATGGGCACGCAACGGGCACGCAGGACGGCGCGAAGATCATCGAGTTCCGCCCTCGCCTGGTCAGGGCATAAGAAAAAGCCCAGGTCAGCGGGTATCTGACCTGGACCTTCTCAGAGCCCCCTGTCGGATTCGAACCGACGACCTTCGCTTTACAAGAGCGGTGCTCTGGCCAGCTGAGCTAAGGAGGCGTGCGGGAAGAAGTGTACCCAGGCGTGCCGGGTGCCGGGTTCCGTATTTGGTGAGAGCCAGGGTACTGACATCCGGGCCGGTCGGAGGTAGCGTCACGGGACAGTCCGCACAAGTGGACTACACCACTCCTTTTACTCGGATCGTCCGGCACGTTCCTGCCGGTGAAGGGACTTCTCACCATGGCTACGGTCACGTATGACCAGGCAACCCGTATCTACCCGGGTTCCGACAAGCCCGCCGTCGACAAACTGGACATCGCCATCGAGGACGGCGAATTCCTCGTCCTGGTCGGCCCCTCCGGATGCGGCAAGTCCACCTCGCTGCGGATGCTCGCGGGGCTGGAGGACGTCGACGCGGGCGCCATCCGCATCGGGGACCGCGACGTCACCCACCTTCCGCCCAAGGACCGGGACATCGCCATGGTGTTCCAGAACTACGCGCTCTACCCGCACATGACGGTCGCCGACAACATGGGCTTCGCGCTCAAGATCGCCGGTGTACCGAAGGCCGAGATCCGGCAGAAGGTCGAGGACGCGGCCAAGATCCTGGACCTCACGGAGTACCTGGGGCGCAAGCCCAAGGCGCTCTCCGGCGGCCAGCGCCAGCGCGTGGCGATGGGCCGGGCGATCGTCCGTGAACCGCAGGTGTTCCTGATGGACGAGCCGCTGTCCAACCTGGACGCGAAGCTGCGCGTGCAGACGCGTACGCAGATCGCCGGTCTGCAGCGCCGGCTCGGGATCACGACGGTGTACGTCACCCACGACCAGGTCGAGGCCATGACGATGGGCGACCGGGTCGCCGTCCTCAAGGACGGCCTGCTCCAGCAGGTCGACTCGCCGCGCAACATGTACGACCGTCCGGCGAACCTCTTCGTCGCGGGCTTCATCGGGTCTCCCGCCATGAACCTGGTGGAGGTGCCGATCACCGACGGCGGGGTGAAGTTCGGCAACAGCGTGGTGCCGGTCAACCGGGAGGCGCTGAGCGCGGCCGCCGACAAGGGCGACCGCACGGTGACGGTGGGCGTGCGCCCCGAGCACTTCGACATCGTCGAGCAGAACGGTGCCGCGGCGAAGTCGCTGTCCAAGGAGTCCGCGGACGCGCCGGCCGGCCTGGCCGTCACGGTCAACGTCGTCGAGGAGCTGGGCGCCGACGGCTATGTGTACGGCACCGCGGAGGTCGGCGGCGAGGTCAAGGACCTGGTCGTACGGGTCAACGGCCGCCAGGTCCCGGAGAAGGGCAGCCGGCTGCACGTCGTGCCGCGACCCGGCGAGACGCATGTGTTCTCGACGTCGTCGGGCGAGCGCCTCAGCGACTGACCTGACTGGCCCGGCTGACCTGACGGACACGGCTGACACGGCTGACACGGCTCACCCGACTGATCGGGACGAGGACGGGCGCGCCGGACGGCGAGCGCGGCGAGCGAGCGAACGCGGCGGGCGACGCCGGATGCGGTCATCGGAAGCGGCGTCGCCGGCGCAACCGGTACGGAAGGCAGGCGCGTTAGAGCGGCGGCGGTTCGGGGTAGCCCTGGATCGCCGCCGCCGACGCGTCTCCGGGGCGGCTGTACAGGGCCGTCCAGCAGGGGACCAGTGGGGGACCAGTGGGGGATCAGTAGGGGATCAACAGAGCGGCCCATGGGGACATAACGGCGCTTTTCGTACCAGTGCGTCAACATCACAACCGCACCGACGGGCCATTGCGTCCCCCGATACGGTGACCAAATGTCGCCAAATCATTACTCCTCGCTACCATCTCGACCGTGAACTCCGCAGCCCGCCGCATCGGCAGAACTCTCGCCCTCGTCCTTCCCGTCGTCCTGGTGCTGTCCGGGACCCTCGCGGTCACCCGCGTCCCCTGGGCCTCGACCGCCACCGACTCGCAGGTGCTGACCGCTTCCTCCGGGACGGCCTCCACCAAGGCCGGCCCCAGCGCCCCCGCGGACGTGCTCCGCAAGCGCCTGCTGGTCGAGCTCCAGGAGAAGAACCCCGGCGTCGCCCTGACCCACCTCCAGGAGGCGACCACCAAGCGCCCCTCGCTGGCCAAGGCGTGCGCCTCCATCGCCCGCGACCTCGGCCGTGCCGCGGTGGCCAAGTACGGTGCCGCGCACCGCGCCCAGGCCTTCTCCCGCCCGGTCTGCGACACCTCCTTCGCCACCGGCGTCGCCGCCGCCCAGTGACCACCACTCGCACCGCATAAGGTGCGAACCATGACAGGCGCCCAGCATCCGTACCCCACGCAGGCCGTGGTCCTGGCCGGCGGCCAGGGCTCACGTCTCCGCCCGTACACCGATGACCGCCCCAAGCCGATGGTCGAGATTCCCGGCACCGGAACCCCGATCATCGGCCATCAGCTGAACTGGCTGGCCGAGGAAGGCGTCACGGACGCGGTCGTCTCCTGCGGCCACCTCGCCGAGGTGCTGCAGGACTGGCTGTCACAGGCCCAACTCCCCTTGCGTGTCACCACCGTTGTCGAGACCGAGCCGCTGGGCCGCGGCGGGGGCCTGAAGCACGCGGCCGCCTCCCTGCCCCGCCCGGACGAACCCTGGTACGCCACCAACGGCGACATCTGGACCCGCTTCCCGCTCCGCGAAATGGCCGCGTTCCATCACGAACGCGATGCCGACGCCACCCTCGCGCTGGCCCGCCCCCGCATCCCCTGGGGCGTCGTCGAGACCGACGCGTTCGGGCACGTACTGGACTTCATCGAGGCGCCGCCCTCGCCGTATCTGATCAACGCCGGCGTCTACGTCTTCTCGGCCGCCTTCACGGACCTGCTCCCCGACCGCGGCGACCACGAGCGCACGACCTTCCCCCGTCTCGCCCGCGAACGCCGCCTGGCGGGATTCCCGCTCCCCCAGGGGGCCTACTGGCGCGCGATCGACACGACCAAGGACCTCACCGAGGCGGCCAAGGAGCTGGGCGCACAGGCGCGTTGAGGCCTCGCGGGTCGTCTTACGGCGCCTCGTAGGGCGTTGCCGGTGTCGTCTGTGTCGTCTGCGTCGTTTCGAGTCCGTCCGGCGGGGGCCGGGTGCTGCAGCGGCGTCTGCCAGCTGTTGCGGCGGCCTCTGAGGGGCCGTACGCGCCTCAGCGGCCCCGTCCGCGCCTCCCGGGCCTCCAATCGGCCTCCACTGGCCCTCATCGTCCCAGCGGCCGTCCCAGCGGCCGTCCCAGCGGCCGTCCCAGCGGCCCTCCCAGCGGCCGTCCCAGCGGCCGTACGCGCCCGCTCCGGCCGCTTACGCCGCTGCCCCACGGCTGGGGGCACAGGCCACCGGGCCGCACGCACAAGGCACCACCCGCAAGGCCCCCGCACTAGGCCCCGCCCACAAGGACCCGCAAGGCCCCCACACACAAGGACCCCCGCACAAGGACCCGCCCACCCCCCTTTGGGGGGTGGGCGGAGGGGAAAAGCAGAAGGGAAAGGCGGAGGGAAGGCAGAGGGGAGAGGCGGAGAGGAAAAGCGGAGAGGAAAAACGGAGGGGAAATCGGAGCGTCGGACAGGCCGACCGGCGCCCCCGGAGCAGCGCAACGGCCCACCCGGCGCCGCTCCAGCGGCGGAACGGCCCGACCGGCGCCGCCGAAGCGGCGAACGGCCCGACCGGCGCCCCCGGAGCAGCGCAACGGCCCACCCGGCGCCGCTCCCCCGTCTCACCCCAACAGGCCCCCCAACGTGCTCCCCCGGCCACCGGAGTCGCCGGAGTCGCTGGAGCCGCTGTTGCCGGTGCCGGTCGTGCCGCCGCCGGTGCCGCCCGCCGTGCTCGGGGCCCGGGTCGGGGCGGGGGCGCGGGTGGGGATGGTCTGCCGTGGGGCGCTGGTGGTGGCGCCGGGCTGCTGGGAGAGGCCGCTGGTGGTGCCCGCGGAGCGGCCGGTGCCGGGAGCCGACGCGGAGGGCGCGCCGGGCCTGCGGGCCTTGTGCGAGGCGCCCGCGGACGGGGTCCCGGGGCGTACGGCGCCGGGGTGCCGCTGGCCGGGGCGGGTGGCGCTCTTGCCGGGGCGGGGCAGCGGCGAGCCGGGCAGGTTGTTGATCGCGGGCTCGCCGGGTCGCGGCACGGTCGCGACCGTCGCGGACCGTACGGCACCGCCGAGCAGCGAGCCGATCAGCAGGGTCAGCCCGGCCACCACCGTGGTCATCATCGCGCCGCGGCGCAGTACCCGGCGGCGCAGGTCGGCGACCTCGACACGGGGGCCGAGCCGCCGCCAGGCCTCGCCGGCCAGTCGGGCGTCCATGGAGTAGACCGGGGCGCCCGCGATGATCAGCGGGCTCCACGCGGCGAGGTAGATGATGTCGGGGGCGTCGTAGGCGGGGAGCGTGCGCCAGCTGACGGTCATCAGCAGCGCCGCGGAGAGCAGCGCGCCGATCGACGCGGCGACCCGCTGCCACAGTCCGCAGATGGTGAGGACGCCGACGACGACCTGGAGGAAGGCGACGGTCAGGCCGGCGCCGACGGGGTGGGAGACGGCGAAGTCGCGCAGCGGCACGGCCAGTGCCCACGGGTCGAGCGACAGCAGCCACTTGACCATCGAGCCCCGCTCGCCGCCGTCGAAGTAGACGGGGTCGCAGAGCTTGCCCATGCCGGCGTAGACGGAGATCAGTCCGAGGAAGATGCGCAGCGGCAGCAGGACGACGCCGAGGTTCATCCGTCGGCCCGGGTAGTACGCGTGCCGCACGGCCTCGGTGCCGCGCCGCCTGCCCCCGGCGTCGTACGGCTCGCGGGCCTCGAAGCGGTCGTCGTCGTAGCGGTCGTCGTCGTAGCCGTCGTGAAGGCGGTCGCCGTAGGTGTCGCGAGGGGGTGTGTTGCCGTAGTTGTCGCCGTATGCGCTGCCTACGGGGCGTACGCCGCGCAGCAGGGTGGTGTCGGGGTCGGCGGGGCCGCGCTGGCCGATCACGGTCTGGGCGGGGGCCGGGTCGTCGAGGCGGACCCGGGGCAGGACCTGGGTCGTGCCGACGTCCTCGCTCTGGCCGCCGTCGAGGCCGATGCCCGCGTTGCGCACCGCGTGCAGGAGCTGGGTGGTGGCGCCGGCCGCGCCGCCCGGTTCGGTGCGGCCGCTCCACACCACCGGTGCCCGGCGTCTGCCGCCGGGGGCCGGGCCCCGGGTGGCGGGGATGCGCGCGGCCTCGGCCGTGACGTGGCCCGCCGCGGGCCCGGCGAGCTGTACGCGGAAGCTGGCGTGGTTGACGATGACCTGCGCGGGATCGCACGGCACCTTGACCGAGCTCAGGCCCGGCTCGTCATCGAAACCCGGCGAGCGTCCCCCCGTAGGCGTGCGGGGTGTTCTGGTGTCCACGCTCATCTAACCGAGTGACCCGCGTTTAAGACACTGCCTTGACCGGGCCGATCTGTCCGAGACCCGTCAAAAGATCACGGGATACGGGCAGACCGTACGGAGGGTCAGGTTTTGCCCCGAGGTGTGGCGCGGGTGCGGCGCACCCGTACCGGCCGCCCCGGGGCACCGCCGCTCAGGCGCGCCGCCGCGCCGCCTCCCACAGCACGACACCGGCCGCGACACCGGCGTTCAGCGACTCCGCGCCGCCCGGCATCGGGATCCGTACGCGCAGATCGCAGGTCTCGCCGACCAGCCGCGACAGGCCCTTGCCCTCGCTGCCGACGACGATGACGACCGGGCCGTCCAGCGCCTCGACGTCCTGCAGCTCCAGCTCGCCGTCCGCGGCCAGGCCGACGACCGTCAGACCGGCCTTCTGGTACGACTCCAGGGCCCGGGTGAGGTTGGTGGCACGGGCGACCGGCGTACGGGCCGCAGTGCCCGCCGAGGTCTTCCAGGCACCGGCCGTCATCCCGGCGGCGCGGCGCTCGGGCACGACCACGCCGTGGCCGCCGAAGGCGGAGACGGAGCGGACCACCGCGCCCAGGTTGCGCGGGTCGGTGACCCCGTCCAGGGCGACGATCAGCGGGTCCTCGCCGGCGTCGAAGGCGGCGGCCGCCAGGTCCTCGGGGTGGGCGTACTCGTACGGGGGGATCTGCGCGACCAGGCCCTGGTGGTTGAGGCCGTTGGTCATCCGGTCCAGCTCGGGCCGGGGCGCCTCCATGAGGTGCAGCCCGCGCTCGGTGGCGAGCTGGAGCGCCTCGCGCACCCGCTCGTCGGTGTCGATGAACTGCTGGACGTACAGGGTCGTGGCGGGCACGCCCTCGCGCAGCGCCTCGACGACCGGGTTGCGGCCGACGACCAGCTCCGCGGTGCCCTTGGCGCCACCGCGCCGCGGGGCCGGGCGGCGGGCCGCGGCCTGCTTGGCCTTGGCGTTGGCCACTCGGTTCTTGACGTGTCCCTTGCGAGCGGAGGCGGGCGGGGTCGGGCCCTTGCCCTCCAGGCTCCGGCGCCGCTTACCGCCGCTGCCGACCTGCGCGCCCTTCTTGTTGGACGTGCGGCGGTTCCTGCGCTGGCTGTTGCCGGCCATGGGTCACCTGTTTCTTCACTGCTCTCGACGTCTCGCGACGTGGAGTGGGTACGTACGTATGGATTGAGTGTCGCGCGCGGCCACCGGGAAGGGCGAATCCGGGTGGCCTCCCACGGGCGCGACGGGGGTCAGGACAGCGACCAGCGCGGGCCCGAGGGGGTGTCCTCGATGGACAGTCCCGACTGCTGGAGCTGGTCGCGGATGGCGTCCGCGGTGGCGTAGTCCTTGCGGGAGCGGGCGGCCTGGCGCTGTTCGAGGACGAGGCGCACGAGGGAGTCCACGACGCCGTGCAGGTCCTCGCCGCGGTCCGTGCCGCCACCGGCCCAGCGCTCGTCGAGCGGGTCCAGGCCCAGCACGCCGAGCATCGCCCGCAGCTCGGCCAGCCGGGCCACCGCGGATTCCTTGTCGTCGGCGGTCAGCGCGGCGTTGCCCTGCCGGACGGTGGTGTGCACGATCGCCAGCGCCTGCGGGACGCCCAGATCGTCGTCCATCGCCTCGGCGAAGGCGAGCGGCACCTCGGGCGCGGGCTCGACGACGCCGGCCTTCTCGACGACGCGCTGGACGAACCCCTCGATCCGCGCGAACGCGGACTCGGCCTCGCGCAGCGCTTCCTCGCTGTACTCGATCATCGAGCGGTAGTGCGGGGTGCCCAGGTAGTAGCGCAGGACGATCGGGCGCCAGCGCCGGACCATCTCCGAGACGAGCACGGAGTTGCCCAGCGACTTGGACATCTTCTCGCCGCTCATGGTCACCCAGGCGTTGTGCGCCCAGTACGCGGCGAAGTCGTCGCCGAAGGCCTTGGCCTGGGCGATCTCGTTCTCGTGGTGCGGGAAGACCAGGTCGACGCCGCCGCCGTGGATGTCGAAGGCGGAGCCCAGGTACTTGTGGGCCATCGCCGAGCACTCCAGATGCCAGCCGGGACGGCCGCGGCCCCAGGGGGTCTCCCAGCTGGGCTCGCCCTCCTTGGCGGCCTTCCACATGGCGAAGTCGCGCGGGTCCCGCTTGCCGGTCTCGCCCTCGCCGGACGGCTGGCGCAGATTGTCCAACTCCTGGTTGGACAGCTGGAGATAGCCGGGGAAGGACCGGACGTCGAAGTAGACGTTGCCGTCGGCGGCGTAGGCGTGGCCGCGCTCGATCAGGCCGCGCATCATCTCGATCATCTCGGGGATGTGGCCGGTGGCGCGCGGTTCGTAGGTCGGGCGCAGGCAGCCGAGGGTGTCGTACGCCGTGTTGAAGGCGACCTCGTTCTCGTAGCCGATCGACCACCAGGGGCGGCCCTGCTCCTCCGACTTCGCGATGATCTTGTCGTCGATGTCCGTGACGTTGCGCACGAACGTCACGTCGTAGCCGCGGTACTCGAACCAGCGGCGCATGATGTCGAAGTTCAGGCCCGACCTGATGTGCCCGATGTGCGGGGCGGCCTGCACGGTCGCACCACAGAGGTAGATCGAGACACAGCCCGGCGTGAGCGGGGTGAAGTCGCGAATCTGCCGGGCGCTGGTGTCGTACAGGCGAATCGTCACGGAACCAGGGTAGTCGGAACCTGGCAGTGCCCCGCGACGCATCGGCCACGGGGACATGGATCCGCCAAAACCGTCCGATTTGCCGGATCCCACTGCCTGGAGGGCGTCCGTCAGATACTGCCGACCACCTTGCGCGGGGTGATCCGGACCACGACCCGCTGGTCGTCGTCGGCCGCGGCAGGGTTGAACTCCGCGTACTTCTTGCCGGTGTACTTCAGCGACAGCTCGTCGATCAGCTCCTGCCCGCCCTCGGTGCGGAGATCGGCGGTGCCGCGGATCTCGGCGTAGACGTACGGCGCGTCGAAGGGCTGGAGGACGACCGAGACCCGCGGGTCGCGGCGGAGGTTCTGCTCCTTGCGCCGGCCGACGGTCGTCGAGATCAGCAGGTCGTCGCCGTCCCGCTTCACCCAGACCGGGGAGAGCTGGGGGCTGCCGTCCGGCTGGATCGTCCCCACCGTCACGAAGACCGGGGAGTCGAGCAGCTCCTTGAGCGCGTCGGAGAGCGTTGCAGTCACGAAGGGTCCTTCCTGCGGGCCGAACGAGGGCTTCCGATGGAGACGAGTACCCCGATTCCTTGCCCAACCCCCTTGTGGCGCCGGGCATTCCCACGCGGTACGGCCAATCGGCGGCACGCCTCGTTCCGGCCCGCCGGAACCCTTCAGGCGGTGCGCACCACCAGGGCGGTGGCGATCGCCGCCAGCCCCTCGGCGCGCCCGGTCAGTCCCAATCCGTCGGTGGTGGTACCGGAGACCGAGACCGGTGCCCCGACCGCGGCCGACAGCGCCCGCTGCGCCTCGTCGCGCCGCTTGCCGACCTTCGGGCGGACGCCGATGACCTGCACCGCGACATTGCCGATCGCGAAACCCTCGGCCCGGACGATCCGTGCGGCCTCGGCCAGCAGCGTCACCCCGGAGGCGCCGGACCACTCGGGGCGGCCGGTGCCGAAGTGCGCGCCCAGGTCGCCGACGCCGGCCGCGGAGAAGAGCGCGTCGCAGGCGGCGTGCGCGGCCACGTCGCCGTCGCTGTGGCCGGCCAGGCCGTACTCCTCGCCCTCCCACAGCAGCCCGGCGCACCACAGCTCGCGGCCCTGCTCGAAGGCGTGCACGTCGGTGCCGACGCCGACGAGGGGGATGCCGGCGAGCCCGCCGGCGGGGGTCGGCTCAGACATAGCCATCGGTGGCCCTCCTGCGGGCGAGTACGGCCTCGGCCAGGACCAGGTCCAGCGGCCGGGTCACCTTGAACGCCTCCTCGTGGCCGGGGACGACCACGACCGGCGCGCCGAGCCGTTCGACCAGCCCGGCGTCGTCGGTGGCGCCCTCGCCCTCGACGACGGTGTCGTGCGCCTTGAGCAGGGTCGCCGGGTCGAAGCCCTGCGGGGTCTGCACGGCGCGCAGCAGCGCCCGCTCGGGGGTGCCGACCACCGGCTCGGGGGCGCCCTGCGGCTGCGGCTGGACCTGCTTGACGGTGTCGGCGAGCGGGAGCGCGGGCACGACGGCGGGCGCACCGGCGCGGACCGCCGCGATCACCGCGTCGACCGTGTCGACCGGGACCAGCGGGCGGGCGGCGTCGTGCACCAGCACCACGTCGATGTCCGGCGGCAGCGCCGCCAGACCGCGCCGTACCGACTCCTGGCGGGTCTGGCCGCCGGGGACGACCACGAGGTCGGTGCGGTCGGCGAGCGGGTACTCGTGCAGCAGGCGGTCGACCTCGGTGGCGCCGTCGGGCGGGGCGACCACGACGATGAGCGAGACGGCGCGGGAGGCGGCCATCGCGCGGACGGCGTGCACCAGCATGGGCGTGCCGCCCAGCGTCCGCAGCGCCTTGGGGGTGCCGGGACCGAGCCGGACGCCGCGTCCGGCGGCGGGGATCACCGCGGCGGTGCGGATCGGGCGGGAGGGATCTGACATCGATGGCTCCGGAGTCCGGGGCGGGCCCGGAATTGGCGCAGACAGGTTTGTTTCCTCGGGCGAGGTGGGTATGGCCTGGGCGTGCCCCCCGCTCGCAGAGCGTGGGGGAGTGCCGGGTGCGACGCCTTGACCGGACCCTTCCGTGACATCGGTCGGGGCAGCCGCCCGGGACGCCACAGCGGATCGGCCTCCAGCGGGTCGTCGCACTCGCCGGTCGGCCGATCGCCGCGTCAGAGGCAGATATGCCGCAGCGCCCGGCAACAGACCCCTCCACATGGGAAACGGTCGTCACTCGGGCACCGCGGCATTGCTACGTCATCACTGCGTGGCGTCACTGGTGTGTGGTCGCTGCGTGTGTCGTCACTGCGTCGGACGAGCGCCTTACGGCGTCAGGACGCGAGAACCTCGTCGAGCAGGGCCTCGGCCTTGTCCTCGTTGGTGTTCTCCGCGAGGGCGAGCTCGCTCACCAGAATCTGGCGGGCCTTCGCGAGCATCCTCTTCTCACCGGCGGAGAGTCCGCGCTCGCGCTCACGCCGCCACAGGTCGCGCACTACTTCGGCGACCTTGATCACATCGCCGGAAGCGAGCTTCTCGAGATTTGCCTTGTAGCGACGGGACCAGTTCGTCGGCTCTTCGGCATACGGTGCGCGAAGCACCTCGAAGACCCGGTCCAGCCCGTCCTGGCCAACCACGTCGCGTACGCCGACGAACTCCGCATTGTCCGCTGGCACACGAACAGTCAAGTCGCCCTGGGCGACCTTCAGCACCAAGTAGGTCTTGTCCACGCCTTTGATCTGGCGAGTTTCGATGGCCTCGATCAGCGCGGCCCCGTGATGGGGATAGACCACGGTGTCGCCAACCTTGAACGTCATGTGACAGGTACCCCTTCCGTGGCTATCCATGCTAACACGGGAACGGGCCGTTCTGAATGGCGTTTTCGCAGGTCAGGGCATATCTCGGGGCTTGACAACAGCAACCGGAACGTGCTGCGAGGGGCCCTTGGACGCAGGTATTCGCAGGTCGGAGGCGCTTCGCGGGCGAACGGAAACGCGCCCGCCGCACACCGGCAGCACCAAGATCGACGGGGTGAACGTCCCGTTTTGCACGGATCCGCATGAGCGAGTTCCGCTACTCCGTTCGGCCGCCCAGGTGCTCCTCGCGGCCGATTCTCGAATTGATCACCTTCCGACCGGCGAAGAGTGTGATCAATTCCGCGAGGCCTTCACATTCCCTTCGAATACTTCTTTTCGCCGGGGAAACCGGCCGGGGGAAACGCGTGCGCACCCACCCGAACGGCCGCCTGCCGAATATTCATCCCTGTTCCCCCGTCCATAGTCCGGCGAAGTTCCCGCCGGCGCCGTTCCCGCGATGATCTCCGGGGACGTTCCCGGCGAACTCGAAAAGATCTTGAACCGCGGCCCGGTTTTCCGGCCCGCTCTCGCGCGGCCGGGCTCGGGGCCGCGGCCGGCGCACCGCGTGCGGACGGCGGCGAGGGGCCCGTGATCGCGCTGGGGGCGGGTCGGGTGCGGCGGCGCGAGGACGGCTCGGTAACCTAGCGGCGCTGACACACCCTTAGGGCGGCTTTACGTACGCGTCGTGCCCGACGCCTGCGCGGCGCCGCCCCAGCCGTCCATCCGCGACCGGGCACGAACGTTCGGCCGCCGTAGCTCGTCAAGGAGATGCCGCCGCCGTGAGCCGCAGCCTTCGACGCGGCGTCCTCGCCGCCACCGTCCTTTCGCTCTCGATCGCCACGCTGTCCGCGTGCGGGGCCGGGAACGACGCCCAGACGCTGCAGGTCAAGCCGGACAACGCCGCGACCTCCGCCGGCGACATCAAGATCCAGAACGCGTCCGTCGTCACCCAGCCCGAGGTCGACGCCAAGGGCCCGGCCGTGGTGACCGCGACGCTGTTCAACAACGGCTCCAAGGACCAGAAGCTGACCGGGATCGCCGTCGACGGCACCGGTCAGTCGGCCAAGCTGGCGCCGGCCGGCGGCGGCTCGGGCTCGATCACCGTGCCGGCCGGCGGCTCGGTCGTGATCGGCGGCAAGGGCAACGCCTCGGCCGTCCTGGCGAGCGGCCGGGAGGCCGTCCAGGACGGAAACGTCCAGAACCTGACGTTCGACCTCAGCTCCACCGGCAAGGTGAAGATCACCGCCTTCGTCGTCCCGGCCAAGAGCTACTTCGAGGGCTACGGGCCCGCCGAGGTGCCGCAGCCGTCGGGCTCGGCCACCCCGGGCGGCACCGGCAAGCCCTCGGAGCCGGGCAAGCCGACGGAGTCCGGCACGCCCACCTCCACGGCCACGCCGACCGGCACCACCAAGCCCGCGGGGTCGTCGCACAGCGGTCACTGACCCGCTCGTCACACGTCAGGGGCGCCCCTCCGGTCCGGAGGGGCGCCCCTGGCGTATGCGGCGGTCGGCCGGCGGCCTACGGCTCGAACTTGTAGCCCAGGCCGCGGACCGTGACGAGGTAGCGCGGCGCGCCCGGGTCGGGCTCGATCTTGGCGCGCAGCCGCTTGACGTGCACGTCCAGGGTCTTGGTGTCACCGACGTAGTCGGCGCCCCAGACCCGGTCGATGAGCTGCATGCGGGTCAGCACCCGGCCCGCGTTGCGCAGCAGCATCTCCAGGAGGTCGAACTCCTTCAGGGGCAGATCGACCTTGCCGCCGGAGACCGTGACGACATGGCGGTCCACGTCCATCCGGACCGGGCCGGCCTCCAGCGCCTGCGGGGTGACCTCCTCCGGCTCGCCGCGGCGGCGGAGCACCGCGCGGATGCGAGCCACCAGCTCACGGGAGGAGAAGGGCTTGGTGACGTAGTCGTCGGCTCCTATTTCCAGGCCGACGACCTTGTCGATCTCGCTGTCCTTGGCGGTCACCATGATGACCGGGACGTTGGAGCGGCCGCGCAGCTGGCGGCAGACCTCGGTGCCGGGCAGGCCCGGCAGCATCAGGTCCAGCAGCACGAGGTCGGCGCCGTTGCGCTCGAACTCGTCGAGTCCGTCGGGGCCCGTTGCCGCGATGGCGACCTCGAAACCCTCCTTGCGAAGCATGTACGACAGTGCGTCGCTGAACGATTCCTCGTCCTCGACGACGAGCACTCGGGTCACGGAAGGACCTCCGGGGCTGGGTGGGCAGGGAGCGGATCGTTGAAGGTCTCGTACGGGCGGTCCTCGTCGTCGAGGCCCTCCGCGGAGAGGTCGGCGGGCCGTTCGCGGTCGCGGACGGCTCCGGCTTCCGGGAGACGCAGGGTGAAGGTGGAGCCCTGTCCCTCAGCGCTCCAGACCGTGACCTCCCCGCCGTGCGAGGCGGCCACATGCTTGACGATGGCGAGGCCGAGGCCGGTCCCGCCGGTGGCGCGCGAGCGCGCCGGGTCCACGCGGTAGAACCGCTCGAAGACGCGGTCCCGGTCCTTTTCGGATATCCCGATGCCCTGGTCGGTCACCGCGATCTCGATCAGGTCGCCGCCGGGCGCGGAGACCCGGCGTCCGGCGATCCCGACGCGGGTGCGCGCCGGGGAGTAGTTGACGGCGTTCTCGACGAGGTTGCCCAGAGCAGCCGCGAGCTGGCCGCGATTTCCCCATACGTGCAGGTCGGCGGTGCCTCCGGCGGCCATGGTGATCTGCTTCGCGCCGGCCTGCTGGCGGCAGCGGTCGATCGCCTCGGCGACCAGCTCGTCGACCCGGACCGGCTCGGCGTCCTCCAGCGGGTCGTCGTTCTGAACCCGGGAGAGGTCGATGAGCTCCTGGACGAGGTTGGTCAGGCGGGTGGCCTCGTTCTGCATGCGGCCGGCGAAGCGGGTGACGGCCTCGGGGTCGTCGCTGGCGTCCATCACGGCCTCGGAGAGCAGCGACAGCGCGCCGGCGGGGGTCTTGAGCTCATGGCTGACGTTGGCGACGAAGTCGCGGCGGACGGCCTCTATGCGGCGGGCCTCGGTCAGGTCCTCGACCAGCAGCAGGACGAGCCGGGAGCCGAGCGGGGCGACTCTGGCGGAGACCGCGAGCGCCTCGCCGCGGCCGGTGCCGCGGCGCGGCAGATCCAGCTCGACCTGGCGTATCTCGCCGTCCCTGCGGGTGTCGCGGGCCATCTGCAGCATCGGCTCGACGGCGAGCTTGCCGCCGCGGACCAGGCCGAGGGCGTACGCCGCCGAGCTGGCCTTGACGACGGCGTCGGCCTCGTCGAGGACCACGGCCGAGGAGCGCAGCACCGACAGCACGGTGTCGACGCCGGGCGGCAGCACCGCGTCGGTGTGCAGTGAGGTACGGGTGGGTTTGGCCTGGTCGCGCTCGCTCCAGCGGAACGCCAGCATGGCGAAGACGCCGGTGCACAGTCCGGCGATCGCTGCCACTGCGGCGACGGCCGCATCCACGTTCATGAGTCCAGAGTATGTGCCGGGTCGGACACCGCCCCAGCCTCGCGAGCGGCTGCACGAACAGCCGTCGCCCAGAGTTCACCGTGGCGTTCGTACGGGTTCACTCCGGAGGCCGGTACGGGGCGCCCGGCCGCCCGGCGGACGTCCCTGGGACACCGGCGCGAGCAGCCCGTCGCGTCGGCGCGCGGCCGGGTGAACGGCGGTGGCGGCCTCGGGGCAGTGACGTCGTCGCCCAGAGTTCACCTTCACGTCGGCGGTGGTTCACCCCGGGTGGCACCGCAGGTCGCGATCCGGCCGCAGGGTGAGGGTGCGGGTGACGGATCGGCTCAAAAGCGGCCGTGGGGCCTGGGCTCCACCGGAGCACCGGCACCGCGGGGCACCGGCTCCGTGGAGCACCGCGGGGCACCGGCTCCGTGGAGCACCGCGGGGCACCGGCTCCGTGGAGCACCGCGGGGCACCGGCTCCGTGGAGCACCGCCCTTCGGGACACGGGCCGCACGGGAACAGACCGTGAGACCGTGGGCGCAGGTCACCCCTGCCCCCGTCCCACCCCCCACACGCCACACCACCACTCGACGCGAGAGAAGGTCACAGATGCGGGACGCGTACCACGAGGAGCTCGATTCGATCGGCGAGGGCCTGGTCGAGATGGCCCGGCTCGTCGGCTCCGCGATCGGGCGCGCCACCACGGCGATACTCGACGCGGATCTCAAGCTGGCCGAGCACGTCATCGCCGCCGACGAGAAGGTCGACGACCTGCAGCGCGACCTGGAGGCCCGGGCGATCGCCCTGCTGGCGCGGCAGCAGCCGGTCGCCACGGACCTGCGGATCGTCGTCACCTCGCTGCGGATGAGCGCCGATCTGGAGCGCTCCGGCGACCTGGCCCAGCACGTGGCCAAGCTGGCCCGGCTGCGCTTCCCGGAGACGGCCGTACCGCGCGATCTGCACGCCACCATCCTGGAGATGGGGCAGCTGGCGCAGCGCCTGATGGCGAAGGCCGCCGAGGTCATCATCACCAAGGACGTCGATCTCGCGCTCCAGCTGGAGCACGACGACGACGCGATGGACATGCTGCACCGCACGCTCTTCCAGCACCTGATGGACGACCGCTGGAAGCACGGCATCGAGACGGCCGTGGACGTGACGCTGCTGGGCCGCTACTACGAGCGCTTCGCCGACCACGCGGTCTCCGTCGCCAAGCGCGTCGTCTACCTCGTGACCGGTGAGCACGCCGACGAGATCGCCCCGCCGGCGTCGGTCGAGGGCGCGTAGCCGGAGGGTGCCCTGAAGGGGGCGGGTCGACCATGTCCGTCCGCCCCCTTGAGCGACCGAGCGCCATTGACGCGTGCCTCCACGCGCCGTTGACGCGCCGTGCCGCCCGGGCTTGCAATGGGCGACGGGTGCCCCACCGGGCACCAGACGACCCCTAGGAGGCAATGCATGGCATCCATTGCGCACTCCCACACCCCCGTCGAGCACCCGCAGCCCGCCCTGATGTCCTGCTCGTGCGGCCCGGGGTGCAGCTGCGGCTGCCAGTCGGGCGGACCGTGCCAGTGCGGCGGCGGCTGCTAGCGGCACCGGCCGGCCACGGCACAGTGGCACCGCGGCCCCGGTCGGCTGATCAGCCGGCCGGGGCCGCTGCCGTGTTCGCGGGGCCGGGCTCCCGCTACGGGCAGGCCCCGCCGTACGGCAGGGTCACAGGCTGAGCGTCAGCGGATGAATCTCGTCCGCTTTATGGCCGGCGCGCTCGTGGATGCGTTGCACGGCGCCTGCCGAGGGCGCGTCCGACAGGCAGAACACGTCGCCGGACTCGGTGTCGGCCCAGGCGTGCTCGAAGGTCACGCCCTCCTCGCTCTGTATGGCGAGGTCGGCCTGGTGTGCCGCGTTGAACTTCTCGGGCGTGAGGCCCGTCATGCCGTGATGGACGTCCATGAACTTGGGCATCTGAGTCATCCTTCCGCTCGCAGACGGTGCCGGGCAGGGCTCCCGGTCCCCTCCCGCAGCCCCTGCGCCCGGTTCCCCCACAGTTCCTGCACTTCCATGCTGCCTCCGTACGCCCCGGTTCTCGCCCCAATGGCCCGCCCCCCGTTGCGCCGCCGCGCCGCGCCCGGCGAGATGGGATCCATGCAGCCGAATCCCCCCGCTTCGGACAGCCCGCCCGTACCGCCCGCCGAGCGCTCCCACTGGGTGGTGTTCGCCGGGATCCTGCTGATGCTCAGCGGCCTGTTCGACCTCATCAACGGCTTCGTGGCGCTGCTGGACCACGGCTACTACGCGACCACCGCCAACCACGGCAACCGCCTGCTGGTCTTCAACTTCGCCGCCTGGGGCTGGGTGTGGATCATCGTCGGGGTCGCGCAGATCCTGGCCGGTCTGGGCGTGCTGCTGGGCGCACGGGCCGCGCGGATCACCGGCCTCGTGCTGGCCTCCGCCTGCCTGGTCGGCCAGCTGATGTTCCTGTCGACGTTCCCGTACTGGTCGATCTTCGTGATGGTGATGTCGCTGCTCGTCATCTACGGACTGGTCGCCGAGCCCCGGCACGTGCCGGGAGCGCGGGTCTGAGTCCCGGCCGCACACGGGGTCCGTGGCGCGGCCGCCACATCTGATCCGGGGGAGCTGGTTCTGCAGACGGCGGCCCTCGTCGACAGGAGTCATGGCCCCACCGCCCCTCACCACGGCGCACCCGCAGACGAGTGAGGCAGGCGCCCCCGAGGGAGGGCCGGGGAGCGCAACTCGCCGAGCCCGGGTGTACGCACCTGATGCCCTCCAACCAGGAACACACGCGAAGGCAATCGCTCAGGCATACGAAGAATTCGGTACGGAGACCTAAGCCCGACCAGGCTCGCAGGACTCCAGAAGAGAGCTCAACACCTCCTTTCTCCCTCGGGAGGGAGTCTTTCTGGCTAGCAAGAAAGCGAGCTGACGAGCGGAAATCGCACCATCAGCGACGGTAACTCTCCACGGCGAGGGAGAGTTGCCTTCGTTCCATGCCTGGAACGATTCATTCCAGGCATGGAATTCCCACCCGCCGAGGCACGCCTCGCGAGGCAACCAGAGCGCCTCAGGAAGCCTCAGGTACGCCTAGGGAGGCCTAGGGGGAGGCCTAGGGAGGCCTAGGGAGGCCTAGGGAGCGACGGGGAGCACGGAGAAGGTGCAGAAGATAGAGGAAAGCAGCGGAAACCAGAGGAGCCTTGAAGTCCCGGAAAGCCTCGATGTCTAGTTTCGTAGACAAACCGTCTAAGAAACTAGACGGCACCCGCATTTCAGCTGCACGTTTGTGTGGCAGGTGACAGCTATGGGAAAGTTTCAGCGCATGCGAATGCCGCCCGAGCAGGGGCGGCATTCGTTTCCGTTTCCGCGTTCGGAAGCCATAGCCAGGAACCGACCACAGATGGAGGCCTCATGGTCCCACGTACAGGTGTCACCGTCGACATCCACCCCCGCGACTTGCCGATCGCGCTCATCGGCATGGCCGGTGGCGCACTCGCCCTCTGGGCCAACGCACCTACCGAGATCGCCGTCCCTGTGGCGCTGCTGATCGTCCTCGACATCCGCGTCTATCGCCGGCGCCGTCGCACCTGACGGCCCAGAGCCGGCCCCAGCCCAGCATCGAGGCCCCTACCAGCGGATACACCGCAGGTAGGGGCCTCGACCGTTCCGAGCTACTTCTTCTTGCCCTGGTTCTTCACTGCCTCGATGGCGGCCTTGGCGGCCTCCGGGTCGAGGTAGGTGCCGCCGGGCGTGAGCGGGCGGAAGTCGGCGTCCAGCTCGTAGGAGAGCGGGATGCCGGTGGGGATGTTCAGGCCGGCGATGTCCGCGTCGGAGATGCCGTCGAGGTGCTTGACCAGGGCGCGCAGGCTGTTGCCGTGGGCGGCGACCAGCACCGTGCGGCCCGCGAGGAGGTCGGGGACGATGCCGTCGTACCAGTAGGGCAGCATCCGCGTGACGACGTCCTTGAGGCACTCCGTGCGCGGGCGCAGCTCGCTGGGGATGCCGGCGTAGCGCGGGTCGTCGCTCTGGGAGAACTCGGAGCCGTCCTCAAGGGCGGGCGGCGGGGTGTCGTACGAGCGGCGCCAGAGCATGAACTGCTCCTCGCCGAACTCGGCCAGCGTCTGCGCCTTGTCCTTGCCCTGCAGCGCGCCGTAGTGGCGCTCGTTCAGCCGCCAGCTGCGGTGGACCGGGATCCAGTGCCGGTCGGCGGACTCCAGGGCCAGCTGCGCGGTGCGGATGGCGCGCTTCTGGAGGGAGGTGTGCACTACGTCGGGGAGCAGACCGGCGTCCTTGAGCAGCTCTCCGCCGCGGACCGCCTCCTTCTCGCCCTTCTCGTTGAGGTTGACGTCCACCCAGCCGGTGAACAGGTTCTTCGCGTTCCACTCGCTCTCGCCGTGACGGAGGAGGATCAGCTTGTACGGTGCGTCGGCCATGCCGTCGAGCGTAATCCAATTCCGGATATGGCCTTGCGCGGGTCCACGACCTGGGCTTCCCGGTGATGTTTGACGGTTCCCGTCAATTGGGTGGCGACGAAAGCAGACCCACAAGTAGGTTGCGAACGTCGCCTGCGCCACTTACCCACGTCCGCCGGACAGGCCGCGTACGCACCCGCGCACCACCGTGCGCCGCACCACCAGGGGGAAATGTCATGTCCGCATCCATCAGCAGCCTGAGGCGCGCCGTCGCGGAGAGCGTCTGCGGCCTCCCCCGCCAGTTCTGGTGGCTGTGGACCAGCACCCTGATCAACCGCCTCGGCGCGTTCGTCGCGACGTTCCTGGCGCTCTACCTGACCGTCGAGCGCGGCTACTCCGCCTCCTACGCCGGCCTGGTCGGCGCGCTCTACGGCCTGGGGGGCGTGGTCTCCTCCATCGGCGCCGGCGTACTGACCGACCGCCTCGGCCGCCGCCCCACCATGCTGATCGCCCAGCTGTCCACGGCGGCATCGGTGGCGCTGCTCGGCTTCATGGAGAACCCGGTCGCCATCGCGGCGGTGGCGGCCGTGGTCGGCATGGCGACCAACGCCTCCCGCCCCGCCGTCCAGGCGATGATGGCCGACATCGTCGCCCCCGAGGACCGCGTCCGCGCCTTCTCCCTCAACTACTGGGCGATCAACCTCGGCTTCGCCATCTCCTCCACGGCCGCCGGACTCATCGCCGAACACGGCTACCTGGCCCTCTTCCTGGGCGAGTCGGCACTCGTACTGGCCTGCGCCGTGGTCGTCTTCGTCAAGCTCCCCGAGTCCCGCCCCACCGCCACTACGGCGGCGAACGCCCAGGACACCGCCGCCCCCTCCCCCACCGCCGTCTCCATGCTGACCGTGCTGCGCGACGGCCGCTTCATGACCGTCGTGGGCCTCAACCTGCTGCTGGCGCTGCTCTTCCAGCAGGCGTACGTCTCGATGCCGGTGTCGATGGGTCAGAACGGCTTCTCCAGCGCCGACTTCGGCACAGTTATCGCGGTCAACGGCGTCCTGATCGTGCTGCTGCAGATCCCCGTGACGCGCTTCATCGAGCACCGCAGCCCCGCGATGCTCCTCGTCGGCTCGGCACTGCTGGCCGGCTACGGCTTCGGACTGACCGCGCTGGCGGGCTCGGTCGCCATGTACGCGCTCGCCGTCACCGTCTGGACCCTCGGCGAGATCATCAACTCCCCCACCCAGATGGGCCTGGTGGTGCGCCTCTCCCCCCTCCACGGCCGCGGCCGCTACCAGGGCATGTACGCCCTGTCGTGGTCCATCGCCACCCTGACGGCCCCTCTGCTCGGCGGCACGGTCATCGACCACTACGGCGCCGATGTCCTGTGGGCGGGCTGCGCGGTCGTCGGCACGGTGGCGGCGCTCGGCTACGGACTGCTGCTGCGGAGCCTGCCGGATCCGGCGGAACCGATCGCGCGCTCGCCTCGCGGGGCGGAGGCGCAGGGGGCGGGTACGGAGGATGCGGTCGTGCCGGTGGCAACGGGCGAGACGGTGGCGTGACGGGCGTGGCGAGGGCGGGCAGCTGTCCGTCCCGGCAACGTCGGCGGCGTCGGCGGCGCTTCGTGTTGCCGCAGGGCTAGGTGGCCGCCCTCAGCTCACGGACCATCACCGCGAACCGCGGCGAGTCCGCGAACGGCTGCCGCTCCCCCACCGGAGAATCCCGCGTGCCTGGTCGACGAACCAAGGAAACCGCTGGGTGAAGGGGTCGCCCAGCTGCGCCGCATAGGCGTGCGTCCGGCCGGCGGCACGAGAGGGTGGCGTGACGGGCGTAGCGTGGTCGATACGTCCTTCTCGCGGGGGTGGCCATGGAGTTGAACCACGAGGAACCCGGCATCGGTGAGCGCATCGCCCGGCTGCGCGCACGCCGGAAGCTGACGCAGGAAGGCCTCGCCGAGCGGGCGGGCCTGTGTGTCGACATCGTCCGCAAGCTCGAACAAGGCGTGCGTCGGACGGCTCGGCTGACCACGCTCAACGCGCTGGCCAGGGCTCTGGACGTGGAGACGTCCGTGCTCGTCGGGCAGCCCACCACCTTCGAAGTGCGCAGCGAGGGCGAGCAGCCGTCCGTCCTCGCGCTGCGTCAGGCGGTCTCGCCGGTGTCCGATCTGCTGGGTGACGATCCGGACCCCGAGGATCCGCCGGGCATCGCGGCGTTGCAGGCGTCCCTGCGGTCGACCGAGCGCATCCGGCGCGAGGGGCGGATGGCGGACATCGGTGCGCTGTTGCCGCAGTTGATCAGGGATGCGAAGGCCGTGGCCCGCGCCTCCTCCGGGAGCGAGGCGGCCGCGGCCTACTCGGTCCTGGCCGAGGCCTACCAGGTCGCGGCGACGACGCTGGCGGCCCTGGGCAAGGAGGACGCCGCGTTCACGGCCCTCGAACGTGCCATGGCAGCGGCGGCCCAGGGGGACGACCCCCATCTGGAGACCGTCGGTTTCTCCAGCCTCGCCTGGGTGCTCACCAAGCAGGGGAGGCTGGCCGACGCCGAACGTGTCGCGCTGCGTACCGCCGACCGGATCGAGCCCGGATTCCGGTCCGCGCCGGTCGAACTCTCGCTGTGGGGCATCCTGTTGCTGCGCGCGGCGACGGCGGCGGTCCGGCTGGACCGGAAGGACGCCGTACGGGAGCTGCTGGCGATGGCCGGCGCGGCGGCCGCCCGTATCGGCACCGACCGCCTCGACTACGCGACACCGTTCGGTCCGACGAACGTGGGCGTGGCGAAGGTCAACTTCCTGGTGGAGATGGCGGAGGGCGCCGAAGCCCTGCGCACCGCGCGTACCGTCCCCGAGCTGCACACTCTTCCGCCGACCTGGCGTGCACGGTTCCACGTGGACCGCGCCCTGGCCTTCGCCGACCTCCACAAGGACGACGGCGCGGTAGGGGCGCTGCTCACCGCCGAGCGCACCGCACCGGAGTGGATGCGCTACCACTCCACGAGCTGCCGCCTCGTGGCCGACCTGCGCGATCGCGAACGCCGGCGCACGTCCCCCCTCACGGAACTGGCCGACCGGCTGGACCTCGGCGGCTAGGACACGGTGTCCTGGCCGTCGGGGAAAGTGGCACAGGGCGTCACTGTCGGACGCGCGAAGCCCTGCCTAACGTTGCCGGCGCCGTCGAAGACGACGGCTCACGCGAGCAGAAGGCAGGTAGCCATGACGACTCCCCCCACCCCCCGGCTGCTCCCCTCCACCCGTCCGGACGGCAAGCCCGGCTACTTACTCACGGACCGGGACGACAGCTATGTCGCCCGGTACGCCGACGGCGTCGAGGCGTTGCAGCTCGGCATGTGCGGCGGGCTGATGGAGCACGCGCGGGCGATGATCGGCGATCCGGCGGTGGACGCACGGCAGCTGCGGTTTCTGGCGCAGCAGCTATGTGCGGCGCTGGCGGACGCGGTGCGGATCGCGCAGCTGCGCGGGGCGGGCTGACCAGCCGTACGGGGGCCGGCCGGTCGGCCCGCCCCCGTACGCTCGGTGCTCAGGCCCCCGGCGCCGTGCCGAAGTGCACGGTCTTCGCGGTCAGCAGGAACAGGTCCGTGCGGTGGTCGACGCCCGCGGGGTCGGACGGGTCGAGGAGGCGGTCCAGGGTCGCCAGGTCCTCGGCGTCCAGGAGGTCGGCGAGCACCTGGCGGCACCGCTCCAGCGACCCTCGTACGAACCGCCGTGGCCCCTCGGCCAGCGGCGCGGGGTGGTCGACGAGGAAGGTGCGGCTGCGGGCGCCGGTGAGTCCCGCGGCCCGCAGCATGCCGGGCCAGTCCTCGACCACCGCCACCGAACCGGGCAGCTCGGCCCGCATCCGGCCGAAGCGTTCCGCCATCGCCACATCGAGCCGTTCCTGCAGCCCGCACCGTCCGAAGCCGAGGTCGCGCGGGAGCCAGCGGGGCGGCAGACCGCCCTCGACGACGGCCAGTACACCGCCCGGTTCGAGCAGCCCGGCCAGCTGGTCCAGTACGCCCTGCTGGTCTCCTACGTGGTGGACGGCCTGCCCGGACCACACCAGGTCCGCCGGTCCCAGGTCGGCCAGCCCCGCCGGGAACTCGGCCACCTGGGTCCGCAGTCGGACGCCGAGCCGTTCGGCGCGCCTTTCGGCGCGGGCCAGCAGCTCCGGTGCCCCGTCCACCGCGGTGACCTCGGCCCCGGGGAAGACCGTCGCCAGCCGGCAGGCCGCGACGCCCGGACCGCTGCCGATGTCCAGGACCCGGCGCGGAGTCAGCTGCCCCAGTTCGGCGAGGGCCTGCCGGACGTAGGGGCTGTGGGTCTCGCCTTCGAGCTCCAGCAGGTCGGCCAGCGCGGCCCAGTCGAAGTCGTCGCCGTTGTGGGTGTGGTGGGTGTGGTGGCCGCTGTGGCTGTCGTGGCCCCCATGGCTTGTGTGGCCGTGGTCGTCGTGGGTCGGGTGGCCGTGGTCGTCGTGGGTCATCGCGCCTGCTCCAGTCGCTCGTGTTCGGCCAGTTCGTGGGCGGCCAGTGCGTGGCCAGTCAGTTCGTGGTCGGTCTGGTCGTGGGCGGTCTGGTCGTGGGCGGTCTGGTCGTGATCCGGGAGATCTTCCTCGGGCAGGGCTGCCTCGGCCAGGTCCTCCTCGATGAGGTCCAGGTTCACCGCGAGGGCCGCCTTGGCTCCGGCCGCGGCCGCGGTGACCACATGGGCGCGGACGTCGACCGCGTTGCCGGCCGCCCAGACGCCCGGCACGCTGGTCAGCCCGCTGGGGTCGGTGACGACCCGGCCCTCCTCGTCCCGTGCGCAGCCCAGGCCGGTGAGCAGCTCGTCACGGGGCACGGGCCGGGTGGGCACGAAGAGCGCGGTCCTCGCCACGACGGTGCCGTCCGTCAGCCGTACGCCCCGCAGCGCGTCGTCCTCGACCACCAGGCCGTCGACCGCGCCGTCCACGATCCGTATGCCGCGGGCGGTCAGCCGGGCGCGGTCGGCACCGGCCAGCGCTTCGGCGAAGCAGACCACGTCGTCCGACAACTGCCGCACCAGCAGCGCCTGGTGCACCGCCGCCGCCTCCCGGCCTGCCACCGCGAGCACGCCCAGCGGCTGATCGCGGACCTCCCAGCCGTGGCAGTACGGGCAGTGCAGCACCTCGCGCGCCCAGCGTTCGCGCAGGCCGGGGAGGTCGGGGAGCTCGTCGCGCAGGCCGGTCGCCACGATCACCCGGCGGGCGAGCACCGTGCGGTCGGCCAGTTCGGCCTCGAAGGCGAGGCGGCCGCGGCGGTCGTGGGCCGGCCGTACGGCGCGCACCTCGCCCGCCACGACCCGTCCGCCGTACCGCTCAACCTCCGCCCGGCCTGCGGCCAGCAGCTCCGCCGGCGGCGTGCCGTCGCGGGAGACGAATCCGTGCACCTCCCGGGCGGGTGCGTTCCGCGGGTCGCCGGAGTCGATCACCAGCACCCGGCGGCGGGTCCGGGACAGCATCAGCGCGGCGTTCAGCCCGCCGGCGCCGCCCCCGACGATCAGTACATCCAGTACGTCTTGCAGTCCGTCTTCCATGGTGGAGCACCTCCTGGCGCCGACCATGCGCCCGGGGGTGCTCGACGGGCAAACCTTGTTGCCGTTTCCGCAACAGGGCCGCCCGGGGGCCTCAGGACTCGGTGGTGCTCTCCCGCGTCAGATGCGCGAACGCCTCCAGATTGCGGGTGGACTCGCCGCGGGCGACCCGCCAGGCGTACTCCTTGCGGATGGCGGTGGCGAAGCCCATCTCCAGGAGGGTGTTGAAGCTGCCGTCGGCGTTCTCCAGGACCGTGCCGAGGATGCGGTCGAGCTCGTCGGGGGTGACGGCGGCGAGCGGGAGCTTGCCCACCAGATAGATGTCGCCGAGCCGGTCGATCGCGTAACTCACGCCGTAGAGGCGGGTGTTGCGTTCCAGCAGCCAGCGGTGCACGGCCTCGTGGTTCTCGTCGGGGTGGCGGACGACGAAGGCGTTGATGGACAGCGAGTGCCGGCCGACGATCAGGGAGCAGGTCGTGGAGAGCTTGCGGGTGCCGGGGAGCTTGACGACGTAGCTGCCGTCGGAGGGGGACTCCCATGCGAGGCCGGCGTCCGCCAGAGCCGACTCGATCACCTCGCGTGCCTGTTGCGCCTGTTGCACCGATCCCACCTGCCGCACCCGTCCCGTCTGTTGTGCCTGCCGCGCCGATCCCGCGTCCCGCACCTGCCGCGCGCGGTCAGCCATGCGCCGATCGTAGGTGACGCCGCCGCTCCTGCATCGCCGCGGTGTAGACCTCGCCGGTCGCGGCGGCGGCGGTGTCCCAGCCGAAGGACTGGGCGTGCCGGGCGGCGTCGGCGCCCATGCGGGTGGCCAGCGCGGGGTCGGCGACGAAACGGCGCAGGGCGCGGGCGTAGTCGGCGGGGTCGTGGCCGGCGACGAGGAAGCCGCTGACGCCGTCGCGTACGGCCACCGGGAGGCCGCCGACCGCGGCCGCGACGACGGGGGTGCCGCAGGCCTGGGCCTCGATCGCGACCAACCCGAAGGACTCGCTGTAGGAGGGCATGACCAGCACGGATGCGGCGCGGTACCAGTCGGCGAGCTGTTCCTGGCCGACCGGGGGCCGGAACTGCACCAGATCCGCGATGCCCAGCCGGGCGGCCAGCTTCTGCAGGCCCTCGGGCTTGGCCAGACCGCTGCCGCTGGGCCCGCCGACGACGGGCACGACCAGGCGGGAGCGCAGCGAGGGGTCCTCGGCCAGGAGGGCGGCGGTCGCGCGCAGCAGGATGTCGGGGGCCTTCAGGGGCTGTATTCGGCCGGCGAACAGCGGGATGACCGCGTCCTGGGGCAGGCCCAGGCGGGCGCGGGCGGCGGCCCGGCTGGCGGCGACCTCGCCGTCGGGCCGGAAGCGGTCCAGATTGACGCCGGGGTGGACGACGGCGACCTTGTCGCGCTCGGCGTCATAGTGCCGCACCAGCTCGTCCGCCTCCTCGGCGGTGTTGGCTATCAGGCGGTCCGCGGCCCGGACGATCTGCGTCTCGCCGATGACCCGGGCGGCCGGCTCCGGGGTGTCGCCGACGGCCAGCGCGGCGTTCTTGACCTTGGCCATCGTGTGCATGGCGTGCACCAGGGGGACGCCCCAGCGCTCGGCGGCCAGCCAGCCGACGTGGCCGGAGAGCCAGTAGTGCGAGTGGACCAGGTCGTAGTGGCCGGGGCGCTGGCCGGCCCAGGCGCGCATCACGCCGTGGGTGAAGGCGCACAGCTGGGCGGGGAGGTCCTCCTTGGCCAGGCCCTCGTACGGGCCGGCGTCGACATGCCGGACGAGGACGCCGGGGGCGAGCTCGACGGTGGGCGGGAGGGTGCCGGTGGTGGCGCGGGTGAAGATCTCCACCTCGATGTTGATCGAGGCGAGCTTCCTGGCCAGCTCGACGATGTAGACGTTCATGCCGCCGGCGTCGCCGGTGCCGGGCTGGTGCAGCGGCGAGGTGTGGACGCTGAGCATGGCCACGCGGCGGGGACGGCGGGGCCCGCCGGGCAGACGCAGTCGCCCCTGGCCCGGGAACGGGCCGTGGGGTCGGCTGCGGAGCCGGGACACGTATTGGCTCACGTCGGGCTACCTCCTAGGCAGGGGCGGGTGGCACGCCTCCGCCCCGGTGCAACAACGGACCCCGGCCATCCCTTCCCGTCCGGCGCCCGGTCTGCGTACTTTGCCAAAGCGTGACCATAGAACGCGGCCGAATACAGAGGTTCGCCGGGCACCCCATACTCTCGAAGCCATGGTCCGCCGCCTCTCGCCGCCCTCCTTCACCGCCGCCGCGGCCGCGGTGTCCCCTGCGCGGCCCGTCGGAAACGTCACCCGCGGGACCACCAACCCCAACCGGCTGCGCCGCATGGACCGCTGGATAGCCGCCGAACACGGCGCCGAACTGCGCCGCAGCGCCGACCCGGTCGCGGTCGACCTCGGCTACGGCGCCGCGCCCTGGACCGCGGTGGAGCTGCTGGGCAGGCTGCGCACGGTCCGCCCGGACGCCCGGGTCGTCGGCGTCGAGATCGATCCGGCGCGGGTCGAGGCCGCCCGGCCGTACGAGAGGCCGGGGCTGGACTTCCTCCACGGCGGCTTCGAGGTGCCGCTGCCGGGCGGGCGGGGGCGGGCGCCGGTGCTGATCCGGGCGGCGAACGTGCTGCGGCAGTACGACGAGGACGAGGTGGCCGCGGTCTGGCGGCGGCTGTGCGCCCGGCTGGCGCCCGGCGGACTGCTGGTGGAGGGCACCTGCGACGAGATCGGGCGGCGGCACGTGTGGGTGGCGCTGGGCCCCGAGGGACCCCGCACGGTCACCTTCGCCACCCGGCTCGGCTCCCTGGGCACTCCCTCCGACCTGGCAGAACGCCTCCCCAAGGCGCTGATCCACCGGAATGTGCCGGGCGAGCCGGTGCACGCCTTCCTGCGGGACTTCGACCGCGCCTGGGCGAGCGCCGCCCCGCTGGGCGCCCTGGGCGCGCGCCAGCGGTGGCTCGCCGCCGTGGCGGCCCTGGCGGCGGACTGGCCGCTGGCCGGCGACCCGCGGCGGCGCCGTCAGGGCGAGGTCACGGTGCGCTGGGAGGCGCTGGCTCCGCGCGGATAGCGCTGCCGCGGCCCGAGGGCGTCCTCGCTCAGGCCGCCCCCGCCGAGGCCGCTTCGGCCCGTTCCCCGGCCGCGGCCGGCCGCGCTCCCAGTTCCCGCAGCCGCAGCTCGGTCCGCGACCCGCGCGGGGCCGTGTACGTCACCAGCGACTGGTCCTCGTCGGTGCTCAGCCGGAAGCTCTCGAAGGTCACCTCGAGCTCGCCGACCTCCGGGTGCAGGATGCGCTTGGTGCCGCGCAGGCACTCGCGCACCGACTGCGTCTCCCAGATCCGCCGGAACTCCGCGCTGCGCGCCAGCAGCTCGTTGACGACCTCGCAGATCCGCACGTCGTCGGGGTGCCGGCCGCTGTCGGCGCGCAGATTGCCGACCACCTCGACGGCCTTGGCCTCCCAGTCCGGGTGCAGGGCGCGCGCCGCCGGGTGGAGGAAGACCAGCAGGGCGCTGTTGCGGCGGTCCGGCGCGAGCTCCTCCAGGTCGAAGGAGACCCGGCCGCCGAGGGTGTTGAAGGCGAGGATGTCCAGGCCGCGGCCGACGACCATGGCCGGGACGGTGGTGTCCATGGCGTCCAGGAGCTGGCGGACCTCGGGCCGTACGGTCCGGCCGACGGGGCCCGTCTCGCAGCAGTCCGCGCTGCGCCGGCGGGGCGCGGCGACGTTGTGCAGATACCTCACCTCGCCGCCGGACAGCCGCAGCGCCCGCGCGATGGCGTCCAGGACGGTCTCGGAGATGGCCTGCGCACGGCCCTGCTCGATCCGGGTGTAGTAGTCGACGCTGATCCCGGCGAGCTGGGCGACCTCCTCGCGCCGCAGTCCGCGCACCCGCCGGCGGCCGACCCCGCCGGGCAGGCCGAGGTCGGCCGGGTCGAGCGCGGCGCGGCGCGCCTTGAGGAAGGAGCTGATCTCGATTTCCGCGTGCAGCATCCGTCCAGTATGCGACGCACGGCCGGCCGGGTGGTTCCGCCGGACCCAGGCTGCGACGGGCCTGGTCCGCTCGCGGTCAGGGCACCAGGGTGGTCCGCACACCCCTTGGAGGGACGTATCCCGGGGGACGGACAAGGAGTGACGCATGCAGCGCAGGATCCTCGGCGGCACCGGCATCTCGGTCAGCGAGTACGCACTGGGCGCGATGATGCTCGGCGCCTGGGGCAACACCGACCACGACGAGTGCGTGCGCCTGGTGCACCGGGCGCTGGACGCCGGCATCAACTTCGTCGACACCGCGGACGTCTACTCCGCCGGCGAGTCCGAGGAGATCGTCGGCAAGGCGCTCAAGGGGCGCCGCGACGACGTCGTACTGGCCACCAAGTTCTTCAACTCGATGGGACCGGACGCCAACCACGGCGGCAACTCCCGCCGTTGGATCGTCCGCGCCGTGGAGGACAGCCTGCGCCGGCTCGGCACCGACCACATCGACCTCTACCAGGTGCACCGCCCCGACCCCACCACCGACATCGACGAGACGCTCGCCGCGCTCTCGGACCTGGTGCGGGCCGGCAAGGTCCGGGCGATCGGCACCTCGACCTTCCCGGCCGAGCAGATCGTCGAGGCCCACTGGGCCGCCGAGCGCCGCGGCCACGTCCGTCCGCGCACCGAGCAGCCGCCGTACTCGATGCTGGCGCGCGACGCGGAGAACGCGGTGCTGCCGACCGCCCAGCGCTACGGCATGGGCGTGCTGACCTGGGGCCCGCTCAGCGCCGGCTGGCTCTCCGGCCGGGCCCTGTCGGACAGTTCGCGGGCCGGCATGGAAACGGGGAAGTTCGACCTCTCGTTGCCGGAGAACGCCCGCAAGGCGGAGGCGGTCGCCGCCCTGTCCGAGGTCGCCGCGGACGCGGGCCTGCCGCTGCCGCACCTGGCGACCGCGTTCGTGCGCAGCCACCCGGCGGTGACCTCCGTCATCATCGGCCCGCGCACCCTCGACCAGCTCGACAGCCTGCTGGAGGGCTCCCAGGTCACCCTGGACGCGGAGATCCTGGACCGCATCGACGCCATCGTCCCGCCCGGCACCGATCTCAACCGGGCGGACAGCTACTATCTGCCGCCGGCCGTCGAGGACGCGTCGCTGCGGCGGCGCTGAGCGCACCGGCCCGGTGGCCGGACGGCCGGTCCGGCCCCGGGCCCCGCGGGGCTCACCGCCCCAGACTTGCGGCCTTCTCGGCGCGCCGCGCGAAGACGTCCTCTCGGCGGTCCTCCATCTGCCGCAGCGCGTCCTTGCGGTCCGCCTTGGAGAGCCGGTCGAGGTAGGTGTGGCCGACGAGGTGATCGGTCTCGTGCTGCAGGCACCGGGCGAAGTAGCCCGTCCCCTCGATGACATGGGGGTTGCCGTCCTTGTCGAAGCCGCGGACGACGGCACGGTCGGTACGGGGGACCGACATCGTGGCGCCGGGCACGGACAGACAGCCCTCGGAGTCGTCGATGAGCCGGCGGCTGCCCGGGTCGGGCAGTTCCAGCACCGGGTTGACGAGGTGGCCGACGTGCCGGACCCCTTCGTCGTCGGGGCAGTCGTACACGAACAGCCGCAGGTCGACGCCCACTTGGTTGGCGGCCAGACCGGCACCGGTGGCCACGTACATCGTCACGAACATGTCGTCGATCAACGCCGACAGCTCCGGCGTCCCGAACTCGGTCACCTCCCGGCACGGGCGGCCGAGGACCTCCTCGCCGACCACCGTGACACGGCGCACCGAGCCCCGCTCCGCCTCCGGCGGCAGCGCCGGGTACGAGTCGACGGGACGGCCCTGCAGTCGGACCCGCCGGTCGACGGGTCGGGACCGCTCACGACGAAAAGGCATAGCTGTCTCCCCTATTTCACACATGCCACAGCGGCCGCGGAGGTCACCGCGACCCGATGCCTTCAGCCAGGACCAGTGCTTGCCAAGGCCTTTGCAAAGTAGCAGAATTTGCAAAGTGACTGAAGACGACCTCACCACTCCGGACGGCCGGACCGGCGGCACCGGCGGCACCGGCGAGGGATTGCGCGAGCACGAGGTCCGCGCGGCCCTGCTGGACCTGCTCGCCGAAGTCGGCACCGTCACCGCGACCGAAGCCGCCTCCCGGCTGGGCTACAGCTCCGGCCTGTGCTCCTTCCACCTGCGCCAGCTCGCCCGCCACGGATACCTCGAGGAGGCCCCGCGCAGCGGGGGCCGCGCCCGCCCCTGGCGGCTGCGGCGGCCCGCCCCCGCCGCCGGCGGCCCCGCGGAGGACCAGTTCGGCGATCTGGCCCGCGGGCTGGAGGACGAGAGCTGGCAGCGATGGCTGACGCAGCGGGACGCGGCCCCGCCCGAGTGGCGCCACGACGAAGCCTTCAGCGCCGTCGCCTACCTGACCCCAGAGGAGATGAGCCGGGTCGCGGAGACGATCCGACGAGCGCTCGCCCCCTACCGCGACCGCGAACAACGCCCCCTGGCCCGCCCCGACGACGCCCTCCCGGTGGCCCTGATCACCCGACTGTTCCCCCTGCTTCCGCACGCACGGGGCGAGGAGGACGGGGCCTGAGGCGTCGGCGGGGCCGCGTGCCCGCTAAGGGAGACGCCCCACGCCCGCGGACTCAGGCCAGGTGCAAGGACGCCAACAGCGCGTCCACCAGGGGCCGGTCGCGTTCGTGGGTGAGGCGGTCGCGGGCCTGGGCGGGTGGGAGCCAGGCCAGGCGGTCGACCTCGGCGTTCGGGGTGAAGGCGCCGGCGACGGCCTCGGCGGCCCAGTAGCGGACCTGCTTGGGGCGGTTGCCGGCGAGGTAGCTGGCGGTCGGGAGCGGGGCGCCGAGGCGGCAGTCCATCCCCGTCTCCTCCGCCACTTCGCGCACCGCGCCGGCCAGCGCGTCCTCACCGCGCTTGAGCTTGCCCTTGGGGTGCGACCAGTCGTCGTACTTGGGGCGGTGGACCAGGCCGATCTCCAGCCCGTCCTCGGACGCCGCGCGGCGCCACAGCACGCAGCCGGCGGCGCGTACCGGCTTCTGAGGGACGGTCACCTCCCCACCCCCTCAGCCCCTGGGCGCCCTGGACAGCCACACCCGGCCGAACGCGAACCGGGCCGCCTCCACCTGATGGCGCTGATCGGCGTGCAGCACCCCCAGGGCGTAGGCCGTGGCGGGGGCGATGCGGGGGGTGCGGGCCGCGGCGGCGGCAGCGGCGGCGGCCTCCGCGGCGTCGCGGTGGCGCTCCAGTGCACAGGCTGCCTCCAGGAGCCGGGGGTCGGCGCCCTCCGGCGCGAGGACCTCCTGGGCGTAGCGACTCAGCCGCACCAGGAGCCGGACCTGGTGCCAGGGCGCGTCCTGGCGGTGGTCGGCGGTCAGCGCCTCGGCGTTGTACGGGTACCCGGCACGCGACAGCGGCAGCGCCGCGACCGCCTCGGTCAGCCGCCGGTGCGCCTGCTCGGCGAGCGGCGGCAGCGCCTCGGCGGCCGGCAGCTCCGCGGTCGTACGGGCCAGTGGGGCCTCGGAGGCGAGTACCGCGACGGCGTCGGCGACGGCGTGGAAGCGGGAGGAGCCCAGCGCCTGCAGCGCGGCGGAGTGGGCGCGGGTGCGGGCGAGGGTGAGCTGGCGGTCCAGCAGCGCCCCGGCCCGCGCGGCACCGGCCGACAGCGCGGCGTCGGGATCCGCCTCGGAGGGGGGAGCGGCGGCCGACGCCTCCGGGGAGGTGCCGGACGATACGGAGGGTGCGGGGCGTTGACCCGCGGGCGTCCGGTCGGTGCGCTTGGCGCGTTCGCCCCGGCCGCCCCGTTCGCCGCGTGCGGACCGCTCGGGCCGTTCCCCCCGGCCCGTCAGCCGCTGCAGCGCCGCCATCAGCCGCTCGCGGCGGGCCTCGCAGGCCTGCTCGCGGGCGAGGGTGCCGGACAACCAGCCCAGTTCGGCCAGGAGTTGGTCGGCCCAGGCCTCCTCGGTCAGCGGCCGGAAGGTGTGCAGGGTGGCGCTGATCCGGCGGGCGGCGCGGCGCAGCTGGCGGGCGGCCTCGCCGGCGCCCTCGGCGTCCGGGCCGCTCTCGCGGTGCAGCCGCAGACTGCGCAGGAACTCCGCGGACTGCCGGTGCAGATAGCCGGCGAGCACCTCCTCGGCGGTCCCGGCCGGGCCGGCGCCGAGGGCGGAGTCGGTGCCGGGTGCGCCGCCGGATGCCTCGTCGTCGGCGCCGTACGGCCCGTCCACCACCGCGGCACGGGCTCCGGGCGCCGCGCCGGGCTCGTATCCGGCACCGAGGAGACCGGCCGGCCCCCCGATCGGCTGGTCATGTCGCTGGGCCACGCCGGCGCCTCCGGGCGTCAATGAGCATTTCCTGTACGTTGCGCAGCGGCGCGCCGTCCGCGTCCACCGCGCGCCGGTTCCAGTCGCCGTCCGGTCCCAGGTGCCAGGAGGACGTGGAGTCCGCCGTCCCGGTCTCCAGCAGCCGGTTGAGGGAGGCGCGGTGGGCCGGGTCGGCCACCCGCACCAGCGCCTCGATCCGCCGGTCCAGGTTGCGGTGCATCATGTCGGCGCTGCCCAGCCACACCTCGGGCTCGCCGCCGTTGCCGAAGACGAAGACCCGGGAGTGCTCCAGGAAGCGGCCGAGGATGCTGCGGACGCGGATGTTCTCGCTCAGGCCGGTGACCCCCGGGCGCAGCGCGCAGATGCCGCGCACCCAGATGTCGACCGGTACGCCCGCCTGCGAGGCACGGTAGAGGGCGTCGATGACGGCCTCGTCGACCATCGAGTTGACCTTGATGCGGACGTAGGCGGGGCGGCCCGCGCGGTGGTGCGCGGCCTCCTTGTTGATGCGCTGGACCAGGCCGTCCCGCAGGGACTTGGGGGCGACCAGGAGCCGGCGGTAGGTCTCGCGGCGGGAGTAGCCGGAGAGCCGGTTGAAGAGGTCGGAGAGGTCCGCGCCGACCTGCGGGTCGGCGGTCAGCAGGCCGAGGTCCTCGTACAGCCGGGCCGTCTTGGGGTGGTAGTTGCCGGTGCCCACATGGGAGTAGCGGCGCAGCATCTCGCCTTCCTGGCGGACGACCAGGGAGAGCTTGCAGTGGGTCTTGAGGCCGACCAGGCCGTAGACGACATGGCAGCCGGCCTCCTCCAGCTTCCGCGCCCACTTGATGTTGGCCTGCTCGTCGAACCGGGCCTTGATCTCGACCAGGACGAGGACCTGCTTGCCGGATTCGGCGGCGTCTATCAGGGCGTCGACGATCGGTGAGTCCCCGGAGGTGCGGTAGAGCGTCTGCTTGATCGCCAGGACGTCGGGGTCGGCGGCGGCCTGCTCCAGGAAGGACTGCACGGAGGTGGAGAAGGAGTCGTAGGGGTGGTGCAGCAGGACGTCGCGCACGCGCAGGGCCGCGAAGATGTCGGGGGCCGAGGCGGACTCGACCTCGGCGAGGTCGCGGTGGGTGCCGGCGACGAACTTGGGGTACTTCAGCTCGGGCCGGTCCAGCGCTCCTATCCCGAACAGGCCGGTCAGATCCAGCGGGCCGGGGAGCGGGTAGACCTCGGCGTCGGAGATCTTCAGCTCCTGGACCAGCAGGTCGAGCACGGCGGGGTCGATGGACTCCTCGACCTCCAGGCGGACCGGCGGTCCGAAGCGCCGCCGCATCAGCTCCTTCTCCAGCGCCTGGAGGAGGTTCTCCGCGTCGTCCTCCTCGACCTCCAGGTCCTCGTTGCGGGTGACCCGGAACATGTGGTGCGCGCGCACCTCCATGCCCGGGAACAGCTCCTCCAGGTGGGCGGCGATGACGTCCTCGATGGGGACGTAGCGCTGCGGGGAGGCCTCCAGGAAGCGGGAGAGCAGCGGCGGCACCTTGACCCGCGCGAAGTGGTCGTGGCCGCTGACGGGGTTGCGCACGACGACGGCGAGGTTCAGCGAGAGGCCGGAGATGTAGGGGAAGGGGTGCGCGGGGTCCACCGCCAGTGGGGTGAGCACCGGGAAGATCTGCTGGCGGAAGAGGGTGAACAGGCGGGCCTGCTCCTTCTCGGTCAGCTCCGGCCAGCGGATCAGATGGATGCCCTGCTCGGCGAGCTCGGGGGCGATGTCCTGCTGGTAGCAGGCGGCGTGCCGGGCCATGAGCTCGCGCGAGCGCGTCCAGATCTGCTCCAGCACCTCGCGGGGCTGCAGGCCCGACGCGGAGCGGGTGGCCACGCCCGTGGCTATCCGCCGCTTGAGCCCGGCGACGCGGACCATGAAGAACTCGTCGAGGTTGCTGGCGAAAATCGCCAGGAAGTTAGCCCGTTCGAGGAGGGGGGTGGCCGGGTCCTCGGCCAGTTCGAGCACCCGCTCGTTGAACGCCAGCCAGCTGCGCTCGCGGTCCAGGAAGCGGCCGCCCGGCAGCTCCTCGCCGTCCGCGCCCACCACGCCCTGGTCCTCGTACGCGTCCGGATCGGCGTCCAGGTCCGGCTCCAGGCCCGGCACCGTCCCACGGACCGCGTTCGGGCGGTGCGCGGCGATGGAGCCCACGGACGGCTGGGCCGAGGGGGCCGGGGCCTGCGGGGGCTTCGTGGTCGGCATCTCGGGCTGGACCTGGGCCTGAGCGCTGGGCTGCTGGTTCATGGCCTTATTCTTCCGCGTCCCCGGGGTTCCAGGCGCGTCAGGAGGAGGCGGCGCGAGACGGAGCCTCGGGTTGGGGACGTTCGGCACAGCGGGCTGCATTCAGCGATGCTCGCAAGCAACATTGAATCACTGGTAACGCGGATATGGCGGACAGGCAATCGGGGTGCCACGGGCGGGGGCGGGCACCGGCCCGGATGCCGCCTCCCGGCGCCTTCCCGCGCCCCTCGGCGACGCCAAGATAGCGGCCGTGCCGCCGGGGCGGGAGGTGGCCGGCCGCCGGCTCGGCCGTGCCGGCGGGCAGGAGGGCGCGGCCGCCGGCCTCAGCCGTGCCGGCGGCGCATCACCCGGAAGGCGAGCGCGGTCAGGGCCACCGCCAGCGCCAGTACGAGCCCGGCCTCGATCCACGCCAGCGGCCAGTGGTGCCCCACCGGATGCTGGTCCAGGAACCGGCCGGTCACCTCGTGCTCGCGCAGGCAGCCGCCGTGGTCGCCGTCGGGCCGGCATCCCATGTCCTCCGCGGTCAGCCGGGCGCCGGAGCGGGTGGTGTACCCCTCGCCCAGGACCCAGCTGTCGTCCGGGGCCTGAACCGCCGCGTCGCGCCCGAACGAGAGGGTGGTGGACGGCATCAGATGCGGCCTGAGCAGCGTGAACGCGGACTGCAGCACGATCATGGCGGCCAGTGTGAGGGCCATCGACGCGACCGTACGGCGCAGCAGCAGACCGGCCAGCGTCCCGGCCGCCAGGCCCAGCAGGGCGTAGGCGACGGGTATCGGGCCGAGCGAGTGGAAGCCGAGGGTGGAGTACCAGTACGAGCCGGAGACCTCGTCGCCGCCGACCCGCCAGAGCCAGGCGAAGACCGCCGAGAGCCCCGAGGTCGCGGTGAGCACGACCAGCGCGGGCAGCGCGAGCTTCGCCGCGAGCCAGCGCAGCGGGCCGACCGACTGGGTCAGTACGAGCTGGTGGGTGCCGGCCTCCAGCTCGCGGGCGATCAGCGGCGCGCCGAGGAACACGCCGATCAGCGCGGGCAGCAGCATCAGCCCCAGCTCGGCGAGCTGGAGGGACGGGTGGTAGGCCGCGCGGAAGGCGCCGACCGCCTCCTGGGTGCCCTCGCAGCGCGGGACCAGGGAGATCAGCGAGCAGCCCGCGATCTGGTGGGCGTCGATGAACCCGGCCATCCGGCCGCGCAGCACCGCGCCCCAGACCGCGGCGGCGGCCGATCCGGCGAGCAGGACGCCCAGGACCAGGCGGTGCTGCCGCCAGACCAGCCAGGGCAGGCCGCGCAGCGGGGCCATCCCGCCCGCCGTCCGGCGCCCGGCCGGATCGCCCGGCCCGTCGCCGCGGCCGGCGCCGTCCGCGCCGGGCCCGTGCCCGCCTGCCGTGAGGTGTGCCGTGGTGCCGGTCATGCCGCCGCTCCCTTGCCGCTGTGATGGTCGTGGCCGATGCGTGGTGCGCCGCCCGGCGGGCCGGGTCGGCCGGGTGCCGCGTTGCGCGGCATGCCCGGGATGCCGGGCCGGTGCCCTGGGGTGCCGCCGGGGAAGCGGCGCGGCCGCGAAGCGGCCGGCTCCCCGCCCGGCGCGCTCGGCGCGGGCGGGTCGGGGGCCCGCAGATAGCCGAGCAGCAGCTCCTCGACGGACGGCTCCGCCACCTCCCACGGCCCGGGGGCGATCGCGCCCTCGGGCCGTACGACCGCGGTGAAGTGACGCCCCGACAGCTGCGCGTCGACGACCGGGTGGGCGGCGATCTGGGGCGGCAGGCCCTCGCCCCGGCGCTCCCCCGTCACCAGGGCGTGCGCCCCGACGACGTCCTCGGCCGCGCCGGTGAGCCGGACCCGGCCGCCGCCCAGCACCAGCAGGTGGTCGCAGACCCCGTCCAGTTCGGCGAGCGGGGGCGAGGTCAGCACGACGGTGGTGCCGTACTCGGCGGCCTGGGCCAGCAGCAGCGCGGCGACCTGGTGCCGTACGAGCGGGTCGGCGTGCGCCGGCAGGTCGTCGAGCAGCAGGACTTCGGGCTGCCGGGCGAGGGCGAGGGTGAGCGCGAGGCGGACGCCCTGTCCGGCGCAGAGGGCGCCGACGCGGGCGTCTGGGGGCAGGCGGCCGGCCCGCGCGATCCGCTCGGCGCGCCGCTCGCTCCAGTGCCCCGGGGCGAGCGCGCGGCCCAGCCGCAGGGTCTCGGCGACCGTCAACCGGGGGGAGAGCGCCCCGCCTTGGGGCACCCACGCGACCTTGGCGCGGCCGGCCGGGCCGGACCCGCTCGCGCCGTCGATCCGCACCGTGCCCTCGGTGGGGCGGACCAGCCCGGACGCGAGCGAGAGCAGGGTGGTCTTGCCGGCGCCGGGCGGCCCGACCAGTGCGCAGATACTGCCGGCCGGCAGCCGGAAGGTGCAGTCGCGCAGCGCCCAGCGGCGGCGGTGGCGCCTGCCGAGGCCGATCGCCTCGACGGCGGCGCGGCCCGTGGTGCGGCCGGTCGCCTCGTGGTCGGCCACCGGCCGTATCGCCATCCCCCGAGCCCCCTGCCCCATCCCCGCCCCATTCCACTAATGAAGTAGTGGAAGCGTGCGGGAAGTGGGCTGCACCTGTCAACCTCGCCGCCTACCCTGACCGCGTGCCCCTACCTTCGAAACCCCCCACACCGCCGCTGCCGTACACCCCCGACTACCCGATCCGCACCGCACGCCTGGATCTGCGCCCCGTCACCGCCGACGACTTCGCCGCGATCCACACCTACCAACGGCGCCCCGAGGTCTGCCGGTACCTCTACTGGGGCCCCCTCGACGAGGCCGGGTCCCGGGAGTCCGTCGCCAACAAGACCGCGCGCACCACGCTGCGCGACTCCGGCGACATCCTCCAGCTCGCCGTCGTCGTCCGCGACACGGACACCCTGGTCGGCGACGTCACCTTCGTCTGGACCAGCCGCGAGCACCGCCAGGGCGGCATCGGCTATGTCCTCAACCCCGACCACTTCGGACGGGGTTACGCCACCGAAGCCGGCCGGGCGCTGCTGAAGCTGGGCTTCGAGGAGCTGGGACTGCACCGCGTCCAGGCCGAGTTGGACGGCCGGAACACCGCCTCGGCCCGGGTGCTGGAACGGCTGGGGATGCGCCGCGAGGGCCATCTGCGGGAGAACGAGTTCCTCGACGGCGTATGGACCGACGAGGTGGTCTACGCGATGCTGGCGCGCGAGTGGCGGGCCCAGCGGGACTGAGGGCGTCGCACGACGAGCGGGGCGGGCCCTTCGTGGCCCGCCCCGCCGCCTCTTACGTCTTCGCGCCCGTCACGTCTCCGAGCGGTACATCAGATCCGTCTCGTGCGTGACGAACCCCATCCGCTCGTACACCGACACCGCCGCCACGTTGTCCGCGTCGACGTACAGCATCGCCGTCGGCAGCCCCTGCCCCGCCAGATGCCGCAGCCCGATCGAGGTCAGCGCCTTGCCCAGGCCGCCGCCCTGGGCCCCGGGCCGCACCCCGAGCACATAGACCTCGCCGAGGCCCTCGTCGGCGTGCACCTTGGTCCAGTGGAAGCCGACCAGCCGGCCGCCCTCCTCCGCCAGGAAGAAGCCCTTCGGGTCGAACCACGCCTCGCCCTTGCGGTCGTCCAGGTCGCGCTGGGTCAGCGAGCCCTGCTCCGGGTGGTGCGCGAACGCCTCCGCGTTCACCTCCAGCCAGGCCGCGTCGTCCGTGCCCGGCTGGAACGTCCGCACCGACACCCCCTCGGGGAGCACCGGCTCGGCCAGCTCCAGATCCGCCAGCGAGCGCCGCATCTGCCGCAGCTCCCGGAACATCGTCAGCCCCAGCGTCTGGGCCAGGTGGCGGGCGGCCGGATGCCCGCCGTGGGCCCAGACCCGCAGCCGGCGCCCGGACTGCTCCAGCAGCTCGCCGCCCAGCGCCCGGCCGTGCCCGCGGCCGCGGAACCCGGGGTGCACCACCAGCTCGGCGGCCGGCGCCTCCACCGGGTCGGTGTCCTCCAGCTGCCCGTACGCGACCAGCTCCTCGGCCTCGTCCCCGCGCGCGTACACCAGCACATGCCGCACGCCCTCGCGCGGGCCGCCCCGCAGCTGCAGCCGTCCCTGCTCGGACACGGCGGGCTGTCCGTCCGTGCGCGCGGCCCGCTCGATCAGCTCGAGGACGGCCGCCGCCCCTTCCGGCGCGAGCTCGTCGACCACCTGGATCCGGCGGCCGGTCCGTCCCATCTCCTGTGCAGCGTCAGTCATGTCTGAAGCGTACGTCTCGGCCGGGGCCCCGCAGGGGCGCCACCCACTCTCCCGCCGCTCCCCGGCAATCAGTCCGTAACCCGGCACCCCCTGTTGCGCTACGCGCGTCGACCGTATGCTGCCGTCCGCTCAGGTACATCCAGGAGGGGAACCCATGCCAGCGACACCGCAACGGCGCCGCACCGTACGCAGATTGACGATCGGCGCCGCCGCCCTGGCCGCCGCGGCGGGCCTCGCCGCCACCGCCCTACCGGCCGGCGCCGACACCGGCCAGGCGGAGCGCACCGGCCGCACCGTCGACGTACAGCTGCTCTCCTTCAACGACTTCCACGGCAACCTCGAACCGCCGCAGGGCTCCTCCGGCACGGTCGAGGAGCTCCAGCCGGACGGCACCAAGAAGGCCGTCCCGGCCGGCGGCGTCGAGTACCTGGCCCAGTCCCTGCGCACGGCCCGCAAGGGCCACCCCTACTCGGTCACCGCTGCCGCCGGTGACATGGTCGGCGCCAGCCCGCTGCTGTCCGGGCTGTTCCACGACGAACCGACCATCGAGGCCATGAACAAGCTGGGCCTGGACGTCACCTCCGTGGGCAACCACGAATTCGACGAGGGCCGCACGGAGTTGACCCGTCTGCAAAAGGGCGGCTGCCACCCGAAGGACGGCTGCTACGAGGACGGCAAGGAGTTCCAGGGCGCCGGCTTCCCGTACCTGACGGCCAACGTCACGGACGAGACGACCGGCAGGCCGCTGCTCAAGCCGTACAGCGTCTGGCAGCGCAAGGGCGTCAAGATCGGCTTCATCGGGGTGACGCTGGAGGGCACCCCCGACATCGTCAACGCCGACGGCATCAAGGGCCTGAAGTTCCACGACGAGGTAGAAACGATCAACAAGTACGCCAAGGTGCTGAACAAGCAGGGCGTCAAGGCGATCGTGGCCCTCATCCACGAAGGCGGCCTGCCCGCCTCCACCTCCTACAACTACAAGTGCGACAGCCCCGGCCCCGGCGACGGCATCTCCGGCCCGATCACCGAGATCGCCCAGCACGTCACCCCCAAGGTCGACGCCCTGGTCACCGGCCACACCCACCAGGCCTACGCCTGCACGATCCCCGACCCCTCCGGCCGGCCGCGCACCGTCACCTCCGCCGCGTCCTACGGCAAGCTCTACACCGACACCACGCTGACGTACGACCGCCGCACCCGCGACATCGTGCGCACCAGCGTCAAGGCCCCCGGCGCGGTCAACCACGTCGTGGACCGCACCCAGCCCAAGGCCGCGGACATGACGTCCCTGATCGCCCGCTGGAACAAGCTGGCCGCCCCGGTCGCCAACCGCCCGGTGGGGCACATCTCCGCCGACATAGCCGGCCGCGGCGCGAACGCCCCCGAGTCCCCGCTCGGCGACGTCATCGCCGACGCCCAGCTCGAAGCCACCAAGGCGGCCGACAAGGGCGGCGCCCAGCTCGCCCTGATGAACCCCGGCGGCATCCGCTCCGACCTCGCCTTCAAGGCGTCCGGCTCGGAGGGGGACGGCACGGTCACCTACGGCGAGGCGTTCACCGTCCAGCCCTTCACCAACATGACGAACGTCGTCGACCTCACCGGCGCCCAGTTGCTGACCGCCCTCCAGCAGCAGGTCAGCGGCCCCAACGAGGCCTCCCCCAAGATCCTCCAGGTCTCCGACGGCCTGACCTACACCCTGGACATGACCAAGAAGGGCGCCGACCGCGTCGTCAAGGACTCGATCAAGCTGAACGGGGCGGCCCTGGACCCCGCCAAGACCTACCGCGTCGCCATGAACGAGTTCCTGGCCGGCGGCGGCGACGGCTTCCCCGCCTTCAAGGACGGCCGCAACAAGTACGTCGGCCCCTCCGACCTCGACGCCTTCACCGGCTACCTGACCGCCCACTCCTCGGCGGAGCGGCCCCTCACCCCGCCGAAGGCGGACCGGATCACCGTGGTGAAGTAGCCGTCGGCGGCGGCCCGCAGTAGCTCCACGGGGCTTCCTCTCGTTATCCGGCCGAGCACCTCGCTCGGCCGGTCCCACGAGAGGAAGCCCCTTTGCGTTCCCTGCCCGCGTCGCGTTCCCCGCGCACGACGTCCCCGCACGCCCGTGCACGGCTGGCCGTGCTGGCCCTGTGCACCGTGCTGCTCGGCGCCGCGTCCCCCGCCGCGGCGCCCGCCGTGGCCCCGGGGCGCGCCCCCGCCTCGCAGCCGCCGCTGCCCGCCCACGGCAGCCCGTACATCGAGACCAGCCTCTTCTTCGGCACCGCCCGCCCCGACGGCGGTCCCGCGGTCACCGACCGGCAGTTCCGCGGCTTCGTCGACCGGTTCGTCACCCCGCACTTCCCCGACGGCCTCACCGTCCAGGTGGGCCAGGGCCAGTACCGCGACGCCCACGGCACCATCGAACGCGAGCGCTCCTACGAACTCACCCTCTTCTACCCCACCTCGCAGGCCCGCCGGCACGACCCGGCGATCGAACGCATCCGCACCGCCTACACCCAGCGCTTCGGCCAGGAGTCGGTGGCCCGCGTCGACGACCGGGCCCTGGTGGACTTCTGAGCCACCGCGCCCGGGGCGGCTCACCGCGTCCCGAACCACCGCTCCGCCAGCGCTTCCAGGGTCGCCTCGGGCGGGGCGGGCAGTTCGCGCAGGTACCAGGGGAGGTTGCTGTAGACGTGCAGCAGCGTGTAGGCCAGCAGCTCGGTGGGCGCGAAGTCCGTGCCGTAGGCGCCGAAGACGCGTGACAGCAGGCGGGGGTCGGCGCGGGAGACGAACAGGCCCACGGCGACGAAGTCGTACGCGCGGTGCCCGATCATGGCGGGCTCGAAGTCGAGGAGTCCGGTCAGCCGCCAGTCGTCGGCCTCCTCGACCGTCAGGTGCTGGCGCATGAACTCGGTGTGCAGCAGGGCGGCGGGCGGCTGCGAGGGCAGCGCCACGGAGTCGAGGAAGTCGGGGATCTGCTCCAGCCAGGGCTCCGGGAGCCCGCGGGAGCGCTGCTGCTCGACGGCCGCGGCGCGCCGGCTGCCGAGGAAGGCGCCCCAGTCCCCCGGGCCCAGGACGTCGGTGAGCGGTGCGGGGTCCAGGGCGTGCAGGGCGGCGAGGGTCTCGCCGGCTTCGGTGGCGATGCGGTCCTGGTCGGCGCGGGGGACGCGGGGCCAGGCGACGGCCAGGTCGGTGCCGCGCAGCCGGGACATCAGCACATAGCGCCAGCCGTTGACGTACTCGCCGGAGTCGTGGAGGTAGGGCGTGGGCACCGGGAGCCGCCCCTGGAGGTGGGCGAGGACCCGGGCCTCGGCGATGCCGTCGTCGGCGCTGGCGGCGGGGAAGAGCTTGAGCACATACCGGTCCCCGACGGAGTACACCGGCTGCGAGCCTGTGGGGAAGCGGTCCAGGGGCGCGTCCGCCAGCCCCAGCCGCTTGCAGAGCTCGGCGGCCCCCGGCCGCATCACCGCTTCATCGGGGACGATCGCGTCCCACTCGTCGTCCGTTTCCACACGAGGCAGCATGCGCGGACCGTAGGGCGGGAAGTGCCCTGGCAGCAAAGGGTTTTCCCCCGGCGAGGGGACCCACGGCGGCTCCGCCTCGCGGGGGAGCCGGAGGCGCCCGCAGGAGGACGTCCGGTCGCCGCCGCGTTCCTAGCGTGCCGGGTATGACTTCTGTGCGCGGAGCGGCTTCGGTGCGGCCTTTCCAACGGCGGACGGTTCTTTGGGCGTATGCGGCCTTCGGGTGGCTGACCTCGTCGTTCGTCTGGCACCTGTGGATGGGTGTCGACCACCGGTCGGCGATGGGGGGGCGAGGACGCCGGGCCGGTGTGGGTGTTTCTCGCCTACGACGGGCTGATCACGGTGATGTCGGCGGCCGGTGCGGCGCTCACGCTGGCGACGGTACGGCCGTGGGGGCGGCGGCTCCCGGTGTGGATGGTACGGCTGCCGTTGTGGGGCGGGACGGTGCTGCTGACCGTACGGGGTGTGCCGGGGCTCGTCGAGAACATCACGACGGCCACCGGACTCACCCCGTACGGCCTGCTGGGGCTGTCGGAGCAGCCGATCGACGCGGCGTCCGGGGAATTCTGGACGACGATGGCGATCAATACGTACTTCTTCGTGGGCGCGGTGGTGATGCTGCCGCTGGTGCTGCGCTACCAGCGGGGAGTGCGGACCGCTCAGGAGAAGTCGGCGGCGTGATCCCTCGCCCATTGGGCGAAGGTGCGGGCCGGGCGGCCGGTGACGCGTTCGACGGCGTCGGAGGGGGCGAAGGGCGGGGCGTCGACGGTTCCGCCGAACATCCGGACGAGTTCCCGGGCGGCCTCCTTCGGCAGGTGCGGGCCGGACATCGCCTCGACCGCCGCGTCCTCCGAGATCTGCTCGATACGGGTCTCGCGCCCGATGGCCCGGCCGATCTCGGCGACCTGTTCGGCGACGGTCATCGTCTCGGGGCCGGTGACCTGGTAGGTCTGGCCCAGATGGGCGCCGGTGCGGTCCAGGAGGGCGACGGCGGCGACATCGGCGAGGTCGGCCTCGTGGACGGGGACGCCCCGGGCGCCCGGGTGGGCATCGCGCACCACGCCGGACTCACGGATCGATCCGGCCCAGGCGAGGGTGTTGGTGGCGTAGTTGGCGCCGCGGACGAAGGTCCACTCCAGGCCGGAGTTGCGCACCGCGCGCTCCAGTGCGGCGTGCATACGGGAGATGAAGTTGGTCTCGTCGGCGGGGGTGTCGGTCACCCCTATCGAGGAGTTGAGGACGATGCGGCGGACGCCGGCCTTGACGGCGGCGTCGACCAGGCGGGCCGTCGCCCCGTCACCACCGGCCGCGAGGTTGAGGAAGAGCGCGTCGGCGCCGTCGAGGAGCGGTGCGAGGTCGTCGGTGCCGGTGAGGTCGGCACGGACCACCTCCGCCTCGGCCGGCAGCGCGGCGCGCGCCGGATCGCGGGTCAGCGCGCGTACCGCGGCGCCTTCCGCGAGGAGCCGGCCGACGAGGCAGCGGCCGATATTGCCGGTTGCTCCGGTTACCACGATCATGGGGACCACCTTCAAGGAAAGGCGAATTCGGCCGTGTGACGCGGCCGGTTCCGCAGTCAGGCAAGAGGAGTGACGGTAGTTCAGCTCCGCTCGGCAGGCGCGGTAATTTTGTGCCAAGAGCGAGTGGACAACCCTCACTTTTCCGGCTTACCCACAGTTTGAGTTGCGTTCAAGGGTCGTACTCATGGTGGGATGTTCGGATGCGAACCCCCATACGCATATCTTCACCCTCGCCGGCGCACGCCGACCGCGCCCACTCCGATTCCCCGGTGCCGGGCGCCGGGAACGACCCCGCCGGCGACACCAGAAAGCTTGAACCGGTCAATCCGTATGCGGATCTGGCGGCCCTCGCCGACCCCGAGCCGGACCCGGCGGCCGAACTCGACGGGGAATTCGGCACCTTCGACGGCCACGGATCCGTCCGCCGCCGCAGCTACCTCAACGAGCGCGACGACAGCGACGACCCGCTGGGCCTGGGGCTGCGCTCGGACGACGACGAGGGCGAGGCCTGGAAGCGGCCCAACCACCGCCGCACCAAGCGCGGCATCAGCCGCTTCGCCGCCGTCCCGATCACCGTGAAGCTGCTGGTGGCGGTGCTCGTGTGCACCGCGTTCCTCAGCCTCTTCGACCGTTTCGCCGTCCTGTACGCACAGGACAAGACCGCGGAGAAGCTGAAGGACGCGCTGCATCTGAACGCCACCCCGGAAGTCGACATCGAGGGATTCCCGTTCCTCACCCAGGTCCTGGGCAAGCGCGTCGACCAGGTGCACGTCGCCATTCCCGATGTCGCCGCCGACCGGGTATCGCTGGCGAAATTCGAGGCGACCGCGAACGACGTACGCCTCGACGGCGATCTGCCCAGCTCCGTCAAGGGCGCCACGATCGGCTCCATGCACGGCACCGTGCTGCTCGCCTTTGACGACATGAACCGCGAACTGGGCGCCTCGCAGGTGAAATTCAGTGAGCTGGGACACAATTCCATCCGCGCGGACGGGCAACTGCCGATCGCCGGCCACGCATTGCGCGTACAGGCCGAGGCGCGCATTCAGCGGGCCGGCGACCGCGGTATCTCCACCGAGATCAGCCGGATGCGCCTGGACATCGGCGACGTCGCCGTCTACCGCCCCGGCACCGGCAAGGAGGAGGGCCTGCGGCTGACCCGCAAGGCCGCCGCCGACCTCAGCCGGCAGGCCGCCAAGGTCAAGTCGATGCTGTCCGTCCCGGCGATCGCGGACCGGATCGGCATCCCCCGGCCGTACATCGAAGAGGCGCTGCGCAACGAGGAGAAGCTGCACGAGCTGACCGGGTCGCCGCGCTTCATCGAGCAGCTGATGAAGGTCAACCTCGTCGACGTGGTGATCGACCACCCCTGGCTGCTGGAGAAGGTCGGCATCGACCCGAAGGTCCTCGGCGCCCTGAGCGGGCTGACCAAGCCGCAGCTCGCCGACCGGCTGTCGCTGTCCTTCCGCCTCCCCAAGACGCCCGGCGACGTCCGGCTGCGCAACATCTCCGTCCAGAAGGACGGCATCCGGGCCGAGCTGTCGGGGTCGAACCTCCCGTTCGGGGACGCGGCGAAGAAGAAGTAGCGGCGGGGACGGGGACCGCCGCCCGGGGCCTCAGCTCCCCGCGCCCGCCGGCGGCTCGTCGGGCAGCCGCGGCGGTGGCGTCGGCGCGCCCGGCAGGGTCAGCACCGCCTCGGTGCCGCCGAGGTCGGCGGAGCGCAGCCGTACCGCGCCGCCCGCCTGCTCCGCCGTACGCGCCACGATCGACAGCCCCAGGCCGCTGCCGGGCAGACTGCGCGCGGACGGCGAGCGCCAGAACCGCTCGAAGACGTGCGGCAGCTCGTCCTGCGGGATGCCCGGGCCGTGGTCGCGCACCGTCAGCTCGCCACCGGTCAAGGAGACCTCGATGCCGCCGCCGGCCGGGCTGAACTTGACCGCGTTGTCGAGCAGGTTGACCACCGCGCGCTCCAGCCCGGCCGGCTCGGCCCGTACGTACCAGGGCTCGATGTCGGCGGTGATGGTCAGCGACGGGCCGCGCAGCCGGGCCCGACCCAGTGCCGAGCCGACGATGTCGTGCAGCGCCACGACCTCGACCGCGCTCTGCCCGGGCTCGGGGTGCCGCGACAGCTCCTGCAGATCGCCGATCAGCGCCGCCAGCTCCCCCATCTGCGCCTTCACCGAGGACAGCAGCGCCGCCTTGTCGGCGGCCGGGATCTCACGGCCGGACTGCTCGCTGCGCACCAGCAGATCGATGTTCGTCCGCAGCGAGGTCAGCGGCGTCCGCAGCTCGTGGCCCGCGTCCGCGATCAGCTGCTGCTGCAGGTCGCGGGAGGCGGCCAGCGCCGCGGTCATGGAGTTGAAGGAGCGCGAGAGGCGGGCGATCTCGTCCTCGCCGTCCGCCGGGATGCGGATGGTCAGGTCCTCGGTGCGGGCGACGTGTTCGACGGCCTCGGTGAGGCGGTCGACGGGCTTGAGGCCGGAGCGCGCGATGACCAGCCCGGCCGTGCCCGCGCCGACGACGCCCAGTCCCGCGACGGCGGCCAGCAGCAGCGCCAGGGTGTTCAGCGCGCTGTCGATCTCCCCCAGCGGACGCGAGATGGACACCGCGAACTGCCCGCCCTGGACGTCCATGTGCTTGGTCAGCACCCGCACGTCCGCGCCGCCGGTGGTGACCGCGTCGTGCAGGGTGTCGCGCAGCACGCCCTGCGCCACCGCGAGGTCGGTGCGCTGCACGCGTACCGGCTGGGAGTTGGGCCCCACGCAGCGCGACCCGTCGACCTGGACGATCTGGACGTTGTAGTACGACGGCGGGGCGTTGGTGTTCTCGGTGGGGTCGGTGGGCTGGCAGTTGGCGTAGGTGACCTGCAGGTAGTCCGCCGGGACGCTGACGTTCTGCAGCGAGTTGTCCACCTCGTCGCGCAGCTGGGCGCGGGTGAGCAGCCAGCAGGCGAGCGCGGAGACCGCCACCGCCACGGCCACCGCGGCGGCCGTGAGCAGGGTCAGCCGCGAGCGCAGCGGCAGCCGCCCGAAGCGCACGCCGAGCCGGCCTCCCGCGCCCGTGTGGCCGTGGTTCATTCCGCTCCGCCGTCCGTCCGCAGGACGTACCCGACCCCCCGCACCGTGTGCACCAGCCGCGGCTCGCCGCCCGCCTCGGTCTTGCGGCGCAGGTACATCACGTACACGTCGAGGGAGTTGGAGGTGGGTTCGAAGTCGAAGCCCCAGACGGCCTTGAGGATCTGCTCGCGGGTCAGGACCTGCCGCGGGTGCGCCAGGAACATCTCCAGCAGGGTGAACTCGGTGCGGGTCAGCTCGACCTGCCGGCCGCCCCGGACCACCTCGCGGGTCGACAGGTCCATCCGCAGATCGGCGAAGCGAAGCGTCTCGCCCTCCTCGGGCTGTGCGCCGGCCGCCGCGTAGGAGCTGCGGCGCAGCAGCGCGCGGATCCGGGCGAGCAGCTCGTCCAGCTCGAAGGGCTTGACGAGGTAGTCGTCGGCGCCGGCGTCCAGCCCCGTGACGCGGTCGCCGACCGTGTCGCGGGCGGTCAGCATGAGGATCGGTACGGTCACCCCGCTCGCCCGCAGCCGGCGGGCGGCGGTCAGCCCGTCCATCCGCGGCATCAGGACGTCCAGCACGATCAGCTCGGGGTCGTAGGAGGCGACCTTCTCGACCGCGTCCAGTCCGTCGACCGCCTGCTCGGTGCCGTACCCCTCGAAGGCGAGCGAGCGCTTGAGCGCCTCGCGGACCGCGGGCTCGTCGTCGACGATCAGGATGCGGGCGGGCTGATCACCGTGCTCGGCGGGGCTCATGTGGATGGGTTCCTCGGGTGGGACGACGGGACGAAGGGCTGCTCCTCAGCCTCGCACGACGGCGGCGGTCCGGGTGCGGGGACGCGGAACGTCCCGTGGCGGGGCGGTCGCGGGAGGGGCGGACGGGCGGGCCGTCACACGCCGCTGTTGGCGCCACCGCTCCCGCCGCCGCGCAGCGCGTCGAGATCGGCCTTGACGGTGTTGATCGGGATGGCGAAACCGAGGCCGACGCTGCCCGCCGTGCTGCTCGTCGCCGAGCTCGGCGAGTAGATCGCGGAGTTGATGCCGACGATCTGCCCCTGCATGTTGATCAGTGCGCCACCGGAGTTGCCGGGGTTGAGCGAGGCGTCGGTCTGTATGGCCTTGTAGGAGGTCTTCGACGAGCCGGTGTCGCCGTTGTACTGGTTGCCGCCGAACTCGAACGGCCATCCGCCACCGCCGTCGGGGTTGCTCTGCCGACCCTGGCCGTCCTCCTTGGGGACGGTGACGTCCCGGTTGAGGGCGGAGACGATGCCGCTGGTCACGGAGCCGGTGAGGCCTTCGGGGGAGCCGATGGCGACCACCTGGTCGCCGACCGCGAGCTTGTCGGAGTCGCCGAGCGCGGCCGCGGTCAGGCCCTTGGCCCCACGGACCTTGATCAGCGCCAGGTCCTTGCCGGGGTCGGTGCCCACGACCTCGGCCCGCTTCCGGCTGCCGTCGCTGAAGGTGACGACCACCGAGTCCGCGCCCGCGACCACGTGGTTGTTGGTGACGATCTCGCCGTCGCCGGTGATGACGACACCGGAGCCGGTGGACTGCCCGCTCGCGGTCCGCGCCCTGATCTCCACTATCGCCGGGCTGACCGCCTTGGCCACGCCCGAGACCCCGCTGCCGCTGCTCTTGCCCGCGTTGACCAGCGGGGTCGAGGCACCGTCGGCGCTCTGCCGGGCGGTCGCGCCGGCGATCAGCGCCGCGCTGCCGCCCCCGACGAGACCGGAGACGAGCGCCACCGCCGCGATCAGCGCGACCGGCCGGCGGACCCGGCGCCGCGGCGGCGCGGGGGCGTAGGGCGGAGGCGGCGGGAAGGCCTGCCCGCCGTGGTACTCCGCGCTGTGCTCGGCGCCGTACGCGTACGGCCGGTCCTGGGGCATCTCGTCGCCGCTTCGGCGGTGGCTCTCGGTCATGGTGATCACTGTGCTCCCGGTCCATGAGAACCGTCTGAGAACGCCCTGAGAGACCCGACAGAAGTGGGTATGCCCGGTATAAGGAACCCGGGTGGCGGAGTGCTGAGGCGTGCCCTAGCCGCCGTCGCAGCCGCACGACCGCCGCACCACCAGGCGCGAGGGGAACTGCCGCAGCCGCTCCCGCCGGGAGCCGACCACCCGCAGCCCGTCGTCCAGCACCAGATCGACCGCCGCCCGCGCCATCGCCTCGCGGTCCGAGGCGACGGTGGTCAGCGGCGGATCCGTCAGCGCGGCCTCCTTGACGTCGTCGAAGCCGGCGACCGCCAGTTCCCCGGGCACATCGATCCGCAGCTCACGGGCGGCCCGCAGCACACCGATCGCCTGGTCGTCGGTCGCGCACATGATCGCCGGCGGCCGCTCCGGCCCGGCCAGCAGCTTCAGCGCGACCTGGTAGGCGTCATAGCGGTTGTACGGCGCCTGGAAGTAGCGGCCGTCCGGTGTCTTGCCCGACTCCAGCATGGCCCGCCGCCAGCCCTCGACGTGGTCGGTGACCGGGTCGCCGGACTTCGGGGTCTCCTCCGTGCCGCCGAGGAAGGCGACATAGGGGTGGCCGTGCTCCAGCAGATGCCGGGTCGCCAGCTGCGCGCCCCAGATGTCGTCGGTCATCACCGCGACGTCGTCGATGGCGTCCGGCCTGCGGTGCAGCAGCACCACCCGGGCGTCCCAGGCGTCGATCTCGGCGGCGGCGTGCTCGCTGGGGCCCTGGCTGATCAGGATCAGCCCCGACACCCGCATCCCGAGGAACGCCCGCAGATAGTGCACCTCGCGCTCGTCGAGGTAGTTGGCGTTGCCGACCAGCACCATCTTCCCGCGCTCGGCGGCGGCCTGCTCGACCGCGTGCGCCATCTCCGCGAAGAACGGCTGCCGGGTGTCCGGCACGATCAGGCCTATGAGGTCGGTACGGCGGGACGCCATCGCCTGCGCGACGCGGTCCGGCCGGTAGCCGAGCTCCTTGATGGCGGCGAGCACCCGCTCGCGCGTGGCCGGGGCGACCGGCCGTGGTCCGTTGTTGATGACGTAACTGACAACGGCGGTGGACGTACCCGCCAGTCTTGCCACATCATCCCGCGTCACCTTGGCCACGCGCGGCAGTCTACGCGGGTGGTCCTACCGGCGGGCAGGCCGTACGGCGGTGGATTCCGCGCCGGTGGCGACCGCCTTCGCGGAACCGTCACCGTCGGCGGCGCCCCGGCCGTCCGCGGCGGGCCGGCCGGCGGCCTGCTCGGCGCCGTCCTTGGCCTTGGCCTCCGTCTGGCGCTCCGCCTTCTCCGGCGTCACGAAGCGGTAGCCGACGTTGCGGACGGTGCCGATCAGCGACTCGTGCTCGGGGCCGAGCTTGGCGCGCAGCCGCCTGACGTGCACGTCCACGGTCCGTGTACCGCCGAAGTAGTCGTAGCCCCACACCTCCTGCAGGAGCTGGGCGCGGGTGAAGACCCGGCCCGGGTGCTGCGCCAGGTACTTCAGCAGCTCGAACTCCTTGAAGGTCAGGTCCAGGACCCGGCCCTTGAGTTTGGCGCTGTAGGTCGCCTCGTCCACCGAGAGATCGCCGTTGCGGATCTCCATCGGGCTGTCGTCGGTGGTGATCTGCTGGCGGCCCATCGCCAGCCGCAGCCGCGCCTCCACCTCGGCGGGGCCGGCGGTGTCCAGCAGGACGTCGTCGATGCCCCAGTCGGCGGTGACGGCGGCCAGGCCGCCCTCCGTGACGACCAGCACCAGCGGGCAGCCGGGCCCGGTGGACCGCAGCAGCTGGCACAGGGACCGGACGTGCGGAAGGTCCCGGCGGCCGTCGATCAGTATGACGTCGGCCCCGGGGGTGTCGATGAGGGCCGGGCCTTCGGCGGGGGCCACCCGCACACTGTGCAGCAACAGGCCGAGCGCCGGGAGCACCTCCGTCGACGGCTGGAGTGCGTTGGTCAGCAGTAGGAGCGAACTCACCTCCGACCACCTGCCCGGTTCCCGGAGCATTTCGCCCTGTCCTGCTCGCGGTCCTGCCTGCTTCGCTCGCCCATGACGTCTGGTTCCTCCTCGGTCCCTGCGACGGGGGCACCTCCCGGCGCTGGCCGGGGGAGTCTGCGGCACTGCTTCGTACGGTTCCCTCAGCCGCGCGGCTCGCGGCTGAAAGCACAAAAGGACCCGGGGGCTACGCTGCCCGGATCCTTCTTGCCCAGCAGAATAGCCCACCCGGCTTCCGGACCCGAGGCCGATTTTGCACGTTCTTGTGTTCTCTCGATCACTTCGAGTGGTCGGCGCGTGTCCCCAGTTGACGAAACGGGGAGCCGAGTAGAGGCCGCCCGCACCCCCGGAAAGCCCGTCCTGAAGCGGAATCCGGCGCCCTGGCCGACGCCGCGTCCGCCGTCCTCGCGCGGCGCCTCGCCGGCGCCGGCCCGCCCCGCACCATTTTTTCGCCGCGACCGCGTTTTCCCAGCATGCGGACATGATCACGGCCTCGCCCCGAGGTCCGGCGGCGGCGGTGGGGCACCGGGCGAGCGGCGGCCGCGGGTCCCGGACCGGGCCTTCGGACCGCTCCCCGGGCCCCGCCCGGCCGCCGCCCGACCGCCGCCGCCGGCCGCCCGACGCCGCCCCGCCCTGCGCACGAGCGGGCGGCGCTTTGCGGCCAGGGGGAGCACAGGGAGCGCACGGATGCGCACACCGTGCGCGCCCCGGCACGGCCCGGCACCGACCTGTCAGGCGTCACCGTCGGGCTCCGCCTCCTCCTCGTCCTCCATCGGCGGGCGGAAGTCCTCCAGCCTCTTCAGTACGTGGATGGCGGTCTCCCGCAGCCCGGCCCATTCGTCGCGGTCGGTGAACAGCGGCTGCGAGCGGCCCTGGTCCAGCTCCGCCAGCTTGGCGAGCGCCCCCTGCGCATGGTCCAGCGACCGGCCCAGCGACTGGCGCTGATCGGCGATCCGCTGCCCCACCGGGCGCTCGTCCGCCTCCTCCTGTGCGGGCCCCGTCCCCGGGTCCGGCTCGCCCGGCTCGCCCGTCCCGTCCGGCTGCCGCGGCGACGGCCAGAGCACCGGCGCCACCGGCTGCGCGTCCGCGACGGCCCGCTGCGCCCGCGGCGAGTCCGAGGCGTAGACCACGTCCCAGGTCAGCAGCGGCACCTCGGTCCCGTCGACCCGGCGGATCCGGTCCGGCGCCTCCAGGTCCACCGCGACGTGCTGGTACCCCTCCGCGCCCGCGTCGTCCTCGCCCGGCAGCCCGAACTCCTGCCGGGAGCCGGCGTTGCGGGGCAGCCGGTCGGCCTGGAACCGCTGGGCCGCCAGCGCCAGGGTCCACAGTCCGAGTGCGTTGCCCTCCCGGGCCAGCCCGGCGACCACGATGTTGGCGTCGGCGCGGAAGGGCACCTTGCCGGGCTCGCGCCGGGCGCTGAGGGCGGAACCGACGTTGCTGGTGATCAGCTTGTCCGCGATCAGCGCCGTGCCGCCGGCCAGGGCCAGCGTGCAGCGGGCGTTGACGTCGCCGTTCAGCGCGGGGGCGACCAGGCTGGTGAAGTCGTCGACCGGCACCGGGATCCAGCCCTCGGACAGCACGTCCTTGGACAGCACTCCGCCGTTGCCCCACGCCTTGAGCGCCTGCTTGACGACCAACTTCTTCTGCCCCCGCCAGGGCTTGTCCACCACGGGGCCGAGCAGCCCCGCATACCCCTTGACGGTCATCCGCCGCTCGTTCTTGATCTCCTTGGCGCGGCCGCGCAGCTCTTCGAGGAGCCGGGGCCTGGTCAGGACGTGCAGCAGGTAGACGGCCCGCCACAGCGGCGTTCCCGGGATCCGGGCGTCCTGGAAGATGTCCGGGGTCGCCGACTCCCCGCGGCGGCCCACGGCGAGCGCGTACACCTCGCCGAGCAGCTCCTCCTTGCCCCACTCGCGAGCCCGGGTCTGGGCTACGAGCTTGAGCGCCCGGGTGGCCACCTCCAGGTTCTGGGCCGCCGCGTCCCAGGGTTTGAACTCGACGTGCACCGAGGCGAGGATCGAGCGCAGGGCGTCGTCGAAGACGTCGGCGGCGGGCAGCAGACCCGTGTGGTGGGCCTCGGCGCCCACCGCGATGTGCGCCGGCACCGCATACGTCTGGGCGATCTGGATCGCCCGCAGCGAGGGCACCTCCCCGGCCGACTCGCGGCCGAACTCCTCCCGCAGCAGGCCCCGCCGCTGCTCCCGGCTCAGCGCCCAGCGCTGCGAGCGCGACTTTCGCGGCTCGTTGGCCGGCTGCTCCCGCTCGGCCGTCAGGGTCTCCACCGCCAGCTCGGCGGCCCGCGCCTGTGTGGCACCGGGCCCGGCGAGGATCTTCCAGGCGCTGGCGAGCCGGGTGATGCCGTCGCGTGCGACCAGGGCGTGCACCGGCTCCTCGCCCTCGGCCTCGAACTCGAAGACGGCCGGGTGCACGATCAGGGCCCGGGTCACCCGCCGGGCCAGGATCGACTCCTCGTAGGAGTTGAGGGTCAGGGTGCCCTCGACGGTCTGCCAGATGTGGTTGCGCAGGTGGGCGCGGTCACGGTAGCGGTAGCGCAGAATCGCCTGCGGCCGGCCGTCCTCGGCCATGCCCAGGACCTGGGGGTCGTCCTCGTCCAGGGCGTTCTGACCGGTGCGCGGCTGGATGCCGGGGAACAGCTCGGTCAGCCACACCCGGGTGTGCACCGAGCGCAGCGTGGCCCCGTCCACATGCTCCTCCAGCAGCAGACTGCCGCCTGCGTCCTCCGACCGGCGCAGCTGCATCGCGACCAGTTCGGGGGTGACCGAGGCGCGGGAGACCGCGTGCCAGGCGTCCTCGGGGAGCGACACCAGCCGGCTGGCGGTCCCGGCCTTGATCACCTTCGCCCGGTCGTCGACCTTCGAGGCGTCGGGCAGCTCCCGCGCGACGTCGGACACCACGACCTGTTCCTTGCCCCATGGCACGGTGATCGGCTGCGCTGCCGCGGACTTCGACATGAACCCTCCGTCGTTTGCAGGTGGTTGAAGACTCGAACCCATCGGTCACAGCGCGCACGGCCCGTCCGCCCACGGCAGGGCGGCGCCGAACCAGTCCCACATGAACTCGCGCTCCGGGCGCTTGGCCACGCTCTGGTACGCGGCGTAGGCCAGCAGGTCGGCGGCCTGCAGGAAGTAGTTGATGCGGGCGGACTCGAAGACCGGGACGCCCTGGATGCGCCGGTCGTGCTCCGGCAGGTCGTGGTAGGCGTCGATCAGCGCGGTCTCGGTCCCGTCGCCGTCCACGACCACCACCCCGTACTCGCCCGACGCGGCGAGTTCGGCGTTGACGCGCGCCAGCCAGGCGCGCTGGAGGGCGGGGCGGTCCCGGCCGTAGTCGCCGGTCTCCCGGTAGACGGCCGTCACCCGCACCCCGGGGATGCCGGCGACGGCCCCGAGGCCGCGGCGGATCACCCCCCGGCAGTGCGCGAGGTGGGCCTCCCGTGCCTGCCGGTCGGGCAGCCCCGGTCGGTAGACGTGGCGCCCGCGGCCCGCGGCGAGGTCCTGTGCGTGCAGGGAGGCGTCGATCGGGATGCCCAGGTCCGGGTCGCCCTCCAGTGCCGAACGGAAGCGCAGCAGGTCCTTCTTGGCGGCCTCCATGTCGTCCAGATGGACGGACAGCGAGGCGAAGGCCGCGATCGTGCGGGAGTCGCCGGCGTCGTCGGCGAAGATGATCCGCAGCGGCGCGGCGGATTCCTGGGTGGCCATGACAGCCGTCTCCGTACTGGGCCGCATTGAGGACCGCGCGCGCACGCCATCGTCCGCACCCTCTTGGCGTGGAGCGTCCCCTCTCACCACGCACACGCGCGTACCCGGCGACCGAGCGGGTGCGTGCTCTGCGGCGGATCAGGCCTCATGGGAGGCACCACTCACCCCAAGCAGCAGCCGTCGCCCGTCAGTTCCTCCCGGGCGACGGCATCCAGGATCATTCCCGAACCCCATGCGTCACAACGTCGCCGTGCGTGACGTGTTGGTCACACCATAGCGGTGCGCCCGTATGACCTACACACAAATCCACAACGTCCAGGGGGAGTTGGGTTTACCCGCAGGTCACGGGCGCACCACGGGCGAGACGGCCTCACCCCGTCTCGGCCACCGCCTCCGCGAACTGCGCCGCGTACAGCCGCGCGTAGGCGCCGTTGGCCGCCAGCAGCGCCTCGTGCGAGCCCTGTTCGACGATGCTGCCCTGCTCCATGACGAGGATGGTGTCGGCGTCGCGGATGGTGGACAGGCGGTGGGCGATGACGAAGCTGGTGCGGCCGGCGCGGAGTTGGGCCATGGCGTGCTGGATGAGGACCTCGGTGCGGGTGTCGACCGAGCTGGTGGCCTCGTCCAGGACGAGGATCGCGGGTTCGGCGAGGAAGGCGCGGGCGATGGTGATCAGCTGCTTCTCGCCCACCGAGACGTTGCCGCCCTCCTCGTCGATGACGGTGTCGTAGCCGTCGGGGAGGGTGCGCACGAAGCGGTCCACGTGGGTGGCCTTCGCGGCGGCGACGATCTTGTCCATGGAGGTGCCGGCGGGGGCGCCGTAGGCGATGTTCTCCGCGATCGTGCCGCCGAAGAGCCAGGTGTCCTGCAGCACCATGCCGATGTGGCCGCGCAGGTCCTCGCGGGACATGTCCGCGATGTCGGCCCCGTCGAGGGTGATCCGGCCGCCGCCGACCTCGTAGAACCGCATCAGGAGGTTGACCAGGGTGGTCTTGCCCGCGCCGGTCGGGCCGACGATGGCGACCGTCTGGCCGGGGCGGACGGACAGCGACAGGTTCTCGATCAGCGGCTTGTCCGCGGTGTACGAGAAGGACACGTCCTCGAACTCGACGCGGCCCGCGACGTGTTCGGGCCGGGCCGGTTCGGCCGCGTCCGGCTCCTGCTCCACGGCGTCGAGCAGCTCGAAGACCCGCTCGGCGGAGGCGACGCCGGACTGGACGAGGTTGGCCATCGAGGCGACCTGGGTCAGCGGCTGGCTGAACTGGCGGGAGTACTGGATGAAGGCCTGGACGTCGCCGATGGACAGGGATCCGGACGCCACCCGCAGACCGCCGACGACGGCCACCAGGACATAGTTGAGGTTGCCGATGAACATCATCGCGGGCTGGATGACGCCGGAGATGAACTGGGCCCTGAAGCCGGCCGAGTAGAGCGCCTCGTTCTGCTCGCGGAAGAGTGCGGCGGACTCCTTCTGGCGGCCGAAGACCTTCACCAGGCTGTGGCCGGTGTACATCTCCTCGACGTGCGCGTTGAGCTTGCCGGTGGTCTTCCACTGCTGGACGAACTGCGGCTGGGCGCGCTTGCCGACCTTGGTGGCGACGACGACCGAGACCGGGACCGTGATCAGGGCGACCAGGGCCAGCAGCCAGGAGATCCAGAACATCATGGCGAGCACGCCGAGGATGGTCAGCAGCGAGGCCACGATCTGACTGAGGGTCTGCTGCAGGGTCTGCTGGATGTTGTCGATGTCGTTGGTGGCGCGGGAGAGCACCTCACCGCGCTGCTGCTTGTCGAAGTAGCTCAGCGGCAGCCGGGCGAGCTTCTCCTCGACCTGCTCACGCATCCGGAAGACGGTGCGCTGGACGACCTTGGTGGCGATCCGGGCCTGGACGAAACCGCACAGCGACGCCGCGGCGTAGATCACGGTGACCCAGAGCAGGACCTGGCCGACCGCGCCGAAGTCGATGCCGTGGCCGGGGACGACCGGCATCGTGGTGAGCATGTCGGCCAGCCCGCCCTGCCCGTCGGCGCGCAGCCGGGCCGCGGCCTCGGCCTTGGTGAGCCCGTCGGGCAGCCGGCGGCCGATGACGCCGGAGACGATCAGGTCGGTGGCGTGCCCCAGGACCTTGGGGCCGACGACGGTCAGCGCCACGCTCAGCACGCCGAGCAGCAGCGCGACGGACATCGCGGCGCGGTCGGGCCGCATCTGGGCGAGCAGCCGCTTGCCGGAGCCCTTGAAGTCCATGGACTTCTCGGTGGGCTGGCCGCCCATCATGCGCGCCGGGCCGGCCGCCGGGGCCGGGCCCCGGGCCGGAGCCTTCGAAGGGGCCTCCTCGGCGGCCGCGGGGGCCGTCGCCCCCTGGTCCGCCTTGTCCGCGGTGGTCACGCCGCCTCCTGCTCGGTGAGCTGGGAGAGCACGATCTCCCGGTAGGTCTCGTTGTCGGCCATCAGCTCGGTGTGGGTGCCGGTGCCCACGACGCGGCCCTCGTCCAGGACGACGATCCGGTCGGCGCCGCGGATCGTGGAGACCCGCTGGGCGACGATCACCACCGTCGCCCGGTCGGTCTCGCGGGCGAGCGCCGCCCGCAGCGCGGCGTCCGTCGCGTAGTCCAGGGCGGAGAAGGAGTCGTCGAAGAGGTAGATCTCCGGGCGGCGCACCAGGGCGCGGGCGATGGCCAGGCGCTGGCGCTGGCCGCCGGAGACGTTGGAGCCGCCCTGTGCGACGGGGGCGTCCAGGCCGCCCTCCATCCGCTCGACGAAGTCCCGTGCCTGGGCGGTCTCCAGGGCGTGCCACAGCTCGTCGTCGGTGGCGTCGGGATTGCCGTAGCGCAGGTTGGAGGCGACCGTCCCGGAGAAGAGGTAGGGCTTCTGCGGGACCAGGCCGATGGTCTTGGCGAGGGTCTCCGGGTCGAGGGTGCGCACGTCCACGCCGTCCACCAGGACCGTGCCGCCGGTGGCGTCGAAGAGGCGGGGGACGAGCCCGAGGAGGGTGGACTTGCCGCTGCCGGTCGAGCCGATGACGGCGGTGGTCTCACCGGGGCGGGCGGTCAGCGAGATGTTCTTGAGGACCGGCTGCTCGGCGCCCGGGAAGCGGAACTCGACGTCGCAAAGCTCCAGTTCGCCGTGCCGGCGCAGCTCGGTGACGGGGTGGGCGGGCGGCACGACGCTGGAGTCGGTGGCCAGCACCTCCTGGATGCGCTCGGCGCAGACCTCCGCGCGCGGCAGCATCATCACCATGAACGTCGCCATCATGATCGACATCAGGATGTACATCAGGTAGCTGAGGAACGCGGTCATCGCGCCGATCTGCATGTCGCCGCTGTCGATGCGCAGTCCGCCGAACCAGACGACCGCCACGCTGGAGAGGTTCATGATCAGCATGACCAGCGGGAACATCATCGACATCAGCCGGCCGGCCCGCATCGACACGTCGTACAGGTCGGTGTTGGCCCCGGCGAACCGCTCGCGCTCGTGCCCGTCGCGGACGAAGGCGCGGATGACGCGGATACCGGCGATCTGCTCGCGCAGCACGCGGTTGACGGTGTCGATGCGCTCCTGCACCCCGCGGAAGAGCGGGCGCATCCGGCGCACGATCAGTGAGACGAGGATCCCGAGGGCCGGGACGATGACCAGCAGCAGGGCGGACAGCGGAACGTCCTGGTTGAGCGCCATGACGACGCCGCCGACGCACATGATCGGCGCCGAGACCATCATCGTGAACGTCATCAGCACCAGCATCTGGACCTGCTGGACGTCGTTGGTGGTGCGGGTGATCAGCGACGGGGCGCCGAACGTCCCGACCTCCCGGGCGGAGAAGGACTGCACCCGGTCGAAGACCGCGAGGCGGATGTCCCGGCCGAGCGCCATGGCCGTACGGGCGCCGAAGTAGACGGCGGCGATCGCGCAGACGATCTGCAGCAGGGTCACGGCGGTCATGAAGCCGCCGATGCGGAGGATGTAGCCCGCGTCCCCCTTCACGACACCGTTGTCGATGATGTCGGCGTTGAGGGTGGGCAGATAGAGGGTCGCCAGGGTCTGGATCAGCTGCAGGAGCACGATCAGGGATATCGAACGCTTGTGGGGCCGCAGATGCGCCCGCGCGAGTCGGACCAACACATAGGGAGCCTATGTGAACACTTGCCCTCGGCAATCGAATTTCCCTCAGCCCGCCGGCGAGGCGCCGGGCGGGCCGCTGCCGGGACGTGCCCGGAACAGCACCGGCCGCCGCGTGCGCCATCATGGAGGCGGCAGACGACGGGGCGGCCCGCAAGGCGGGCGGCCCCCGACCGACACGACGAAGAGGCCGCCGTGACAACAACTGGCACCGTGCGCTACTGGGCCGCGGCGAAGGCCGCCGCCGGCACGGCTGAGGAGCCGTATACGGCGGCGACGCTCGCCGAGGCGCTCGACGCGGCACGCGCGGCGCACTCCCACGACCCCGAGTTCGCCCGCGTCCTGATGCGCTGCTCGTTCCTGGTGGACGGCGATCCGGTCGGCACCCGCGACCATGCGGCGGTGCCGCTGGCCGAGGGCGGCACGGTCGAGGTGCTGCCGCCGTTCGCGGGAGGGTGAGCAGGAGACCATGAACGACCACCAGCCGCAGGACCACCAGCCGTACCCGTCGCACGACCCGTACGCGCAGCCGGATCCGTACGCCCAGCAGGCCCGGCACTCCGGGCACCCGCCCCACGACGCACCGGCGGCGTACGGCGACCCGTACGGGCAGCAGGCCTACGACGCCTACGGGCAGCAACAGCAACAACAGCCCCGGCACGATGCGTACGGGCGCGGCCCTTACGGCTACGAGGCGTACGGGCAGCAGCAGCCGCAGCAGCAGCCCGCACCGCCCCCGCAGCACTACGGCCAGCTGCCCGCCCAGCACCAGAGCGCCCCGCCGGCCGGGGAGCCGCACGCCCACCAGCACCCGCCGGCCCGGCCCGCGCCGGCCCCCGCGCCGGCCGCCACCGCGCCGGCCGCCACCGCGCCGGTCGGCACCGCGCACCTCGCGCCCAACCAGCGCGCCCGCGCCGAGGGCCGCTCACCGATCATCCCGCCCGGCATCCAGCCGGCCGCGCTGACCGCCGTGCTCGCGGCCCTGCTCGCGCTGACCGCGCCGCTGGGCCGCCCGGCGCTCGCCGTGCCGGTGGCGCTGCTGCAGGCGGTCACCGCCGCCGGCTGGTTCCGGCTGAACGGCATGTGGCCGGCCCGCCAGGGCATCGCGCTGGCGTTCCTGGCCGGACTGACCACCGACGCCGCCCTGCTCGCCACCGACCGCGAGAGCGCGCCGCTGGTCGGCATCGGCACGCTCGGCGTGTGGTGCCTGCTCGTCCTCATCCTGCAACTGCGCAACCGCAGCAGCGCCGACGAGCGGATGTACGCGCTGACCGCCGGACTGACCTCGACCGCGCTGGCGGTGCTCGCCGCCGGGCAGCTCGCGGCGAGCGGGCACGCGGTGACCGTCGGCGCCGCCGCGGTCGCGGTGGCCACGCTCGCCCGGGCGCTGCCGCTGCCGTCCGCCGTCTCGATCGGCGTCGCCCTGGTGGCCGCCGCGGGCGCCGGCATCGGCGCCGGCCAGCTGACCGGCCTGGGGGCGTCCGGCGCGCTGCTGGGCCTGGCGGCCGGCGGCTGCGCCCTGATCGGCCTGCGGGTGGCCAGCTACGACTACCCGTCGCGCTTCGTGCACATGACGGCCGGCGTCGCGCTGCCGCTGGCCCTGGCCGCGCCCGCGGTGTACGTGCTGGGCCGGGCGCTGGGCCAGTAGGGCCACTGCCCGGGTTCCGTCCGCTGCGGCGGCCGCTGGGAGGCCCTACCTCCCGACGGCCGCCGCCGGCCGTATCGCGGCGCTTGTTGCGCCTTGCGGCGGCCGCCGCTCCCGCTCCCTCGACCACGTCATCTAGGGTCTGTCCGGAACGCAGGCAGGGGGCCTGCACGGACGATCCGGCCGGGTACCGGCCCAGGTGTGGGGGAAGTGGTTCGATGCGTGCACTTCGCGTGCTGTTGATCATCCTCGTCATATTCGGCGGGCTGTTCGTCGCCGGCGACCGGCTGGCGGTCAACCTCGCCGAGGACATGGCCGCGGAGAAGATCCGCGGCAGCCAGGGCCTCGACCGGACCCCGGAGGTCTCCATCAAGGGCTTCCCGTTCCTGACCCAGGTCCTCGGCCGCAATCTGACCGAGGTGGACGCCGACCTCGGGGGCATGTCGGCCAGCGCCGACGGGCGCACGCTGCGCGTGGACAAGCTGCGCGCGCAGTTCCACGACGTCAGGCTGACCAGCGACTACTCCTCCATCGAGAGCGCCGCCTCGGCCACCGGCAGCGCCACGATCTCCTACGCGGACCTGACCAAAGCGGCCGGCGGCGGCATCAAGATCAGCTACGCCGGGGAGAAGAACGGCCCCCGGGTCAAGATCTCGCCGAACCTGCCGCTCCTCAGCTCCGTCGAGGTGACCGGCTCGCTGGCCGTCTCCGGCAACACCGTCAGGCTGCGCGCCGACGAGATCCCGGCGATGTGCAAGGCCATCCCGACCTGCCAGTCCAAGGTGCGCACCCAGACCGACCACGTGTGGACGCTGAACCGGCTGCCCGGCAACCTCAAGCTGGACGAGGTCGTGACGAAGCCGGAGGGCATCTCCCTGTCGGTCTCCGGCAAGAACGTCAAGCTCCCCGGCTGACGCGCGAAAGGCGGCGGTCCGCCCCACCGGCCCGCCGCGCCGTCCACTTCCTGAGACACCCCGGTCCGTACGCCAGACCCCCCACCGGCGCGCGGGCCCCGGCCCGGCGCCCGCGCCCGCCCCGCACCACCTCTCATCCCACATCACGGACAATCGCGTCTCGGCATTTGACACACCGGTGACATGCCCGGCTCCGCGTCCCTACGATCGGTGCCATGCAGAGCGCATGGAGCCCTCTCCGGCATCGGGGACAGGCGGTACTCACGAAGCGGCGGGCAGTAGACCTGTGTCGCGTCGCCGCCATGCTCTGTCGCCCTGCCTGACGGGCTTGAGCACCCTCCCCCGAGCTGTCGGAGCAGCGGAGGGAGCCCCGCGCCCGGTCGGCCTTCAAGGCCGCACCCCCCGCGAGTCCCCACTCAGCGCCACTTTGGCCCCCGTTCGAATGAATCGGGCCGTCCGCACGAGATCGGCGCATAACCGGCGTACCCGCGTGCAAGTCTGCAACCGCCCCCCGCAACTGCCCCGGAGGAGAAGAACATGAGCCGTAGCGACGTCCTCGTAGACGCCGACTGGGTCGAGGCCCACCTCGAGGACCCGAAGGTCGTGATCGTCGAGGTCGACGAGGACACCTCGGCCTACGACAAGAACCACATCAAGAACGCGGTCCGCATCGACTGGAAGAAGGACCTCCAGGACCCGGTGCGCCGCGACTTCGTCGACCAGGCGGGCTTCGAGCAGCTGCTGTCCGCCAAGGGCATCGCCAACGACGACACCGTCGTCCTCTACGGCGGCAACAACAACTGGTTCGCCTCCTACGCGTACTGGTACTTCAAGCTCTACGGCCACGACAGCGTCAAGCTGCTCGACGGCGGCCGCAAGAAGTGGGAGCTGGACTCGCGCGACCTGGTCGACGGCGCGCAGGTGCCCCAGCGCCCGGCGACCGAGTACAAGGCCAAGGCCCAGGACACCTCCATCCGTGCCTTCCGTGACGACGTCGTCGCCGCGATCGACAACCTCAACCTGGTCGACGTGCGGTCCCCCGACGAGTTCAGCGGCAAGCTGCTCGCCCCCGCGCACCTCCCGCAGGAGCAGTCGCAGCGCCCCGGCCACGTGCCCAGCGCCCGCAACATCCCGTGGTCGAAGAACGCCAACGACGACGGCACCTTCAAGTCGGACGACGAGCTCAAGGCCCTCTACGAGGAGGAGTCCGTCGACCTCGCCAAGGACACCATCGCCTACTGCAGGATCGGTGAGCGCTCCGCGCTGACCTGGTTCGTGCTGCACGAGCTGCTCGGCCAGACCAACGTCAAGAACTACGACGGCTCCTGGACCGAGTACGGCTCCCTGGTCGGCGTCCCGATCGAGCTCGGCGCCAACAAGTAAGCAAGACAGCTTCTCCCCCGAACCCCTCAAGGAAGTACCGCTATGTGTGGAGCACAGGCCGGCGGCCCGGACGCCTCGACCATCAAGCCCGGTGAGACCACGATCCAGGGCAGCGTGACCCGCGACGGCCAGCCCGTCACCGGTTACGTCCGACTCCTGGACAGCACCGGAGAGTTCACCGCCGAGGTTCCGACCTCCGCGACCGGACAGTTCCGCTTCTACGCGGCGGAGGGCACCTGGACGCTGCGCGCCCTGGTCCCGGGCGGCACCGCGGACCGCACCGTCGTCGCCCAGAAGGGCGGCCTGGCGGAGGTCGCCATCGCCGTCTGACGGCGGCCTTCGGGCGCCTTCGTACGGCCGGAGGGCCGCACCCCAGAGGTTTGGACGCCTTTGCGGGGGTGCGGCCCTTCGGCGTGTCCGGGGGGCGGAACGGGCCTTCGCGGCGGCTTCTTTCCGTCTCGCCGCGGACTTACCGTGGAGCTATGGACAGCCGCCGCCGGTCGCCCGCCGAGCGCCGCCACCGCCGCTACTTCGTGCTGATGGGCGTGTGCCTGGTGCTGTTCGTCCTGGCCTGGGGCGTGGTGCGGCTGTGGTCGGTGCCGGCCGCGGTGGGCATGTGCCTGGTCGCCATGGTCATCCCCCCGATCGCGGCGATCATCGGCAACCGGCGGGAGCCCGGCGAGCGCTGGTGGGACGAGTCGGGCGACCCCGAGTCCGACCGCTGGTGGCGCGAGCTGGACGACCGGGGCGACGACAAGCATCCGCGGTAGACCGCCCGGCAGGGCCCGCTCAGTACACCAGCACCCGGTGCGCGTCCGTCGGAACCGCGGTCAGTACACCAGCGCCCGGTGCGCGTCCGTCGAGACCACCGTCAGTACACCAGCGCCTGCACGTCATCCGGCATGATCTCGCTGACGAAGAGCTGGGAGCCGGCGATGCCCGCTCCCTCGATCAGGTCCTTCTGCTCGATGTCCCGCCGGGCGGCGCACTGGGTGCACACCGTGATCGCCCCGCCGCCCGCGCGGATCCCGTCGATCAGCTCCGGCAGCGGCGCGGCGTGCGGCAGCTCGAACTCGGCCGCCCGGCCCGGCAGCGCGAACCACACCGACTCGCCGGTCAGCCACAGCGACACCTCCACGCCGCTGGCCACCGCCACCGCCGCCACCGTGAACGCCTGCGAGCACCGCTCGGGCGCGTCCGCGCCCGCCGTCACCTTGATCACGAGCTTCTTCGCCATAGGGTCAAGAGTAGAGCGGACACCGGCGCGGTGGACCTCACAGCGCCGCCGTCACCCGCGCCGACTAGACTCGCAGGCGGTCCGTTACACCGTCACTCCGTCCAAGGAGCGCGCTCGTGCTTGAGGCATTCTTCACCACCCTGCTGGTTCTGGTCGGCGTCGGCGTGATCGCGTTCGCCGGTCTGACCTGGAAGAAGCTGTATCAGGGCCAGCGCTGACCGGCCTGCGCGCCGCCCAGCACCGACCTTCGCCAGAGCGCTTCGCGCACCCCTGCCGACTGCCCCCTCTAAAGATCGCCTGAGCTGTCATGATCGAGATCCCGTCCGACCTGAACCCGGCCCTGGTGCCGCTCGCCTTCCTCCTCGGCCGCTGGGAGGGTGCCGGCGTCGCGGACTTCCCGGGCACCGAGAAGTGCAACTTCGGGCAGGAGGTCATCTTCGCCCACGACGGCCGTGACTTCCTCGAATACACCTCGCACAGCTGGGTGCTCGACAGCGAGGGCAACAAGGTCCGCCCGCTGGAGACCGAGAGCGGCTACTGGCGCGTCGACGCGGACCGCAAGGTCGAGATCGTCATGATCCGCGACCAGGGCGTGGTGGAGGTCTGGTACGGCGAGCTGGCCGACAAGAAGCCGCAGATCGACCTGGCCACCGACGCCGTCGCCCGCACCGCCGCCTCCGGCCCGTACAGCGGTGGCAAGCGGCTCTACGGCTACGTCAAGGGCGACCTGATGTGGGTCGGCGAGAAGTCCACCCCGGACGTGCCGCTGCGCCCGTACATGTCGGCGCACCTGAAGAAGGTCGCCGGCCTGAAGGAGTGGGCCGAGAGCCTGCCCGACGACATGCCGGACGGGGTCGCCTTCTTCAACCCGGACGGCACCCCGTACCAGGGCTGACCGGCCCTCTTCAGTGTGACGCGCCCCGCGGGGGAAGTCCGGTGAGAGTCCGGCGCTGACCCGCAACGGTAAGCGGAAGCCCCCTTCCGCAAGCCCGATCGCCCGCGGCGGCGCCCGATCCTCACAACTCGCCGTGGACTGCGAGGGGACGCCGCCGTTGCCTTCGGGCGCCTCCCGGTGCGAGCCGGGGCGCCCGGGCCGCCGCTCCTTTCCAGCGCCCGCGGCCCGAGCCGAAGGCGCAGGCCCCCTTGGCACCCCCCGCCCGAACGACCCCCCTGGTGGCCGCGCTGTGCGCCGTCCTCCTCGGCTCCCTGCTGTGCGGCGTCGGCCTCGGCGCCGCCGGGGTGAGCTGGGCGCAGGTGCTGCGCTACCTCGGTGCCGGGCTGACCGGCGGCACCATCGCACCCGACGAGGTCGCCGCGTACACCATCGTGTGGGAGCTGCGCCTCCCCCGGACGGTGCTGGCCGCGGTCGTCGGCGCCGGGCTGGCCGCCATCGGCGTCGCCGTCCAGGCGCTGGTCCGCAACGCCCTCGCCGACCCCTTCGTCCTCGGCATATCCTCCGGCGCGGCCGTCGGCGCCAACGCCGTCCTGCTCTTCGGGGCGCTGGGCGCACTGGGCGTGTGGGCGCTGTCGGTGTCGGCGTTCGCCTCCGCGCTGCTGGCCATGGCCCTGGTGTACGCGGCCGCCCGCACCGCCCACGGGCTCACCCCGCTGCGGCTGGTGCTGACCGGCACCGCGATGTACTACGGCTTCTCCGCCCTGACCACCTTGATGGTCTTCACCGCCGACCGCGGCGAGGCGGCCCGCTCGGCGATGATGTGGCTGCTGGGGAGCCTGAGCGGGGCCGGCTGGGGCTCGCTGCCGATCGCCGCGGTCGCGGTGGCCGCCGCGCTGGCCCGTCTGCTGCTGACCGCGGGCCGGCTGAACGCGCTGGCCATGGGCGACGAGACCGCCGCCGCCCTGGGCGTGGACGCCGGGCGGATGCGCCGCGAGCTGTTCGTGATCTCGGCCGCCGTCACCGGCGCGGTGGTCGCGGTCAGCGGCGCGATCGGCTTCGTCGGGCTGATGGTGCCGCATGCGGCCCGGATGCTGGTCGGTGCCGACCACCGCCGGGTGCTGGCCGTCGCACCGCTGCTCGGCGCGGTGCTGCTGGTGTGGGTGGACGCCCTGTCCCGTGTGCTGCTGGCGCCCGTCGAGCTGCCGGTCGGGGTGATCACCGCCGTCATCGGCGTGCCCTGCTTCGTCGTACTGATGCGGCGGCGCGGCTACAGCTTCTCGGGCGGTGCCTGATGCGGGTCGACGTCGAGGACGTGTCGGTGGACGTGGCGGGCGTGCGCCTGCTGCGCGAGGTCACCCTGCGCGCGGGCAGCGGCCGGTTCGTCGGGCTGGTCGGCCCCAACGGCAGCGGCAAGTCGACCCTGCTGCGCTGCGTCTACCGCGCGCTGCGCCCGACCGCCGGCACCGTACGGCTGGACGGCGCCGAGCTGGCCGCCATGACCGCCCGCGAGCGGGCCCGGCGGCTGGCCGTGCTGCCCCAAGAGACCGCCACCGACTTCGACTTCACCGCCGCCGAGGTCGTCGCGATGGGGCGGCTGCCGCACCAGCGCGGCGGCTCCGGGCGCCCCGGCACCGCCGACCGGGAGATCTGCGCGGCGGCGCTGTCGCGGACCGGCACCGGCCATCTGGCCGACCGCGGCTTCGCGAGCCTGTCCGGCGGCGAGAAGCAGCGGGTGCTGATCGCCCGCGCGCTGGCCCAGCAGCCGAGGGTGCTGGTGCTCGACGAGCCCACCAACCACCTCGACATCGCACAGCAGTTGGAGGTGCTCGCGCTGGTACGGGACTGGGGGCGCCCCGGGGACGGGTCGCAGGGCGGCCCGACCGTGCTCGCCGCCCTGCACGACCTCAATCTGGCCGCCGTCCACTGCGACGAGCTGTACGTCGTCGCCGGCGGCCGCATCGTCGCCTCCGGCGCCCCGCACGACGTGCTGACCGAGGACCTGCTCGCCGAGGTCTTCCACGTCCGCGCGCACCGCGTCACGCACCCCGGATCCGGCGCCGTGCAGCTGCTCTTCGACCGCATCGCCCCGACCGCCCCGTGAGGACCACCATGCGCATCCACCGCACCGCCGCCCTGCTCGCCGTCCTCGCCCTCGCCCTGACCGGCTGCGGGGCCCAGGTCGCCCCGGACCGCGCCGCCGGCCGGGCCGCCGACGGCCACTATCCGGTCACCGTCGAGAACTGCGGTGTGCCCACGACCTACCGCCAGGCGCCCCGGCGCGTGGTCACCAACGACGTCGGGATCGCCGACATCATGTTCGCGCTCGGCCTTGAGGACCACATGGCCGGTTACGTCATGCCCGCCTACCGGGGCAGGATCGACGCGGTGGCCTGGAAGGACGCCTACGGCAAGGTCCCCTGGCTCTCCAAGAAGGCCATCACCAAGGAGATCGCGCTCGACGCCCGCGCCGACCTGGTCTTCGCGGGCTGGAACTACGGCTTCGGCGAGGACAACAACCTCACCCCGGCGTCGTTGAAGAAGCTCGGCATCGGCAGCTACGTGCTCACCGAGTCCTGCCGCAACGGCACCTCCGGCGGCTCCCGCGGTGTGATGCCGCCCCTGGAGGCGCTCTACGCCGACCTGGAGAACCTCGGGAAGATCTTCCACGTCGAGGACCGGGCCGCCGCCCTGGTGAAGAAGTACCGCGCGCAGGTCGCCGAGGCCGCCGCCAAGGCCCCCGCGCCCTCCCGCCGCCCCTCGGTCTTCCTCTACGACGGCGGCCACGACAAGCCGCTGACCTCGGGCAGGTACGCCGGCCCGCACGACATCATCACCAAGGCCGGCGGCGACCATGTGATGAAGGACCTCAAGGACTCCTGGACGACCGTGGGCTGGGAGACCGTCGTGGCCCGCGACCCCGACGTCATCGTCGTCAACGACTACGGCACCCCCACCGGCGCGCAGAAGAAGGCGTTCTTGAAGTCCTACCCGCCGCTGGCGAACGTCTCGGCCGTCAAGAACGACCGGATCTACGTCATGGACTACGCCGATCTGGTCGAAAGCCCCCGCAACCCGGCCGCCGTCAGCGCACTCGCCCGCTATCTGCGCGGCGTACGGGCGGGCGGCTGACGCGGCGGGCGTACACGCCGGCGCCCGGCCTCCTACACTGGCGGTGTGGTGACCACCGACTGGCAGAGCGACCTCCGCAGGCGCGGCTACCGCCTGACCCCGCAGCGTCAGCTCGTGCTCGAAGCTGTGGACAGACTGGAGCACGCCACCCCGGACGACATCCTCACCGAGGTGCGCAAGACGGCGGGCGGGGTGAACATCTCCACCGTCTACCGGACGCTGGAGCTCCTTGAGGAGCTCGGCCTGGTCAGCCACGCCCACCTCGGGCACGGGGCGCCGACGTACCACCTCGCCGACCGCCACCACCACATCCATCTGGTGTGCCGGGACTGCACGGACGTCATCGAGGCGGATCTGTCGGTGGCCGAGCCGTTCACCGCGACGCTGCGCGAACGGTTCGACTTCGAGACGGACATGAAGCATTTCGCGATCTTCGGGCGTTGCGCCAACTGCCGCACCGCGTCCGAGGAGGGCGACGGCTGAGGCAACCGCCGGCGGGTCGTAGGCTGGGCTCATGCTGCGACAATCACCCGCCAGCCCTCTGCTGTCGCTGCCCGGCGCCGTCCCCGCCGAGGCGCCCGACGAAGGCGTCGCCGCGCACTACGGCGATCTGTTCCGCGAGCAGCGCGCCCTCGCCGACGGCTCCGGCTTCGTGGACCTCTCGCACCGCGGGGTGGTCACCGTCACCGGCCCCGAACGGCTGACCTGGCTGCATCTGCTGCTCACCCAGCACGTCAGCGAACTCCCGCCCGGTCAGGCCACCGAGGCGCTGATCCTCTCCGCGCACGGCCACATCGAGCACGCCGTGTACCTCGTCGACGACGGCGGGACGACCTGGCTGCACACCGAGCCGGGCCGGCAGGAGGCGCTGATCGCCTACCTGGAGAGCATGAAGTTCTTCTACCGGGTCGAGGTCGCCGACCGCACCGCCGAGATCGCCGTGGTGCATCTGCCGGCCGGCTCCATCACCGAGACCCCCGCGGACACCGTCGTACGCGAGACCGCGCACGGCCGCGACCTGTTCCTGCCGCGCGCGCACCTGGAGTCCTTCGCCGCGGCCGCGGGCGGCCCGGCGGTCGGCGTGCTGGCGCTGGAGGCGCTGCGGGTGGAGGCGCACCGCCCGCGCCTGGGCCTGGAGACCGACCACCGCACCATCCCGCACGAACTGGGCTGGATCGGCACCGCCGTCCACCTTCAGAAGGGCTGCTACCGCGGCCAGGAGACCGTCGCCCGGGTCCACAACCTGGGCAAGCCGCCGCGCCGGCTGGTCTTCTTGCACCTGGACGGCAGCGAGGTGCATCTGCCGCCGCACGGCACCCCCGTACGCCTGGCCGCCGACGGCCCGGAGGGCCGCCAGCTCGGCTTCATCACGACCTCGGCCCGCCACCACGAGCTCGGCCCGATCGCCCTGGCCCTGGTCAAGCGCAACGTCCCGGTGGACGCCGAACTGATGGCGGGGACCACGGCGGCGGCCCAGGAGGTCGTGGTCGAGCCGTAGGGGGCGCCCGCGGGCGGGGTGGGGGCCGTTCCCAGCCCCCAGCCCCCAGCCCCCAGCCCCGGGCCTAGGGCCTATCCGGGGCCTGTCCGGGGTCCGGGGCCTGTCCGCCCTCTGACCCACCGGACAGGGCATCGGACACGCCCTAGACCTCCACCAGCACCGTGAACGGCCCGTCGTTCGTCAGCGACACCTTCATCTGCGCGCCGAAGCGGCCGGTCTCCACCTGGGCGCCCAGCGCCCGCAGCTGGGCGACGACCTCGTCGACCAGCGGCTCGGCGACCGGCCCCGGCGCCGCGGCGTTCCAGGTGGGGCGACGGCCCTTGCGGGCGTCACCGTAGAGAGTGAACTGGCTGATCACCAGCAGCGGCGCCGAAGTGTCCGAGCAGGACTTCTCGCCCTGCAGCATCCGCACCGACCACAGCTTCCGGGCGAGCTGCGCCGCCTTTTGCGGGGTGTCGTCGTGGGTCACGCCCACCAGCACGCACAGGCCCTCCCCCACGATCTCCCCGACCGTCTCGCCCGCCACCTCGACGCGTGCGCCGTCAACTCTCTGCACCACAGCTCGCATACCCGCCATGATGCCGGGCAGGCGGGGCGCTTCGGACAGCCGTGCCCCTGCAGGGGCCGTTCGGGTGCCATGGCCCTGCAGAAGGACCGCCCAGAGTGGCACGATGCGTGCACGTGGTGCGTTTCATGGACAACATGCCCTGGACGCGGCACCGGACGAGGGGACGGAACGATTCATGAGCACTCTCGGCGCCGGACAGACACCCGGGCCCGTACCAACCGCCCGTACGACACCGACCGGACGGACACCACCGGCCTCCCCCGCACCAGACCCCGGACCTGCGGTACCCGTCCCGCCGGCGCCGCCGGCCGCCTCCACGACGAGCACCACCGCCGCACCCACCACCACCGCACCGACCACCACTACGACCACGGCAGCGGCTCGGGTCGAGCCCGCCGGCACCGAGGACGGCCCCATGCTCCAGGCAGGCCAGGCGCAGCACCCCCGCCCCCCGCAGCAGCGCGACCACTGCCGCCCGGCCGACATTCCCGATCTCTCCGGCCTGGGGCTGCCCGAGCTGCGGGTGGTGCGACGTGACTCGCAGCAGGAGGAGGCCGATCTGAGCTATCTGCGGCGGCTGCTGCAGGGCCGGATCGACATCCTGCGGGCCGAGATCGCCCGCCGTACCGCGCAGCACTCACCCCTGCTCGACCGGCTGCCGGAGATCCTGACGGACCTGCCGTCCCGGCACCGCTCCTCGGCGCGGCATGTGACGCTGGGCACCCCGCACAGCGAGGAGTACCGCAGGCTGGCCGACGAGATGCTCGGTGACGTGGAGCTGTCCGATCTCACCGCGCGTACGGACCAGGAACTGCACGACGCGATGGGTCGGCTGATTCGCTACGAGCGGCAGGTCTCGCAGCGCCGTCAGTCGCTGCAGCGGACCACCGACGAGTGCAGCGCGGAAATCGCCCGCAGGTACCGTGAAGGCGAAGCACAAGTAGACGACCTGCTGTCCTGAACGGGCCACAAGCCTCCGGGCCAGAAGGTCACTCCCCCACCCCGGAAGGCCGCCGATGACCTCGTCCTCGCCCACCCCGATCCCCGCGCCGACCCCGGCGTCCGCCGCTTCGGTGCCTTCTGCGGCTTCCCCGGCTTCTCCGGTTTCTCCCGTCCTCGCCGAGGTCGTGCGCTCCGGTTTCGTCGAGGGCCGGCACCGCGGCTCGCTCGTGGTGCTCGCGGCCGACGGCAGCGTGGAATCGGCGCTGGGCGATGTGGCCGCCCCGGTCTTCCCGCGTTCGTCGAACAAGCCGATGCAGGCGGCGGCGGTGCTGCGGGCGGGCCTGGAGCTGTCCGGTGAGCGGCTGGCGCTGGCCGCCGCGAGCCACTCCGGCGAGGCCTTCCACCTCGATCTGGTCCGTACGATGCTGGCCGAGCACGGACTGACCCCCGACCATCTGCAGACCCCGCCGGACCTGCCGCTGGACCCGGCGGAGGCGGAGGCCTACCTCGCCTCGGGCCGGGTCCGTGACCGCCTCGCCATGAACTGCTCGGGCAAGCACACCGCGATGCTGGCCGCCGCCGCGCTCAACGGCTGGCCGCTGGCCTCGTACCTCGACCAGGACCACCCGCTGCAGCAACTGGTGGCCGAGGGCGTGCGCAGCGCCAGCGGCGAGGACGTCGCCCACGTCGGCACCGACGGCTGCGGCGCGCCGCTGCTCTCGCTCTCCCTGACCGGCCTGGCCCGCGCCTTCCGGCACTTCGTACTGGCCGAGCCCGGCACCCCGGAGCGGCGGGTGGCGGACGCGATGCGCGCCCACCCGGAGTACGTCGCCGGCACCCGCCGCCCCGACACCTGGCTGATGCAGGCGATGCCCGGCACCCTGTCGAAGATGGGCGCCGAGGCCGTGCAGGCGCTGGCCCTCCCGGACGGCCGCGCCGTGGCCTTCAAGATCGACGACGGCGCCACCCGCACCCTCGGCCCGATCCTGGCCCGCACCCTGCGCCAGATGGGCATCGACTCCCCCGTACTGTCCCGCCTGGAGGACGCACCTCTGCTGGGCGGCGGCGTACGAGTGGGCGAGATCCGAGCAGCGTTCTGAGGGCGGGCGGCGCGGGGGCGCATCCACCCGGGCCGGGTCGCGCGGCCCCGACAGGACCTCCGTCCGAACTGGATCTCCGCCCGGACTGGATCTCCGCCCGCACCGGATTCCTGCCCGGACGGGTTCCGCCCGGATCTGAGGCCTCGGCATCGCACCGGGTCGCGCGGCGGGGCCGGATCGCACCACCTGCCCCGGGTCGCGCGGCCGGACCGGATCGCACCACCGGGACCGGATCGCGCGGCCCGCACCGCGTCGCACCGCCCGAGCCGGATCACACGGCCCACACCGGGTCGCGGCCGGACCGCGTCGCGCGGCCCGGATCGGATCGCGCGGCCCGAACCGCACCGCCCGCACCGGATCGCACCACCGGGACCGCATCGCACCGCCCGCACCGGGCCGCACGGCCGGACCGGATCACACAGCCCGCACCGGAATACCGCCCACACCCCACCACGTTGTGGACCCGCAGGGGGCCTTCGCACCCCCTACGGGATCTGTTCGCCCAGCCCGTAGGGCCCGTCGGCCCGAACATGGCCGGGAGCCGTCAGCAGACGGGCAACTCCCGGCCACCATCGGCCCCGCGACCGCTGCCGCGACGGCCATGGCCTGCATAAAGTGGCGATGACAGTGCACGCACCATCCACCACAGCAGGAGGCCGGCGACCATGAGCGACGCGAATCCCGAGCCGCAGGGACCCGAGGCGATCGAGCACGCGCACGACCCCGAGGTGCTGCAGCTCGCGGCGAAGGTCTTCGACCTGGCACGGCACGGTGACACCGACACCGTCGCCGCGTACGTGGACGCGGGCGTCCCCGCCAACCTGACGAACGACAGGGGCGACTCCCTGGTGATGCTGGCCGCCTACCACGGCCACGCCGCCACCGCCGAGGCCCTGTTGCAGCGCGGCGCCGACGTCGACCGCACCAACGACCGCGGCCAGACCCCGCTGGCCGGAGCGGTCTTCAAGGGCGAGGACGAGGTCGTCAAGGTGCTGATCGCGCACGGCGCGGACCCGTCGGCGGGCGCGCCCTCGGCGATCGAGACGGCCCGGATGTTCCAGAAGACGGAACTGCTGAAGCTGTTCGGGGCGGAGTGAACCGGCGGGCGGCGCCGCTGGCGGCGGCGGGTGTCCGCGCCCGTGACGGCAGGTGCCCGACGCCCGTGACCGGCGGGTGGGCACCGCCCGTGACGGCGGGTGAGCGGCGTCCGTATCGGCCGGCGAACGGCGCCCTTCACGGCGGCTGAACAGGGTTTTCGTGGCGCTTGACCTCAAGCTTGCTTGAGGTCCTAGCGTCGGGTCCCGACGACGGCGACACCGCCGTCCGCCGACTCACCCACCACGCCACGAAGGGCCACACATGTCCGAGCACCGCTACCGCCTCGCAGTGATCGTCGGCAGCACCCGGGAGCGCCGGTTCGCGCCCGTCATCGCGAACTGGTTCACCCGGCACGCCGAAAGCCACGCCCACATCGACGTGGACGTCATCGACCTGGACACCATCCGTCCGTACGAACTCCGCCACGGCAGCGAGGAGTTCGGGTCGTACGCCAAGCGCGTCGACGAGGCGGACGCCTTCGTCGTGATCACCCCCGAGTACAACCACTCCTTCCCGGCCCCGCTCAAGCACGCCATCGACCTGCTGCACCCCCAGTGGCAGGCCAAGCCGGTCGGCTTCGTCTCGTACGGCGGGATCTCCGGCGGGCTTCGCGCCGTCGAGCAACTGCGGCTGGTCTTCGCCGAGTTGCACGCCACGACGGTGCGCGAGACGGTGAGCCTCCCGTTCGCCGGCAACCTCTTCGACGACGCCGGCCGGCTGCACGACCCGGCCCCCGTCGCCCAGGCCGCCGACGCCCTGCTCCGCCAGCTGACCTGGTGGGCCGTGGCCCTCCGCGAGGCCCGTACGGCCCGGCCGTACGGCGCCTAACCGCACCGGCCGCCGGGCCGTCGGACCGTCGGCGACGGGCGGCACCCCTACGGGGAGACCTCCCGGCCCACCGCACCGTCCTGCGGGACGATCGCGCGGTCGGCGAGCGCCGAAATCAGACCGTCGGTCTCCTCGACCGGGACCACTCCGGGCAGCGTGAGCTGCTCCAGCATCAGTCCGGTCATCGCGAGATAGATCAGCATCACGGCGGTACGGTCCCCCGGCAGCCCGTTCTCCAGGTGGAAGCGGATGTCGTCGTCGAGCGTCGTCCGGATCGCCCGGACCATCTCCACCTGCAGTTCGGGGCGCCGGGTCGCCTCCAGCCGCAACTCCAGCATCGCCAGATAGCCGGTGCGGTTCTCGGTCACCCGGCGGTTGATCCACCTCATCAGCTCGACGACCAGCGCCCGGCTCGGCGGCGCCGCCATCACCTCGGCGACCTCGTCCGGGTCGGGCGCGATGCGCTGGTGGATCTGCCCGGTGACCTGACCCAGCAGGTCGTCCCTGTTGGCGAAGTAGTTGGAGGCGGTGCCCTTGGGCACGCCCGCGGCCTCGTCGACGGCCCGGAAGGTCAGCCCGCGCGCACCGTCCCGCGCCAGCACCTCGATCGCGGCATCCACCAGCGCCGCCCGCCGCTCCGGATTACGCACCATGTCGTCCACCTCGCGTCATGCCGTCCGCACTCCTTCCGAGCGTCTTCAGAAAACGACTTGCAACCACTACGGCCAGAGTACTACAACTGGAGTTGTTGCCGCGGTCGGACCGGCCGGCCGCGAACAGAGGGGACCACCATGCGCTTCGCCAAGCTCGGAACCGCCCTGCTCACCGACGATGTCGCCGTCAGCACCCGCTTCTACGCGGACCACTTCGGCTTCCGCCCGCTGGCGGAACTGGACTGGTACTCCAGCCTCCAGCACCCCCAGCACCCCGCATTCACCCTGGACTTCGTCCAGCGCGGCCATGAGTCCATGCCCGAGGGCTTTCGCACCCAGGAGACCGGCGGCATAGTGGTCGCCTTCCTCGTGGAGGACGCCGCAGCCGAGGAGGCCGCACTGCGCGCCAAGGGTGTGCCGATCGCCGAACCGGTGCGCGACGAGCCGTGGGGCCAGCGCCGCTTCAACGTCTGGGGGCCGGAGGGCACCCTGATCGAGGTACTGCAGCTCATCGACCCCGACCCGGAGTGGATGGCCGCCCAGGGCCTGTGAACGAGGCCGTGACCGGTGGACAAGGAGACCGGGACCGTGACCGGTGAACGGGGCCGGAAGGCCCCGCCCCGCCGGCGCCCCGGCTCAACGAGGCGCCGGCCCCTGGCCGCCCGGGGCACCTGGCATCTGCCCGCCCCGGGGGCCACCGTCCTGCCGTACCGCCGTGGCGATATGCACCCGCATCGCGCAGGGGATCCGCCCGTCGGGCAGGGCGGACGCCGCCGTCTCCGCCTCGAAGCGCCCCCGCAGCTCCGCCGTGACCGCGGGATCGAGCGGCCCGAGGTCGTAGATGCCGCCCACCGTCGCCCAGACCCGCTCCGGCGACCCGGTCAGATCGATCCGTACGGTCTCCCACTCCACGGGGCCGAATCCAGCCGGGCCGAACACCTCGTCGAACCCCTCGCGGGTCCGTAGCCGCCGGTCCCCGAGCGGCGGAATCCGCTCCCCCTCGGGCGCCGCCTCGAACCGCGGTTTGGCCAGCCGCAGGAACGTCTCGTACGCCTCCCCGCCGGCCGCGCCGCCCCCCACGACGACGGCCAGCGTGCCCCCCGGCGCCAGCACCCGCGCCACCTCGGCCGCGACCCGTTCCGCATCGCTCATCAGCATCAGCGCCATATGGGACACACAGCCGTCGAACCAGCCGTCCGGGAACGGCAGTTGCTGTGCGCGCCCGAGGCGCAGATCGGCCCCGCCGAGGCACGGGCGCCGACGCGCGAGCGCCAGTTCCTCCGGGGACAGGTCGAGCCCCGCCAGTGCGGACGCCGCCCGGCCGGCGCCCGGACCGCGGACGGCAAGGAGTTCCAGCAGCAGCCCGTCGCCGCAGCCCAGGTCCAGCACCCGCCGGCACGCCGCCACCCGGTCCCGGAGGATCTCGTAACTCGACCGGCCGTCCTCGGCCCGCCCATGGGCCATCGCCCGCACGGTCACCGCCGGACGAGCGGCGTGGAAGCTGCGCAGAAAGTCTTCCTGAGGCGTCGTCATCCACTCCACCCTAGGAGAGCACGCCGGTATCCGTCTCCCGCCCGGAAGCGGCGACCGGGGGGGTGCCTCAGCCCTCCTCGGGGCGCTCCTGCAGTGCCCAGCCGTTTCCGTCCGGGTCGTTGAAGTAGACGAACGAGTTCCAGGCCCCACCGGGGCCGTCGGCCATCGCCCCGTCCTCGACGTGCTGCACGGGACTGACCGGGACCCCCCGTTCGACCAGCTGCGCACGGGCCGCGGCGATATCGGAGACCACGAGCTGCAGCCCCTGCACCGAACCGGGCGGCACCCGTGTGACGCCGGCACCGCTCCCGATGACGATCGAGCAGCCCGATCCCGGCGGCGTCAGCTGCACGATGCGCACCTCGGCGTCGCCGACGCAGACGTCGTGGTCCACGGCGAAGCCCAGCTGCTCGCTGTAGAAGCGCTTCGCCCGCTCCACATCGGACACCGGAACCGGCACCAGTTCGAGCTTCCAGTCCATGGCGCGCCGTCCTTCCGTACGGGCGACGGCCCCTGTCCGGGCCGCCGTCACCTCAGGCCTTGTCGCGCTGCAAAAAGTCTAGGGAGCGAAGGCGGATACCCGCATCCTGTGCGCCGCCGAGGCCGCGGGCCCGGACCATGCCATGCCGCCTACGCGATCCCGCCCCTCGGCCTCCTCACCGGACTCGCCCTCCCCCAGGGCCCCACCTCTCCCCTTCTCGGGGCCGTCAGCCTCAGCCGTCGACGAACGTCATGCTCACCTCGTCGTAACGGGTCCCGGCTATTCGGGCCGCGGGGGCCGCGGCGTCGATGGCGGCGAGCTCGTCGGCGGACAGTTCGACGGCGAGTGCGCCGAGGTTCTCCTCCAGGTACTTCTGGCGACGAGTGCCGGGGATCGGCACGACATCGTCCCCTCGGTACTGGACCCAGGCCAGCGCGAGTTGTCCGGCGCTGACGCCCTTCTCCGCGGCGAGTTCGTTCAGCTTGCCGACGATGGCCAGGTTCTGTTCGAGGTTGCCGTCGGCGAAGCGGGGCTGGGTCCGCCGTACGTCGGTCTCCGCCAGCCCCTGCACCGAGGTGTACTGCCCGGTCAGGAAGCCCCGGCCGAGGGGCGAGAACGGCACCAGGCCGATGCCCAGTTCACGGCACACCGGCACGATCTCCTGCTCCAGATCACGGGTCCACAGCGACCACTCGCTCTGCAGCGCGGCGATCGGGTGCACCGCGTGCGCCCGCCGCAGCGTCGTCGCGCTCGCCTCGGACAGTCCGAGGTGCCGCACCTTGCCGGCCGCGACGAGCTCGGCCATCGCACCGACGGTCTCCTCGATCGGTGTGCGGGGGTCGACGCGGTGCTGGTAGTAGAGGTCGATGTGGTCGACCCCGAGCCGGCGCAGCGACGCGTCGCAGGCCTGCCGTACGAAGGCGGCGTCGCCCCGGATCGCGGTCGGCTCGCCGAGCCGGTTGGCGAACCCGAACTTCGTCGCCAGCACCACCTCGTCGCGCCGCCCCGCGATGGCTCGGCCGATCAGCTCTTCGTTGTGCCCCGCACCGTAGAAATCGGAGGTGTCCAGCAGGCTGACGCCGAGGTCGAGCGCCCGGTTGATGGTCGCGATCGACTGTGCGTCGTCCGATTTCCCGTAGCCGTGGCTCATCCCCATACAGCCGAGCCCCTGCGCGGAAACCACCAGGCCACCGAGCTTGCGCGAAGGAATGTTGGTCGTGGTCATGGTGCTGCTACCTCCTGGGCCGGGCCTTTCCCGGAGCCCCTTCGGGACGGTATGCATTGGAGCGCACTCGAAGTCAACGACGCCTGGATTGCGGGTTGCTGTCAGGGTGAGGCGGCAGTTCAGTGCCTACCGGTCCGCACCGTCGCCCCGTCCCCCACCAGGCGGAGTCCCGCGTCAGTCGGTGCTCCCCCAGTCGGTGCCCCACCAGTCGGCTTCCCCCGTCAGCCGGTGCGCCGCTGTCAGTCAGTGGCTCCCGCGATGGCCCGGAGGGCCTGGCAGTGGGCGGTGAAGGTGGCACGGCCGGTGGGCGTCAGGGCGAGCCAGGTGCGCGGGCGCTTGCCGACGTACCCCTTGGTGACGGCGACATAGCCGGCCTTCTCCAGGGTGGCGACCTGGCGCGACAGCACCGAATCGCTCACCTCCACGGTGTCGCGGACGAAGGCGAACTCGGCTTTCTCCGCGGCCGCCAGCGTCGCCACGATGGAGAATCGGACCGGTGCGTGGATGACCTCGTCGAGCCCGTGGCGTGGATGGGTTCCCTGGTGCGGGTCGGTCACCGCCGGGCCTCCAAATAGCCGCCTATCAGCCCGGGAAGGGCAACCACCAGTGCGCCGGGCACCCACCATGCCGCCGCGCCCTGAAACCAGATCAGGCCAGGCACCAGCACCGCGCCGTAGAGCAGCGCCCAGGCGATGATCAGGCCGGCATGCCATCGGCCGAACCCGACCCGGGAGACGCGCTGCCGGGCCGAGTACACCGACAGGCCGGTGATGACGACGACCCAGAAACCGATGCCGAGCGCCACACCATGGGGCTGACCCAACAGCCCTATGGCGAGCACCAGGAGCGCGGAGGCGCAACCGTAGATCACTTGATAGCGGACGTACCACTTCGTGCCGTCCTTGACCGTTGAGCGCAACTCCTGCGCACGGGCCAGTGCGGCCGCCGCGTCCCGTGCCGCGGATGACGCCCCAGAAGCAGACGCGTACTCCGACATGGTGTCAGTCCCCCCTGACGAACCGGTGTTTCTTCTCCCCGCCGGTCCTTCGCCGGCCTCGTGCATTCATCGTGACAAGAACTTTCCAATCTGACAAGTACTTTCCGGCCAGACCCTGCTCGCTCCCTCCGCAGCCCCGCTCTCCTCAGCGCCGCTCTCCGCAGCCCCGCTCTCCACGGCCCCCGCTCCAACCCGTCGTCCCGCCCCACCCCACCCCCTCATGTGCCCCCGCCCCAGGTCAGGTACTGTTGCGTGCCAGCAGTGGACCGACCGAGGAGGTGAGACCGATACCCCGCCAGAGCAGGCAGGCGCTTTCGTCTCACGCCCGTACGGCCACCCGATGCAGGTGACCGTCCGGCACACGTGACCCGGTAAGCGCCCTCGGCGCCCCGAAAGGGCTCACATGTCGTCATCTCCGAAGTCACCGCCCGCGCAGTTCTCGCCTTTCGCCCCCGCGCAGTCGCCACCTCTCACGCCTGGGCAGTCGTCACCTCTCACCCCTGGGCACGTAGCGCCACTCCCCCGCTCCACCGTCGTCGCCAGGCTGCGCGCAGCCGGCTGTGTCTTCGCCGAGGACGAGGCGGAGTTGCTCGTCTCCGCGGCGCGTACGCCGGACGAACTCGCCGTCATGGTCGAGCAGCGAGTCGTCGGCCTGCCCCTTGAACACGTCGTCGGCTGGGCGGAGTTCCGCGGCCTGCGGGTCGCCGTCGACCCCGGTGTCTTCGTGCCCCGGCGCCGCACCGAATTCCTCGTGGGGCGGGCCGTGGAGCTCGGCCGCCGGACCACCGGCCGCACCCGGCGTCCCCTCGTCGCCGTCGACCTGTGCTGCGGCTCCGGCGCGGTGGGCGCCGCGCTGGCCGACGGCCTGGAACGGGTCGAGTTGTACGCCGCCGACATCGAGCCCGCGGCGGTGCGCTGCGCCCGCCGCAACGTCGCCGCCATGGGCGGCGAGGTCTACGAGGGCGACCTCTTCGACCCGCTGCCCGCCGCCCTGCGGGGGCGCATCGACATCCTGGTGGCCAACGTCCCCTACGTACCGTCCGAAGAGGTCGGGCTGCTGCCCCCGGAGGCGCGTGACCACGAGCCGCTGGTGGCGCTCGACGGCGGTGCGGACGGGCTCGACGTGCTGCGGCGGGTGACCGCGGCCGCCCCGCGGTGGCTGGCGCCGGGCGGCCATCTGCTGGTCGAGACGAGCGAACGTCAGGCGCCCCGGGCCGTCGAGGCCTTCACCCGCAACGGACTGCTCGCCCGGGTGGACTCCTCCGACGAGCTGTACGCCACGATCGTCGTCGGGACCCGCCCGGACTGACGGCGGGGCGGGCCCGGTGTCCGCTCGTCGGCGCCGCGCCCGCCGTCAGGCCCGCTTCCGGTCGGGGTGCCGGGCCAGCGCGGCGTCGGCGGTGTCGAGGATGTTGCGGAACGTGCGGGTGATGACCGGCCGTGCGAGGCGCCGGGTGAGGAAGGCGCCGAGCAGGGGGACCGGGATCTCGGCGCGGGTGGTCCAGCACACCTGGGTGCCGCCGTCGACCTCGGTGAACGTCATCCGGCCGAGTTCGTGCCGGGACGGCGGCAGGCTGCGTTCGACGACGTACTCGGTGGCATACGGCGGGTCGTACCGGGTGATGCGTTCCCGGAACCAGCCGATGAGCCAGAGGTGGTTGCGTACCGCGCCGACCCCGTAGGGCGCGGACTCGCCGTGCCGGGTGAGGCGGCAGCGCAGGATCAGCGGCGAGGCCGTGTAGTGGGTGGTCGTGGTCAGCCAGGCGAACACGTCCTCGATCGGGGCGTCGATGACGCGCTCGACGGTCATGGTTTCCACGGCTGGTGGCCTCCTCGGTCGAGTGGGAGCACCGTCTCGGCGCGGTGCAGCTTGTCGGGGTTGCGGATGCCGTAGAGGCCGGTGATCCGTCCGTCGTGGATCTCGAACGCGACCAGCCAGTCGAGTTCGCCGTCGGTGACGAACCGGGCCGCGGGCATGCCGTTGTAGGTGGCGTGCTCGATGCGGGTCGCCGCGGTGGTGGTGCGCAGCACGCCGAGGACGAAGCGGGCCACCTCGGCGCGGCCGGTGATCGGGCGGCGGGCGGCGACCACCTTCCCGCCGCCGTCGGAGATCTGCACGACGTCGGGGGCCAACAGGTCCATCAGCGCCTGGACTTCGCCGGTCGTCGCCGCGAGCAGGAACCGCTGGACGACCTCGCGGGCGGCACCGGAGTCGGGCTCGAAGCGGCGGCGCCGCGCGTGGACGTGCCGGCGTGCCCGGTGGGCGATCTGCCGGACGGCGACCTCGGTCCTGCCGACCGAGGCGGCGATCTCGCCGTGGGTGTAGCCGAACACCTCGTGCAGTACGAAGACCGCGCGTTCGGTCGGGTTGAGCGTCTCCAGGACGAGCATCATGGCCATCGACACCGACTCGGCCAGGATCGTGTCGTCGCTCACGTCGGGCGCGGTGCGGATCGGCTCGGGCAGCCAGGGGCCGACGTAGTCCTCGCGCCGTGCCCTGACCGTGCGCAGGTGGTTGAGGGCCTGCCGGGTCACCACGCGGACCAGGTAGGCGCGCGGATGCTCGACCGTGGCCGGATCGACCGCGCTCCACCGCAGATAGCTCTCCTGCAGCACGTCCTCGGCGTCGGCGGCGCTGCCCAGCATCTCGTAGGCGATGGTGAACAGCAGTGGACGGTGTTCGGTGAAGGCGTCCTCAACCATGGCCCGCCCCCACCATGAGCATGCGTGCGTACCCCGACATCACACCCGGCTCCTCTCCTCGGACGCCCATCGAGACACCCCGCGCCGGCAAACCGTGACAGCCCGCGGGTGTGATTCACTTCACGACACCGCCCGGTGGGGCCGGAGCGCCCCACACCCCCCTTGCAGGAACGCGGGGCGACGCACTCCCCCCGGGCTCAACCGCTGTGCACGGGGCGGGAGTCGGGGAGTGTGTCGGTCGGCCAGAGGGTGTCGGGGAAGGCGGCCTCGTCGGAGTCGGTGTCGGGCATCAGGGTGGTGAGCAGCTGCCGGGCGGTCTTCGCCTGGTCGGCGGCGCGGGGCAGCATGACGCCCTCGTAGGCGTCGAGTGCCGCGTCGACGGTGGGGTGGCCGATGACGGCCTGGGCGAGTTCGGCGCCGTCGAGCAGGGCGAGGTTGGCGCCGACGCCGACGGGCGGCATGAGGTGGGCGGCGTCGCCGAGCAGGGTGACGCCAGGAACGCGCTGCCAGGTGTGGGGAACGGGCAGGACGAACATCGGCCGGTTGAGGAAACCGCCCTCGTTGTCGCGCAGGATCTCCAGCAGGCTCTCGTGCCAGCCCTGGTACTGGGCGAGGAGTCGGGCGCGTACGGCGTCGGTGTCCGCGAGGTCGAGGCCGGCGTGCCAGTCCTGGGGGCCGCGGAAGGTGACGTAGACGCGCACATGTCCGTTGCTGTTGCGCTGCATCACCAGGCTGCGGCGGCCCGCCTTGGCGGACATGGTGCCGCGGCCGACCAGGTGGGCGATGCCGGGGTGGCGGCGGTCGACGTCGTCGAAGTGGGTTTCCACCATCGTGACGCCGGCGTAGGCGGGCCGGGCGTCGGAGAGCGCGGGGCGCACCCGGGACCAGGCGCCGTCGGCGCCGACGACCAGGTCGAAGTCCTCGGTGGTGCGGTCGTGGTGGTGCAGGCGGGCGGCGCCGTTCGGTAGCGGGGTGGCAGCCCTGACGGAGTGGCCCCAGCGGACCGTGCCGGGGGCGAGGGAGTCCAGCAGGAGGGTGCGCAGCTGGCCGCGGTCGATCTCGGGCCTGCTCAGATCGCCCTCGTCGGCCCGGTCGTGGCGTATCAGGGTCGCGTGGCGGTCGTACAGGCGCCACTCCTGGCTTTCGGGCCGGGACAGGGCGAGGAACCGGTCGAAGAGTCCGGCCGCGCGCAGGGCGACCTGGCCGGTGTCCTCGTGGATGTCGAGGGTGCCGCCCTGCGCGCGGGAGCGGGGGTCGGCCTCCTGCTCGAGGACCGTGACCGGCACGCCGTGCCGCTGCAGGACGCGGGCGCAGACGAGGCCGCCGAGTCCGGCGCCGACGATCGCGATGCGGGGAGTGGTGGACATGAGGGGCACGCTCCGTTCTACGGATCAAGGGAGTGCCGGCGAAGAGGGCACTGACGAAGAGGGCGCTGACGACAGGGGTGCCGAGGGGTGTCGCCTCCCGGGGTCCGGCAGCTCAGTGCCGCCGGTCGGGTGCGCCCATCCACAGAAACACAGCAGCTCCAAAAGTACAACTGCTCCGACTTTCTAGTCGATCGCCTTTATGATCAAATCCCCTCAAGGGGTAGGGTGGGGGCATGGCCGAGACGACGACAGGGCGCCGTGAGCGCAAGAAGGCCCAGACCAGGCAGGCCCTGGCGGATGCCGCGGTGCGGCTGTTCACCGAGCGCGGCTTCGACGACGTCGGCGTACGCGAGGTGGCCGAAGCGGCCGACGTCTCGCTGAGCACGCTCTTCAAGCACTTCCCCAGCAAGGAAGCCCTCGTCTTCGACCTGGACGCGGACGTCGAGAACGCGCTGGTCGCCGCGGTCCGCGACCGGGCCCCCGGCCAGTCCGTGCTGCACGCCCTGCGCGACCACATGGTCCGCAGCCGTACCGCCGTCCGGACCGACGACCCCACGTTCGTCCTCGTCGAATCCACGCCCGCGCTGCGGGACTACGCCCGGCGCATGTGGTCGCGCCACGAGAAGGCACTGGCCGCCGCCCTCGCCGAGGCCACCGGGCTCGCCCCGGACTCCCCCGCCGTCGCCGCCCTGGCTCGCTTCACCCTGGAAGCCCCCGGCATCGCCCGCGCCGGTGAGGACCCGGTCCGGACCATGCGCGAGGTGTTCGCCCTGCTGGAAGACGGCTGGGGCGGCACCCCGCTGGCACGGCAGGAAGAACGTCCGGGCGAGGCGTCGGCGAGCTGACTCCACATCGCTTCCCGTCGAGGCTTGCCGCGCAGGCCGAATCCAGGCCGCCGGGGCCGGTCACCGTCACTACGGCGGCGGTGACCGGCCCGCCCGTCGGGCGGCGGCGCCGCGTCCCTTACTCCGGCCGCCCCGCCGTGACGACGTAGTAGTCGAGGACCCCCTCCTCGTAGGCGCGCAGAAAGTTCCGCGGCCAGGTTTCCGGGGCCCACCACCGGCCGAGCCAGAGGTCCCACCCCTGCCAGACGTGCGGCCCGATGGATTCGACGCGGACGTCCGTGAGCCCGGCCGCCGTGAGCGCATCCGCGAGTACGTTCACCGGCCAGGCGATGTCCAGCCCGTTCGCGAACGTGTCCAGCAACCGGGCGAGTTCCTCGGGCCGGCCGGGCGCGTCGTCCACCGTGAAGAAGGTGGCGACGGCCATCCGGCCACCCGGCCGCAGCACCCGCGAGGTCTCCGCGACGAAGGCTTCGAGATCCGGGAAGTGCTGAGCGGCCTCCACACTGATGACGGCATCGAACTCGCCGTCCTCGAAAGGCATCCGCTCCGCGGCCCCCTGGACGAACCGCAACCGTCGCGGTACGTCCCGCAGCAGGTCCGCGTGGGCGTCGCGCGCCCGCCGCAGTTGCTGCGGATGGATGTCCATACCGGTCACCGCAGCGGAGCCGTACTCCCGCAGGGTCACCGCACACCCCATGCCCAGCCCACAGCCCACTTCAAGGACCTTCGGTCCCGTCGACTCCGGCGGCTCCGTCGGCTCCCTGCGCAGACCGGCGGCGCCGAGGACGTGCCGGTAGAGGTCCTCCTGGCTGCGCACCCGTTCCGCCTCGCCGAGCGGGAGGCTCAGGTCGAGGGCGCGCCAGTACCCGAAGTTGATGAATCCACCGGCGAAGATCGGCTTCCCGCTCAGATCGGCCGGGCCGTACACCTCCTGCACCATGGGACGCATGGCGGGGAGACCGGTTCGCTCAGCACTGTCCGTCATAGTGCCCACCTCCTGAAAGCGCATGTCGTGCGGGGTCACTTGCTGTCCGTGCCATCCACGTCGACTCATCGTGTGGCCTGGTTGCCCATGCCGCGGGCGTACCCCGCGGTTTTCCGCCAGGGCGAGGCCGCACCGGGCCGGGCTCGGTCACTTGTCCGGTCCCGAGCCGGGTCGTTCGCCGTCATTCCACCGAGGCGCTCGGCAGCGGGCCCGGTCGTTCAGGCTTCCTCGTCAGCGGACCTGGTCGCTCTTCGGCCCGATGTCCTTGATCCTGGTGGGAGTTCCGTCCGGGGTGAACGAGTGGTGGAAGGTGAAGGCGTGCGGCGCGGAGCCGTGGTCGTGGAGGTATTCCAGCCTGGAAACCCCGTCCCGCCAGGTGGGTATCACGCCGTCGGAGACCCACCAGCAGACGTGGCTCGGGTGTTCTGTCCTCTCGAACCAGTCGTGACGCCTGTTCAGCGCCTCGCGGTGCAGACCGGTGTAGACGGCGTCGAAGGCGAGGCGCAGGTCGGTCCAGAGCGAGAGGGTCGCGTCCAGGACGGCGGTTTCCACGGTGCGGCCCTTGTCGTACCAGGTCGGTACGGCGAACTCGCCCCATGCACCCCAGTCCAAGTCGAAGTGTGTGCCCCGGCTGCGGTCTGCCGCTTCGGCACGAGTGAGGTACCCGGGGTGCTGGCTGATCTTCCGGTAGATGGCCTCGCCGCTGCCGTGGAGTTCGCGCGTGAGAGGTCCGGGATCGGCGAGAGGTGACTTCAGGACGCCGAATGTGTACAGCGCAAGATGGGGCATGCGTCTCTCCCTGGTGGGGGTGCCTGGTGTGGACCCGGTTCGGTGGCTTGGGCATGGGGCATGGGGCGAGGGTTCGTGGGGCGTGACAGCTCGTCCCGTCACGGGTGGCTCAGTCCGAAGGAACTCCCCTGCGACCGTGGGCGATCGCCGAAGACCAGGTGAAGGTAGCGGCCTCCGCGGGCCCTGTCGAAGTTGCGTTTTCCCTGTACAAGTGGCCTCGTGCACAGGTCCTTTGCGGGGGCTGGGACGGTGGCGTCGCCTGCCGTCGTGGACGTCCGCGTCGGCCCGGCGACCGGGGAGGTCTATCGGCTGGATCGCTCGGCTCGCACCTGCTGTGACCGAGCGCTTCAGTCGGCCCGACCGACCAGATAGGCGCTCAGTAGTCGGTGGAGCCGACCCCAGGGCCCCGTACCCGTACTGTCGGTCCGTGATGATCAAAACGGGCGGCTCGCGCAGCCTCGGCCTCCCCGCCCCTGAGGCGCGGTTGCGCTTCGAGACGGAACGGCAGGAGATCGGCGGCGGGCCGCGGCGCCGCTTGCTCATGGTCGACGACGAGCCCGCCTTCGAGCTCAGCTTCTACTGCGGAACGTGCCCACTCCTGTTCCGCCGATTGGAGACCGCGCGGGAGAAGTTGTCCCTGGAGAGCGTGCAGGAACGACTCACCGGTGCGCTGGACGATCCGGATGACGCCGGCGTGATCGAGGCATTCGGTGCGTTGCTGCCGGAGGGCGAGTACCTCCCGCTGCTCCTGGACGTAGAACCCCGGCTGGTCGTCCCCGGCAAAGAAGGCGACTACTTCAGCCACGAACAGGTCGCGACGTGGGGAGTCGATCAGTTCTGGGGCCTCCCGGAGTACCCGCACACCCCGTACTACCGAACCTTCGAGACCGCCGTCGACGCGGACGCCCACCTCTACGAGTTCATCGTGCCCATGGTTCCCCCGACGTGGAACGAGAGGGAACGCGTCGAGGAGTACGGAGCACTCATGGAGCAGGGAACGGTCTCCACGGCGGTCGCGATCTCCACGCTCGACGTGTGCCGGCCGGCCCTCGACGTGGGAGACGACCCTTCCGCGCACTGGGGGCTGACCCACTTCCTCCTCGACGGCCACCACAAACTGGAGGCCGCTGCCACAGTCGGCCGGCCGGTGCGGGTCCTCTCGCTCCTGGCCCTGGGCGAGAGCCTGGCCGGAGCGGACGACTGCGCCCGGCTGCCTGCCCTGCGCGCCCGGCCCCGCTCGGCCCGACGAAAGCGCTGAAGGGCCGACGGGAGCGCTACGTCACACCTGCTCGAACCACTTTTGCTAGCGGCTTGCTTGCAATAGTTAGCACGAGGATGCAGTATCGAGTCATGGCATCACTCAACGTCGGCAATCTCGGCGAGTTCCTGCGGGAGCAGCGGCGCACGGCGCAGCTGAGCCTGCGGCAGCTCGCGGATGCCGCCGGGGTGTCCAATCCGTATCTCAGCCAGATCGAGCGCGGCTTGCGCAAGCCGAGCGCGGAGATCCTGCAGCAGCTCGCCAAGGCGCTGCGGATATCCGCCGAGACGCTGTACGTCCAGGCCGGGATCCTGGACGAGCGGCGGGGGCTCGACGGGGTCGAGGTGCAGACCGCGATACTCACCGACCCCGCGCTCAACGAGCGGCAAAAGCAGGTCCTGCTGCAGATCTACGAGTCCTTCCGCAAGGAGAACGGGCTGGTCGGCGGCGACAAGGACGGCACTGCGAGCGGGTCCGGGAACAGGCGCGGCACGGACACCCAGACAGAGGCCGAAGACGGCCCGCACGCCACCTGAGCAACCGATTTCGTTTCCAGGAGGAACCACGTCATGGCCATCAACACCGATGACCTCCGCAAGGCCCTGACCAACACGACCCCGCTGTACGCCCTGGCCGGCACGGTCGACCTGGCCGCCGAGAAGCTCGGCGAGGTGCCGCAGCTCGTCGAGAAGCTCAAGGCCGAGGCGCCCAAGCGCTTCGAGTCCGTGCGCAGCACCGACCCCAAGGACGTCCAGGCGCTGGTCACCAAGCAGGCCAAGGACGCCCAGGAGAAGCTGGCCGAGCTGCTGGACTCGCTCGACGGCGACTTCAAGAAGTTCCGCGACCAGGCGCAGGAGCTCGCGCTGCAGGGCGTGGGCCGGGTCGCCGAGACCGCGGTGCGGGCTCGTGAGGGCTACGAGGAGCTGGCCGAGCGCGGCCGCGGCGCGGTGGCGACCTGGCGCGGCGAGGCCGCCGACCAGGTCGAGGAGCTCGCGGTGGCGATCGAGCCGGAGCCGGCCCCGAAGTCGGCGGCCAAGGGCGGCGCGAAGACCGAGACCGCCAACGGGGCCAAGGCGGAGACCAAGGCCACCCCGTCGACGACCCAGGCCAAGCCCGCCGCCCCGAAGAAGCCGGTCGCGCAGCGCAAGCCGGCACCGGCGAAGAAGAGCACCCCGCCGTCTGCGAAGTGAACCGGCGCCCCCTTTCCCCGGGGACGCGGATCGCCCGGCCGGGCCGGGCACCCTTGAGGTGCCCGGCCCGTTGTCCGGGTACGGTGGGGCCGCGGCGGGCCGGTGGACGGCCGCGGCCGACGAAGACGACACGACCGGCGAACGGGCGGTGTATGGCGTGCTGATCTACGGGTTCCAGAGCCTTCTGAGCTGGGTGCAGCTCGCCCTGGGCATCTATGCCGGCGTGATGCTGATCGATGCGGCGGTGCGCCGCGAGGACGCCTACCGTGCCGCGAGCAAGCAGACCAAGGGCATGTGGCTGATCTTCCTCGCCCTCGCCACGGCGCTGCTGTTCATCCTCCCGATCATGTCGTTCCTGCCGATCATCGGCGTGATCGCGGTGATCGTCTACACCGTCGACGTGCGACCGGCGCTGCGGGAGGTCACCGGCGGCGGGCGCGGCCCGCGGCGCGGCGGCTCCAGCTCGGACGGGCCGTACGGGCCCTACAACGGCGGGCGCTGAGCACCGGGCACACGGCGAGCACATCGGCTCCGGTCCGGCAGCAGTGACCTCAGCGGTCAGCGGTCCAGCAGCAGTACGGCCACGTCGTCGGTCAGCTCGCCGCCGTTGAGGTCGCGTACCTCGCGGACCGTGGCGTCGAGCAGGTCCTCGCCCGTGAGGCCGCGCGCCATCTGCCGGCTGACCATCTCGGTCATGCCCTCCTGGCCCAGGCGCCGGTTGCCCTCGCCGATCCGGCCCTCGATCAGGCCGTCGGTGTACATCATCAGGCTCCAGGAGCCGCCCAGCTCGACCTGCCGGCGCGGCCAGCGGGCCTGCGGCAGCAGACCGAGCGCCGGGCCGCCGCATTCGTACGGCAGCAGCTGCGGGAGCTCGCCGGCGCGGGCCAGCAGGGGGGCCGGGTGGCCGGCCAGGGAGAGGCCGGCGTGGTGGCCGTCGGCGGAGATGTCGACGGTGCAGAGCGTGGCGAAGATCTCGTCGTCGGAGCGCTCGTGCTCCAGGACCTTCTGGAGGGTGGCCAGCAGCTCGTCGCCGGAGAGCCCGGCGAAGGTCAGGGCGCGCCAGGCGATCCGCAGCTCGACTCCGAGGGCTGCCTCGTCGGGGCCGTGGCCGCAGACGTCGCCGATCATCGCGTGGACGGTGCCGTCGGGGGTGCGGACCGTGTCGTAGAAGTCGCCGCCGAGCAGCGCGCGGCTGCGGCCGGGGCGGTAGCAGGCCGCGAAGCGCAGGTCGGAGCCGTCGAGCAGCGGTGTGGGCAGCAGGCCGCGCTCCAGGCGGGCGTTCTCCTGGGCGAGCATCCGCGACTCGGTGAGCTGGCGCTGCGCGAGGTCGGCGCGCTTGCGTTCGACGGCGTAGCGCACGGCGCGGCTGAGGACCGCGCCGTCCAGCTCGTCGCGGAAGAGGTAGTCCTGGGCGCCGACGCGTACGGCGTCGGCGGCGCGCTCGGCGTCCGTCTCGTAGGTCAGGACGAGGACGGCGTGCGAGGGCGCCATCCGCAGGACGTCGTGCAGCATGCCCAGCTCGGCGCCGGGCACGCCGTCCGGGCCGCCGTCGCGCTCGGTGCGGTCGTCGCGCTCCGCCGGGGGCAGGTCGAGCAGGATGCAGTGCACGTCGTCGGTGAGCAGCCGCTCGGCCTCGGTGAGGTTGCGGGCGGTGCGCAGGCGTACCCGGCGGCCCGCCCAGTCCGACATCTCCGGGACATGGCTGTTGGGGTCCTCGCCGATGAGGAGCAGGGTCAGGCCCTGCTGGGGCGTCCCGTGGTCGGCCGAAAGTCGCCGTTCGTCCACAAGCGGCTCCTCGGGCTCCTGGAGGCCCTGCGGCGCCGCGTGGGCGGTCCGCCGGCCGGCGTCGGGTGCCGGGACGCGCACGCCCTGGTCCGTCGCGTCCCCCGCGCCCGGCGCGCCGGCCGCCCGCGCGGAATCCGCGCAGGCGTCGTTCACCGGTCCTGCCTGGTGGGGCAGCACGACCGTCCGCTGGTGCGGTACGGGTACGGGCATCGGTCTGCTTCCTTCCCTCCCCCCGAGGGGGTTCGGTGAGCGCCGACCGGCGCACCACCGTGCCCGGCTCCGCACCCGCCCTTCGGTCTTCCGGGCGGGGCGCGCACCGGCACTGACAGGCGACCATAGCGGCAGCGTGGAGGAAGAGGGAATGGCCGACGGCAATCGGCCATTGTCATATGCCGCACCCGATAAGGCATTTGACCTGCGGCAGCCGGAATGCGGAATGACGAATATCACCCCGCTTGAGTGCATTCAGCTACAACGCGGCAACCCTCGGAGAGGAAACATTCCGGTCATTTATCGTGCGCGACCCTCGTCATGGTGTCCGCCGTCACGATCGGGGCGGACCACTCCGAGGATCGGCATCGAGCCGGCGCCGGTGATCGTCACCTGGCGGCCGGGGCGCGGTGCGTGCACGATGGCGCCGTCCCCGAGATACATGCCGACATGGCTGGCGTCCGAGAAGTAAATGATCAAGTCGCCGGGGCGCATGTCCCGCAGCGCGACGCGCGGCAGCTGCCGCCACTGCTCCTGCGAGGTCCGCGGGATCGTCCGGCCGCCGTGCTGCCAGGCCCGCAGCGTCAGCCCGGAGCAGTCGAAGGTGTCCGGCCCCTCCGCACCCCACACATAATCCTTGCCGATCTGCGCGGTGGCGTACGAAATCGCCTTCTTGCCCGGGGCGGAGGCTTTGTTGCTGATGTCGTCGAGAACACCCGAGTCGAGCCACTTCTGCTGCTCCCGGAAGGCCCGCTCGTCCTCCAGTTTCCGCAGCCAGTCCTTTTCCTTGGCGGCCAGCTTGGATTCCAGCTTCTTTGCCGCGTCGATCTTTTTCTTGATGTCCCGCCGGGCGCTTTCCTTCTTCTTGCGGTTCGCCTCCAGCCGCTCCCAGCGATCGGTGGCGGAGTCCGAATACTTCTTCAAGTCGCCTTCGAGGCGGGTGAGTTCACCGATCACGCGCTTGGCGGCGAGCTGCCCCTTGCGGGCCAGGGTGACATTGTCGAGAAAGGCCTCGGGGTCGGTGTTGAGCACCAGCTTCGCCTCGGCGGGCAGCCCGCCGCCGCGGTACTGGGCGCTGGCCAGCGCGCCCGCCTGCCGCTTGAGGGCGGCCAGCCTGCGCTGGGTGCCGTCGATGCTGCGGGCCAGCCGGACGATCTCCTTCTGCTGGAGCTCGACCTGCTCCTTGGCCGCGTTGTAGGCGTCGGTGGCCCGCTCGGCCTTGCGGTAGAGGGCGTCGATCTTCTGGCGTACGTCGTCGAGGTGCCGGGCGTCGGAGTCGGTCGTAGCGTCGGGTTTGGGGTCGTCGGCGTACGCGGTCCCCGCCGTGGCGCCGAGCAGACCCGTCACGCACAGGACGACGGCCGTGCACGCCACCAGCCGGCCGGCCCGGACGCCGCGCCTGCCCCTTATGCCGCGTACGCCCTCTTCGCCCCCTAGTTCCCGCACACCCCGAACGCCCTGTTGTGCCCCCTGGCGCCCCACCAGCCACCTCCGGTCGTTCCGCACCGATTCGCGTGGTCCTCCGGCGCGGATGCTGCCATACCCATCAGTAATTCAACAGAGCGACGGGCCCTTTAGTACGAGTGGGCGAACACTTCTTCCCCCGCACCCATCCGATGGCCGAGGTTCACCTTGCGTTCACTCTCCTCCATCGGCTGCTTCACCTGATCTGCCTAATTTCGGCCGTACCGAGTGCGCGTCATGCCTGATCGGCAACCGCGGCACGGCTAGCTGACACCGCACCCCCACGGCGGTCACCACACACCACACGCCACACCACCTCGCACGCCGGAGAAGCGGCGCGCCCCAGGAAGGAATTCCCGACTGTGAAGCTTCAGCGCAAGAACCGGGTTCGCGCCCTCGCCGTTGGCGCTCTCGCCGTCTCCGGTGCCCTGGCCCTGACCGCGTGCGGCTCCGACGACACCACCGGCGCCAACGGTGGCGGCGGCTCCGCCAAGGCCTCGAACATCAAGTGTGAGGGCAAGGGCAAGCTGCTCGCCTCCGGCTCCTCCGCGCAGAAGAACGCCATGGACGTCTGGGTCCAGAACTACTCCGGCGCCTGCAAGGACACCGAGATCAACTACCAGCCGACGGGCTCCGGCGCCGGCGTCACCACCTTCCTGCAGGGCCAGACCGCCTTCGCGGGCTCCGACTCGGCCCTCAAGCCCGAAGAGGTCACCAAGTCCAAGCAGGTCTGCAAGGGCGGCCAGGCCATCGACCTGCCGATGGTCGGCGGTCCGATCGCGGTCGGCTACAACGTCCCCGGCGTGGACGACCTCGTGCTGGACGCCCCGACCCTGTCGAAGATCTTCAACTCCGAGATCACCAAGTGGAACGACAAGGCGATCCAGAAGCTGAACCCGGACGCCAAGCTCCCGGACCTCAAGATCCAGGCGTTCCACCGCTCCGACGACTCGGGCACCACCGACAACTTCACCAAGTACCTCAAGGCCGCCGGCGGCTGGAAGCACGAGCCGGCGAAGAAGTGGGAGGGCGAGGGCGGCCAGGCGGCGTCCGGCTCGGCCGGCGTCTCCTCGCAGGTCAAGCAGACCAGCGGCGCGATCTCCTACTTCGAGCTGTCCTACGCGACCTCCAGCAAGATCCCGACGGTCAAGCTGAACACCGGCGCCAAGGAGCCGGTCGAGGCCACCGTCGACAACGCCTCGAAGGCCATCTCCGAGGCCAAGCAGGTCGGCAAGGGCGACGACCTGGCCCTGCAGCTCAACTACACCACCAAGGCCGACGGCGCCTACCCGATCACCCTGGTGACGTACGAGATCGCCTGCGACAAGGGCAACAAGGCCGAGACCCTGCCGGCCACCAAGTCCTTCCTGACCTACGTCTCCAGCAAGGACGGCCAGGCCGCCCTCAAGGAGCTCGGCTACGCCCCGCTGCCCACCGAGATCGCCGACAAGGTCCGCGCGACCGTCGCCAAGATCTCCTGACCTACCGGGCGGCGGCCCAGCTCGCCGTCGTACGGCCGAAGGGGTCCTGAGACCAGGGCCCCTTTCGGGCCGCCGCCCGTCCGGTGCACCGCCGCGCCAGGAGCCCCCACCGGGCTCCGCAGACCGGAGAACCCATGAACACACCCTCCTCGATAACCGACAACCCGCCCGCGCCACGGGCCGACGGCTCCGCCGTGTCCGGCAAGGCGGTCCGTCCCGGTGACCGGATCTTCCTCGGGCTCTCCCGGGGCTCCGGCATCGCCCTCCTGGTGATCATGGCCGCCATCGCGGTCTTCCTCACCTACCGGTCCGTGCTCGCCATCTCCGGCGACAAGGCCAACTTCTTCACCACGCTGGACTGGAACGCCAGCGGCACCGAGCCCAAGTTCGGCATCGCGGTGCTCGCCTTCGGCACCCTCGTCAGCTCGGTGGTCGCGATGCTCCTCGCGGTCCCGGTCGCGGTCGGCATCGCCCTGTTCATCTCGCACTACGCCCCGCGCAGGCTGGCCTCGCCGCTCGGCTACGTCATCGACCTGCTCGCCGCGGTGCCCAGCATCATCTACGGCCTGTGGGGCGCGCTCTTCCTCGTCCCCCACCTGGGCGGCTTCTACGGCTGGCTGGACGACTACCTCGGCTGGACCGGCATCTTCGAGTACGGCGGCGGGGCGGCCCGCTCGCTGTTCACCGTCGGCATCCTGCTCGCGATCATGATCCTGCCGATCGTGACCAGCGTCAGCCGCGAGGTCTTCCTGCAGGTCCCGCGGATGCACGAGGAGGCCGCGCTGGCGCTCGGCGCCACCCGCTGGGAGGTCATCCGGATGTCGGTGCTCCCCTTCGGCCGCTCCGGCGTCATCAGCGCCTCCATGCTGGGCCTGGGCCGCGCGCTCGGCGAGACGATGGCCGTCGCCACGGTCCTCTCCCCCAGCTTCCTGATCAACGCCAGCCTGCTGGACCCGGGCGGCGGCACCTTCGCCCAGAACATCGCCAGCAAGTTCAGCGAGGCCGACGAATTCGGCCAGGACGCCCTGATCGCCTCCGGCCTCGTCCTCTTCGTGATCACGCTCCTCGTCAACGGCGCGGCCCGCCTGATCATCGCCCGTCGCAAGGAGTACTCGGGAGCCGCAGCATGAGTATCACCACCGACCGCGTCGCGGTCTCCAACGGCGGCACTCCGCTCCCCTCCCTCAAGCACCCCCGGCTGCCCCGCTGGGCCCCTGCGGTCCTCGCGCTGGTCGCGGCCGGCGCGGGCTGCGGCATCGGGCTGGCCGCCGGCCTGGACAGCGCGATCCAGTGGGGCCTGATCGCCGCCCTGCTGTTCGTCTTCGGCACCTTCGCGCTGGCCGCGGGCGTCGAGGGCACCCGGCAGGCCAAGGACCGGCTGGCCACCAGCCTGGTCTGGGGCGCCTTCCTGCTCGCCGTCGTCCCCCTCGCCTCCCTGCTGTGGGAGACCGTCGCCCGCGGCATCAAGGTCCTGGACGGCTACTTCCTGTCGCACTCGATGGGCACCCTCCCCGACGCGATGCCCGGCGGCGGTATCTACCACGCGATCATCGGCACCCTGGAGCAGGTCGGCCTGGCCACCCTGATCGCCGCGCCGATCGGTCTGCTCACCGCGATCTACCTCGTCGAGTACGGCCGCGGCCGGCTGGCCCGCGCCGTCACCTTCTTCGTCGACGTGATGACCGGCATCCCCTCGATCGTGGCCGGCCTGTTCATCCTGTCCGTGTGGATCCTGATCCTCGGCTTCGGCCCCTCCGGCTTCGCCGGTGCGATGGCCCTGGCGATCCTGATGATGCCGGTCGTGGTCCGCTCGACCGAGGAGATGCTCAAGCTCGTCCCGAACGAGCTGCGCGAGGCCTCCCTGGCGCTCGGCGTGCCCAAGTGGCGCACCATCCTCAAGGTCGTGCTGCCGACGTCGATCGGCGGAATCACCACCGGCGTGATGCTCGCCATCGCCCGTATCGCCGGTGAGACCGCGCCCGTGCTGCTCCTGGTGTGGGGCGCGAAGACGATCAACAACAACCCCTTCGAAGATGCCCAGCAGTCGCTTCCGCTCTACGTTTTCCAGCAGTGGCAGCAGGGTTCCGAGGCCTCCTACGACCGCGCCTGGGCCGCGGCACTGGTCCTCATCGCCTTCGTCATGATCCTCAACCTGGTGGCCCGCGGCATCGCCCGCTGGAAGGCCCCCAAGACCGGTCGCTAACGCGACACTCTCCGCTCCCGCGAGCGGGGCCGACCAGCGACCCTCTGAAGCACCGAAAGAAGCAGTGATCCCATGGCCAAGCGAATCGACGTCAGCGGCCTCTCCGCGTTCTACGGCAACCACAAGGCCATCGACGACATCTCGATGACGGTCGAGCCGCGCTCCGTGACGGCCTTCATCGGCCCCTCCGGCTGCGGCAAGTCGACCTTCCTGCGCACCCTGAACCGCATGCACGAGGTCACCCCCGGCGGCCGCGTCGAGGGCAAGGTGCTGCTGGACGACGAGAACCTCTACGGCGCGGGCGTCGACCCGGTCGCCGTCCGCCGCACCGTCGGCATGGTCTTCCAGCGCCCCAACCCGTTCCCCACGATGTCGATCTTCGACAACGTGGCGGCCGGCCTGCGGCTGAACGGCTCGTACAAGAAGAGCGAGCTGACCGACGTCGTCGAGAAGTCCCTCAAGGGCGCCAACCTCTGGAACGAGGTCAAGGACCGCCTGAACAAGCCCGGCTCGGGCCTGTCCGGCGGCCAGCAGCAGCGGCTGTGCATCGCCCGCGCGATAGCCGTCGAACCGCAGGTGCTGCTGATGGACGAGCCGTGCTCGGCCCTCGACCCGATCTCCACCCTCGCCATCGAAGACCTGATCGGCGAGCTGAAGGAGCGCTTCACGATCGTCATCGTGACGCACAACATGCAGCAGGCCGCGCGCGTGTCGGACCGTACGGCGTTCTTCAACCTCGCGGCCGTCGGGCAGCCCGGCAAGCTGATCGAGATCGACGAGACCGAGCGGATCTTCTCCAACCCCTCGGTCCAGGCCACGGAGGACTACATCTCCGGCCGCTTCGGCTAGGCCCTGCCCGGCCGACGCCCCCCGAGCGTCCTGCGGTGCTGCATGGCGGTGCCACCGCAAGACGAAGGGCCCGCCCCTCCTTCCCGGGGGGCGGGCCCGCTGTTCTTTCCCGGCGCCGTGGCGCCGGCCGTCAGCCGAACGCCAGCTGGACCAGCCAGTACGCCATCGCCGCGACCAGCGCCGCCGCGGGCATGGTGATGAACCAGCCCATCACGATGTTCTTGGCGACGCCCCAGCGCACCGCGCGCGAGCCCTTGGTCGAGCCCACACCCATGATCGCGGAGGTGATGACATGGGTCGTGGAGATCGGCGCGTGGAACATGAACGACGCGGTGTACATGACCGAGGCGGCCGTGGTCTCCGCGGCGAAGCCCTGCGGCGGGTCCAGCTCGATGATCCGGCGGCCGAGCGTCCGCATGATCCGCCAGCCGCCCGCGTACGTACCGAGCGAGAGGGTGATGGCGCAGGCCAGCTTGACCCAGATCGGGATGGCCGCGTTCGCCTCCTCGACATCGGCGATGACCAGGGCCATCACCACGATGCCCATGGTCTTCTGGGCGTCCTGCAGACCGTGGCCGAGCGCCATGCCCGCGGCCGAGACCGTCTGCGCTATGCGGAAGCCCCGCTTGGCCTTGTGCGGATTGGCCTTCCGGAACATCCACAGGATGACGACCATCACCAGATAGCCGACGACCAGACCGATGACGGGCGAGATGAACATCGGCAGGACGACCTTCTCGATCACCCCGGTCCAGATCACCTCGGTGCCGCCCGCGAGCGCCGCGCCGACCATGCCGCCGAACAGGGCGTGCGAGGACGACGACGGCAGACCGAAGTACCAGGTGACGAGGTTCCAGACGATCGCGCCGAGGAGCGCGGCGAAGAGGATGCCCATCCCCTTGCTGCCGTGGGGAGTGGAGATCAGCCCCTCACTGACCGTCTTGGCGACGCCGCTGCCGAGGAAGGCTCCCGCGAGGTTCATCACGGCGGCCATCGCCAGCGCGGCCCGTGGGGTCAGCGCCCGCGTCGAGACCGAGGTCGCGATGGCGTTGGCCGAGTCGTGGAAGCCGTTGGTATAGGTGAATCCGAGCGCGACCGCAATGGTCACGACGAGCGCGAAGGTGTCCATGGCCGGGGCTCAGGACTCCTTGACCGCGATGGTCTCGACGGTGTTGGCGACGTGCTCGAAGGCGTCGGCCGCCTCTTCGAGGATGTCCACGATCTGCTTGAGCTTGAGGACCTCGATGGCGTCGTACTTGCCGTTGAAGAGGTGCGCGAGCAGCTTGCGGTGGATCTGGTCGGCCTGGTTCTCCAGACGGTTGACCTCGATCCAGTACTCGGTGAGGTTCGACATCGTGCGCAGGTTCGGCATCGCCTCGGCGGTCAGCTCCGCCGCCCGCGCCAGCACCTCGATCTGCTGCTCGATGCCCTTGGGCAGCTCCTCGACCTTGTAGAGGACGACCAGATCGACGGCCTCCTCCATGAAGTCCATGATGTCGTCGAGCGACGAGGCGAGGTTGTAGATGTCCTCGCGGTCGAACGGCGTGATGAACGAGGAGTTCAGCTGGTGGAAGATCGCGTGCGTCGCGTCATCTCCCGCGTGCTCCGCCGCACGCATCCGTTCGGCGATCTCGGCCCGCGCGGAGGCGTCCGCCCCGAGCAGTTCCATCAGGAGCTTGGAGCCCGTGACGATGTTGTCCGCGGAGGCGGCGAACATGTCGTAGAAGCTCGTCTCCCTGGGGGTCAGACGAAAGCGCACGTGAAATCCTCGGGGTGCATGGGATTCGGTCGGGTTGATGCTAGGCGCATCATCCAGCCACTGCTAACCGGCATTCCCTCAGTGTCGCCCATCGGGCAGCATGCTCTGCACGGGGTACCGCAGGTGCCCGCAAAGTTCGGTACCATATACCCACCAGGGGTATATAGATCGCCTAGATACCACGGGAGACGGCCATGACGACCACGGACGCCGACGCCAACGGCCCCGCCGCAGCCGCCGCGGCCCGCCCCGCCCCGAAGCCGGAATCCGCCCCCCACGGCGCCCCCCGGACCGTGACCGATACCGCAGAGACTTCCCCCACGACCGGCGTCCACGGCTACGCACAGCAGAAGGACGCGCACATCAAGCGACTGCGCCGGATCGAGGGGCAGATCCGCGGGCTGCAGCGGATGCTCGAAGAAGATGTCTACTGCATCGACATACTCACCCAGGTCTCGGCGAGCACGAAGGGCCTGCAGTCCTTCGGTCTCCAGCTCCTGGAGGAGCACCTGCGGCACTGCGTCGCCGACGCCGCCGTCAAGGGCCCCGAGGCCATCGACGCCAAGGTCCAGGAGGCGACCAAGGCCATCGAGCGGATGCTGCGCACCTGACGGCGGCCGGGGGTCACTGCCGCCTCAGCCCGGCTCACCCGGCGGTTCGCGGCCGTCCCCGTCCACGTCCAGTACCTCGTCGATACGGTCCGGGCTGAGCCGATCCTCGCTCGCGGCCGCGGCCGCGATCATCAGCTCACCAGTCAGGTCGATCTCGACGAGGGCTACGTGGTCCTGAACCGTCGTACGGCGGTGTCCGGCCACGTACGACACCTCCTCCTTCGAGCGCCTTACCACGCCTCTGAGTGGTTACCGCCCAGCGTAAGGACGGCCGTCCCCCGGGCCCATGGCACGGATGGACCATTTCCGCCACGGGGCAACCGCCCCCGTCACCTGCCCCGCCCTAGGGGGCGGCGGAAGCGATCTTCCCCGCGTAGATGTCCCGCCGGTCCGGCAGCCGGACGGCGATCCGGCCGCCGAAGCCGGACAGCTCCGTCGTGGAGGTCACCGAGGCCCCCTGGGGCGCGCCGTTGGCGAAGCGGAACCGCTGGCGCACCTTGCGCAGCCGGCCGGCCTCGTCCAGATAGGCGTCGAACGGCACCGCGTCGGTGGTGAACCCTTTCTCCGCGGCGACCAGCGCCGGCCTGGTGCGCGGCGAGGCCGCCCGCGCGGCCGTCCCGATGTCCGTCGTGCCGCGGTAGTGCCGCACCACGACGCCGTCCAGCCGCTCCTGCCCCTGATACGTCACGTCCCGCGCACCGCGCAGCAGCTCCGCGGCGGCCAACGGATCGGTGGCACCGCCGGTGACCAGGTTGCCGTCGGTCAGCGTGCCGGTGTCCACCCGCACCCACTTGTCGGCGGGCACCCCCGCCCCGCGGTTCTTCATGAACAGCGCGCCGGGCGCGAGGATCTCCGTGATCGGCTGGCGGCCCTCGCCGGGCCGGCCCGCGGGGTCGGGCAGGACGACGCGCAGCTGCCCGCTGCTGGTGGTGAAGTCATAGCCGCCGGTGCCGCGGATGGCGACGCGGGTGCCGCCGCTGACCGTCTCCATGGCCGTACGGACCTCCGCGGAGCGGGCGCGGACCAGGGCGTCGGCGCTGGCGCGGACGGCGGCCGCGGCGCCGGCGGCCCGGCCGGGCACCTGCTGGTCGTCGGCCGCGGCGCCCTTGGAGGAACAGCCCGTCACCAGCAGCCCGACCGCCAGACCCGTCCCGCACGCCACGGCCACGGCGGCCGCCCCGCCTCGCCTGTCCTGCACCACCATCGCGTACGAGCCCCCTCGGCCGCCGTCTTCGGGACCGGCCTGGTCCGGCCGGCCCGCTCGGGAGGGTCGGACGTTCCGCCAACGCCACCTCTGACGTTCCGTCGACCGACCCGTTCAACGACCGTTGAGGGGGCTCGTCACGCAACGGCGGCCGGGGCGCGTAGCGTGGACGGGTGCCCGACCGAGCCCACCACGCGACCTCCACCACCGAGCGAGGTTCCTTCTGCACGGCCCGCTGCACCTGCGGCTGGCGCGGGCCGGCCCGCCGTGCCCGCTCACAGGCGCGCACGGACGCGGAGCGGCATCTGGTCGAGGCCGGGGCAGGAGCCGGCCCCCAGCCCCCTGTGGAATGACTCAGTCCGTTCCGGGAACCCCCAACGCCCTTACGGCATCTGGCTAGTGGAGGGAAGCAACGGCGCGGCACGCCCCGCGACCACCGGCCGTCATCGGCCGCCGGGGCCGGGCCGCAGACATCGAGGGGGACTCATCCCAGTGAAGCGGCGCACACTCCTGCAGGCCGGCACCGGACTGGCGGCCACCTCGGTCGCCTTGGCCACCGGCTGCGACACCAAGAACGCCGCGGCGGCCGCGGCGTCCTCCGCCCCGGCCGACGGGGCCGCCGCCGGTGGCGCGCGGACCCAGACGGCGGCCGCCGCCGGCCGCGCCACCCAGGCCTCCTGGACCGCGCTCGGCAAGAGCCTGGACGGGCGGCTGATACGGGCCTCCGACGCCGCCTACGCGACCGCCCGCCGCCTCTACAACACCCGTTACGACACGCTGAAGCCGTCGGCCATCGCGTACGTCAAGCACCCGTCCGACATCGCCGAATGCCTCGCCTTCGCCCGGCGCCACGGCACCCCGGTCGCCATCCGCAGCGGCGGCCACTCCTACGCGGGCTTCTCCAGCGGCAACGGCCGGCTCGTCGTCGACGTCTCCGCGCTCTCCAAGGTCGGCGCGCCCTCCGGCGGCATCACCCGCATCGGCGCCGGAGCCAAGCTGATCGACGTCTACCAGGGGCTGGCGGCGCACGGCGTGACCATACCCGGGGGATCCTGCCCCACCGTCGGCATATCCGGCCTCACCCTCGGCGGCGGCCATGGCGTGGTCTCCCGCGCCTACGGTCTGACCTGCGACAGCCTGGTCGGCGCGACCCTCGTCACGGCCGACGGCAAGACCGTCTCGTGCGACAAGGACCACCATCCGGACCTGTTCTGGGCACTGCGCGGCGCCGGCAACGGCAACTTCGGCGTGGTCACCGAACTCCGCTTCCGTACGCATCCGGCGCCGCGCGCGGTGATGGCGTACCTGACCTGGCCGTGGGCCAAGACGGCGAAGGTCGTGGCCTCCTGGCAGAAGTGGGGGCCGGTGCAGGCCGACGAGATCTGGTCCGCCTGCCATCTCGACGCGCGACCCGGGGGCACTCCGGCGGTGTCCGTCGCGGCGTTCTCCCTGGGCGGCTACGGCGAGCTGAAGAACGCCCTCGACAAGCTCGCCGACCAGCCGGGCGGCCCCGGCCCCGCCGCCACCGTCCGCCTCACCCCGATCGGCTACCTGGACGCGATGGAGGCCTACGCGGGCTGCTCGTCGAAGTCCACCGCGCAGTGCCACACACCGGGTTCGCTGCCCGGCCAGAACGGCGCCGGCCAGCTCGGCCGCGAGACCTACGCGGCGCGCTCGCACTTCTTCGACCGCTCGCTGTCCGCGGCCGGCATCCGCACCCTGATGGACCAGATCGAGAGCGGCGGCCGCAAGGGTGTCAGCGGCAACGTGGCGCTGACGGCGCTGGGCGGTGCGATCAACCGCGTCGGCCGCACCGACACCGCGTTCGTGCACCGCGGATCGCGGTTCCTCGCCCAGTACTTGACGTCCTGGCCGGCGAAAGGGTCGCCCGGCACGCGCACAGCGTGGCTCAATTCGTTCCATGACGCGATGCGCCGCCATGCGTCGGGCGCCGCGTACCAGAACTACACCGACCCCGGGCTGACCGACTGGAAGTCCGCCTACTACGGCGCCGCCGCCGGGCGCCTGGACCGGGTCAAGCGGACCTACGACCCGCAGCGGCTGTTCAGCACCTTCGCGCAGGCGCTCTGAGCGTCTGCCGGCAGCCCGGCGGACATACGGACGGCCCGGCCCCGTGAGGGGTCCGGGCCGTCCCTATCCGCCAGGCTCCGTCGTGCTCGTGTGCCGCCCTCAGGCCGCCAGGTCCTTGTCCCGTTCCTTGTGTCCGCTCGGCAGCGCCGATCCCGCGGCCACCACCCGGCTGCCCTCGGCGCCGTCGTCCGCCTCCGTGCCCGGCGCCCGCACCAGCCACGCCAGGGGGGAGCGGGCGACGGCCGCCGTCAGCGGCACCAGCAGCGCCTGGGCGAGCGGCGCGAGCAGCAGCGCGACGGCGGTGCCCAGCGCGAAGCCGCCGACCACGTCGGTCGGGTAGTGCACGCCCATGTAGACGCGGCAGAAGCCCTCGGCGAGCGCCAGCGCGATCCCGATCAGGCCGTACCTGCGGTGGGCGACGAACAGGCCGACGCCGACCGCCATCGTGAGCGTCGCGTGGTCGCTGACGAACGAGAAGTCGCTCTTGCCGGGGATGAGCACTTCCAGGCCGGCGTGGTCCTTGAAGGGCCGCGGCCGCTCGACGAACTCCCGGATGGGGATGTTGGCCAGCAGGGCGATACCGGCGGCCAGCGGCGCCCACACCAGGCCCGCGACCGCGGACGGCGCGCCGGGCCGGCGGCGCGCGGACCACCAGGCGACCAGGCACAGCACCGCGAGGGCGGCGATGATGCCGTACTCGCCGATGAACTCCATGGCCTTGTTGACCCAGTGGGGGGCGTCCCTCGCGAGGCCGTTGACGCCCTCGAGCACGTCGACGTCGGGGTTCGGCCCCTCGAGTGCGAGTCCAGCCATCTGCCGCGGCCCCTTATCTTTCGCGCGCGCGAGCGCCTTCGTGTTGCTGCCAGCCCCCGTGGTCGTCGAGCGTGTGCTGCTTCGAGCGCGCTTACGTCCCCACGCAAAGGAAACGCCATGCCCGCCCCGGTCGTTCCACTCTCCACCGGAAGATCACCAGGACGTTATCGAAGCTTGACTCATCGCTGCAGTTCAGGGCCTTATGTTTACGCAGCGTTGGCACGAGGGAGCGCTTTTGCGCCATCCGAGGTGACGCGGGTCGCACCGATGTAGTCCGGCGTATCGATCTTGTCGAACCTGATCACGGCACCGGTGTACGGCGCGTTGATCATGTACCCGCCGCCCACATAGATCCCCACATGGTGGATCGACCGCGGATCGTGCAGGTCGTAGGCGAAGAACACCAGGTCCCCCGGGAGCAGCTCGTCGCGCTTGGGGTGCGGACCGGCGTTCCACTGGTCGTTCGCCACCCGCGGCAGCTCGATGCCCACCGAGTGGTACGCGGCCTTGGTCAGCCCCGAGCAGTCGAACCGCCCGCCCTGCTCCGGCGTCCCGTTGCCGCCCCACAGATAGCGCGTACCGAGCTTGTCCTGCGCGAAGTAGATGGCGCCCGCGGCCTGCCGCGACGGCGCCACCGGCCCGGCCGGCGCCTCGAAGCTCTTGGCCAGCGTCGTGATCGTCTTCACGTAGTTCTGCGTCTCGCGGTACGGCGGGACCCCGTTGTACTGGATCACCCGGTACGCGCCCGCGTTGTACGCGGCGAGCATGTTGTGGGTGTCGTTGCCCGGCGCGCGCTCGACGTATCTGGCCAGCTCGCAGTCGTACGACGCGGCCGACGGAATCGCGTCCTCCGGGTCCCAGACGTCCCGCTTGCCGTCGCCGTTGCCGTCGATGCCGTGCGTCTGCCAGGTGCCGGGGATGAACTGCGCCATCCCCTGCGCGGCCGCCGGGCTCTGCGCCTTGGGGTTCCAGCCGCTCTCCTGATAGAGCTGCGCCGCCAGCAGCGCGGGGCTTATCGCCGGGCACAGCGTGCCCCACTTCTGCACCAGCGACTGATACGCGGCCGGCACCGCACCCTTGGCCAGCCCGACCGCCCGGCCGCCGGCCAGCCCGACCGCCGCCGTGTACGTACCGATCACAAGCAGCCCGAGCAGGCAGAGCACCAGCCCTGCCCCGAGCCCACCGGCCACCCAGAATTTCCGCACCTCACAACCCTCCCCCATTCAGCGGCGGTTCACTGCCTTTTTCCGGCCGCTCGGTGCGCGTTGCGTCACACGGGGGGCGCAGCGGCGCCCCGGCCCGGGGCGACTGCGCGCACCGCGGTGCCCGGGGGCGCCGCCGGATGAGCGACACTGCACCCAGCATCCCGAACAGGACGAGAGCCATGGACCCCAACAACCAGAAGCAGATGAACCGCCACCTGTGGTGGCGCGTGGCGTACTTCCTCTTCGCCATCCACCTGGTGGCCCTCGTCATGATCTTCGCCATGTCGCACGCCCCGAAGTAGCCGCCCGGCGCCAGCCCCGGATCGCCGCGCACCCCCGCCCCGATGATCATTGCTCAGGGTTACCGCCCGTGATACACACGGTGAGACCAGTCGGTTCAATGGAGGACGTGCGCCCACCCGCGCACGTCACTCGCATCGGATCCGCCAAAGAAAGGCGCCAAGTCGATTTCTGACGGCGCCTTCGTCAGCGAAGATAGAAGCCGACCCGTGCCGCACCGGCGCGGGCGAGGGCAACCAACTACCCATAAAGGGCGGTGAGTTCACACATGGCACACATGTCACACATGTTCCTTGCGGCCGAAAAGGGCGACATCACCACCATCATCGGCGGAATCGCCCCGGACTGGGGCCCGTTCGGCAGCCTGGGCAACGAGGCCCGTGTGATGGTCGAAGTGGTCATGGCGGTGGCGATCCTGCTGTGCCTCGGCATCGCGATCTGGGGCGCCGCCAAACAGCGCATCGGCGCCACCGCACTGCGCGACACCTTCAGCGCCGAGCAGGGCAAGGGCCTGATCGTGGCCGGTCTGACCGGCGTCTTCATCATCGGGTCCCTGGGGACACTGTTCACGATCGTCTACGGCATGGCGGTCTAGCCCGGCCGCGGCGCGGCGTCCGGCGCGCCGCCGTCATACCGCGCGGCGGCCGCCACCGCCGCCACACCGCCCGCGCACCCTGATCGCGCGCCCGTCCCCGTGCCGCCGCCCGTGCGCCCCCGTCCGACATCTCTCCGCCGTCCCGTGCCCCCACTCGCCTCCACCGGCCGCCCCCACCCTGCCGAGGCCCCATGCTGACGCCCCCTCACCCCGCACGGCCACGCGCCGCCGCCACCCCCGCCACCAGCGGACCGATTGGGCGACCCACCGCACGGGGACAGGTGAACCCGGGGCCAACAGGCTCCGGACGGCGATGGCGCACGCGGAGCAGGCGATGATCACAAAACGGCCCAGAGTCCCCCATGTCCCCCATTCGCCTCCGCCGCACCGCATCTGAGGACCCGTCACGGTGAGATGTACTCGTACCACTGCGCCCGAGCCGCCGCCCGCGCGGCTACGGTCATATGAGGGCGGCACGACAACAGCACGCACGGCGGCGGCAGAGGGGGCACAGGCGCGATGAGTCTCAGTGACGACGGCGGCTACGGCGGCGACGGCCACCGTGGTCCCGAGACGGGCCAGACACGGACCAGACTCCCCGTCGACGACGGCGACCTGTACGGCTCGGGGCGGCGGCCCCGGGCCGGCATGTCCAGCCGCAACCTCGTCACGATCGTCGGCGTGATCGTCCTGCTGCTCGCGGCCATCGCCTTCGCCAACCGCGACGGCAGCGGCAACAGCGAGTCCGGCGGCGACTCCCCCAAGGACACCGGCGCCGGCGCCGCCCGCCCCACCGCCCCCACCGGCACCAAGCCGGTCACGGGCAAGAACGGCCAGATCGCCTCGGGGTTCGCGAAGACGGAGCAGGGGGCCGAGTCGGCGGCGGCGAACTACGTGGTGGCGCTGTCCAGTGACGGCATGTACACCTCCGACCGGCGGGACGCGATCGTCAACGCCGTCTACACCCCCTCCGCGGCCGCGGCCCGCAAGGAGAGCCTGCGCAAGGTCTACACGGACCCCAAGTTCCTGGGCCGGGTCGGCCTCAAGGCGGACGGCAGCGCGCCCGGCGGGATGACCTTCGTCTCCCGGGCGAACCCGGCGGGCACGAAGACCGAGAAGTTCGAGGGCACCACCGCCAAGGTCGCGGTCTGGTACTCCCAGTTGTTCGGCCTCGCCGGCCAGGGCTCCCAGACTCCGGTCGCGGAGAGCTGGTACACGTCCACGATGGAGCTGCAGTGGGTGGACGGTGACTGGAAGGTCGCCGGCTTCACACAGAAGGCCGGGCCGGCCCCGGTCGGCGGCGACCAGACCGCCGCGACCGCCAAGGACATGTCCAAGGCCGTCCAAGGGTTCGGAGGGTTCACCTATGCGAGGTAACAACCGACGCCGGGCCCTCGCCGTCGCCTCGGCGCTGACCGGCCTGCAGGCGGCAGGCGTGCTGCTGTCGACCCGAGCCGTCGCCGCTCCCTCGCCGAAGCCGACCGAGGGCGCCTGCGATCTGCTCACGGACAAGGCCAAGGAGCTCTGCGAACAGCGGAGCACGGGCGGTGGCGGCGGTGGTACGAGCGATCCGGGCGGCGGCGGCCTCACCGACGCCAACCCCCTCGACCCCCTCGAGTCCCTCGCCAAAGGCTGTGCCAAGGCCGCCGCGTGGATCGTCGACAAGCTGTCCGACGCGGTGAACGCCACCTCCCAGGTGGACTTCACCAACGCGGCCTTCCTGCGGCAGTACGCCGTCGTCTTCGCCGCCTCCACCGTGCTCACGCTCGTGCTGTGGCTGCTGGCCGTCGCCAAGCGGGCGGTGCGCGGGGTGCGGCTGACGGAGGCGATCAGCGAGGCGATCGGGTTCCTCTGGCTGACGGTGCTGGCCTCCGCCTTCACGCCGCTGATCCTCTATACGGTCGTCTCGGCGACGGACGGCGTCACCGAGATCATCGCGAAGGGGACGGGGGCGCAGACCGACACCTTCTTCGGGTCGTTCTCGCAGGCGCTCACGAAGGGCACCGACATCGGCGGCGGCCCGATCATGCTGATCGTGGTGTCGCTGGTCTCCGTGCTGGCCGCCGGTGTGCTCTGGCTGGAGCTGGTGATCCGGGCCGCGCTGCTGTACGTCGGGGCGCTGCTGGGGACGGTGGTCTACGCCGGGCTGGTCGACAAGAACATGTGGGGTCATGTGCGTCGCTGGGCGGGCATCATGATCGCGGTGATCATGGTGAAACCGGTCATCGTGATCGTGCTGGGCGTCGCCGGGGCGCTGTCGTCCGACAAGGGGCCGAACGCCATCTCCGCGGTGGTCTCCGGGCTCGCGATCATCCTGCTGGCCATCTTCGCCAGCGCCGTGATCTACCGCTTCGTGCCCGGTTTCGGCGACGAGATCGCGGCGTCGCGGAACAACCGGATGAGCCGGGGGGCGGAGAACACCGCGGCGGCCGTCCTCAGCTCCCCGGCCGCGCTGGTGTCCCAGGGCATCAAGACGCACAGCTCCCGCAGCTCCGGCGGGGACGGCGGCGGCCAGGCGCAGGGCGGCCAGTCCCGGCCGGCCGACGCGGTCTCCGGTGGCGTCGCGGCCCACGGCTCCCGCTCCGGCGGCGGCTCGTCCCCCGCCGCCCCCGCTCCCCGTACGAACCCCCGGACCGGCAGCGACGCCCGCACCGGCAAGACAGCAGGAGGTGATGGGCGTTGAGTACGCAGTCCCACCCGATCGCGCCGCGTCGCACATATCTGATCGGCCGCGCCCGGCCCAACGCCATCGTCGGCAAGAACCGCGAGACCGGCGAGATCGCGCTGATCATCGCGGGCGCGTTCCTCGGCATGATGTGCGGGCTGCTGGTGCCGATGCTGCCGCTGCGGATCATGACGCTCACGGGCTTCCCGATGCTGGGCCTGGCCGCCGTCTACGTCCCGTACAAGGGCCGGACGTTCTACAAGTGGTTCGAGATCCGGCGCAGCTTCCGCCGTACGGTCCGCAGCGGCGCGGTCTACCGCTCCGGCGCCGCCGAGGCGGGCGTACGGCTCGACGGCCGGGAGGTCGAGATCGGCCCGCCGCCCGGGATCGGGCGGATCAACTGGCTGTCCGCGCCGTTCGGCCCGGACGAGATCGCCGTCCTGCTGCACGCCGACCGCAAGACGGTGACCGCCGCCATCGAGATCGAGGGGCCGGGCGTCGGACTGCGCGACAGCGAGGACCAGGAGGCCCTCGTCGACCGGTTCGGCACGCTGCTCAAGCACGTCGCCAACGGGGACGGCTTCGTCACCCGGCTGCAGATGCTGGCGCGTACGCTCCCGGCCGACCCCGACGCGCACGCCAAGGACGTCGCCCAGCGCGGCGACAAGGGCTCCCCCCGCTGGCTGCAGGACTCCTACGACCAGCTGCAGTCGATGGTCTCCACCTCCTCCGAGCAGCACCGCGCCTACCTCGTCGCCTGTATGCACTACACCCGCGAACTGGCCGCCGAGGCGCAGACGATGGCGCGCGCGGCCCGGATGCACCAGGGCGGACTGCTGCGCAGGAAGCTCGACCGGGACGCCGGGCTCGCGGTGGTGATGGCCCGTGAGCTGACCGACATCTGCGCCCGCCTCGCGGAGGCCGACATCCGGGTGCGCCAGCCCCTGGGCCAGGCCCGGCTCGCCTCCCTGGTGCACTCGATGTACGACCCGGACCACCCCATCGACCACATCCAGGCGATGAGCAGGCGCAACGCCTGGCCCGCCGAGCTCGATGCGATGGAGCCGACGTATCTGCAGGCCAAGACCCGGGAGTCGACGACGCGGGCGCCGTGGTGCCATGCCACGGCCTGGGTCAAGGAGTGGCCGCTGACCCCGGTGGGCGTCAACTTCCTCGCACCGCTGCTGGTGCACACCCCGGATGTGATCCGCACGGTCGCGGTCTGCATGGACCTGGAGCCCACCGAGGTCGCCATCGAGCGGATGCTGACGGAGAAGACCAACGACGACGCCGAGGCGAGCCGGGCGGCGAAGATGAACCGGGTGGTCGACCCGCGGGACGTGGCACACCACGGACGGGTGGACCAGCGCGGTGAGGACCTCGCGTCCGGCGCGGCCGGCGTCAACCTCGTCGGCTACATCACGGTCTCCTCCCGCTCGCCCGAGGCGCTCGCCCGCGACAAGCGCACCATCCGCGCCTCGGCCGGCAAGTCCTATCTCAAGCTGGAGTGGTGCGACCGCGAGCACCACCGGGCGTTCGTCAACACCCTGCCGTTCGCGACCGGGATCCGCCGCTAAGCCGCTGGGAGGCGCGTACGTCATGGCCCTGCACGATCCGCTCGGAGCGCTCACCGACGCGTTCACCAGCTTCCTGTTCGGGAAGGTGGAGACGACCCGGCTGCCCGTACGCACCTCCACCGGCCAGGCCCAGGCGGTGTACCTGCCGACCGCGGCCCCCGGTCTCGGCGACTCCGGCGTGATCATCGGCCGTGAGGTCTACAGCGGCAAGGGGTACATCTACGACCCGTTCCAGCTGTACGGACAGCAGCTGCCGGCGCCGCACTGGCTGGTGCTCGGCGAGTCCGGCAACGGCAAGTCGGCACTGGAGAAGACCTACGTCCTGCGGCAGTTGCGCTTCCGCGACCGGCAGGTCGTCGTCCTGGACGCGCAGGGCGAGGACGGCGTCGGCGAGTGGAACCTCATCGCCGAGGAGCTGGGCATCACCCCCATCCGCCTGGACCCGACCGCCGCCCTCAACGGCGGTATCCGCCTCAACCCGCTCGACCCGTCGATCACCACCACCGGCCAGCTGGCCCTGCTGCGGACGATCATCGAGGTCGCCATGGGCCACGGACTCGACGAGCGGTCCGGCTTCGCCCTCAAGGTCGCGCACGCCTATGTCAACGAGACCATCACCGACCGGCAGCCCGTGCTGACCGACATCGTCGAGCAGCTGCGGCACCCGGAGGCGGAGTCCGCCGAGGCGATGAACGTCGACATAGACGACGTGCGGGCCTGGGGCCTGGACGTGGCGCTCGTCCTGGACCGGCTCGTCGACGGTGACCTGCGCGGCATGTTCGACGGACCGACGTCGGCGGGCATCGACCTGGACTCGCCGCTGATCGTCTTCGACCTCTCGCACATCGACCGCAACTCCATCGCGATGCCGATCCTGATGGCGATCGTGGGGGTGTGGCTGGAGCACACCTGGATCCGGCCCGACCGGAAGAAACGCATCTTCCTGGTCGAGGAGGCCTGGCACATCATCAACTCGCCGTTCGTGGCGCAGCTGTTCCAGCGGCTGCTGAAGTTCGGGCGCCGGCTGGGCCTGTCGTTCGTCGCGGTCGTCCACCACCTGTCCGACGTGGTGGACGGGGCGGCCGCACGCGAGGCCGCGGCGATCTTGAAGATGGCCTCGACGCGGACCATCTACGCCCAGAAGGCGGACGAGGCGCGGGCCACCGGGCGGGTGCTGGGCCTGCCACGCTGGGCCGTGGAGATCATTCCGACCCTCACCCCCGGCATCGCCGTCTGGGACGTCAACGGCAACGTCCAGGTCGTCAAACACCTGATCACCGAGGCCGAACGCCCGCTGGTCTTCACCGACCGGGCGATGACCGAGGCCTCCGCGATGCCGACGGACGAGGCCCGCGCCCTGGAGGCGGCGGCGGACGCCGAGGCCGAGGCGCGCGCGGAGGCGATGGCGATGGAGCGCCAGTGGAGAGACGAGTCGAGCGAGACGGTGGCGTGAGGCGCGGATACGACGACGAACGAGGCGGCGGCCGCGGCGGCTACCGCGATCCGCACGGCGGCCGGGGGCGCGGTATCCCCGACTCCCTGCTGGTCGGGCTGCTGGCCTTCCTGCTGGGCCTGACCGTGCTGGTGTGGACGGCGACCGGCCTGGCCGGTCTGTTCGCGCACGGCGCCTGGCCCGACGGCGTGAGCTACCCGGGAACGCCGATGGCCCTGCGCCATCTCGTCTCCGCGCCGCACGACATGGCCGCCGCCTGGCCCGCCACCCCCAAGGGCCAGCTCTCCGGCTACGGCCTGTTCTGGGGCATCCTCATCGGCGAGCTGATGGTGCTGCTGGTCCTGACCGTCTTCACGTTGGGGACGGTCACCCGCTATCGCGCCGTACGGGCCACGCGGCGGGCGAAGGCCCGGGAGGCCAGGTCCGCGCGCACGGCCGGGGAGGCCGACCGGGCGGCGCAGGACCTCGCACGCCGGGAGCGGGAGGAGCGGGAGGACCGTGAGGCCCTGGCGGCGGCCCGCGCCGCGCGGGCGGGCGCGGCCGCACCCGCCGCACCGTCCGCGCCCGCCGAGGACGCCCCCGCCGTCCCGGCCGCCCCCGCCACGCCCGCCGACCCCACCGCCCCTACGGGCCCGGTCCCCGAGCAGCGCACCGACTCCCCCGTGGCCGCCGGCCGGCTCGCCGAACCCACCCTCCCCCGCGTCCAGTTCGCCACCTCCGGCCGGGCCGCGGCCCTCGCCGCGGCCGTCGCCACCGCCACCGCCGCCCCGGGCCCCCTGATCGTCGCCACCACCGATCCCACGCTGTGGTCCGAGACCAAGGACGCCCGTGCCAAGCTCGGCCCGCTGCTGACCTACGATCCGACGCACCGCCTCGACACCCCGGCCCGGCTGCGCTGGTCGCCCACGTCCGGCTGCGACGACCTGGCCACCGCCGCCGCCCGGGCCGCCGCGCTGCTCGCCCCCGTACGGCCGTCCGGCGCGCCGGACTCGGCCGTCGCCGACGCCGCGCAGACCCTGCTGCGCTGCTGGCTGCACGCCGCCGCGGTCGACGGCCGCCCGTTCCGCCAGCTGCACCGCTGGGCCCACGCCGCGGGCAGCGCCCAGGAGCCGGTGCGCATTCTGCGTACCAGCCCGAAGGCCTCCGGCGGCCAGGCCGGCGAGCTGGAGTCGGTACTCACCGCGCACGCCGAACGCCGCGAGCTGGCCACGGAGTTGGTCGGCCGGGCGCTGACCGCCCTGTCCTCCCTCCACATCCGGGACGTCTGCACTCCACTTCGAGCGGATTCGGTCCTTCTCGAATCATTCCTCGATGAGGGGGGAACGCTGTACGTGGTAGGCGAACCCGTCGAGGATCCGCGTACCGACCCGGGTGCGATGCCGCTGCTCACCGCACTCCTCTCCAGCGTGGTCGAGCACGGCCGCCGCATGGCCGAACGGTCATCTGACGGTCGGCTCGACCCACCACTCACCCTCGTCCTGGACGACATCGCCGCGCTCGCCCCGCTGCCCGCCCTCCCCGACCTGCTGGAAACGGGCCGGACGCGCGGCCTTTTGACCCTGGCGACCATGCGCTCCCAGGAGCAGGCCCGGGCCCGCTGGCCGCACCGCTCACTGCCGGTGTGACGCCGCCGGCCGCGCCCCCTCGGCCAGCTGCTCCGCCAGCTCCGGCCAGTGCGCGCGCAGCGCGAAGTGGCCACCGCCCGGGAAGATCCGCATCCGGAAGTCCCCGGCGGTGTGCGCGCGCCAGGCGGCCGCGTCCTCGACGGCGACCAGCGGATCGGCGTCGCCGACCAGCGCCGTGACGGGCGTGCGCAGCGGCGGGCCCGGACGGTGCCGGTAGGTCTCCACGGCCTTGTAGTCGCCGCGCAGCACGGGCAGGGCCATGGCCAGCAGCTCCGGGTACTCCAGCAGCCGGGGGTCGGTGCCCTGGGTCCGGCGGACCTCCTCGACGAGACCGTCGTCGTCCCGCAGATGGACCGTGCCGCCCCTGACCCGGGACGGCGCCCAGGCGCTGGAGACGACCAGCCGGACCGGATCGTGCCCCTGCTGCTCCAGCAGCCGGGTCACCTCGTACGCCACCAGTGCGCCCATGCTGTGCCCCAGCAGGGTCAACGGCCGGCCGGCGAGCGGCGCCAGCGCCTGGTGGGCCCCGGCCGCCAGCGCCCGGAGGTCCTCGATCCGCTCCTCCGCGGCGCGGTCGTGGCGGCCCGGGTAGCGCACCGCCAGCACCTCGGGGCGGGCGCCCTCGGTGGCACCGGCGAGGGCCTTGGCCAGCGGCCGGAAGGCGCCCGCGCCGCCGCCCGCGTGCGGGAAGCACACCACGACGGCGGCGCCGGCCGCCCCCGGAGCCAGCCGGCGCAACCAGGGGCTACATGCCACGGGTGAAGCCCCCGTCGACGGTCAGGCTCTGCGCCGTGATCGCCGCCGCCCGGCCGGACACCAGGAAGCCGACGAGGTCCGCGGCCTCCCGTGCCTCCACCAGCCGGCGCAGCGGGACGCCCTTGCGTGCCTGGCGCAGCATCCGTACCGGGTCCGCGCCGATCTCGTCGGCCTGGGCGGCGAGTTCACGGCGGAGCATGGGGGTGTCGACCCAGCCCGGCAGCACGGCGTTGACCGTGATCCCGCGGGCGGCGAGATCGAGGGCGAGGCCCTTGGTGTAGCCGATCAGGCCGTGCTTGGAGGCGCAGTACGCGGTGTTCCGCATCTTGCCGGCCTTGCCGAGGATGGAGGACACATTGACGATGCGGCCCTGGTCGGCGAGGTACTCCAGGCAGGTCGCGGTGACCGCGAAGGTGCCGTTGAGGTTGATGTCGAGCACCCGCAGCCAGGTGCGCTCGTCGTCGGGCCCGTTCTCGTCGGCCACCCCGGCGTTGTTGACCAGGATGTCGAGCCGGCCGGCGGCCCGCAGTTCGGCGCGCAGCCGGGTGCGGACCGTCTCGCGCTCGCGCAGGTCGGCCGCGACGGCCACGGCGGCCGCGCCCAGCTCACGCACCTCCTTGACGACCGTCTCCAGCCCGCCGGCGTCCCGGTCGAGGAGGATCAGGCGGGCCGCGCCGGCCTCGGCCAGCACCAGCGCCACCTCGCGGCCGATGCCCTGGGCGGCGCCGGTGACCACGGCCGTCCTGCCCGCCAGTTCACCGGGCCGCGGCCGCTCGGTGCGCCCGCCGTCCTCGCGCACGTCGCCTTCGCTCACATCGCTCATCCTGCGCTCCCTCACGCCATCTTCAGTCCGCCGTCGACGTGGAGTACCTCGCCCGTGGTGTAGGTGTTGCGGGGGCTGGCGAGGTACGCCACGGCGTCGGCGATCGTCTCGGGTTCGGCGTAGCTCTTCACCAGCAGCCGGCGCATGATCTCGTCCTCGCCGTGGCTGCGGATGGTGTCGGTCATCTCGGTGTTGATCACGCCGGGGGCGACGGCGTTGACCAGGATCCCGCGGGAGCCGAGTTCCACGGCCATCGCCTTGGTGAACGCCTCCAGCCCGCCCTTGGCCGCCGCGTAGTTGGACTGTCCGCGGCCGGGCTTGGAGGCCGCGGACGAGGAGACGTTGACGATCCGTCCGTAGCGGCGGCGCAGCATCAACGGCGCCGCGGCCTGCACGGTGAGCATCGGGGCGACCAGGTTGGTGGCCAGCACCTCCTCGATGTCCTTCAGGCTCTGGTTGACCAGCAGCTCGTCGCGGGTGATCCCGGCGTTGTTGACGAGTACGTCCAGCCGCCCGAAGGCGCCGCGTACGCCGCCGACGACCGCCTGCGGCACCTCGGGGTCGGAGACGTCCCCCTGGAAGAGCTCGACCCGCCGGCCGAGTCCGGCGATCTGCTCGGCGACCTGCTCCGCCTCCCGGGTCGCGCTGCGGTAGTTGAGCGCGATATCGCACCCGGCCGCCGCCAGCTTCACGGCGATCGCGCGGCCGATGCCCCGGCTGCCGCCGGTCACCAGCGCCACCTGGCCTTCGAATTCCATGGTGTCCTCTCGCATCGGTGGGTTGCGGTCCTCAGACCGAGTGCGCGCTCTTGTAGTCGGCGAGCCGCAGCCCGTGGGCCTTGGCCAGCGCGGCGATGTCGATGACCTGTTGGCGGCTGATGTTCCCGTAGGAGTAGTGCTGGTCGAGGCCGGCCAGGCCCATCAGAGCCGTCTCCGCCATGCAGGCGAACAGCTGGCCGGCCTCCAGGAAGGCGCGCGCCGAGGGGTGCAGGCTCTCGCCGTGGGGCGTGGCGACGATGCCGCCGAGCATGTACGCCAGGTCGGGCCGCTGCTCGGCGAGGCCCGCAACGGCGTTGTTGGGCACGGCGATGTCGCAGATCACCGTGTTCGGCGCGAAGTGCTCGCCGGTCAGGAACGGTTCGGGGCTGTTGGAGGCGCACAGCACCAGCTGCGCCTCCTTCAGGGCGGCGCTGTCCTGGGTGACGGTCAGGAACGGGTCGCTGCCGTAGCGCTCCTGAAGGTACGCAGCGATCGCCCGGCCCCGGCCCGCGTCGTCGGCCGGCCCCTCTGCCAGCCACTTGGTGATCAGCGGCTCCTCGGCGAGCCGCGCCGGGATCCCGGTCAGCTCCCCGCCTTCCGCGATCCGCGACCAGCACTCCTGGTAGACCCCGTGCACGGTGTTCTGCAGCCGCCTGGCCGAGCCGTCCCGCCGGCTGCCGACCAGCACGATGCGGCCGAGCCGCTCGGCGAAGAGCTGGCTGTAGACCGAGGCGATGTTGCCGGCCGCACCGACCACGGCCAGCGTGGCGTCCTCGACCCGCCAGCCGCGGTCCTTCGCGCCCCGCTCCATGGCCTGCACACCCATGGCCACGGTCAGCGCGTTGCCGGAGGTCAGCGCGATCCCCGGGACCCGCAGCGAGGTGCAGTTGGCGGTGACGATGGAGGTGTACATCCCCAGGCCCGCCACCACGCAGCCGTCGTCGCGGGCGGCCTGCACCCGCTCCTCGATGTCCGCGCGGATGCCCGTGACGTCCCCCGAGGCGAGGTAGCCGCCCATCTGCTCGGAGCCGACCATCAGCGGATAGAGGGCGAACTCGACGGCGCTGCCGAGCGGCGAGTCGATCCGCACGCCGGGGTAGGGCGCCGCCGTCTTGACCGGGTCCATGCCCAGGACGAAGGAGCGCAGCGCCGCGTCACCGAAGTCGGCGAGCGCCGGGTCCACCTGCCGCAGATGGGCCGGTTCGATGAGGTGGTTGAGGAACGCCACCTTGCGCACCGGCCCGGTCGCCGGGCGCCCCCCGCCCTGCTCGTATCCGGCCACCGCGCCCCGGAAGTCCCTGATCTCCGCCCGCGGTTTGGGGATCCGCCGGTCGCTGGCCGGGTGGACCAGGTGCAGGGTGTCCTCGTAGCGCAGGATGCGGCACAGCCGCGCAAGGGCCCCGCGCAGGCGCTCGATCTCCTCGTCGGTGAGGTACGCCGAGGGCTGGATGCGCAGCACGTTGCCGGCGCTGCCGGTCGGCGCGATCCGGATGCCTTCCTGGCGCAGCAGGTAGCCGGAGAGCAGATAGCCCAGCGAGCCGGTGTAGGCGCTGCCGCGCAGCACCATGGAGCGGGCCTCGCCCTGGTCCTTGAGCTCCAGGCCGATGAACAGGCCCTTGCCGCGGACGTCCTCGACGACGTCGGGGAAGTCCGCCTTGAGTCCGGTGAGCATGGCGGTGAGTTTCTCGCCGCGCTCGGCGACCCGCCGGTAGACCTCTCCGTCGTCCGCCTCCAGCAGCTCGACGACCTTGTGCGCGACGGACGAGGAGAAGTCGTCCATGGCGAAGGTCGAGCTGTGGATGATGTCGAACTCGCCCTGGTACAGCGACCGGCGGACCAGCATGGCGGAGATCTTGGCGAGCCCGCCGCCCAGCGACTTCGACAGCGCGTAGTAGTCGCCGCGCAGTCCGATGAGCGAGCTGGCCAGGAACGCGCCGCAGCGGCCCATGCCGCTCTGCACCTCGTCGAGGATCAGCGGGGTGCCGACCTTGTTGCAGAACAGCCGGATGGCCCGGCCCTGCTCGGCCGTCAGCACGTGGATACCGCCCTCGCCCTGCACCGGCTCGGCCAGGAACGCGGTGATGACCGGCAGGCCGCGCTCGACGACCTTGATCCGCCCGGCGTCGATCTCGGTGTCCAGCAGCGTCACCCGCTCCTCGTCGGCGATCGCCTCCAGCGTCTCCAGCCGGTCCATGGACACGAACCGCACCCGCGCGCCGAGGTGGGTGAACGGGGCGCGGAAGCCGCTGTTGTAGGTGAGCTGGACGCTGCCGACGAGCTTGCCGTGGAAGGAGCGCTCCAGTGCCAGGAACAGCGGCCGGGTGGCGAGCGCCGCCGCGTTGTGGGCCTCCACGGCCGCCAGCAGCGCGTCGACGCTTCGGTCGTGCGGCGCCCGCTCCCGGACGGCCGGCAGCCGGAAGGCGTCCGCGTCGAGGACGGCGTCCCCGCGGCGGACGGCCTCCCGCGCGGCCGCCGCGTTGCCGGCGATCTCGTCGGCGAGCGCGGTGACCTTGTCCACCCGGACGAGTTCGGCGTGCTTGACGGCCGCCTCGACGGCCTCGGCGCCGCTGTTGCCGAAGGTGGCGACGTACGGCTCCTTGGCGGAGGTCTCCCGGCGGACGACGTCGCTGAGCGCGGCGCCGAGCCGGCCGGCCTCGCCGCGCAGCGAGAACTGCGCGTGCACGGCGAGGTCGCGGTCCAGCAGCGCGCGGGCGTGCGCGACGATCTCGGGGTGGTTGTGGCCGAGGATCAGGGAGCCGTAGCCGCCCATGAGGTCCAGGACCGGGATGTCCCTGCCCTGCTCGTCACGGTGGTAGAGGGTGTTGCCCTGCGCGCGGACGTACTCCACGTCCAGCCCCAGGGCGGCGAAGATCCGCCCCATCCGGGGCTGAACGAAGTCGGTGAACTGCGACATGGTGATGGTGGTCCCCTCGTGCGTCAGGGCGTGTGCGGGCGCTGGGCGAGCAGCGCGCCGGCGAACCCGTTGAAGGTGCTGTGCAGGCTCAGCACGGAGTCGATCCGGCGCTTCCTGGGCGCGCCCATGACGAAGTCGGTGCCGTCGTCGGGCGGGGTGCGCAGATGGGCGATCGGCGGCAGCTCGCCCTCGGCGAACAGGTGCGGCGCCAGGGCGAGTTCGGCCAGCGGCCCGGCGGCGCCGAGCGTGCCGGTGACCGGGCGCAGCGAACCGACCGGGACGCCGCTGTCCTTCAGCAGCGCCCGCAGCAGCTCGGCCTCGGCCGCGTCGTGCGCGACGGTGCCCTTGCCGTCGGCGAGGACCGCGCCCAGGGTGTCGGGCGTCAGACCGTGGTCGGCCAGCAGCCCGCGGGGCCCCTCGGCGAGGGTGGACGGGCCGATGCCGCTGTCCACCGCGGGCCGCAGCGCGGCGCCGAGGAACGTCACCAGCGGCCGTGCGCCGCGCCGTGCGGCATCGCCGGCCCGCTCCAGTACGAGCGCCACCGCGCCCTCCGCCAGGACCGTGCCGTCGCGCTCCGCGTCGAAGCTGCGCACCGCCGCGCCGCCGGCGCCGCCCGCGCTCAAGTGCCCGGCACGGTACTGCGCGGCCAGCTTCAACGGCTCGTTGTAGCTGCCCGCGCCGACCACCAGGGCCGTGTCGCAGTGGCCCTGGCGGAGGGTGAAGGCGGCCCGCTGCAGCGCCCCGAGCGCGGCCCCGGCGTCCTGGACGAACGCCGCGCAGTCGCCGCGGAAGCGCTGGGCGATGGAGACCATCGCCAGGGTGTTGTTGTTGAGCGCCCTGATCACGGTGAACGGGTTGAAGGTGGCGGCGTTGCCGAACGCCTCGGCCACCAGCCGCTGCAGGTCCACCCCCGCCTGCGGGGAGGTGTCCGACCGGGCCCGGTCGAGCGCCTTGTGGAAGGCGGCGGCGCTCAGTTCGGTGGAGTCGTCCTGGGCGACGTAGAGCCCGCGGCGCTCCTCCGGGATCGCCTGCCAGCTCTCACCGGCCTGCTCCATGGCGTCCTGCGCGGCGAGCACCGCGTTGAAGGTGAAGGCCGTGCCGAACTTCCGCAGCTTGTGCGGCACGCTCTCCCGACTCTGCTGCTGCAGCTCGTCGGGGACGTGCCCGAAGTGGGTGATCTTCTCGGTCCGTACGTACGGGTCCCGGTAGGGGGAGAGCGCGGGCTGCGCCGCGCGCCAGGCCGACCACAGGGCCTGCGGCCCGCGACCGGTGGGCAGCACCGCGCCGATACCGGTCACCACGACGGCGTCGGGGTCGGACCAGCGGTCCGCGGGGCCGGAGGGAGGGTTCGTGTTCGCAGGGTCAGGAGTCATAACCGCGCACCACCAGACTGGCGTTGAGTCCGCCGAAGCCGAAGGAATTGCTCACTGCCACCGGCACCTCCTGGTGCCGGGCCTTGTCCGGGACGTAGTCGAGGTCGCAGGCCGGATCCGGGTTCTGCAGGTTCAGCGTCGGCGGCACGATGCCGTCGCGCACGGACAGCACCGTGGCGATCAGCTCAGGGGCGCCGGCCGCCGCGATCAGATGGCCCAGGGCGGTCTTGTTGGCGGTGACCGCGAGCCTGCGGTAGTGCTCGCCGCGGGCGAAGACATCCTTGATCGCCCGGGTCTCGGCCGGGTCGTTGAGCGGGGTGGAGGTGCCGTGCGCGTTGATCGAGGCCACCTCGTCCGGCTCCACCCCGCCGTCGGCCAGCGCCCGGCTCATCGCCAGCGCCGCGCCCCTGCCCTCCGGATGCGGCGCGGTGACCTGGTACGCGTCCAGGGAGCTGCCGAAGCCGGCCACCTCCGCGTAGATCCGCGCTCCGCGTCGGCGGGCGCTCTCCTCGCTCTCCAGCACCAGCATCGCCGCGCCCTCCCCGGCGACCAGACCGCTGCGGTCGCGGTCGAAGGCGCGGCACAGCCGGTCCCCGAACAGCTCCGACGTCGACGGCGCGCCCAGCAGGTGCAGGCCCGTCATCGTGGGCAGGTTCAGCACCGAGTCGGCGCCGCCCACCAGCATCGCGTCCACCTCACCGCGGCGGATCATCCGGAAGCCGTGGCCGATGGCGTGGCTGGCGCCCGCGCAGGCGGTGCTGTAGTTCAGCGCCGGCCCGCGCAGCCGGTGGCGGGTGGCGATCCCGGCCGCCAGCGCGTCGTTGGTGCAGAACAGGCCGCTCGCACGGTCGAGTTCGGCGCGCCGGTCGTACAGCGTCTGCCAGCCGGGCTGCCCGTCGTCCCCGATGGCGTGCAGCAGTTCGTGGGCGTCGCGCTCGGGGACGCCCGAGCCGACGGCCGTACCGACCCGGCCCGGCGGGCGCGCGGCGTCGTCGCCGGCGTCGAGCCCGGCGTCGGCCAGCGCCTGCCCGGCGGCCGCCAGGCCGAACCGCATCCGCCGCTCCATCGGCCGGTCCAGGCCCTCGTCGGCGCCGTGGCGCCGGGCGAACTCCGCGTCGTCGACCGGCGCCGCATAGCGCACCGGGAAGTCCTCCACGCCCGGCGGTCGCCAGGCGCGGATCGCCGAGCGGCCCTCGCACAGGCCCTCCCACACCGTCTGCCGGTCGAGCCCCAGTCCGCAGACGGCGCCCATGCCGGTCACCACGACACGGCGGCTCATCGGTCCCCTCCTTCCAGTACGACGGCGCACACCTGACCGCGCACCCCGCACGCCAGCGCCAGCACCCGCGGGATGCCCAGGTCCTCCTCGCGCACCGCGGCGCCGTCGGCCACCAGCCGGCGCCCGCCGGCCAGGCCGTGCAGCGCCAGCAGCACATGGGCGAGCGGGTGGGCGGGTCCGAGCACGCCGGTGACGGCGGCGCTGGTGAACTCCGCGGGCCGCTCGGCGGCCCCCGCGAAGACCGCGTCGAGCGCGGCGCGCTGGGCCCGCCGCCCGTCCGGCGTCCAGACCGCGTCCGGCAGCACCCAGCCGATGCCGCCGGCGTCGGTGCCGGCCATCCGCAGCGCCGCGCGCACGGCCTCGGCGATCGCCTCGGTCCGGCCCGCGCCGTCCGCGCCGAACGCCCGCCCGTAGCCGGCCAGCCGGACCGCCGCCGCGGGCACGTCCGCGGTCCGCGCGGCGAGGAGGAAGGCGGCCCCCTCGCCCGGGGCGGCCCCGTCCCAGCCCAGCTCCTCGTACTGCGGCAGCAGCAGCGGATGGACCTTGGGGCTGACCGCCCCGATGACGGCCGCCTCGTTCTCGTCCTCGACGACCGAGAGCACCCCGTCGATCAGGGCCTGCAGCCCCGCGTCGGAGAACGGCGAGTACGCGGCCATCGCCCCGGTCAGCCCGAAGACGGCCGAGACATGGGCGGCGGCGGTGCTGTTGAGGTGGGACAGGCCGCTGAACGGCGGGACCTCGCGGGCGTAGAGCGCCGCCACCGCGTCGGGCGAACCGGCGGCCCTGCGCAGCCCGTCGAGCGCGGTGAACCGCAGCAGCTCCTCGTCCACCGTGGGCAGTCCGAGGTAGAGCCCCCAGCGCTCCCCGCCCACCGGCCCGGTGTGGCCGCCCAGCGACAGCCGGGCGCCGTAGAGCGCCATCCGGGCCTGCTTCTCCGAGGTGCGCAGCACCCTGCGGTGCACACCGAGCGTCGCGGCGTCGGGGTCGTCGACGAGGAAGGCGCTCACGGCCTCCGGCCAGGGCGACGCCGGCAGTCCGCTCGGCCGGCTGGTGTCCTTGCCGGCGACCAGGGCCTCCCACAGGGCGGCCGGGTCCGGGCCCGCCGCCGTGTACAGGCCGGGTGCGGTCAGCCGTACCGCGTCCAGGTTCGTCATCGCCCGCTCACCCCGCCTTGGCCAGGATCAGCGAGCAGTTCTGCCCGCCGAAGCCGAAGGAGTTCGACAGCACGGCGCTGACCGGCGCCGCCCGGCGCTCGGTGACGATGTCCAGCCCGCGCGTCACCTCGTCCGGCTCGGTGAAGTTCAGGGTCGGCAGAACGGACTGCCGCTGCAGGCTGAGCACCGACAGCACCGCCTCGGCCGCGCCGCTGTTCGCCAGGGAGTGCCCCATGGCGGACTTGTTGCCGGTGACCGGGATACGGGCGGCCCGCTCCCCGAACACGGTGTGCAGCGCCGCGGCCTCGCAGGTGTCGTTGGCCTCGGTCGAGGTGCCGTGCGCGTTGACGTGGTCGATGTCGCCCGGGGTGAGCCCGGCGTCGGCGAGGGCGGCGCGGATGCACTCCGCGTAGTCGGCGCCGTCGCGGGAACTGGACGTCATCTTCACCGCCTCGGTCACCCCCGCGTACCCGGCGACCCGCGCCAGGATGCCCGCGCCGCGGGCCTCGGCGTGCGCCCGCGACTCCAGTACGAGGAAGGCGGCGCCGTCGCCGATGACGAAGCCCGAGCGGTCCTTGTCGAAGGGGCGGCTGATCCGGTCGGCGTCCCGCCCTTCGGAGGGGGCCAGCGCACCCACCCCGTGGAAGGCGGCGACGGAGGTCAGCGTCGTCAGGCTCTCGGCGCCCCCGGCGAGCGCCACGTCCAGCGCTCCGCTGCGGATGTAGCGGTAGGCGCTGCCGATGGCCATGCCGCCGGCGGCACAGGCGTCGGCGTGGGTCTCCAGGACGCCGGCCGCGCCGAAGTAGTCGGCCAGGCGCACGGTGGCGGTGTCCGGCTGGATCTGCTCGTAGCGCCGCGGGTCGAGGCCGCCCTCGTCGAGGTAGCCGTCCAGGTCCAGCGCGCCGCCCTCGAAGTCGATATGGCCGGCCAGGCCGGTCAGTTCGGCGGGTTCCATGACCATGCGGTTGCAGGCGAGGAAGACGCCGCCGCGCTCGCTCTCCAGCCGCCGGGGCAGACCGCTGCGCTCCCAGGCCTGGGCGGCGGCGTGCCAGGCGAGCGTCCCGGCCGGCCCCAGCGGCCCGGCCTCCTCGGGCACCGCGTCCGCCAGCGCCTGCCGGACGTGGGGGTCGACGTGCGCGGAGACGGCGCAGGGCACTCCCCACTCCTTGTGGAGCGGGTGCTCGGTGATGAGCGTGTGTCCCTGCGCGAGATGGTCGAATAACGACTCGGGGTCGGTCAGTCGACCGGCCACCAGGCCGATCCCGGTCACCACGACCTCATGACCGGCCCCGGGGGGTATGTGGCGGTTCACTTGGGTTCCTTTCGCACGACGGGCGCCATCTGCGACTGCCCGCCGCCTCAGCCGACGGGCTGGGCGTGCCCCAGCGCCTCGAGTGCCGCGCGGACGCCGTCCGCCATCACCTCGTCACCGGTGGCCGGCTCCAGCGCCACGCCGCAACCGGCGCACTGGGCCTTGCCGGAGGGGGCGATCTGCGCCTTGTCGGCGGCGCACTCGGTGCACACCTCGGGCAGGTGGTCGAAGATCCGGTGGGTGAAGGCGGCCCAGTGCGCGCTGGTGGCCGCCCCGGCGACCTCGTACGGGCGCATCCCGGCGTGCACCTGTTCCTCGGAGTAGCCGAACGCGCTGCGCCGCAGCACCTCGGCGGCCAGCTCGGAGATGCCGCCCCGCTCGTCGTAGAGCTGCTCCGAACCGCCGAGCACCGACGCCAGCTGGTCGAGCACGTTCGACTTGGGCAGCGCCACGCCGAGCTTGGTCTCCATCTCGAAGCGGAACTCGACCAGGTCGAGCGACTCGGCGCCGAGGTCGGCGACGAGGGTGGCGTCCGCGGTGATCTCGTCGATACCGCTGCCCAGGACCTGCGCCAGGCCCTCGCGCACAATGTCGTGGATCTGCTCCGTCTCGAAGGGGTTCTGCATCGTTCTCTCCTCGTCTCTGCGCACTGCGGACGCATGGATACGCACTGTGGATGCGGCCGTTTCCAGCCATGGAAAATCCAGGGAAACGGCAGCGGAAGATACCTGGAGAAGCGCTTCGTCGCGCATGTGAAGCGATGGGCCGACACCGAAACGAAAGCGTCGGCAAAGGGCACTGGTAAGACCTGAAAAACCCACGGCAAAACAGACCGGAGCTACTTTGAGTCGGTCCGCGCGAAGGGTTCAGAAATTCACGTCAGGAGTGCCCGACAAGAGGTGACGGCCGCCGTGGCGGCGCACTCAACCTAGGAAAAACAGAAGGTCGGAACAGGCTTCCCAGCTGTGGGAAGGTCCGATTTCAGACACCGATTCAGACATGGCTGAAGGTGCTACACATGCCATCCCCCGTAGAAAAAGTTCCCCCGGTACCTGCATACAGAAACAGGCCAGAAATCGTCGGCGAGCACCTCGTCGTGATCCCCCACAAGGCCTGCACCGCCTCTCCTGGAGGCGCGATAAAAACGTTACCAGAGCCGCCCGGCACCGTCACGGAAATGTGCGATAGGTCACCTGACCCAATCACATCCGGAAGGGATTAATCCAAAAGCATCCGTGGTAATGAGAGCCTTAACGGCGGGTTCACATTCCCGAGGTTTTGTTTTCCCCCGGCCCGATGCACCGCTCCGCGCGCAGCCGCCGCGCGTACGCCGGCAGCAACCGCCCCTGGTTCACACTCACCGCACCGACCAGTCGGTCCCCGCGGTAGTGCGCCACCAGCGCCGCGCCCTCGGCCGACTCCCCCGCCTCCACGACCACCCGGTCACCGCTGCCGGGCAACCCGACCGACCTGATCCGCAGCCCGAACGCCGCCGTCCAGAACGAGGGCACATGGTCATACGGCTCCGCCGCCGCCGGCCCGGCCAGCAGATTGCGCGCCGCCAGCTCCCCCTGCGCCGCCGCATTGCTCCAATGCTCCAGCGGAACCGGCCCGTCGGCCCCCCGCACCGCATCGCACCACGCCGCGTCCCCGGCCACCACCACCCCGTGATCCGGCGCCCCCGGCGCCCCGGCACCCCGCGCGAACAGCCGCTCGTCACAGTGGATCCGCCCACCCGGCAGCGCCAGCCCCGACCCCACAAGCCACCGGGTCGCGGGCTCCATCCCGATCGCCACCACCACACAGTCCGCGGCCAGCACACCCCCGTCGACCAGCTCCACGGCGCCGACCCGCCCGCCAGTGGCCCGAAACCCCCGCACGCCGACGCCCAGCCGCAACACCACCCCCGCACGGCGCGCCGCCACGGCCACCACCTCGGAGACCACCCCGCCCAGCGCCCGCAGCGGCGCATCGGACGGCTCCACCAGCGTCACCCGCACACCCAGCCCGCTCAGCGACGACGCCAGCTCCACCCCGACGAACCCGGCCCCGACGACCACCACCTCACGGGCCCCGCCGGCCACTTCGGCCCGCAGCGCACGGACGTCCGCCAGCCCCCGCACCGTCAGCACCCCGGCCGGCACCGGCGCCCCGGGCCAGGACCTGGCCTTGGCGCCGGGCGCCAGCACCAGCCCGTCGTACGGCAGCGCCGTACCGTCGGCCAGCCGGACCCGCCGCCGCTCCCGGTCCAGTCCCACCGCCGCGACCCCCCGGATCCAGCGGGCGCCGAAGTCCTCGGCGCCCGCCAGCCGGACATCGGCCTCCGTCAACGTCCCGGACACCAGCTGCTTGGTCAGCGGCGGCCGGTCGTAGGGCAGTTCCCGCTCGTCCGACACGAGGGTCAGCCGGCCGGCGAACCCCTGCGCCCGCAGCGACTCGCCGGCCCGCACACCCGCCAGACCGGCCCCCACCACGACCACGTCGCGCAAGGTCAGGCCCCTTCGACCGAGATGGCCCGCACCGGGCAGGCCCGCGCCGCCGCGGCCACCCTGCCGGCCAGCTCAGGAGCCGGGTCCGGCGCGACCACCAGCCGCTCGTCGTCGTCCAGCGCGAACACCTCGGGCGCCACCAGCGCACACTGCCCGAGCCCGTCGCACAGCCCGTGATCCACAGTGATCTTCACCCTGCCCACTCCCCCACTCCTCAGCGCGCGTAGCGCAGCGGCAGCTCGACCAGGCCCCGGATCGCATCCGAGGGCAGCCACCGCACCTCTTCGGCCGGCACCGCCAACTCCAGCGTGCCGAACCGCCGCAGAATCTCGGTGAGCGCGATCGTCGCCTCCTGGCGGGCCAGCCGCTGCCCCAGGCAGAAGTGCGCCCCCATCCCGAACGCCACATGCTGTGCGGTCGCCCGGTGGATGTCGAACGCATGCGGATCGGCCCGCACCTCGGGATCGCGGTTGGCCGCGTTCAGCAGAAAGCGGACCAGCTCCCCCGCACGGATCGTCACGCCCCCGGCCTCGATGTCCTCGCGCGCCACCCGGTTGACCGTGGTCATCGCCGAGCCCCGAAAGCGCAGCGCCTCCTCCACCGCCGCACCCACCAGCGACGGATCGCGACGCAGCGCGGCCAGCTGCCCGGGATGGGCCAGCAGATCGTGCAGCGCGTTCGCCAGCAGATTCGTGACCGTGTCATGCCCGGCGATCAGCAACACCGCGGCGAACGACGACAGTTCCTCGTCGCTCAGCGCACCGCCGTCCTCGAACCGGGCGGCGATCAACTCGCTCAGCAGGTCCTCGGTGGGCCGCTCCCGCTTGGCGCCGATCAGCCCGATGCAGTAGCCGAACAGCTCCACCGCCGCCGACTGCATCGCCTCCGCGGACGGCGCCGCGGAGATGTCCATCGCCCACTTGCGGAACGGCTCCCGGTCCTCGGCCGGCACCCCCAGCAGCTCGCAGATCACCTCCAGCGGCATCGGATAGGTGAACTCCTCGATGAAGTCCGCCGTACCGCGGTCCCCCAGCTTGTCCAACAGCTGCCGGGTGATCTCCTCGATGCGCGGCTCCAGCTGCCGCACCGCCCGCGAGGCGAAGGCCGCACTCACCAGCCGCCGGTTCCGAGCGTGCCCGGGGTCGTCCTGCTCCAGGAGCATCACGGCCATGCCCGGGACCAGCGCCCCGTGCGGGGCGTGCGCGTGCACGTCGTTGGACAGCCGCGGATCGCCGAGCAGCTCCCGCGTCAGCCCCGCCCCCAGAACCGTCCAGGTCTCCTGCCCGTTCAGCTGCCGCGTACGGATGATGCCCTGGCTCCCGGCGAGCCGGTCCAGCTCCTGCTCCAGTCCGGCCGTCGAAGCGAGCTCGGCCAGATCCACTACCTCGGTCATGTACAGATCCCCCCTAGATGGCCCCGGGCCCTTCAGTCCCGGAGCAACTGCACGGCGAAGAACGCCAGTTGTGCGTCCATCGCGGCCGACCGGCTGCCGGCGATCCCCGACCGCATCAGCGCCGCCCCCTCCACCAGCGCCACGAACGTCTCGGCCCTGGCCCGGCAGAGCTCACCGGACCAGTCCGGCCGCCCCTGCTGGACGAACGCCTCCACATGGGCGACGTACTTGCGGTAGAACTCCCGCACCACCGCGGCGATCTCCTCGTCCCGCGCCGCCAGCGCCCACACCTCGACGTAGAGGCGGACCAGCTGCGGATCCTCCTGCTCGGCGAGGACCACGGCCACCACCTCGTCGGGGTCCGCCGGCCCCGCCGGGCTCTCCAGTGCCGACGGGTCGTCGCGCACCGTGCGCAGCCCCGTCGTCTCGGCCAGCCGCTCCAGCGAACGCTCCAGCGCCCGCTCCAGTACGGCCTTGATCAGATCGGCCCTGGTCGGGAAGTAGTGCTGCAGATGCCCGACCCGCACCCCGGCCTCACCGGCGATGGCCCGCAACGAGGCATCCGAGCCCTTGGCCACCAGCACCGCCTCGGCCGCGTCCAGCAGACTCGTCCGGCGGATGCTGCCCTGCCGGGTCAGCGTCGAGCCCTTCCCGGCGGCACCCGGCCCCTTCTCCTCCGTCATGACACCTCGACCTTCACGCCCGCCTTCTCCAGCGCGGCGACGACGTCCTGCGGCACCGGCGTCATCTCGGGGAAGGCCACCCCCTGCGGCGCGGCGGCCCCGTCCTCACCCAGCACCCGGCGCAGCCCCAACAGTCCGCCCAGCGCGGTGAGATGCGCCTGCCCGGCCGGATCGGTGAGCGTCGCCGAACGGCGCTGACCACCCCGTCCCCGCACATCGATCCGTAGCAACGCGCTGCCGCCCTCGCCCGGCGAGTACAGCATCGACCGGCGCGTCGACTCGAAGCGGTCCCCACGCCCCCACCGGAAGAACCCGGTCTTCTTGAGCGCCAACAGGGTGGACGTAGAGGAGTTGGCGCTGAACCCGATCCGGGTGAGGGCCGTGTCCACACCGAGCACCAGCGGCAGCGTGAACTGCTCCGGCGTGTCGATCCGCGCGACCTTGGTCCGGTGCCCGCCGATGTCCACGTACCCGGCACCGCTCAGCGGCATGATCATCCGTCGCCGGCCGCCCTCGGTCACCTCGTAGTCCAGGCCCAGCCGGTCCATGAACTCCACCGAGTCGGTGCCCGCCCGGTCCTTGAGGTCGTAGCGGATGGCGATCTCCACCGCCGACGCCCCGCCGACCTCCGCCGCCAGCGCCGCGGCGACCAGCCCGGTCACCCCGCCCATCCAACTGGACGACAGCAGCACCGGCGCCTTGACCGACTCCACCGCCGCCACCGCCGTGGCCCGCTGCAGTCGCGCCGTCCAGCGCGTGATGTCCACGTACGGGACACCGCCCCGGATCGCGGCCAGCAGCACCCGGTCCTCGGGGTCGTTCACCGTGCTGATCACGGCCCGCACCTTGGCCGAAAAGGGCTCCGGATCGCTCAGATCCCAGCGCCGCACCGACGCACCGACCTCATCGGCCAGCGCCTGTCCACGCTCCGGGGTACGCCCCGTGAGCAGCAGCGGCCACGAGGGAGCCGCAAGCCGCGCCAGATCCCCGCCGACCGTGCCGTAGCCGCCGACCACCAGGACCGGCCCTGTCACATCAAGCTGGATGTCATCGTCCACACGGACGAGACTAGGTCACGCGACCTAGAAAAACAACGCCAACTTTCCCGCGCCGCCCACCAGCGCCAAAACCCGCCCCCCACCCCCAACCGACCTGCGAGAACGAGGAGTTGCAGATGATCGAAGCCGTTCTTCCCACGACCGCGGTGGGCGAGGACGCCTTCGGCGACCCCGACCGGCCCCCCACCCGGCGCACATCGCCCCCGCCCTCTTCCCCGCCGAGGAACGGGCCATCGCCCACGCCGGCGCCAAGCGCCCCCACGAATTCACCGCCACCCGGCACTGCGCCCACCGCGCCCTGCCCCGGCTCGGCCTCCCCCCGACACCGCTCCCCCCTGCCACCCGCCGTACGCAACGGCATCACCACCGTTGCCGTCCCCCGCTCCCCTGGCACCTCCGCTCCCGAAACACAAAGGCCGGAAACGCAAAAAAGCCTCGTTCCCCGAGTCGAAACTCGGGGAACGAGGCTTTATCAAAATTTGTTCGGCGGCGTCCTACTCTCCCACAGGGTCTCCCCTGCAGTACCATCGGCGCTGAAAGGCTTAGCTTCCGGGTTCGGAATGTAACCGGGCGTTTCCCTAACGCTATGACCACCGAAACACTATGAAGTTAACCAACCCGGCACGGACACAGGTCGTTACTTCAGAACCTACACAGTGGACGCGAGCAACTGAGGACAAGCCCTCGGCCTATTAGTACCAGTCAACTCCACACCTTACGGCGCTTCCATATCTGGCCTATCAACC